>CAZRLN010000027.1:0-35130 GCA_964601085.1 uncultured Veillonellaceae bacterium | reverse complement strand
CCTCGGGACCGCCTGCCCAGCCAGCAGCACCTGCATGAAGCGGGAGTAAACAAAATAATCCTCCTTGCTCACACAAAGCAATGTCAAGACTTTGTCACAGGCTCTCGGACAAACCGGGAGCTTTTTTGTTTTTCCGCACTTTCTTGACGCCCGTGAGTCCACTATTTTAATTGATCCCAAAGTCACCGAATCCATTGTTGTTACCCCTTGACTTCATTTAAAACAGGTTCTATACTTAAAATATACCCTACTGGGGTATGGTAATTAATTTTTGAAAGAGGGTTCTCCATGCTGACCGACAAAGAAAAGGCCGACATGAAACAACGGTTGAAAAAAATCTCCGGACAGATCAACGGGATCGACAAGATGCTGGATGACGGCCGCTACTGCGTTGACGTCGTGCAGCAGTTGTTGGCCGCCCGCGCCGCCATCAACAAGGTCGCTCTGCTGATCATCGAAAGCCATGCCAAGAGCTGTGTGGTTTCGGCGATCCGTGAAGACCGCGCCGATGAGAGCCTCGACGAACTCATGAACGTGCTGAAACAGTTTACGAAATAGAGCCGAGAAAATTACGAAATCAGAAATCGCCTTCATACTATCCAGTATGAATCAAAGGAAGTGAACTTGATGGAACCCAATGCTTCGAACACTCCCCTCTGCTCCAGCACACTGAAAATCATCGGCATGACCTGCGCCGCCTGCGCGGCCCGCATCGAAAAAGGCCTTGGCAAACTGCCTGGCGTAACGAAAGTGGTAGTCAACTTTGCCGCCGAAACGGCCAGTGTCATCTATGACCCGACCCAGACCAGCCTGAAAGATTTCGCGGCCAAAGTGACCGATCTCGGCTATCAGGTGGCTCCCGATAAGGTCGAATTCAAAATCACCGGCATGAGCTGCGCGGCTTGCTCCGCCCGGATCGAAAAAGCCCTGAACGCCCTGCCGGGAGTATTCAGCGCCACCGTGAACCTGGCCACGGAGCGGGCGACTGTCGAGTTCAGCGGAAACGAACTGAGCTTCCAACATATCCAGGCCAAAGTGAAAAAACTGGGTTATGAAGCTCACGATCCGGCCAATGCCGGCGATGTCGACCGGGAAAAACAGCTGCGGGAAGCTGAAGTGCGCGGCCAGCGTCGACGCTTCCTCCTGTCGGCCACATTGTCGTTCCCGCTGCTGCTCGGCATGATCCTGCATATGGCCGCCATCCTGCCCGACCTGGCGCACATCCTGATGCACCCCTATGTGCAGCTCGCCCTGGCCACCCCGGTGCAGTTCATCGCCGGCTGGCCGTTCTATCGCGGCGCCTGGGCCGCCCTGCGCAACGGCAGCGCCAACATGGACGTACTGGTCGCTCTGGGCACTTCCGCCGCCTACTTTTTCAGCATCGCCAACCTTCTCACCGGCGATCCCCATTTGTATTTTGAAACTTCGGCCATCCTGATCACCCTGATCATTCTGGGGAAAATGCTGGAGGCGGTCGCCAAAGGCCGCACCTCCGAAGCCATCAAAGCCCTGATGGGCCTCCAGCCGAAAACAGCCCGGGTGGTCCGGGACGGCGCCGAAACGGATATCCCCATCGAGGCGGTTCAGGTCGGCGACGTCATCGTCGTCCGCCCCGGCGAAAAAGTACCAGTGGACGGCGTCATTGTCGAGGGCGATTCCACATTGGACGAATCGATGCTGACCGGCGAAAGTCTGCCGGTCGACAAAAAAGTCGGCGACAGTGTGGCCGGCGCGACGATCAACAAGTTTGGCTCGTTCAAATTCCAGGCGACCAAAGTCGGCAAAGACACGGCTTTGGCCCAGATCATCCGGATCGTGGAAGCGGCCCAAGGTTCCAAAGCGCCGATCCAGCGATTCGCCGACATCGTGTCCGGCTATTTCGTGCCGACCGTGGTCGCGTTGGCGGTGCTGACCTTTCTCGGTTGGTATTTTCTCTTTGATCCGGGGAACTTTACCCGGGCCCTGGTCAACTTCACCGCGGTGCTGGTCATCGCCTGCCCCTGCGCCCTGGGATTGGCTACCCCCACTTCCATCATGGTGGGAACGGGCAAAGGCGCGGAGAACGGCATTCTGATCCGGGGCGCCGAGCATCTGGAAAACGCCCACCGGCTGACGACCATCGTGCTCGACAAAACCGGCACGATCACCAAAGGGCAGCCGTCGGTCACCGACATCCTGCCTTTAAACGGGTTATCTGAAATGGAGCTGCTGCAACGGGCGGCGCAAGTCGAGCAGAGTTCCGAACATCCCCTGGCGCAGGCGATTGTCAAGCATGCACAGGCGCAAAGCCTGCCGCTCGCTGCACCCTCCTCCTTCGTCGCCATTCCCGGCCAGGGCGTACGCGCCACCGTTGGCGATCAGCAAATCCTGGTCGGCGCCCGCCGCCTCCTGCAGGAAAACAACATTGACTTCGCCGCTACGATTCCGGAAATCGAACGTCTCGAGCAGCAGGGAAAAACCGTTATGCTCATCGCCACCGGCGGAATAATCAACGGTCTCATCGCGGTCGCCGACACGGTCAAGGAAGATTCGGCGGCGGCGGTCGCCGAATTGCAGCGGCTCGGCATCGAGGTATGGATGATCACCGGCGACAATGAACGCGCCGCCCGGACGATCGCCGCCGGCATCGGCATCGCCAACGTGATGGCGGAAGTATTGCCGGAACACAAGGCGGAAAAAGTCGCAGCCTTGAAGAAGGAAGGCAAGGTTGTCGCCATGGTGGGCGACGGCATCAATGACGCTCCGGCCCTCGCCACCGCCGATGTCGGCTTCGCCATCGGCACCGGTACGGACGTCGCCATCGAGGCCGCCGACATCACCCTCATGCGCGGCGACCTCGGCGGCATCGTCGCCGCCATCCGGCTCAGCCGGGCGACCATGCGCAACATCCGGCAAAATCTCTTCTGGGCGCTGTTCTACAATTCCCTGGGCATCCCTCTGGCCGCCGCCGGTTATCTCACGCCAGTGGTCGCCGGAGCCGCCATGGCCTTCAGCTCAGTCTCGGTCGTGCTGAACGCCCTGCGCCTGAAAAGGTTCCAGCCCTATGCGAAATAATCAA
Source organism: uncultured Veillonellaceae bacterium (assembly GCA_964601085.1). GTDB lineage: Bacteria > Bacillota > Negativicutes > UBA1444 > UBA1444 > UBA1444. The sequence goes on along the minus strand of CAZRLN010000027.1, from coordinate 32,072 downwards.
CAAAACGCCACCGCGCAAACGATGCTGCAAGTCGACGGAATCACCTGCCTGGACTGCGCCGGCAAATTCGAAGCCGCGGTCCGGCAATTGCCCGACGTCATCAGCGCTTCCCTGAATCCCATGACTGGCCGCCTCACCCTGACCGGCGTCGTCGACTTGCCGGCGATCCGTACCTTGGGTCGGGAAGAGGGCTATACAATTTTCCCGCTGAATCAGCAGTCCGGTATTGCGCCGCCGCCAGCCGACCAGCAGCTGTCTCGGGCCCTACTGTCCGGACTGTTTCTGGCATTCGCCTATGGACTTGAGAAATTCCAGGGCCCGGCGTCCGCCTATCTGGCTTTGTATATCGCCGCCATGGTTCTGGGCGGCTGGGGCAACTTCCGCAAAGCCGCCTATTCGCTGCGGCGCCTGAATTTCAACATGAGCGTCCTCATGAGCGTGGCCGTCGCCGGCGCGGTCGGCATCGGCCAATACGAGGAAGGCGCCACCGTCGCGTTTCTCTATGCCGTTTCGGAATTACTGGAAGGCTGGACGATGGAGAAATCCCGCCGTTCCATCCGGCAGCTCATGGATCTGGCTCCGAAACTGGCCCGGGTGCGGCGAAACGGCGTTGAAACCGATCTGCCGGTCGAAGACATCGCTGTTGGCGAAATTATGATCATCCGTCCCGGCGAAAAAATCGCTCTGGATGGGAACATCCTGCACGGCGAAAGCGCCATCAACCAGGCCGCCATCACCGGCGAATCGCTGCCGGCGGAGAAATCGCCCGGCGCGCCGGTGTTCGCCGGTACGCTGAACACCTACGGCGCCCTGGAAGTGGAAGTTACCCGCCTTGTCCAGGATACGACCATTGCCCGGATCATCCATATGGTCGAAGCGGCGCAGGGGCAACGGGCCCCGTCACAGGCGTTCGTCGAGAAGTTCGCCGCTGTGTACACGCCCGTAGTGATGGCGCTGGCGGCCGGCATCGTGTTCCTGCCACCGCTGTTGGCTGGGCTGGCGTGGCAGCCCTGGATTTACCGTGGCCTGGCCTTGCTGGTCGTCGCCTGTCCCTGCGCCCTGGTGGTGTCCACGCCGGCGGCGATCGTCAGTGCGATCGGTACTGCTGCCCGCAACGGCGTTCTCATCAAAGGCGGAATTTATCTCGAAGAAATGGGATCCGTCCAGGCCATCGCGCTGGACAAAACGGGCACGCTGACCGAGGGACGGCCAGTGGTCACGGACATCCTGCCCCTGCATTCCCTGTCAGCCGGGGATTTGCTGGCCCTGGCCGCCGATGTCGAAGCCCGCTCCGAACATCCCCTGACGAACGCGATTTTAGAGGCCGCCCGGAAGCAGGGACATACGGTTGTCCCGGCGGCTGATTTTCAATCCTTGCCGGGCCGTGGCGCCCAAGCCAGCCGCAACGGCGAACAGCTCCTGATCGGCAACCCCCGGCTGTTTGAAGAACGCCAAATCTCGCTGCTGACCGCCGCCCCGGACATCGAACAGCTGCAACGCCAGGGAAAAACCGTTATGATCATCGGCACATCGACTCATCTGCTCGGCCTCATCGCTGTCGCCGATGCCCTGCGAAAAAACAGCCCGGCCAGCATTGCCGAGCTAAAACGATCAGGAATCCGCCACACCATCCTGTTGACCGGCGACAACGCCGCCACCGCCGCCGCTGTTGCCGCCGCCGTCGGCGTGGATGAATTCCGGGCCGAGCTTCTGCCCCAGGACAAGCTCGCCGCCATCCACGAACTGCGGGGCCAATACGGCAAAGTCGCCATGGTCGGCGATGGGATCAACGACGCCCCGGCGCTGGCACTTTCCACCGTTGGCATCGCCATGGGTGGAGCCGGCGCCGATACCGCCCTGGAAACGGCGGATGTCGCCCTGATGGCCGATGACCTCGACAAATTGCCGTTTCTGATCCGCCTGAGCCGTCAGACCCTGACGATCATCCGCCAGAACATCGCCTTTTCGCTGGCGGTCAAGGCGCTGGCCATCCTGGCCGTTTTCCCCGGCTGGCTGACTCTGTGGCTGGCGATTCTCGCCGATATGGGCGCCACCCTCCTCGTCACATTAAACAGCCTTCGCCTCCTGACGATGAAGGGCAAGCCCTAAATACTGCAAGTATCGGTTCATGATCCGCTGCCGTAGCTGATGCGATACACGACATTGGCCCGGTCATCCGAAACCAGCAGTGCTCCATCCGGCATGACCAAGACATCCACAGGCCTCCCCCAGGCTCTTCCCGGCTGCAGCCAGCCCTGGGCAAAGACTTCGTAACCCACGGGATTTCCGTCCTGCAATCGTACCATGGTAACCCGGTAGCCCGCCGGCGACGTCCGATTCCATGGCCCGTGCTCGGCAATAAAGATCTGGTTGCGATACTCGGCCGGAAACATAGCGCCGGTATAAAACCGCATCCCCAGCGCCGCCACATGGGCGCCAAGTTTCAGGGCCGGAACTGTGCGTCCAGAACTTGGCGTCGCTTCTTTGAATTCAGGATCAGCGATGTTATCGCCATAATAATGGGGGTAGCCAAAATGCATTCCCGGCATCGGGGCATGATTGAGTTCGTCCGGTGGCAAATTATCGCCAAGCCAATCCCGCCCATTATCGGTAAACCAAAGCTCGCGCCGGACCGGATCCCAATCGAATCCCACGGTATTGCGCACGCCATGCGCAAACACTTCCAGCCCCGACCCATCCAGGTTCATCCGCAGAATGCTGGCGAATCGTTCATCACTGCTGCTGCAGATATTGCAGGGTGCGCCCACCGGAACATATAATTTTTCATCCGGGCCAATTGCAATGAATTTCCAGCCATGATGCCGTTCGCGCGGCAAACTGTTATTCACTACCACCGGCTCCGGCGGCTGCTTCAGATTGTCCATGATATGATCGTAGCGCAAAATCCGGCTGATTTCGGCGACATACAGTGCGCCCTTGTGGAAGGCAACGCCGTTTGGTGTGTCCAGGCCAGTGGCTATTTTGATGACTGTAATTCCCGAACCATCTTTTTTTTCGTCCACCAACGCATACACACAGCCCGCATTCCGCGAACCGACAAAAACAACGCCGTTTTCACCCAGCGTCATCGACCGGGCGCCTTCAACCCCCGATGCATAGATGCTGATCTGAAAACCCGGTGGAAGAGTGATCGCGGAAATTCCGGATTGGGCGCTACCGCAGCCGGCAGTTCCGATGAGTATCGCCCAGAAGACGAGCACTGGAAAAAACCAACGCTGGTTTCCCATGTTGCCACCCCTTTGCCGTCAATACGGCTTTTGGTGATGGAACTCCGCGGATTCCACCCATTCATTGAAATTATTAAGCATTTGAATGATGTTGCCGAGTACTTCCGCATGCCGTTCTTCCTCCTGCGCCAACTTGGCGAGAATGTCTTTTTCCGCCGGAGATTCCACAGTTTCTTTCAAGTTCTTGTAAATGCGTACGCTTTCTTCTTCTTTGCGTAGCGCCGCTTGGTACACATCTCTTTGTTCGTCCTTCCATTTGGCGATCGAGTCCTGATCCTTGGGAATGAATGGTTTATCCCCGGCGATCGCAAACACATTTCGCGCGGCGCCGATGGCCGGGTCGGGCTCGATGTACGTGCTTTTTTGATTTTGGAGTTGCTGAACGATCCGGTAATGCCGTTGTTCATCCTCCGCCAAGCCCTTCAACACCACTTTCAAATCCGCATGGGCTACTTTTGCCGCCTGCTGTAAATAAAACTGTTCACCATCCAATTCCATTTTCAGGGCGAAATCATAAATGTTCATCGTACACCTCCTGTTTTATTGCGGGAATAAAAAGTCTCCGCCGACTGCCATCCGGCAGAAGACGGAGCTTTTCTTTTCAAGGATCCGTATTGGGCGTATTCTGTTCATCATTTCTATTATGTAAATTATAACATAAATCAGACCATTCCGACCGTCATCATGATTCCGAGGCCCAGCACCGCCACCAGAATGAACCGCCGGAAAAACTCGTAGGAAACTTTGGGCAGGATGCGTCCGCCGATTAGGGTCCCGGCGATGGAAGCCAAGATCACCAGCAGCATCAGCGTCAGGTTTTCCCGCAAATACCGATAATTCGAAACCGCATATACCGGGATCCGGGTGGCGTCGATGACCACGGCGATCATGGCGGCCGACGCGATCAGTTCCTGCTTGTCCAGCCGGTAGTTGAGCAGATACAGCGACCGGATCGCACCCTGGTTGCCGATCAGGCCGCCGATCAGGCCGGACAGGAAGCCGCCGGCTACGTCGACGGCGGGCGGAAACTTCCAGCGGATCGGAAACGGCAGCAGGGAAAGCAGCGCAAACAGGCTCAAAAAGATTCCCACGCCGGTTTTCAGCCAGGTGCTTTGGAGATACAGCTGAGCAAATGAGCCGAGAAAAGCGCCGGCGATGCTGACCACGCCGAACCGCCGCAGGATATCCCGCCGCAGATTCCGCCGGTATAACAGAATCCGGGAGATGTTGTTGAAGAAATGGACAATGGCCGCCAAAAAAATGGCGACTTTGACATCGAAGAACAGCGCCATGACCGGCATCATGATGGTTCCCACGCCAAACCCGGTAAACAGGGTGATGACCGAAGTCAACAGCGTAATCGAGATCAGCGAAACATATTGCAAAATCAGCGGGTCCATGTTTGCTTTTCAACCCCCTGCCGCCAATAGTTTACCCGGCGTTTTCAGTCCTGCGTCGGGAACTGGAGGTGCGCCAGAAACAAATCGTTGAAATCCGGGTGTTGGGAAAGATCAATCACCCGGGCCGATCGCACTAGAGCATCGACCGCCTCCCGCCGCTGCCGCGACAGCAGATAACTCACCGTCCCGCCCAGGGCGGCGTTGCCCACCGGCTGAATCCGATCCTGTAATTCCGTCGGCAAGAGGCCCACCGCGACAGCATTCGATACATCGATCCGCGCGCCAAAGCCACCGGCCAGGCACACCTGCCCGATTTCCTCCCACCGGCAGCCAGATTCCTGCACCAATAGTTCCAGCCCGGAGCGGATCGCCGCTTTGGCCAGTTGAAACTCCCGCACATCTTTCTGCGTGAACCGGATCCACTCGCCGGTCCGGGTCTGGGCGATCTTCAATCCATTGTTTTGCAGGTCCGCCGATGCGAAAAGTCCGGTAGGGTCCATTAACCCTTCACGAAGGCAGACCGCCGCGATGTCCAGCACCGCCGAACCGCAGATCCCGACCGGCGGCGCATCGCCGATTGTTTGGAACGCAAGTTCCCCGTTCCGGATGTCCACGTGCGCAATCGCCCCGGCAACGCTGCCGGTTCCCCAGGTGATGTTCGCCCCCTCGAAGGCCGGGCCCGCCGCCGTGGAAGTGCAGACAATGCGGCCTTTGCCGCCGATCGCCATTTCTCCGTTGGTTCCCACATCGACGAATAAGGCCTTCTCCGTTGATTTTTCGACTTCACAGTACATCATCCCGGCCACAATATCCGCGCCCACGAACGCCCCAATCGCCGGCAGAAGGATCACGTCGCAATCCAGCCCGGAAACTCCGAACAGTTCGGCGGACGACAGCTCGACCAACTCGGTGGAAACCGGCTGGAACGGAAACAGTCCCAATGCGTCGGCGCGCAGCCCCAACAGCAGGTGCAGCATTGTCGTATTGCCGGCGATGACGATGCGAACGACCGCCATCGATTCTGCTGCGCACAACTCCTTTATTCCCCGGGAAATATCTTCTCGAACGCAAGATTGCAACTCAGTCAGCAAACCTTCCGCTCCCTTTTGGATACGGGTGATGACATCCGCGCCGTACTGCCGTTGCGAGTTTAGCAGCGTCGTTGTTTTTCGAACTTTCCCGGTCGTCAGGTCCACCAGCGACAGAGCGATCGTGGTCGTCCCGAGGTCGATGCCGATCCCGTAGAACATCGCCGCTTCCTCCGTCCGCGCCTGGACAACCCGGTCGCCGCAGACTGTCAAACACAGCGGCTGTTCCGCCGTCGGTGCGGCCTGGCCGGTCTGTAACGCTTCGCCGAGCCAACAGGACACCTGGCGCAGGGCTTTCGGCGAAAACGTCAGCTGCCGCGCCAAGCCTCGGCGGATATTCTCAACCGCGCTCCGTCCCGTAGCCCAATCATCGGTTGCCGGCGTAAACCGCACCATTGCAAACCCAGTATCGATTTCGTCCGATTCCGTGGCGGCGAAATCAGCACTGGAAGAAAACCCATGTTCCTGAACGGCGCTGACATCGACCGCGCAGTCTTCGGTCAAAAAACTCCGGCACGCTAACACTTTGGTTCCGGCTTCGGCAAGCTTGGTCGTTCCGTCATCATCAGTTTCCCCGATGACAAGAAGCCGCCCCTGCCGAAGTTCAACGCGACATTTTCCACAGGTTCCCCGACCACCGCAGGGCGAACTCACATAAATCCCCTGCTGGCGCAAAACGTCCAGCAGACGTTGCCCTTTCAACGCATTGACAGTCTTTTGTCCTGCCCTGTCAATAATGGTCAATTCAATGGTCGCGTCTCCGTCTACCGGTTGTTGTATCAAGCCATTCCCTCCCGCACCCCAGGCATCGTCGTTACTCTTCCTGCTTCAAACATTCCCCGGCGATGGCATCGGTTCCTGCCTGATTGTCAGTGCGGCCGCAAATAAATCCTGCCGCGAAGCCGGAAGACTGCCGATAAGAAAGAACCTTTCATAATCGGCAAGTTCACCGTGGACACGGCGGGTACATAATAGCCGCTGGACGAAGCCCGGGATAAAAAAAGCGGCGGGTCCGGCATCGGACTCGCCATCGTGAAACAATTGACCGAAATCCACGGCGGATTCGTGGAAGTTCACAGTGAAGTCGGCAAAGGCAGCCAATTCAGCGTATTTTTGCCGACCAGCAACTAACCCGCCTGCACGACCATCGGTTCATCCATTTGTTATTTTTTCGGCTCCATGGGGTATCCGGCATCCTTAAAAGCCTGCATGCCACCCTGCAAAGCCCGGACATTGCGAAAACCATGCTTTACGAAAATATTCGCCACACGGGCGCTTGTATATTCGTTGTGTCAGGTACAGTATCCGACAATCGCCACATTCTTGTCGGTGTTGTCGATCATCCTCCGGATCGCTTCATCATCGTTCGGGTCAAGCCGGATACTGCCTTTGATTTGTTCCTGGCTGCTCTCATAGACTTCCGGTTGACGCAGATCAAGGATGATGAACTTTTCTTGTTCCATCTTTTGCTTCAGCTCTTCGGGTGAAATACGAATCGCCGGCATGGTATCCCCTTCTTTCGTTTTAGTTTTTATTTTTCCTGATTGCCGCAGACGCAAAAAACGACCTCGCACGGTCGGTTCCTTTACTGGCTCGGTATAAAGGATTGAGCCAGTAAATGCCCGTTCCCGTTCCTCTCGCTCCATCTGAAATGCATGATTTCAAAATAAATATATAACACGACTACAGAATTTTCAAGCAATTTTCTGAATTGAAAACAAATAGTCTATGTATCATTTTTACCGGAATCCAGTTCGCAGGCTTCCTGCCCCGCACCGACTGATTTTCCTGCCACCGCAGCGGCAATTCCAGACGGCAACTCGCCAACGCTCCGCCATATAACTCACTTTCTCCATAAAAATAGCTACGATAAGCACAACCCCCGATTCATCGGGGAATGTGACCTTCGTAGCCACAAATGCGGGAACTAAAAGGAGCGCCTAGTCCTCGTACACGCGGGCCGGAGCGCCGCTCCAGAGTTGCTCCAGATTATAAAACTGGCGTTCTTCGTTCACGAAGATGTGCGCCACGAAAACTCCGTAATCCAACAACACCCAGCGTGCTTCACGATAGCCTTCCTTATGCAGGAACTGCAACCCTGCCTCGGCCAGCTTCTCCTCGATGGCGTCGGCGATCGCCTGGACCTGGGGAACCGATGTTCCGCTCGCAATCAGAAAATAATCTGTGACCGGCAACACCTTCTGCATATCCATGATGACAATATTCTGGGCCTTTTTGGAACTGGCGGCGGCCGCCGCGATTTCGACAAGCTCGCCGGCTGTTTTTTCTGTTTCGGTCATCCTCTGCCTCCTCACGTTCGGGGTATATCCCCTTTTTCATATTATAGCGTTATTCCGGGTCCGCTGTCAGCTTCCCGGTCACTTTTTTTCCGTCTGTGACGGCTGGGGCGGAGCGATGAACAACCGTTCCACCACTTTTCGGGTTTCGCCCGGATCAGGCGCCCAATAGCTGACGCCGCCAATATTGGCGAAATTGCCTGGCACCATATCCGCCTGGATCTTGTTTCCCTTTAACGCGGGTAACGCCATGAACACCTGCCGGAACGACCACGGCGTCATGTTCGTCTGAACGCTTTGCCCAATAATCCCCACGATTTGCGGCAGGCGAATCAGATTCCACGGCCGGATCGCCTGGGTCGCCAACGCCTTCAAAAATTTCTGCTGCCGGATCACCCGACCGATGTCGCCCATCTCGTCGTGGCGGAACCGGACATATTGGCCGGCCTGCTGCCCATTCAGGTGCTGAAACCCTTTTTTGAGATGAATCTTGAGATTGGCATAGGGATCTTCATAATTCATGTCGGCTTCCACATACAGGTCCACGCCGCCCAACGCATCGACCACCCGGATGAAGCCCTGCCAGTCAGCCACCACGTAGTAATGGACCGGCACCTTCAGAAACTCCTGCAGCGTGGCGATTGTCAGGTCCACCCCGCCATAGGCGAAGGAATGACCAAACTTGTCATTGTTGCTGTGCCCGGGAATGGCCACGCGGGTATCGCGGGGAATCGACAGCAGGCTGACGGCGCCGGAACCCTTGTGGACGCCCAGCAGCAACATCGAGTCGGAACGATGGGGACTGTTTTTGGGATTGCCGATTTCTCCGTCATCGATCCCTATGAGCAAAATATTGATCCGGTTTCCGGATTCGTCGGGCCCCCAGACATGGCCATACAGCGCCAGATTTCGTCCCAGCAGGGCCGCGCCGGCCAAAGACGCCGCAACAAACAGAAACAGCAGGACTTTCGGCCAGATCCGTGTCCTGCGGATCGGCTGACGTCCCTCTGTCCGCCCTAGTCGGCTTTTCCGATCATTTCCCATTCCGTTTTGCTTTCATCTCCAATAGCAGCGAATTGCGCCCCTCGACCGTATTTGGATGCAGCAGCCCGCCGCCGGTCAGGACAAAGGAAATGCTGTGGTCATAGGCCAGCAGCACCGCCGCGTCGAGATCCCGTTCCGCCAGTTCCCGCAGTTCCCCGACCCCGGAATAATGGCGGCCCGGTTCGATACAATCGGCCAGATAGATGATTTTGTCCAGCGGCGACATCTGCGCGGCGCCGGTCGTATGACGGGCAATGGCCTGCAAAATTTCCGGGTCGGCAACGCCGAACCGGCGTTCGGCCAGCAAGGCCCCCAATGGGGCATGAATCAGCGCCGGTTGCAAATTATCGATCTCGTTTACGAACAAACCGTTGGCGGCGGCGCATTGCAGCAAATCTTTCCCCTTGAGGTTGCGGGCGCAGTCATGCAGGATTCCGGCCAACCGGGCCTTTTCGATATCCACACCCCAGCGTTCAGCGAGCCGAACTGCAGTCCGGCTCACTTCGCGGCTATGGCGGAATCGCGCCGGCCGCAGTTCTTTTGCGAGAATGACCAGTATTTCTTGATAGTCCATCATCGGCTTATTTCAAGTACAGTCCTTCCTTATGAATATAGTGTTCCACGTTCTCCGGCACGAAATACCGGATGGATTTTCCCTGCCGCACCCGTTCCCGGATGTCGGTCGACGAGATTTCCAGCTCCGGGGTGGTCAGGCGATGCACCCGATCTTTGGCCTTGGGGCCCAATCGCTCGATTTCCTCGGCGATGCTGGCGGTCTGGCCCGGCCGGGAAGCCGCCACAAAATGGCAGAGTTCCAGCAATTCGTCGATGTTGTTCCAGGTATGCAGTTCCAGCACTGTATCGGTTCCGGTCAGGAAATAAAACTCGGTTCCGGCGCCGTATTCGGCGATCAGGGCCCTCACCGTATCAATGGTAAAAGAGGGGCCGGGACGGTCCCTCTCAATCGGCGATACGAAAAAATACGGGTTGGAATAGGTGGCCATCATCGTCATGATGTAGCGATCCAGGGCCGGCGTCACCGCCATCCCCTGCTTGTGCGGCGAGGTGCCGGTGGGAATGAAGATGACTTTGGCGAGGTCATAGTCCATCCGGACCGCTTCCGCCATCACCAGGTGCCCCATGTGGATGGGATCGAACGTCCCGCCCATGATGCCGATCTTCTGTGGCTGATCCGCCATCCTAGCATCTCCCTGCCCCAAGATTTGTCACGCGGTCTTATTATACCAGAATTCCCCGGAGTTTCAATTCACCGGGTCATTCATACCGCAGGGCGTCGATCGGATCCAGCAACGCCGCCTTGCGCGCCGGGTACAGCCCAAAGAACAGGCCGATGGCAACCGAGAAACCGAACGCCAGAAGAATCGTGCCCACAGATACAACGGTCGCCCAGCCGAAGACCGAGGATATGATGTAGGAGGAGCCCAATCCCATCGCAATGCCGATCATTCCGCCGGTCACGCCGATGACGATGGCTTCGATCAGAAACTGCAGCAGGATGTTGGCGAAGGTGGCGCCCAGCGCCTTGCGCACGCCGATCTCCCGAGTCCGTTCCGTCACCGACACCAGCATGATGTTCATGATGCCGATGCCGCCCACCAAGAGCGAGATGGCCGCAGTATTGCCAAGCAGCAGCGTGATGGTGCCGGTCGTTTCTTCGGCGGTGGCCATGACGGCCGCCAGGTTCCGTACGGAGAAATCATCCGGCATTCCCGGCTGCAGCCGGTGCCGTACCCGCAGCAGCATCGATATGTCCTGTTGGACCTGGTCGAGCACTTCCTGGCTCTCCGCCTGCACGCTGATCGACTGGACATGGGTGATGCCCAGCATCCGTTCCTGGGCGGTCGTCAACGGCACGATGATCAGGTCGTCCTGGTCCTGGCCGCCGGCGGACTGCCCCTTGGGCGCCAACACACCGATCACGCGGAACGTGGATTTGTTGATGCGGATGGTCTGCCCGATGGGGCTCATTTCCCCGAACAGGTTTTCCACGACCGTGCTGCCGAGCACCGCCACCCGGTCCCGGGTATCCAGGTCGCGTTGTGTGATGAAGTTCCCGTCGGCCAGTTCAAAATTCCGCACTTCCAGAAAGTCCGGCGTAGTCCCCTGCATGGAAGTAATCCAGTTCTTGCCGGCATAGACGGCCTGATACTGCCGCTGCACCATCGGCGCGACCATCGAGACTCCTGATATTTCCCGGGCAATAGCCTGGGCATCCTTGTAAGTCATCGTCGTATTCGAACCGGCCGCCACCCTCACGCCCGACGGCGCCGTGGCGCCAGGCATGACGATCAGCAGATTGCTGCCCAGCCCGGCAATCGATTTCTGCACCTTTTCCCGGACGCCCATGCCAATCGAAACCATGGCAATGACCGCGCCAACCCCGATGATGATGCCGAGCATCGTCAGGATGGACCGCATCTTGTTGGCCCGCAGGCCGTCCAGGGCGATGATTATGCTTTCCCAGAACATCGGCTCTCCTCCCTTCGCTCGTCGCTGACTATCAAGCCGTCGCGAAAGGTGACGGTCCGTCGGGTGTAGGCGGCGATCTCCGGTTCATGCGTAACCAGAATGACCGTCCGGCCCTGCTGGTTCAGTTCGCAGAAAATTTCCATGATCTCGTCGCCGGATTTGCTGTCCAGATTGCCGGTCGGTTCGTCCGCCAGAATGATCGACGGCTCGTTGACCAAAGCCCGGGCGATCGCCACCCGCTGCCGCTGTCCGCCGGACAGTTCATTCGGCTTGTGATGGACCCGGCTACCCAGCCCCACCATTTCCAGTCCCCTCTGCGCCCGCGCCAGGCGGTCCTTGTGGGGGATGCCGGCGTAGACCATCGGCAGGGCGACATTGTTCAGCGCGGACATCCGCGAGAGAAGATTGAAGTTCTGGAACACAAAGCCGATCTTTTTATTGCGGGTCACCGCCAGTTCATCGTCGCCGAGTGTCGCCACCTCGGCGCCGTCCAGCTTGTAGGACCCACTGGTGGGGCGGTCGAGGCAGCCCAGAATATTCATCAGCGTCGATTTCCCCGAACCGGACGGCCCCATGATCGCCGTGAATTCACCTTCCTCGACCGTCAGGTTCACGCCGGCCAGGGCCCGGACGATGGAATCACCCATCTGATACGTTTTCACAATGTCCTGGATCACAATGGTTTCCTTCATGTCACCGCCCCCTTAACGGGCCGGGGTCTGGCGGAACATGTTCGAGCCGCCCATGCCGCCCATGCCGGGAATCCGGGTCGAACCAGCCCCGCCCTGCGGCAGCACGATCGTGTCGCCTTCCTTCAGGCCGCTCACGACCTCGATCCGGTCTTCACTCGACAGGCCGGTCGTGATCTTTACCGCTTCCGGCTGCTCCTGCCCGTTGCGCTGCACATTCACGAAGCGCTGTCCCCGGTTGTCCTTGATTGCCAGGGTCGGCACGGTCAGCACGCCCAGCCGCTCACCCACATGGACGGACACACGGGCGGTCATGGTCGGTTTCAGCAAACCCTCCGGCGATTCGACATCGATCAGCACACTGTAGTACACCACGTTTTGCTGGACATTGGCCTTGTTGGAAATCGTGGTGACTTTGCCGGCGAATGTTTTCTCGGGATAAGCGTCGACCGTGAAGGAAACTTTCTGATTCAGTTTGATTTTGCCGATGTCAGATTCGTCCACCAGGGCCTGAATCTGCATTTTGTTCAAATCGGCGATCGTCAGCAGCACCATCGGGTTGGATATCCCCGGCGATACCGTCTGGCCCGCCGGAATCGGCTTGCCGATCACCATACCGGGGATCGGAGCCTTGATCACCGTGTCCTCCAGGTTGGATGCGGCATCGTCGTACGATGCCTTGGCCACTTCGTAATCGGTGCGGGCAGCGTCCAGCTGCTGTCGGGAATAGCCGCCAGCCTGCGTCATTTTGCGGGCCCGCTCATAGTTGGCTTCCGCATTGGCCAGTTTGGCGCTGGCTTGGGCGAGTTGAGCCCGGTATTTGGAGTCATCCAGCACAATCAGCACATCATTGGCTTTGACATATTGGTTTTCGACCACTTTCACTTCCGTGATCAAGCCGGTGATTTTCGAACTGACATCGACGTTGTCCACCGGCGAAATCGTGCCGGTCGCCGACACCATGGCGATGATGTCGCCCTTCTCCACTTTGACCTGACGTCCGGTCGGCTTTGGTTTGTTCTGCGCCTGATAATAGCCGTAAGCGTAATAGCCGCCCACACCAGCCGCAATCAAAAAAATCAGCAACCACTTGAATCGTTTCAGGACGTTCAGGACATTTGCCATGAACGGACACCCCCCAATGTTTCTCTCGTTTCAAGTTTAGTATACAGGGTAAGCTTGAAACATCTGTGACGACTTTGTGAACTATTTGTGAATTGCGCGCTTTCCGCCTTGCAGTGTTGCCTACTGACGGATCTGCCCGTTTCCGTCCACAAGATATTTGTAGGAGGTCAGTTCAACCAGTCCCATCGGTCCCCGGGCATGCAGCTTCTGGGTGCTGATGCCGATTTCGGCGCCGAAGCCGAATTCAAAACCGTCGGTAAACCGGGTGGAAGCGTTGACATATACCGTCGCCGCATCGACCTGCTGCTGAAAACGGCGGGCATTGTCATAATCGCGGGTCACAATGGCTTCCGAGTGTTTAGTGCTGAAGCGGTCGATATGCTCCAGCGCTTCCTCCAGGCTGCCGACGACTTTCACCGACAAAATAAAATCATGGTATTCCGTGGCCCAGTCTTCCTCGGTCGCCGGTATTACGGCCTCATGGCGGGTCGCCGTCTCGGGACAACCTCGCAGTTCGACGCCGGCCCGGGCATAGCGTTCGAGCAGCAGCGGCAGCAATGCGTCGGCCACTGTCCGGTGGACTAGCAGCGTTTCCATGGCGTTGCACACGCCAGGCCGGGATACTTTGGCGTTGAAGGCGATGTCCGCCGCCATCTCCAGATCGGCCGACTCATCCACAAAAGTGTGGCAGACGCCGATGCCGGTTTCGATGACCGGGACCGTGCTATTTTCGACGACGGTGCGGATCAGTCCGGCGCCGCCCCGGGGAATGATGACATCGATATAACGGTTCAGCTTCAGCAGCCGGTTCACGGCTTCCCGATCGGTCGTCTCGATCAGCGAGATCGCGCCGTCCGGCAGTCCCGCCGCCTGTGCCGCCTCCACCAGGATTTCCGCCAGCGCCTTGTTGGACTCGATCGCTTCCGAGCCGCCGCGCAGGATCACAGCATTGCCTGTCTTCAGACAAAGCGCCGCGGCATCGACGGTCACATTGGGCCGGGCTTCGTAAATCATGGCAATCACGCCGAACGGAACCCGAACTTTTCGGATTTCCAGGCCGTTGGGCCGACGAAAGCCGCTTACGCATTCACCGACCGGATCCGGCAGGGCCGCGACCTGGCGCAGTCCCTCCGCCATGGCGTCGATGCGCGACGGGGTAAGCAACAGCCGGTCCAACAGCGCCGCCGATAATCCTTTGGTTTTTCCTTCCGCCATATCCCGGTTGTTCGCCGCCAATACCCGCGCCTGCTCGCCGAGCAGCCGGTCGGCCATTGTCAGCAGCGCCTGGTTTTTCTGCGCGGTCGAAACTGCGTTCAGCTGTCGGGCGGCGGCTTTGGCCCGTTTCCCTAAAGTTTCGAGTTCCATCTGCCAATCCATGTTCTTACCCCCCACCGGTTATTTTTTGTACTTGTCAAAAACTTCCTGATACTCCGGCGTGGGTGGGATGGATTTGTAAATGTAAACATGAACGCCGTTCGGGTCGTTGATCACGAAGCTGCGTTCGCCCCAGGCTTTGTCCCGGAGTTCCTCGAGGATCCGCACGCCGGCTGCCTTCAGCCGGGCAAACTCCGCGTCGACATCCGCCACTTCAAACGACAGAATAATCCCTTCGCCGGTGAATTTCTCGCCGCCGGACAACTCCGGGGTGATGAAACTGACCCCCATGGTGGTGCTACCCTCGGCCAACATCTCGATGTAATTGTCATTTTCAAACACCAGCGCAAAGCCCAGGATATCCCGGTAAAAATCACGTGACTGTTCCAACTTGTTCGTACTGATGGTCAAATCCATTCTTCTCGTTATCATTTCGACTCCTCCGTTTCGTGTCGGCTCAACAGGACCAGATTGTCCCGGTGCACGACCTCATCGTAGGGCTTGTGCCCCAAAATTTCCGCGATCTCGTGCGTGTGCGCGCCCATGATCTTCCGAACATCGTCCGTGCTGTAGTTGACCAACCCCCGAGCGATTTCCCAGCCTTCCGGATTGAGGATGCTGACTGTGCTTCCCTGTTCGAAATTGCCATCCACTTCCTTGACTCCGGCCGCCAACAGACTGGAACCGTTCGACAACAACGCCTGGGCGCAGCCTTTGTCGACTTTCAGCCGGCCTTTGATCCGGGCGCCGAAAGCCAGCCAGCGCTTGCGAAACTGCAGCCGGTTCTGTCGCGGCGGAAACAGCGTGCCGATCGGCTTGCCGGCCAGAACGGACTGCACCGCGCCGTCACGGCCGCCGGAAGCAATGACCATCACGATGCCGGAGTTCATCGCCATCCGCGCCGCCGCCATTTTGGTCAGCATCCCGCCGGTGCCGCGCATCGTGCCGGCGCCGCCGCACATCGCTTCCACTTCAGGGGTCACGTCGGCGATTTCGGGCAGCAGCCGCGCCTGCGGATCGGTCTGGGGATTGGCGGAGTAAACGCCCTCCACGTCGGACAGGATGATCAGCACATCGGCGTCAACAATCGCCGCCACATTCGCCGACAGCGTGTCATTGTCGCCGATTTTCAGTTCGTCGATGGACACGGCGTCGTTTTCATTGATGATGGGAATAACCCCGATGTTTAGCAGCGTCAGCAGCGTGTTGCGTGAATTGGCGTAGCGGCGGCGATTGACCGAATCCTCCCGCGTCAGTAGGACTTGGGCCACCACTTGGCCATATTCAGAGAACAGCTTTTCGTACGTATGCATGAGGATTCCCTGGCCGACGGCGGCAGCGGCCTGCTTTTCGGGAATGGTCTTGGGTTTTTCCTTCCAGCCCAAACGGTCCATGCCGGCGCCCACCGCGCCCGAACTGACGAGCAATATCTGTTTGCCGGCGTTCACCGCATCCGCCAGTTCGCGGACCAATCCCTCGATCCGGGAAAAATTCAGTTTCCCATTGGGATGAGTCAGCGTACTGGTTCCCACTTTTACGACAATGCGGCGTGCCGCCTGCAACTGGGTCCTGTCAAACATTTCCCGGCCTCCTGTTACTCGCTGAAATCAAACTCCATCTCGCGAATCCGGACGGTGTCGCCTTCCTTGACGCCCCGTTCCCGCAACGCCGCCTCGATTCCGCTGCGACGAAGAATGTTCTGGAACCGGCGCAGGCTCTCCTCGTCATGGAAACGGGTCATCGCAACCAGTCGTTCGATGCTCTTTCCTTCCACGATGAAAGCGCCGCTGTCGTCGCGGCGGATAGTGAATTCATTGTCCGCCTCGGGCACGGCGATCTTCACCGGCATCGCCGGCGCGACTTCGCGCGGCAGGGTCGCCAGCAACTCGGCCGCTCGCTGGATCAAAGGCTTCAGCCCCTCGCCGGTCGCCGCAGAAACCGGGAAAACCTCCCGCCCTTCGGCGATCAGGGCCGCTTCGACCGCCGGGTAGTTCTGGCGGGCCTCGGGCAGGTCCATTTTGTTGGCGGCCACGATCTGGGGCCGACCGGCCAAATATTCGCTGTAAGCAGCGAGTTCCTCATTAATCTTGCGGTAGTCCTCGAGCGGGTCACGGCCCTCCATTCCCGACACATCGAGCACATGGATGATCAGACGGGTCCGCTCGACATGGCGCAAAAACTCGTAGCCCAGACCTTTTCCTTCATGCGCGCCTTCGATCAGGCCCGGTATATCCGCCATCACAAAATTGGTGTCGGCGTCGATCTGAACGATGCCCAACACCGGCGTCAGCGTGGTGAAGTGATAGGCGGCGATATCCGGCCGGGCCGCCGATACCATGGTAATAATGCTCGATTTGCCGACGCTCGGATAGCCGACCAGTCCCACATCCGCCAATAGCTTCAGTTCCAGCCGCAGTTTGCGTTCTTCGCCCGGTTCGCCGTGTTCGGCGAATGTCGGCGCCCGGTTCACGCTGTTGGGGAAGCGGGCGTTGCCGCGACCGCCCCGGCCGCCCCGCGCCGCCACGATGTACTGCCCATCCTCGACCAGATCGGCGAGAAGGTCGCCGCTGTCATCGTCGAACACCAACGTCCCGACCGGAACCTTGACGACCACGTTGTCGGCCTTGCGGCCGTATTTGTTGTTGTCTTCCCCTTTGCCGCCGCGCTCCGCCTTGAACTTCTTTTTGTAGCGGAAATCCAGCAACGTGTTCATGTTGCGGTCGGCCACGAGGACGATATCGCCTCCTTTGGCGCCGTCGCCGCCGTCCGGGCCGCCCTTGGCCACAAATTTCTCGCGGTGGAAGCTGGACATGCCGTCGCCGCCATCGCCCGCCTTGATGCTGATTTTTGCACGATCAATAAACATGGTTGCTCCTTTGTGCGGATAATTCCCGTCCGCGCCGGGAGTATCCTTAATATATTTCGCCTTCGCGGAAAAAATTCCTGTGTGATGCTCCGCCCAAACGCAGATTTCCCCGTAACGGCAAGAAATCCCACGGCGGAAGACCGTGGGATTCACTGCAATATATAATCCGATTATATATTTCGTTCAAAGACCCATTGATGGGCCTACTGCGCCTGTTCCACTTCCACCGGATAAATGCTGATTTGGCGCAGATCCCGTCCCCGCCGCTCAAAAGCCACCTTGCCGGCAACTTTGGCGAACAGCGTATGATCACTGCCCATGCCGACATTGCGACCTGGATGAAAGCGCGTACCCCTCTGGCGAACCAGAATGCTGCCCGCCGGCACCAGTTTGCCATCCGGCTCTTTGGTTCCGAGGCGTTGCGAGTGGCTATCCCGACCGTTGCGGGAACTGCCGACCCCTTTCTTATGCGCAAAGCGCTGAAGATCAAACAAAAACATCGGTGTCACCTCCTAATTACAGAATCCGGAGTCTATCCGGATATATTTTTTGAATTTCCGTTAACCCGAGAACCAGCGTGGCCAGGATCGCTTCGGTCAATTCATCGGGGGCTTCCTTCAGGCGGACCGAAATGTCGCCGCTGTCCGCGTCCCATTCCATCTCGCGCTTCAAGTGCCTGTCCAACCCCAGAAATACCGAGTCGGTAAGCACCGACACCGCCGCGCAGACGATATCGTTGCCTCTGGGACCGGCGCCCGCATGACCTTTGGCTTCAAAACCCTGAATCCGGCCGGTGGAATCCCGTTCGATTCTGACCCGGATCATGTTTAGGCTTCGATTTTTTCGATCGAAACTTTCGTATACGGCTGGCGATGACCCTGCTTGCGGCGATAGTTCGCTTTGGATTTGTACTTGAAGACCAGGATCTTCTTGTCTTTGCCCTGCTTAACCACTTTGCCGGTCACTTTGGCCCCTTCGACGAAGGGAGCGCCGACTTTGACTTCGCCATCCTGAACGACGGTCAACACATCGGTGAATTCCAATGCATCATCCACTTCGCCCGGCAGTTTCTCGACGAAAATCACATCGCCTTCGGACACCCGATACTGTTTGCCACCTGTTGCAATTATTGCGTACATTCTTGCACCTCCTTATTCTTTGGACTCGCCGGATTCGGTACCGCCGTGGCGGATTTCAAACCTCTCCGAGCGGTTCGGAAACCATGCGGACAAAGCCGCAGAAGTATCTTAGCACAGCCAACGGTCAATGTCAATCCGGTTCGCCGGAGGATTCCTGTTCGACCGGCAACGCAGCCTCGCCGTCCGCCGGTTTTTTCTTGCCGTTGCTGCGACGACGGCGGCGCTTCTTTTTCACAGTGGCCGCTTCTTCCGTAGATTCGGTGGCGTCCGGCGAAACTTCGGTCGGCATTGCCGGCTCCGTCGCGGCTATGCCGCTCTCTTCCGCCGCTGGTTCGGCCTCGCCGCCATTGTCGGTTCCGGCCGGTTTTTTCTTGCGGCGTCGACGTTTACTCTTTTTCGCGGGCGCATCCGCAGCATCCGATGATTCCGTGGACTCCGCCGCTTGTTCCGGCTCCGGCTCGACCAGTTCCGTTTCTGTCGACGCAATCCCGTCCGATGCTTCAGTCGCCGGTTTTTTCTTTTTGCGGCGTCGGCGTTTGTTTTTTTTCACCGCCGGCTCCATCGCCGCGCTTTCAGGCTCGATTTGTTCAGCTTCCGCCGAGTCCGACGTTTCGTCCTCTTCCGCCGGGGACTCCGTTTCCGCTGCAGTCTCCGTCGTCACGGCTTTTTTCTTGCGGCGACGCTTCCGTTTGGGTTTTGCCGGTTCCGCATCCGTTCCTGGTTCAGTTTGGGGCAAACTGTCTTCCGCCGGTTCCGGTGTCATTTTCTCCGTTTCCGGCAACGCAGTATCCGCTTCGTCGGCCGGAGAATCCGTTGCGGCCGGCTTGGTCTTGCGACGCCGGCGGGGCTTTTTGACCGGCGCGGCGGGGATAGCTTCGGTCGCCGGTTCGGGCGGCAAGCCGCCCCCCGTTTCCATCGACTCCGCTGAATCGCCAGCAACGGCCTCGGCCTCCGCCAAACGGTCCGTCACGCTGGGCGGCAACATCTTTTTGCTCTTGCGACGTCGGCGTGGTTTTTTCACAGCTGTCTCCGCCGTCTCTACTGTTTCCGCAGCGGTGCTTTGGACCGGGACCGCCAAATCGGCCAGGTCCTCGTCATCCGGCATCAGCAGGGGTTCCCACAGGGATCCGGCCATCGCCGTCAGACGCGCTTCCAGCGAGTTCGCCGGCTCCTGGGCGGCAATCATGGCAAACTGTTCCGCCAGCAACGGCGCCAGTTCCTCCTCGCTCAACGGTTCCAGGTCGCTTGCCGTGACGTCGCTGTCTTCCTGGTCTTGGCGGGAATACGGTTTACGAACCTTTTTCGGCGCATGGGAGCGGACCAGCGTCTTGCCCCCTTCCAGAATTGTGAAGACTTCCGCCTGCAATCCGTCCACAGCTTCGACGGTCAGGTCAGTCCCTATTTCGGTCGCAAAGGCCTGCACGGCTTTTTTGTCGCCAAATTCTTCGGCCACCCGCGGATGCATCTGCACAAGCAGTTCGGCGCCGGGATGCTTCGCGGCAATACGGCGGAGCTGCCGCCGGATCGAGATCGACAATGTGGCCGGAGTCTGAATGGTGCCGCGGCCGCCGCAGCAGGGACACCCTTCATACAACGTGCTTTCATACGTCTGCCGGGATTTCTTGCGGGTCATTTCGACCAAGCCCAGTTCGGTGAGGCCCAACACGTTGGTTTTTGTGTTGTCGGCCTTCAGTCGGGCCTCCAGTTCGGTCAGGATCGCTTTCTTGTGTCCCGTTTTCTCCATGTCGATGAAGTCGGCCACGATGATGCCGCCGATATCCCGCAGCCGCAGCTGGCGGGCAATCTCCGCCGCCGCTTCCATGTTGGTGCGGAATACGGTGTCCGCCAGATTGGAGTGCCCGGTAAAGCGGCCGGTATTGACATCAATGACCGTCAATGCCTCCGTCCGGTCGATGATCAGATAGCCGCCGCACTTCAGGTCGACCCGACGATCGGCCAACTTGTTCCATTCGTCTTCAATGGCGTAATGGCTAAAAATTTCAGTCTTCGCCTTGTAGAGATGAATCTTCTTGACCAGGTCCGGCGAGATGAATTTGGCCAGTTCCACCATCCGCGCATACGCCTCGGCGTTGTCGATGATTACTTCATCGATATCGTCCTTGACATGATCGCGGATAATCCGCACCGCCAGATCCGCATCCCGGTACAACAGAAACGGCGCTTTCGCCCGCTTGGCCTTGGCCGTCAGGGCATTCCAGAGGTTGGCCAGGTATTGGAAATCGCGGGCCAGTTCCTCCTCACTGTGTCCTTCGGCAACCGTCCGGACGATGACACCCATCCCTTTGGGCCGAATCTTTTCGGCCAACGCCCGCAAACGGGAACGTTCCTCGCCGGATTCGATCCGCCGCGATACGCCGACATAATCGACGCTCGGCATCACTACGACATACCGTCCCGGAATCGAAAAATGAGTCGTCGCGCGCGGCCCTTTCGTTCCCATCGCGTCCTTAACGATTTCGATCATGATTTCGGCGCCCACCGTGAGATTGTCTTCCGCCACCAACCGCTGAAATGACTTGCGCGGAAATATGTCACCGGCGTATAGAAAAGCATTCTTGCCGTTGCCGATGTTGATGAAAGCGGCCTGCATCCCCGGCAGCACGTTCTCCACCCGGCCCTTGTAGATATTTCCCACCATAGAGTCGCTTTGTGTGCGTTCGACCGCCACTTCCAGCAGCCGGCCGTCCTCGCAGAGCGCCATACGGACTTCTTCGGGAATTACATTGACGACAATTCGTTTCGCCATGAAATGTCCCCCAATTTTTTAAATCTCAAACGGGTCACGGAGTCCCTCTTTCGTTTCCGCCCACAACGACAACCGGCGGCAAGCGGCGTCACCGGCGGGAAAAGCGAAGCGATCCTGCAGCAGGCGCAACACTTCCTGCGGTTTCACCGCCCCGGATGAAGTCATCCGGAGGCGAAAGGTCAGACGGATTCCGTCCTGTTCGGAGGCCAGCGCGATATCGCCGGCCAAAAATCGTTTCACTTCCAACGTCTTTTCGCCCTTGGGCGTGCGTCGGACATACGGCACGGACTCAGATGCCTGAAACGCCGCCACCGCATTTTCCGCCGCGACGAGGTTTTCCGGGGTCGGCGCCACCCGTGTTGTAATTTGATACTCCGCCAGATTCAGCGCCGCCGCAAGGGCTGTGGTCGTGCTTACCGGCTTCGCCGCGACAAAAACCAACCCCGGCGGCAGCTTCGCCGTCAGGGCTCGGCTGAACTGGGCCGCATCCACCGGTTCCGTCAGTTCCACATCGACATATTCGGCGTCGCTCGCCACACCCACACTTAGCGCCGGCCCGAACGACAAACGCATATGCGGATTGAAACCCACGCTGTACGCCACCGGCGGCTTGGCCCGCCGCAGGGCCCGTTCGACGGCCCGGCAGAAGTCCAGGTGTCCCACGTATTTTGTTTCTTCGGTTTTTCCTACCGCGATCCGCATTTTATCCATTAACTCAAGCCCTCCAGTCGATCACGGCGGCGTCCAGGGTTTGGCAGACGCCGCAGCCGCTGCACTGTCCGTGCCGGCAATCGGCGGTCAACTCCCCTGACAAGGCTTTACGCCATTCGCCGGCCAACCATTCGGCCGACGCGCCGCAGTCGATGTGTCGCCACGGCAGCGCTTCCCCGAGGTCCCTTTCCCGAACCGTGTAAAAATCCGGATCGATGCCGGTCGCCGCAAAGGCCTCGGCCCAGATTTCGGGGCGGAAATACTCGCTCCAGCCGTCAAACCGCGCTCCCCGCCGCCAGGCTTCGAGCAAGGCTTTGCCCAGACGCCGGTCGCCCCGGGCGAACACTCCCTCCAGTCGGCTGGTCTCGGGGTCATGCCAGTTGAAATTGATGCTGCGGTCGCGCAATGCTGCCCGCAACAGATTCTGCCGCCGCTCCATCTCGGCGATCGACAACTGGGGAACCCATTGGAAGGCGGTGTGGGGTTTGGGCACGAACGTGGAGACGCTGACGGTGACCCGTCGGTTGCGAACATTGCGCGCCATGCCCGCCACCCGGCGGGCCAGGTCGGCGATCGCCAGGACATCCTCGTCCGTTTCCGTGGGCAGACCGATCATGAAATAGAGCTTGATGCCGGACCAGCCCGAACGGAAGGCCGCACCGGCGGCTTCGAACAGATCGGCTTCCGTGACGCCTTTGTTGATGACATTCCGCAATCTTTGGGTTCCGGCCTCCGGCGCGAAGGTCAGGCCCGAACGGCGGACTTTCTGGATCTCGTTGGCCAGCTCGATGGAAAAGCTGTCGATTCGCAGGGAAGGCAGCGACAGGCTCACCCGCTGCGGCGCAAACCGGGTCATCAGTTCATCGGCCAGCTCCCGTAGACAGGAATAATCCGCCGAACTGAGCGATACCAGGGAGATTTCGTCATACCCGGTATGGTCCACTAATTCTTGCGCCAATCGCAACAGCGTTTCGGGTTTTCGTTCCCGCACCGGCCGGTAGACGACCCCCGCCTGGCAAAACCGGCAACCCCGCGTACAACCACGGAACAGCTCCAGCATGATCCGGTCGTGTACGGTTTCCAGATAGGGAACGATCGCTTGGGTGGGAAACGACGCCGCATCCAGATTCTTGACGATGCGTTTGGCGATGGCTGCCGGCGCATCCGCGGCAACCGGCGTCACCTGCCGGAATGTACCGTCCGCATTGTATTCCGGGCGATAAAACGCCGGCACATAGATTCCCGCCAGAGTTGCCAGTCGTTGCAGCAGCCCGGCTCGCCCCTCCGGCCGTCCCGCCTGTTTCCAGGCGGCGATGGTCACGGCGAGTTCGCCGATGATTTCTTCCCCTTCGCCAATGACGAAGCAGTCAAAAAAATCGGCCAGCGGTTCCGGATTATAAGCGCAGGGCCCTCCGCCCACGATCAGCGGGTCCGTATCGGAGCGCCGGCCGCTTTCCAGCGGAATACCGCCCAAATCCAGCATCGTCAGGATATTGGAATACGTCATCTCATATTGCAGGGAAACTCCCACGGCGTCGAAATCCCGCAGCGGCGTCTGCGTTTCCAGGCTGGTCAGGGGCGTACCAGTTTCCCGCATCGCCTGTTCCATATCCGGCCAGGGGCAATACGCCCGTTCGGCGTAAGTATCCTGCCGGTCATTCAGAACCCCGTACAGAATCTTCAGGCCCAAATTGGACATCCCGACTTCATAGACATCCGGCAAAGCCAGCGCAAAGCGGACGGCCACCGCCGCCGGATCCTTGCGCACCATGTTCCACTCACCGCCGGTATAGCGGGCCGGTTTGGCCACAGAAGGCAAAAAAGAATCGATGGAATGCAACAATTTATCCTCCATTTCAAAACATCAGCTTTTGTTGGCGCGACTGGATATTTAGCAGAATGCCGATACTCACCAGATTCGTGGTCAGGGCGCTGACGCCGTAACTCATGAACGGCAGGGGAATCCCCGTTACCGGCATGATGCCGATCGTCATTCCCACATTGACCAGCACATGAAACGCCATCATCGAAGTGATCCCGGCCGCCAGCAGCGTACCGAACTTGTCGCGGGCGTTTTTCGCCGTTTGTACGCCCCGGTACAACAACAGAAAATACAATAGCAAAATGGCCACTGAACCCACAAAACCGAGCTCTTCCCCCACCACCGCAAAAATGAAATCGGTATGGTTTTCCGGCAAAAAGTTCAGCTGACTCTGCGTTCCATTAAATAGGCCTTTGCCGAACAATTGGCCCGAACCGATGGCGATTTTGGACTGGATGATGTGATAGCCGGCACCGAGCGGATCGACATTCGGATCCATAAAAACCGTCAAACGCGATTTCTGATAATCCTTCAAAAACAGCCAGAATACCGGCAGGCAAGCGGCGCCGAGGCCCATGATCTTGAGCAGCAGTTTGCCGTCGATGCCGGCCACGAATACCATGCCCAGCAAAATCGCCAAAAAGACCAACGAAGTCCCCAGATCCGGCTGTTTGAGGACCAACAGGAACGGCACGACTACAAACGCCGCCACCGGCAACAGGTCCCAGACGCTCTTCATTCTTTCCTCCCGCGCATCCAGCAGATGGGCCAGGGAAATGATCATAATCAGTTTCGCGAACTCGGACGGCTGCAAGGTGATGGGGCCCAGCTGGATCCATCGCTGCGCTCCCAGCGCAGACTGACCGACAAACATGACGGCGATCAGCATCACTAGGTTGATTCCATACAAAATATTGCCCAAAGAGCCCAAGATCCGGTAGTCGAATTTCAACATTACCAGGATCAGGACGAAATTCAGCAGGGCGAACATCCCTTGTCGCTGCACAAACCAATACCTATCATCACTGGGAGTGTTAATGTGGGTCGCGCTGCCGATCACCAGGATTCCGATCCCCACCAGAGCGACAGCGGCAAAAACCATCCAAAAATCTATATTGCGAAACATCCGCCGGTCGATCATAGGTTACAACAGTTCCTTTCCCGGCATTCGGCCGGCCATCGCGGTAAAAATCCGGGCCGCCGGCGAATCCGGTTGACGCAGGACGGCCGGAACGCCGCACAGAACGGAAGCGCCGACCGCATCGTCCTCCGGCACGGTTCCGAGAAGCGGCAAGCCAAGGGAATCGGCAAATTCCGACGCTGGTGACATCAAACCCTTTTGCTGAAAATCTGAACGGAAACGGTTGACTACCAGGTAACTTTCGGCGACGCCGGCCGCTGCAAACTCAGCGGCCAAGCGATCAGCATCGCGCATCGCCACCGGTTCGGGCGACGCGACGATAAGGCCCCGAAACGCCGCTGTGGCGGCGCGGGCCGGAATCGGCTCCAAACCGGGCGGACAATCCAGCAAAATCATGTCAAATTCATCGACCAGACTAGCGCACAGCTCCTGCAGCCGCGTTCCGGCAAAATCGCTGTCCCGCCGGCTCTGCGAGGTCGGCAGCAAAAACAGGGACGGTACGGCCGGACAGGACAGAATGGCATCCACGGGACGACAGTTCCCCTCCATGACATCCATCCCGTCAAACAGAACCCGATCCGCCAGGCCAAGATACAGATCCAGGCATCGCAATCCCACGTTCAGGTCGATCAGCAACACTTTATTTCCTGCACTCGCCAAGGCGGCGCCCAGATTGACGACCAGCGTGCTCTTGCCGGTTCCGCCCTTGCCGGAGGCCACCACCCATACTTTCTTCATATCCGCCTCACATTGCCGCGCCGGGCATCGGTTTGCGAACCGCCTCGACCGCCGCCGGCTTCAGATTGAACGCCGTTTCGAGAATTTTTCGGGCAATCGGGCCGGCGGACGTCGACCCGTAACCGCCCTGCTCGATGATCACGGCCACCGTCAGGCGGGGATCGTCGAACGGACCGTAGGCCACGAACCAGCCATGGTCGTCACCGTGCGGATTTTCCGCCGTTCCGGTTTTGCCGGCCACAGGGACCGGGAAGTTGGCGAACACGCCGGCGCCGGTGCCGCCGGCTTCCGACACGCCCCGCAACCCGTCGCGGACCAGTTTTAAAGTTTCCGGACTGATGTCGATCCGGCCGGTCTCTTCCACTGGCGCGGTCTGGACCAACTCGCCCTTGCTTGACAAAATCTTGCCGACAACATGCGGACGCCAGCGATGGCCGCCGTTGGCGATCTCACTCATCAGCACCGCCATCTGCAACGGCGTCGCCAAATGGAAGCCCTGGCCGATCGCCGCGTCGAAGGTCTCCGCCAGATACCAGTCTTCCTTGTAGTTCAACTCTTTGTATTTGCGATTGGCCACCAACCCGTCGGACTCTCCCGGCAAGTCAACGCCGGTAAAGGCGCCCAGGCCAAACATTCGCGCGTACCGCTCCAGCGCATCGATCCCCATCCGGTTGCCCAGTTCATAAAAGTATACATTGTCGGACATCGACAACGCCTGGTGGAAATTGATCCAACCCAGCGCCTCGCCGGCCGCGTTGGTTTTCGGCACCAGCCAGTGCTGACCCGAGTCGAAAATCAGCTCATCCGGCGTCACCTTTTTCAGTTCAAGCGCCGCCGTTCCCGTCACGATCTTAAAGGTTGAGCCGGGTGGATACTCACCGGCGATCGCCCGATTATCCATCGGATGAAATGGATTTTCATTGATGGCTTTCCAGTTCTTCGTCGAGATCCCGCCGATAAACTGATTCGGATCAAACGCCGGCCGACTGGCCATCGCCAACACTTCACCATTTTTCGGATTGAGCACTACCACGGCGCCGGCCTTGGCATTGCGGCGGCCGGTCCGTTGCAGGATCTGAAGCTGCTCGTCCAAGGCTTCCTCCGCCACCTTCTGTAACCGGTAATCGATCGTCAGTACCAGATTGTTGCCGGGGACCGGATCTTTTTTCGCCAGAACCTGCACCATGCGGCCTGCAACATCGACCTCAATCTGGCTGCCGCCGTCCGTGCCCTTGATAAACCGGTCATATTTCCGTTCCAGGCCGGACTGGCCGATCAAGTCGCCCGCACGATAGCCATTGGCCGCCATTGTCGCCAGTTCCGACTCTGAAATTTCACTCACATAACCAAAAACATGCACGCCCAGTTGATTATGCACATAACTGCGTACCGGCAGGATCTCCACCACTACGCCGGGCAGTTCGGTTCGCCGTTCTTCAATCGCCGCCACGATATTCTGGCCGACGTCGATCTTCAGCCGTACCGGCTCGAACCCGGTCTTGCTCTTGGCCAGCTTATCCGTGATTTCGCGCGGATCAAGGCCCAGGATCGCTGCGGTCTTGGCGATCACTTCCGGCGGCGTCGGCTTGTTTCCCGGCACAATAGATACGACAAAACCGGGACGGCTGGTGACCATCACTACACCGTTCCGATCAAAAAAGTCCCCCCGCGGCGCAACCACATTCACCTGACGGGTGCGGTTGCCTTCGGCCAGCCGTTGATATTCCGGCCCTTTCACCACCTGCAGATAGGCCAGACGGCTGCTCAGCGCCAAAAATATAACAACCAAAACCACGGTCAAGATATCCAGCCGCTGGCCGGTAGTCTTCAACCGCATGAAACATCAGCCCCCCAATTTCGATGCCTGAAGACGTTTCAGCCATAGCAGGGCGGCATGAACCGGCGCCGCCAACAACAAATGATAGGCCGTCGTCGGAATCATCTGCAGAAAAACGGCCGGAATCGCTCCAGCCAACCCATACGCCAGCAAAAACAACGCCGAAAGTACGGTGGCCCCCACCGTTCCGGCGACAATCGCCACCATAGGCAACAACAAGTTTCCCTGGTTCACTTTGCGCTCATAAAACCCCAACAACAGCCCCAGCAGCATTTTTGTCAGCGTGTTGAACCCAAATGGGCCGACCGACAGCAAATCCTGCAAGAGACCGCCGACCGCCCCGCAGAGCACGCCGGTCTCACGGCCGCCCGACAACGCCGCCAGCACCACAACCACCAGTACAAAGTCCGGGCGAACGGCGCCGAAGGACAAAACGGGAATTACCGTCGACTGCAGGGATACCGAAAGCAGCATCACAAAAATCCAGATCAAAATCCTCATGGCCGGACCGGATTCCTTTCGCCGCTGATGACAAAAACTTCTTCCAGGCGTGAAAAGTCTACCGCCGAACGGATCATGGCGTTTTTCAGCAAACCGCCGTCATCGTCGACGACATCGACCACTTCGCCGATCAGCAGACCTTTGGGATAGATGCCGCCGAGACCCGACGTCATGATCTTGTCCCCTTTGATGACGTCACTGTCCCTGAGCAAATTCTTCATCCGCAGCAAGAAAATCTGCGCCGGGTTTCCCTCCACGATTCCCACAGCCCGGGACTGCGGTCGCTGAATCATCGCCGCCGCCGAGGATGTCGCGTCAATCAAGAGGCGCACTTTGGCGGTCCCGCCGAACACTTCCGTCACATGCCCCACCAATCCTTGATGCGTCACGACCGGCATGTTGACCCGGATGCCATCGTTCGCCCCCTGGTTGATCAGCAGGCTATAATTCAATGTTCCCGGATCCCGGGCAATCACCGCTGCCGCCTTCATCTGGAACGCCACCGTTTTGGTACGAAACTCCAGCATGGCCTGCAACCGCTCATTTTCCGCCGCCTTCTCGGTCAACTGAAAAACGACATACCGCAGCTCCTGGTTTTCCGCGCGCAAGGTTTGGTTCTCGCGATACACGGTTGCCAAATCGCGCGTAAACACCGTTCCCTCCTGAATCCCGCCGGCCAGGCCGGAAAAGACGTAATCGAACGGCATCAAAATCCCGGCCGCAATGCGGGACATTAACGGATACCGATTTTGCAGGCGGGCGGCCGATATCACCAGCAAAAAGACGGTAAGAAAGGCAACGCAAAGCACCACCGTCTTTTTGTCAAACCATTTCACAATCGTGGTTCCCCTTTACCCGCTTTTCTTGACGGACATTGTGACCCGTTTCATCGTTTCCAGATCCTCCGCCACGACGCCGGTTCCCTTGGCCACGCAATCCAGCGAATCTTCCGCAACAATGACCGGCATGCCGGTTTCCTTGGTCAATAGCTTATCCAGACGGCGCAGCTGGGCGCCGCCGCCGGTTAGAACAATCCCTCGGTCCATAATATCCGCGGAAAGTTCGGGCGGTGTTTTTTCCAGCGTCACCTTAACGGCGTCCACGATCGCGCTGACCGGCTCGGACAGAGCCAGCTCGATTTCCCGCACGGATACCAGAATGGTCTTCGGCAGACCGGTCACCAGATCCCGGCCGCGAATGTCCATCGTTTCCTCTTCCGGCGACGGCATGGCCGAACCAATGGTTATTTTCACGGTTTCCGCCGTCCGTTCGCCGATCAACAGGTTATAGGTGCGTTTCATGTACTGAATGATGGACTCGTCCAGTTCATCGCCGCCGATACGGATCGATCGGCTCGACACGATGCCGCCGAGTGAAATCACAGCCACCTCGGTCGTACCACCGCCGATATCCACCACCATGTTGCCGGTCGGATCATGCACCGGCAACCCCGCGCCAATCGCCGCCGCCATCGGTTCCTCGATCAGGAAGGCCTCCCGAGCGCCCGCCTGGATGGTTGCATCGATGACCGCCCGACGCTCAACTTCGGTCACGCCGGACGGAACGCCGACGACTACCCGTGGCCGGAAGAAGGAAAATCCACCGGTCGCTTTCTGAATAAAATACTTCAGCATCGCCTGGGTGGTGTCGAAGTCGGCGATGACACCATCCTTCAGGGGCCGAATCGCCACGATGTTCCCCGGTGTCCGACCGATCATCATCTTGGCTTCTTCCCCTACCGCCAGAATTGCGCCGGTATCTTTCTGGATCGCCACCACCGATGGCTCCCGCAGAACGATGCCGCGTCCCCGCATGAAAACCAGTGTGTTCGCTGTTCCCAGATCGATCCCCATATCTTTCGAAAATGAATTAAAAAACTTCATTTTTGTCCATTCCTCCTACAGAATTCCCTTTTCTTTAAGGCTGATATATTTTCCGTCTCCCAAAATAATATGGTCCAATACGGGAATATCCAACATTTTTCCGGCTTCAACCAGTTTGCGGGTCAGTTCCACATCTTCCGGACTGGGGGCAGGATCGCCGCTGGGATGATTGTGGGCGACAATGACAGCCGCCGCGCTGGCATTGATTGCTTCCCGGAACAATTCCCGGGGATGCACGATGGATGCGTTCAGGCTGCCAACGGAAATGACTGCCGTCTTCAGCACATGATTCTTGGTCGACAACAATACCGCAACGAACGATTCCCGCGTTTCATAGCGGAACCGCGGCATCAAGAGAGCCGCCACATCTTCCGGAGTCCGGATCGCCGTCCGGTCCTGCGGCGCCAGCGAAGCAACACGGCGGCCAAGTTCCATCGCCGCCATCAAAGTAACTGCTTTGGCCTCGCCGATTCCCCGGACCTGTTCCACTTCTTCCAGCGTTGCGTGACCGAGACCGGCCAGGCCGCCCTCCCGTTCGAGCAGGTTTTCCGCCAGCCGCAACGCCGATTCTTGGGCGGCGCCAGTCCGCAGTAAAATGGCCAGCAGTTCGGAATTGCCCATGGCCTGCGCGCCCCGTTCCTTCATCTTCTCCCGGGGCCGTTCATCCGCCGGCAATTCCTTGATGGTAAGTGGATGCGGTCTCTCGACGCCCGCACGGGCCGTCACAGCAACTCCACCCCGACCTGGGACAGAAGGCGGGACAGCGTCCTGAGCGGCAATCCCACCACATTAAAATAACAGCCTTCCAGGCGTTTCACGAACAAGGCCCCTCGACCCTGCACCGCATAGGCGCCCGCCTTGTCGAGCGGTTCGCCGGTCGCGACATAACGACGGATCTGCTCCTTCGAAAGCCGCGCCAGCGTCACCCGTGTTTCCACAGCTTCGACCAGGCACCGGCCCTGACAGACAACCGCCACGCCGGACCAGACACTGTGCGTCCGGCCAGACAGCTCCGCCAGCATGGACTCGGCTGTCGCGACACTTTCCGGCTTTCCATATACTTTTCCTGCCAATACGACGATCGTATCGGCGCCAATGACGATATCCCCCGGTTGGACTTCGGCCGCCACCGCCTGTGCTTTGATCCGCGCATGCAGCCGCACCAGTTCGTCCGGCGGCAACGCCGCCGCATTGTCTTCTTCCGCCC
The DNA here is from genome assembly GCA_964601085.1 of uncultured Veillonellaceae bacterium. Lineage (GTDB taxonomy): Bacteria > Bacillota > Negativicutes > UBA1444 > UBA1444 > UBA1444. The sequence goes on along the minus strand of CAZRLN010000027.1, from coordinate 705 downwards.
GGCTGGGCCGGACCTGAAACTCACATCCCGCTTGCCGCAACAGTTGCTCGCGGCGCGGCGAGGCCGACGCCAGAATGATTCCCGTGACCAAAACCTCCTAATATCGCCGAAACAGAAACATTGCGATCACAATACCAAGCACGCTGATCAGGTTCGGTTGCAGCGTCAACCCAAATTTGACCTGGGCGATGAACAGATTGAGGCTGGCCGGCGCCATGTCAAACAGGACATACTTCTTTGTCAAATAGGGCGCCAATCCCGCCAACGCCGGACTGCCGGCGATAACCTCGCCCAAGAGTCCGCCGATGATCGCGCCGCCCAAAAAGTAAAGTACCCATACCAAGAAGCCTTTAGTCCTGCCTCCCCGCAACCTGTTTCCCTCCCGTTGAAAGCGCTTCGCTCTATTGCATCCAAAAATCATATAAACAATAAAATATTCGTCGCATAACAGAAAAAGTCCTTGCCGCCCAAGGACCTGCCTTTTTATATTTTACACTATCTACTGATACTACGGCAACAAGAAAAGAGACGGAGGAATAATCATCCGCCGTCTCTTGCCTTCAAATCCGCAATTTGTTATTTGACTACTTCCGCCAGTTTTAGCGTCCGTTCCTTAACTTTGTCCAGCAATCCCTGCAGCTTGACCATTTGCCGTTCATGGGTTCCCCGACCGATCAGGCCGATTTCGTCGAAGGCTTCAATGTC
>CAZRLN010000026.1:0-36978 GCA_964601085.1 uncultured Veillonellaceae bacterium | reverse complement strand
GCCAAGATCCGGGCGGCGGTCGAAGCCCGCACGAACCCGGATACGGTCATCATCGCCCGCACTGATTCCCGGGCGGTCTACGATCTGAAGGAAGCGATCCGGCGCGGCTGGACCTACTTTGACGCCGGGGCCGACGCCCTGTTCATCGAAGCGCCCCAGGACGAGGCGGAACTGAAAGCGATCGGCCGGGCCTTCCCGGGAAAAATCCTGCTCGCCAACATGGTCGAAGGCGGCAAGACGCCCCTCCTGACTTCGGCGCAGCTGCAGGAGCTTGGCTTCCGGATCGTGTTCTGGCCCTGCACCGCCCTGTACATCGTTTTCCACGCCCTGGAATCCGTCTTCGGCGAACTGAAGCGCACGGGAACAACCGCCGGCGTCGCCGCCCAGCTGCACAGTTTCCAGGAATTCAACGCCCTCGTCGGCTTGCCGGAATACGCCGCGTTGGAGAAAAAATACTGCAAAAAGGAATAGGAGGATTCTCATGAAGAAACAGCATTCACTTCACCGACTAATTGCCATCCTGGCCCTGATCGTATTCGCCGTAGTCGCCGTGGGTTGCGGCGGCGGCGCCAAACCGGCCGGACAATCCCCGGAAAAAGCTGCCGACAAAGTCACGCTCAAACTGGCGCACAACCTGCCTATCACCAACCACATGGCCCGCGGCATGGACAGCTTCGCGAAAAAAGTCAGCGAAAAATCCAAAGGCGCCATCACGATTCAAATCTATCCTTCCGGACAGCTCTATAACGATAAGAGCATGAACGACGCCCTGATGGCCGGCGGCATCGAGATCGGCATGAACTCGACCGCGATGTGGGCTTCCGCCATTCCCGTCATGGAGATCTTTGACGTTCCGTTCCTGTTCCCCAGTTATGAGAAAGTCGCCAAAGCCCTGGACGGCAAGGTCGGCGAGATCCTGGCCGCCGAAATGCAGAAAAAAGGCGTGAAGCCCCTGATCTGGGTCGACTACGGCTTCGTACAGTTCGGCAACAACAAATTGCCCCTGACCAAGCCGGAAGACTTCAAGGGACTGAAACTGCGCGGCTACGGCGAACTGCCGTCCGAAACCATCAAGGCCCTGGGCGCCGCCCCCGTCTCCATGGGCGCCGGCGAAGTCTACATGGCCTTGCAGCGCGGCACGATCGACGGTCAGACTTCCGGCACCACCGCGATGTTCGACCGCAAAATGTACGAAGTTACCAAATACCTGACCATGACCAACCACGCCTTCCCCGAATTTGTGACCACCGTCAATCTGAAGGCCTGGAACAAGCTCTCGGCCGACCAGAAAAAGATCATCGAGGAAGCCGCCAAAGAAGTGCAAGCCGCCATCCGCGCCGAAGTGAAGAACGAGGAAGATAAGGCTCTGAAAGCTCTGAAAGACAAGGGCATGCAGGTCTTCGTCGTACCGGCGGGCGAACTCGCCACGTGGCAGAAAGCCACCGAGTCGGTGCAAACACTGTTCATCAAGCGGACCGGTGAAGCCGGCAAGCAGTTGGTGGAATTCTGCAAAAATCTGAAATAGGCGGTGGTTCCGATTAAAACAATCATTGTGGGGCTGGCCGCAAAGGCCAGCCGGATCAGTGGGGTGATCGCAGGGATTTGCATCCTTGCGGTCGCCCTGAGCGTAAGTTACGAAGTAGTCCTTCGTTCCCTGTTCAACTCACCGACCGAATGGGTGAATGAAATATCGGTCTATCTGGTGCTGATCAGTGCTTTCCTGGGCTTCGCTCCGGCATTGGCCTCCGGCAAGCACATCAACGTCGACCTGTTGACCAGCAAGCTCTCCCCGCAGCTGAACCGGTCGCTAAAAGCGATCTGTTCCCTGATCGGGCTCGTGTTCAGCCTGGTCTTTCTGGTCACCAGCACGGAAATGACGCTGAATTCTTATGAGCTGGGACTGCTCTCAACCAGCACTTTGCGGGTCCCCTTGTATCTGCCCCAGCTGGCCATGCCGGTTGGCTTTTTCATTCTATCGCTGCAATTTGTCGCGAATCTGCTTGATCCCGACGCGGCGGAAGCCGCCAAGGAGGGCCACTGATGATATTAGCATTCGTTGGCGGCCTCATACTCCTCCTGTTGATCGGACTGCCGGTCGCTTTCAGTCTGGGCATCGCCGGCATGGGCGCTTTCTACGCCGCCATGGGCCCCAGCTCGCTCGCCCAGATCCCGATCATCGGCTACAAGGCCCTGGATGACTTTGTTCTTTCTTCGATCCCGCTCTACATCCTGCTTAGCCAGATTTTGTTAACCGGCAAGGTCGGCAACGACTTGTACGATGTCGCCAGCAAATGGCTGCGCCATCTTCCGGCGGGCCTCGGCGTCGCCACCATCATGGCTTGCGCCGCTTTCGCCGCCATCTCCGGTTCCAGTGTAGCGACCGCCGTCACCATCGGCATGGTCGCCATCCCGGAAATGATCTCGCGCGGTTATCCGAAAGAGTTGGTCCTGGGTCTGGTCGCCGGCGGCGGTACGCTCGGCATCCTGATCCCGCCCAGCATTCCGATGATCCTGTTTGGCGCCATCACCGGCGAATCCGTCGGCGGTCTGTTCATCGCCGGAATCATTCCCGGACTGATTCTGACCGGATTCTTTATCCTGTATGTCATCGTTTTTTGCTCTCATCGAGTGCCCGCCCAGCCGAAAGCGACCTGGGACGAGCGATTTCAGGCCTTGCGTCAGTCCTCGTGGGGCTTGCTGCTTCCCGTTCTGATCATCGGCGGCATCTACATCGGCGTCTTCACGCCGACGGAAGCGGCAGCCATCGGCACGGTATACAGCCTGTTCATCACCTTCTTCATTTATAAGACATTGTCGTTGCGCGATATCCCGGGAATTCTCGTCGATACCGCCAAAACCAACGCGATGGTGCTCGCCATCATTGTCGGCGCCATGCTCTATGGATTTATCCTGACCGTATTGCAGATTCCCCAGCAACTGACGGAACTGGTCACCGTCATGGATGTCAACCGCTGGGTGGTATTCCTGACCATCAACATCCTGCTGTTGTTTTTGGGTTGCATTCTGGAAACCGTTTCTATCATCCTGATCACCGTTCCCATCCTGTACCCCTTGATCCTGAAACTTGGCTTCGATCCGATCTGGTTTGCCGTCATCATGGTCATTAACATGGAAATGGCCCTCATCACCCCGCCGGTCGGCATGAATCTGTTTGTCATCCAGGGGATCACCCCGGGAACGCGCATGACAGAGATACTCCGCGGCGTACTGCCATTTGCCATGATGATGATCGCCACCATGGCGATTCTGGCCTGGATGCCGGAGTTGGCGACCTGGCTGCCCAAAGTTCTGATGAAATAAAGCGAGCCGGCAAAAAACCGTCCTGCAGCATTCGCCGCAGGACGGTTTTTTATGATGTCCAAACGCTGTTCTTTTCGTTAACGGGCCGCGTCGGCTTGCTTCAACGCCTCGTACAGGGCGCCCAGGCCGCCCGTCACATGATCGGGCTTGACCGGCGCGGCAGGAATGTCGGATTCCTTGGCCTCGCCCGACAGGACAAGTACGGAGGTCACACCGGCGTTATGTCCCATCACGATGTCGGTATACAACCGGTCGCCGACCATGGCGACCTGATCACGCCGCACCGGTTTCTTGCGGAACATCGCGTCGATGATCTCCCGGTTCGGCTTGCCGATCACTTTAGGCGTCACGCCGGTCGAAGCGGTGATCAGGGCGGTCATTGCCCCACAGTCCGGAATGTAACCGGTCTCCGTCGGACAGTTGAGGTCCGGGTGCGTCGCAATGAATGGCACGCCGCCCCGGACCAGATCGCAGGCCCGCACCAACTTGTCGTAGGTCAACGTCATGTCAAAGCCGAGCACCACATAGTCGGGGTTTTCGTCCGTCAGCACAAATCCATGAGCGGCGAACTCGGTTTCCAGATCCGGCGTTCCCAGAAGATAGACCCGGGCCGACGGTTTCAATCCGCCCAGATAGAGGGCCGTGGCTTCGCCGGAAGTCAGAATCTCGCCGGGCTGGGCCGGCCAGCCGAGCTTGGTCAGTTTTTGCGCATAATAATCCGCGTTCCGTGACGAATTGTTGGTCAGAAACAGATGATCCCGGCCGGTCTCGCCGAGGTACCGTAAAAAATCGAGGGAACCGGGCAACAGCCGGCTCCCCAGATATACGGTACCATCCATGTCGAGCAGGAACAAGCGGATGTCCGCCAGTGAACTCATTTGGGAAACGCCATGATATGGCCGAAGCTCAGGAACACTTCTTCGCCGTCGGCGTAGTTGTCAAAGCTGGAACCCCGGTCGATGACCCGCAGGACGGTGTCGCCCACAGCGACCCGGCAGTCGGTGGAATCGCCCAGGTACAGCTTGCTGACAATCTTGCCGCGCAGAGCGCCGCTGGTCTTGGATATCTCGATATGCTCCGGACGAACCGCGACCAAAGCCGGCCCGGTGAAGTTCACCGCCAGCGGCAGGGAACAGCCGATCTGCGAAAGCTGGACGGCTCCGTCCTTCACTTCGCCGTCGAGGAAATTGACCAGGCCAATGAAATCGGCGACGGTGGAATTGGCCGGATGCTCGTAAATTTTCGTCGGCACGTCGACCTGCTGAATCACGCCCTTGTACATGACGATGATCCGGTCGGACATGGCCATCGCTTCCGCCTGGTCATGCGTGACGTAGATGACGGTGAGGCCCAGTTTTTTCTGGAGTTCCTTGATCTCAAAGCGCATGCTTTCGCGCAGTTTGGCGTCCAGATTGGACAGCGGCTCGTCGAGCAGCAGCAACCCCGGCGCGGCGACCAGCGCCCGCGCCAGCGCCACGCGCTGTTGCTGTCCGCCGGAAAGCTGGTTGGGGAACCGGCCGGCGTATTCCTCGAGGTGAACGAGCGACAAGGCCTTGTTGGTCCGCTCTTTCCGCTCTTCCATCGGTACTTTCTGGATCTTCAGCGGATAGGCCACGTTGTCGAACACGTTCATGTGGGGCCAGACCGCATAGGACTGGAACACCATGCCGATATGGCGTTTTTCCGGCGGCACGAAAATCCCATTTCCCGCTTTACTCACGATCTGGTCGCCAATGGCGATTTCGCCGCCGGTCGCTTTTTCAAAGCCGGCGATCATCCGCAGCATCGTCGTCTTGCCGCAGCCCGACGGCCCCAAGATCGAAACGAACTCCCCGTCGCGGATCACCGCGTCGAATTTGTTTACGGCGTAGACTTCGCCGAACTTTTTGGTAACCGAACTGATTCTTACATCTGCCACAATCCTGGCTCCTTTCCGATCAAATGCCGATCTGTCCGCGGGATACCTTGCGCAGCGCCAGGTTGCCCACGAGAACGATCAGGAGGATGATTACCGCCAACACCGACGCGTCCTGCGGATCGGCATAGGTCTGGAGTTCATACAGCAACACGCCGATGGTCTTCGTCTGGGATCCGTAGAGGATGATGGATATGGTCAATTCATAGAAAGACGGCATGAATACCAGGAACCAGCCGGCAACGATGGACGGCCGGATCAGCGGCCACATGATGTCCTTCAGCGACTGCAGCCAGCTGGCGCCGGAATTAAGCGCCGCTTCCTCCAGCGAGGAATGGACCTGACTGAGCGAGGCGGAAATCGTCCGGACCGACATGGTCAGATACTTGACGATATAACCGATCACGAGGATCGACATCGTCGAGTACAAGTTCAGGCCGAAAGCGCCGGAAAAGGTGATGATCAGCGCCAGGGCGATGACGACGCCCGGAGTGGCGCCACCGAGCGTGGCGAGCGCGTCGGGGATTTTCTTGCCTTTGGCGTTCGTCTTCACCAGCAGGTACGCGATGAAAATGCCGATGAGGGTCGCCGCCGTGGCCGCGATGATAGCCAGCAGAAAACTGTTCATAAGCGGTTCGGTGTACTGCTGGTTTTTAAACGCATCGAACCAGCGCTCCACCGTCAGGTTGTTTAGCGCCACCGGTCGCGACATCGATTTCATCATCGACGTTACCAATACGGAACTGACCGGCAAAATGACGGAGATGGCGCCGTAGGCCATCACGATGGAAAACGCCGGCCATTTCCACTTGCCGAGTTCCACCAGGTTGGGGCGGGTGCTCTTGCCGCCAATGGTGACATATTCTTTTTTGCCCAGACCGAACATCGAAAGATATAAGAGTCCGTTGGCCGCCAGCATCAGGGAAACCGCCAGGGCCGTCGCTTCCTGGATTCCTTTGGTGTCGCCCATATAAATGTAGGTCACGATCCGGGTGGTCAGCACCTCGATGTTAGCCGGCATCCCGATGATGGAAGGCGTGCCGAACGCCGAGGCCACGCCGATGAACACCAGCACGCCGCCGGCGAGGATACTCGGATACATCAGGGGAATCGTCACATTCCACAAGGTCCGCAGCGGCGAAGCGCCCGATATCCGGGAAGCTTCCTCCAGCGTCGGGTCCATTTTTTCCATGGCCCGCGAAATCGTGATAAAGGCGAATGGCGCATAAAAAAGAGTCAGACACCAGACCATGCCGCCGATCGAATAGATATTGAACGGGGCTTCGGCGAGGTGCAGGCTCTCCACGATAAACTTATTCACATAGCCGACGCGCGGATTCAGCAGCTGAATCCAGGCGATCGCGCCGACATAGGGAGGGATCATGTAGGTCGCCACAAACAGGGTCCGGAAAAATCCCTTCGCCGGCAAATCCGTCCGCCCGATCAGCCAAGCCAGGGGAAAGGAAATGAGGACCGCCAGGATCGTCGAGTACAGCGAAACTTTCAGTGTGTTGCTCAGAGCGTTCCAGTTAACGATGTTGCTGTAAACCGTCCGGTAGTGATGTATGTCCAGAGTCCCGCCGACAATGAAACTCTTGTAGACCAAATAAAGCATCGGCAACACGACAAACAGAACCAGCGTCGCCACCGCCGAAAAGATGACCAGCCACTTGGTATCCCACTGGGGGAGCCATTTTCTGTCCACAATAAACCCCCTGTATCCGGCATACAACGGTGGAGAGGCATGCCTCCCCACCGTTGCGCTCATTTCAGATCAAACGATGGTTATTTCTTTTCGAGAACCCGGGAGCGGAACTGCTCTTTGAATTTTTCGTTTTCCTTGGCCAACTGTTCCCAGTTGATCTTCAACTGGGTCGGCATCAGGGTCTTCAGCGCCGGAGCGCCCTTGGGAGCGGCGACGTCGTCACGTACGGAGTGCATCCAGCCTTTGACGACCATTTCCTGGCCTTCCTTCGACAGCCAGAAATCCGTCAGGGCTTTCGCCGCTTCGGGGTTCTTCGCGCTGCTGAAGATCGCGATCGGGCTCGGGTTGATGGCTACGCCGTCCTTCGGATAGGAAACGGCCACTGGTTCGCCTTTGGCGCCCATTTTGAGGATGTTTTCCTCGAGAATAATGACCACGTCATATTCGCCCTGGATCAGCTTGTTCTGAAGGGCGGTGTTGCCGGATTCCACTTTGATTCCGTTGGCTTTCAGCTTGTCAAAATATTCCCAGCCGAAGTTCTGGGCCAATGCGCCCACGCCGACATAGGCGGTGCCGGACAGCAGCGGATTCGCCATGGCGATCCGGTTCTTCCATTTCGGATCGGTCAGTTCTTTCCAGGTTTTCGGCGCTTCTTCCGCTTTCACTTTCTTGGTGTTGTAGGCGATGACGATATTGTTGATGCGGACGCCGGTCCAGTAGCCTTCGGTGTCCTTATTGCCGGTGATTGCCTTGCGTTCCGGCGAATCATATTTCATCAGCAGGCCTTTGTCTTTCAGTGTCAGATAATAGGCCGGATCAGCCACCAGCAGCACGTCGGCCTGCACTTTCTTGGCCTCAATTTCGCCGGCGAGTTTGGCCATGACCTGCTCGGAGCCGGCCTGGAACCAGGAGATTTTCAGATTGGGGAACTTCTTGGCGAGGACCGGTTTCACCATTTCAACGATATCCGGATAAATCGAGGTGTAGATCATCAATTCACCGGAGGGACCTTTCGCCTTGGGTTGTTCGGCCGGCTTCTTGTCGCCGCCGCAGCCCGCCAACATCGCCGTTACGACGAACATGGCCAGAACCAGGAAAACCATTGTTTTTTTCATCCCATTACCCCATCCTTTCCTCTTTTGACTTCTTATCTCCACGGCCTTGCGTTCCCGGCCGGAAAGAAAAATTTGGCAAACTCAGGTGCGTTTCTTCTGGCGACTTCAAAGTATTCGATCCCTTGGCGGAACATTCCTGCCGCCAGTAAAATTTATTCGAGGATGACGTCCACCACGCCCTCGATTCCCTTCATGCCTTCGACGATGTCCGGAATAATCCGGCGGTCGGTGACATCGAGGATCACGGAAATGTGGATTTCGTTTTTGCCGACTTCGTCAATTTTAATATCGCAAATGGCGACGTTTTTTGTGCCGAGATAGGAACCGATCCGGCCGATCTGGCCGGGCTTGTCCACAGATCGGACTACGATCGCGACCTGGGACGGCCCACAGCCGTACAGGCGCTCGAACCGGGGCAAATACGTCAGAGCCAGCACCGACAGGACCGTCGTCGTGACCGCGCCGACATAGTATCCGGCGCCCACCGCCAGCCCCACGCCGGCCACGACCCACAGGCTGGCCGCCGTCGTCAGGCCCTTGATCGTCAGCCCTTCCTTCATGATGGTGCCGGCGCCGAGAAAACCGATGCCGCTGACGACCTGCGCCGCCAGACGCGCCGGATCGGCGTTGGTCAGGCCCTGCACCCCGGCATATAACTTGTAGGAAATCAGCATAATCAGGCAGGATCCCAGACTGACCAGAATGTGGGTCCGCAAGCCGGCCGATTTATGCCGCTGCTGCCGCTCCAGCCCGACGATGCCGCCCAGAAGCGCCGCAACGCTAAGACGCGCTATTTCGACCAACTCCGCATTCAATGCCGCGCCTCCTCTCTGGACGGGATCCGTCCATGACGTTACTTTTTGGTGTTGTCCGGGAACCGGAACCCGGTCGCCGCATAATACACATATTCGGCGATATTGCCCGACCGGTCGGCCACCCGCTCGATGTAGCGGATCGCCGTATGGAAGTCCATGGCCAGTTCGTTCGCGTACTGCTTGACGGTCGCCATGGCCAGGATATTCCTGAACAGATCCTTGTTCAGACGGTTCACCAGGGCATCCCGTTTCGGCACCAGCGTCGCCAGTTCCGGATCATTTTTTTCGTAGGCGTCCAAGGCTTCCCGCAGCATGCTGACCGCTTCCCGGGCCATGATGTCCACCGACGCCTTCATCGATTCGATGGGCGACATGTCTTCCTGGGCAAACTTGCGTAGCACCATCTTCGCGATATTGTTCGCATAGTCGGCGATGCGTTCGATTTCGGTGGCAATCTTGAGCGTAGACACCAAAAACCGCAGATCGCCCGCCATCGGTTGCTGGGTCGCAATGCTCACGATGCAGCGGTCGTCGATCTGCCGGTACATTTCGTCGACTTCCTTTTCCAGGGCGCGGGCCTGGGTCGCCAACTCCTGATTATTGGTGATCAGCGACTGGGCGGCCAATTTTACCGCTTCAACCGTCTTTTGTCCCATGTCCATGGTCAGCCGCTTGATGCCGGCCAATTCTTCCGAATACATTTTTCTTTCCATTCCTGCCACCCTTTCTTTTCAGACTATCCTTCCCCGTAAGGAGAAATACAAAACCCCGGAAGGGCGACAAAAAAACCGCCAACATACCGGGAATTTCTCTTAAATCTCTTTCCCCATTTAGCTTGAACAGGTTACATATCTAAATATTTAAAATAATTATAACTTGGATTGACTAAAGCGTCAATTCCGGGTTTTCCGATTGACTAGCCGCCCGTCGCGGCGCTATACTAATAGCGGAAATAACATACAATAGATGCAGGCCATTAAGAAAGGCCCTTCTACTTATTATTGCATTCGCAGGGCAGAGAAACAGAGATCGTCCCGGGATGCCTGCGTTGCAATACGCCGGCGCCCGGGTTTTTTGCCGGAGCAATGACGGCAGCCGCAACGAGGGAACCTACAAAGCAAAAAAACGGGAGGATGGTCTGAATCATGAGTAAAAAAAGTCTGCAACGCTCCAGTCTGGTGGTCCTGTTCGTATTTATCCTGTCCCTGGCCCTGGCCGGTTGCGGCGGCGGCGCTCCCGCCAAACCGGAAGCCAAACAGTTGAAGCTGACCCTGTATTGCGGCTTGCTGGAAGAGCATATGGCTAAAGCGGTGCAGGAATTCCAGAAAGACACCGGGATCAAAGTTGAAGCCGTCCGCATGAGTTCCGGCGAAGTTCTGGGCCGGATCCGCGCCGAGAAAAACAATCCGAAGGCCAGCGTCTGGTGGGGCGGTCCTGCGGACGCCTTTATCGCCGCCAAACAAGACGGCCTGCTGGAGAAATACCAGTCACCGAACGCCGCCAAGATTCCGGCGAAATTCAAGGATCCCGACGGATTCTGGACCGGCATCTACGTCGGTTATCTCGGCTTCTCCTCCAACGCCAAACTGCTGAAGGAAAAGAACATCCCCGTTCCCCAGACCTGGCAAGATCTGCTGCGGCCCGAGCTGAAGGGGCAGATTTCGATGGCCAACCCCGGCGCGTCCGGCACCGCCTACACGATGCTGGCCACCATTGTTCAGCTGATGGGCGAGGAAAAAGGTCTGGAATATATGAAGAAATTAAACGGCCAGATCAAAGTCTACCAGAAGACCGGCACCGCTCCCGCCCGTCTGGCTGGACAGGGCGAAGTCACCGTCGGTCTCACCTTCCTGCATGACGCCATCAAGTATCAGGAAGAAGGCATGAAGGATCTGGTATTGTCCGCTCCTGCCGAGGGAACCGGCTATGAAATCGGCGCCGTCGCCATCATCAAGGGTGGTCCGGACCAGGAAGCCGCCAAGAAGTGGGTAGACTGGGCCTTGTCCAAGAAAGGCCAGGAATTCGGCCAGAAGGTCGGTTCGTATCAGTTCCTGACCAATCCGGAGGCGAACCCGCCCAAGCAGGCCGAACCGATCAAAAACACCAAACTGATCGACTATAACCTCGACTGGGCCGGCAAGAACCGGAGCGCCCTCGTCGAAAAATGGAACAAGGCGATCAAGTAGTCCCGCAATCGATAAATACGGAAAAGGATCATTTGCGATTGTGAACAGCTTTCGACGTCATCTCGACGATTTCCGCCTGATTCTGCGCGATCCCGTACTGGCCGCCACGATTGTGCTCGTGGCGGCTTCTCTGGTGGTGTTTATCCTCTGGCCCCTCTATGAAGTGCTCTGGGAAGGGTTCTTCACGGAAAAGGGATCATTCACCCTCCAGTACTTCCGGGAATCGCTGGGAAAAACCGAAAATATCCAGACTTTGGCCAACACGGTCTGGCTGGGCATTTTCGTCAGTACGATCTCGACCTTCATCGGCTTCTTGTTCGCCTATGCCGATGCGTTTCTGAAGATCCGGTTCAAGGCGGTGTTCAATACGTTGGCGATCCTGCCGATCATCTCGCCGCCGTTCGCCCTGTCGATGTCGTTCATCATGCTGTTCGGGCAGCAGGGTTTCGTGACCCGCTCGCTGCTCGGCCTGAAGGAAACCAACATCTACGGGTTCGGCGGCTTGGCCGTCGTGCAGGTGCTGACTTTTTTCCCGGTCGCCTACCTAGTGCTGGCCGGCCTGCTGCGCCAGATCGATCCCGCTTATGAAGAGGCGGCCCGCAACATGGGCGCTTCCCGCGGCCACATTTTCCGGACCATTGTGCTGCCGCTTGTCCGCCCCGGCATCGCCAACAGCTTCCTGCTGGTCTTCATCCAGTGCGTGGCCGACTTCGGCAACGCCATGGTCATCGGCGGCAACTACAATACGCTGGCCGCCCAGATCTACATGCAGTCCATGGGCAACTACGACATGAAGGGCGGCACGGCGCTAGCCACCATCCTCCTCAGCATCTCGGTCCTGATGTTCGTCATCCAGAAATACTGGGTCGGCGACAAGTCTTATGTCACTGTCACCGGCAAACCGTCGCGGGCACGGGAACTGAACAGCGATCTGCTGCCGCTGCTGTTCGTCGGCCTGCCCTGCGTACTGGTCAGCCTGTTCATCCTCGTGCTGTATGCTCTGATCCCCTACGGTTCGCTCGTCAATCTCTGGGGCATCGACTACACGCCGACCTTCAAGCATTACCAATACATCATGGACATCGGCTGGAAGCCGATCGTCGACACCACCTGGCTGTCGCTCCTGTCGATGCCAGTCACCGGCATTCTCGGCATGGTCATTGCTTTCCTCATTGTGCGGAAGCGGTTTTTGGGCCGCGGCTTCATCGAGTTCGCCTCGCTGCTGTCGATGGCCATCCCCGGCACCGTCATCGGCGTCGGCTATGTCCTGGCCTACAATAAGCCGCCGCTGGTGCTCACCGGCACCGCCGCGATCATTGTTTTGTCGTTCGTGTTCCGCAGCATGCCGGTCGGCATCCGCGCCGGCATCGCCTCCCTTCAGCAGATCGATCCCGCCATCGAAGAGGCGGCGCAAGATCTGGGCGCTTCTTCGTTCAAGGTGTTTACGTCGGTGACCATCCCCCTGATCAAATCGGCCTTTTTCAGCGGCCTCGTCTACAGTTTCGTCCGCAGCATGACCGCGGTCAGCGCCGTCATCTTCCTGGTATCGGCCAGCTACAACCTGCTGACGGTCAGCATCATGTCGCAGGTCGACGGCGGCAAGCTCGGCGTAGCGGCCGCCTACTCAACGGTCCTGATCGCCATCGTGCTCACGGTCACCGGGTTTCTCAAGTTCCTGCTCAACCGGATGGGAGTCGACATCTCGGACGTACAGGGCGGGTAAGGAGGCAATCGCTTGTCAACATCCAAGAACGTCAGTGTCAAAAACCTCGTCAAAACTTTCGAGGGCGCCGGCGGCAGGAAAGTCACCGCCGTCAATAACGTTTCCCTCACCATCGAACCGGGCGAATTCGTCACCCTGCTCGGGCCGTCCGGCTGCGGCAAGACCACGATCCTGCGCATGGTCGCCGGCTTCGAAAATCCGACCAGCGGTGACGTTTTGATCGGCGGCGAACGCGTCAACACCCTGACGCCGGACCGGCGGGACACCGCCATGGTGTTTCAAAGTTACGCACTGTTCCCCCACCTCAACGTATTTGAAAATGTCGCCTACGGGCTCAAAATCAAGAAAATGAAATCGGACGATATCCGGGCCAAAGTGATGAACATCCTCGCCCTCGTCGGCCTGTCCGACCTGGAAAACCGTTCGCCCAACCAGCTGTCCGGCGGGCAGCAACAGCGGGTCGCCCTGGCCCGGGCCCTGGTCATGGAGCCGGCGGTGCTGTTGTTCGACGAACCCCTGTCGAACCTCGACGCCAAGCTCCGGATCCACATGCGGCGGGAGATCCGCAAGATCCAGCGCCAGTTCGGCATCACCAGCATCTACGTCACGCATGACCAAGCCGAAGCCATGAGCATGTCCGACCGCATCATCGTCATGAACAAGGGCGTCATCGAACAGGTCGGCACACCGAAGGAGATCTACGCCACCCCGGCCAGCCAGTTCGTCGCCGACTTCATCGGCACGGCCAATATGATTCCCAGCAGCGTTCTGTCGTGCGAGAACGGTGAAGCGGAAATCGAAACGATGGGAACCCGGTTCCGGGTAAAGACCGGCCTGTCACTGCAGCCCGGCGACGCGGTAAAGCTCATCGTCCGCCCCGAAGCGGTGTCCCTGTCCCGCGATTCCGGGATCCCGGCCGAGATCGCCTCTTCGGTGTTCATGGGCTCGTATCAGGACTATGTACTGTCCACGCACGGCCAGACCCTGCTGATCATCGATTCGGATCCGGCGAACCACGAAACTTTCGATGCCGGCGAGAAGGTATTTTTGGGCATCGCGCCGAATAAACTTCACATTGTAAAATAACTGTATATTCGGAGCACTGTCGCTCCCTTTTGACCGATTGTCCTATCTGCCGGTATTGCCATTACAGCATCATATCGGGCCCCAACATCTTCGGTACAGAGAAATGAGAGAGAATCCGGGATGTCTGTTTGAGTATCGCCTCAGACGGATATCCCGGGTTTGTTTCTGCTAAAACAGGCGTATTTTTCCATCAAGGAGGAGAGAAACATGAAAAAATCGACGCTCTATTCCCTGCTCGCCATCCTGCTGCTGGCTCTAGCCCTGACCGCCGGCTGCGGCGGCGAAACCAAGAAACCGGCGCAAGCCCCCGCCAAGCCGGCCGGACCGTCCGGCAAACTAATGATCTACACCTCCATGTTCCCGGATATCATCGAAGCCGTCAAACCGGAACTAAAAAAAGCCTTCCCCAACCTCGACGTGCAGTGGTTCCAGGCCGGTTCCGAGCAGGTCATGACCAAGCTGGCCGGCGAAATCGAGGCCAAAAAAATCCAGTCCGACGTGCTGATGGTTTCCGACCCGGGGTATTACATCACCTTGAAGGAAAAAAATCTGTTACTGAAATTTGATGCACCGAACCGCAAATTCGTCGGCGACAAATACAAAGACAAAGAAGGATATTGGACTGGCGTCCGTCTCAGCTACATGCTGATGGCCTACAACACCACCAAGGTGAAACCGGAGGAAGCGCCGAAATCGTTCAAGGATCTTGCCGATCCCAAGTGGAAGAACAAACTGGCGATGGCCAATCCGCTGCTGTCGGGCTCGATTCTGACCGTAGCGGCCGATCTGTCGCAGCGCTATGGCTGGGAGTATTTCACAGCCCTCAAAGCTAACGGCCTGAAGATCGAAGGCGGCAACACCGCCGTCCAGAACAAACTGATCACCGGTGAATACCATGTGGGCATCATTGGCGAAGAGAACATCCTCAAGATGGCGGCCAAAGGCGAACCGCTGAAAGTCGCCTACGCGACCGACGGCGCCGTGATCCTGCCCAGCCCGATCGCCATCTTCGCCGGCACCCAGAACCCCGAGGCCGCCAAGGCCGTCACCGACTGGTGGCTGTCGAAGGAAGGGCAGCAAGCCATCGTGACCAAGGGCTGGATGCATTCGGTGCGCGACGATGTGGCCCCGCCGAAGGGAGCGCCCGACAAGGCAGCCATCACGAAGAACTCGCCGATGCTGGATTGGGCCAAGTTCGCGAAAGAGGCGGAAAAAATCAAAGAAACCTTCCGCAAGCTCGTCATGGAAAAATAACCAAACAGACCATGCGAATCAACGAACAGGGGAGATGACGGTTCATGAAATGGAAACCATTCTGTGCGGCGGTCCTGGCCGGAATGATGCTGCTGGCGGCCGGCTGCGGCGGCGGCGACAAGAAGGCGGCCGATCCCAAAGCTGCACCGGCGGCGCAAAGTCTCAAGGGCAAGAAACTGGTCATGTATGTCTCCTGGCATGAAGACACCGCCAAAGCGCTGGCCGAAGACTTCAAGAAGGCCACCGGCGCCGAGGTCTCGTTCATCCGCCTGCCAACCGGCGAGGCCGTGGCCCGTCTGACTGCAGAAAAGGATGCCCCGAAGGCCGACATCTGGGTCGGTGGCCCTTCCGATGCCCATGAAGTACTAAAGGCGCAGGGCGTGACCGAAAAGTACGCCTCGCCGAACCTCAAGAACATCCCCGCGCAGTACCGGGACAAGGACGGCTACTGGGCCGGCGTCTATCTGGAAGCCCTGGCCATCGGCTACAACGAGGCCCGATTCAAGAAAGAATTCGAACCCAAGGGAGTCAAACCGCCCAAAACACTGGAAGACCTGCTGAAACCCGAATTCAAGGGAGAAATCATCACCCCCGATCCCCGCAAATCCGGCACCGGCTTCACCTTCATCGCCTCCCTCGCCCAGGCGATGGGCGAAGACAAGGCCATGGAATATCTGAAAAAGCTGAAAGCCAACGTCGCCCAATACACCCCATCCGGCTTCACGCCGGCCCAGAAAGCCGGCGCCGGCGAATACCTGATCACGCTCAATTTCCTGGAAGACCAGACGCTGATCACCAGCAAGGGGCAGAAACTGGTCAGCACCGTCTATGACAACGCCGGCTGGACCGTCTGCGCCATGAGCAAGATCAAGGGCCGGGGCAACGACGATGTCGCCAAAGCCTTTTTCGACTATGTACTGACCAAGGAAGCGGGCGCCCATGTAACCCGGACGACCAGCGCCATCGCCTGCAACCCCGAGGTGCCGCCGCCGACAGGCGTGCCGCTGCTGAAGGACATGCCGCTGAGCAAGACCTTCGACAGCAAGAAAGCGGGTGAAATGAAGAAAAGCCTGTTGGAGAAGTACGGCAATCTGTAGGACATTAAGGGTCCCCTCATTTCAACGGTATTATGTGTAAAGGAGATGTCAGTTTATGAAGTGGAAAACACTCTGCGCAGCGGCCCTGGCCGGAATGATGCTGTTGGCGGCCGGCTGCGGCGGCGGCGACAAGAAGGCGGCCGACCCCAAGGCGGCGCCGGCGGCGCAAAACCTCAAAGGCAAAAAACTGGTCATGTATGTATCTTTCCATGAAGACACCGCCAAAGCCCTCGCCGAGGGATTCAAGAAGGCGACCGGCGCCGAAGTGGCGTTCATCCGTCTACCGACCGGCGAAGCCGTGGCCCGCATGACGGCGGAAAAAGATAGCCCGAAGGCCGATGTCTGGCTTGGCGGCACTTCCGACGCCCACGCCCTCATGAAATCCAAAGGAATCACAGAATCCTACGAATCCAAGAATGCCAAGGCCATCCCGGAAGCCTACCGCGACAAAGGGAACGGCTGGTATGGCTTGTATCTGGAAACCCTGTCCATCGGCTACAATGAAGCCCGGTTCAAGAAAGAATTCGAGCCCAAGGGAGTCAAACCGCCCGTCACGCTGGAAGACCTGCTGAAACCGGAATTCAAGGGCGAGATTATCACGCCCGATCCTCGCAAATCCGGCACCGGCTTCACTTTCCTGAGCTCGGTCCTGCAACAGATGGGCGAGCAGAAGGGCTATGAGTACCTGAAGAAATTCAAAGCCCAGGTGGCCCAGTTCACTCCGTCCGGCTTCACTCCGGCCCAGAAGACCGGCGCCGGCGAATATCTGATCACCGTCAACTTCCTGGCCGACCAGAACCTCATTTCCCTGAAAGGCCAGAAACTCGTCAGCACCGTGTATCCCAACGCCGGCTGGAGCGTCGTGGCAATCTCCAAGATGAAGAATAAAGCGAACGAAGATGTGGCGAAAGCTTTCATCGACTACTGCCTGACGAAAGAAGCGGGCGAAATGATCAGCAAAACCACCCACGCGATCGCCTGCCATCCGGATGTGGCGCCGCCGGCCGGCAGCAAACCGCTGAAGGATCTGCCGCTGTTCAAGGCCTACGATTTCGAGAAGGCCGGCGCGGCGAAGCAACAAATGACCGACAAGTTCTTCGGCCTGTAATTCACCGACCGTATCCGTACTCCTGCCGGACTCTCCGGCAGGAGTACCCCTGTTTTCCTGTAACTTGAAAAGCTGTGGGGGACCGAAACAGATGAAAGAAACGGCTATCGGCCACGAACGGACCGGTTGGCGGCGAGAACTGAAACTGCTGCTGCGGGAGCCGCCGTTATTGCTCAGCATCCTCGTCGTATTCGGCTTTTTTGCCCTGTTTATCATCTATCCGTTTATAAAGCTGCTCTGGGTGCCAACCGCCGCCGACTGGGTCAAGGCGGTCACCGGCAGAGAATTTATCGAAGCCTTTCGCAATACTTTATTTTCATCGCTGCTGGCCACCGCCACGGCGATCGTGCTCGGCTTCATCTACGCTTACGCCATCAACTATGTGCAGATGCCCGGCAAACGCTTTTTTCAGATTGTTGCGCTGCTGCCGACGATGGCGCCGTCTGTCGTGTCCGGCCTGGCCTTTATCATGCTGTTTGGTCGGCGGGGCATCATCACCTGGAACATCCTGGGCCTGAAGACCGACCTGTATGGTTGGTTCGGCCTATGGGCGGTGCAAACGATCGCCTTCTTTCCGCTTGCATATATCACCATTTCCGGTGTTTTGAAAGCCATCAGCCCCAATCTGGAGCTGGCGGCGCAGAATTTGGGAGCCCGGGGCTGGTTCCTGTTCCGGACCGTCACGCTGAAACTGGCCACTCCCGGCATCGCCAGCGCGTTTTTGCTCGTCGGCATCAACAGTCTGGCTGACTTCGGCAATCCGATGCTGGTCGGCGGCAACTACCACGTGCTGGCCACAGAGGCTTACGCGCAGGTCATCGGGGCCTGGGACCTGCCGATGGGCGCGACGCTGAGCGCATTTTTGGTCATCCCGACCGTCCTGGTTTTTTTCGTGCAGCGCTATTATCTCGAAAAACGCTCCTATGTCACCGTCACCGGCAAACCAGTCGCCGGCCTGACAAGGATAACGGTCGGCGATAGCGCCAAATGGTTTTTCTTCGTCTTCTGCAGCTTCATCTGCCTGGTTATCCTGATGATCATCGGCGTGGTCTGCCTGTTCGCTTTCACCCGGAACTTCGGCTACGACTTCACGTTCACCGCCGATCATTTCATCGAAGGCGTGGTCCAGTCGGCGACGATGCGCAACAGCTGGGTCGCCTCAATGTCCACGGCTGCCATCACCACGGTCTTCGGCATCGCCCTGGCCTTCCTGACCATCCGCAAACAGTTTCCGGGCCGCACGCTCATGGACTTTCTGGCGATGCTGCCGGTGTCGCTGCCCGGCACCTTCATCGGCCTGTCGCTGATCATGGCCTTCAACACCGGTCCGCTCGCCATGACCGGCACGCTCGTCATCATCATTCTGGGCATGACCCTGCGGCAGCTGCCGGTCGGCTACAGGCAGGCGGTCGCCGGTCTGAAACAGATCGAAAAATCGCTGGAGCAGGCTTCCACCAATCTGGGGGCCAACAGTTTCGTGACCTTCCGGCGCATTATCCTGCCGATGCTGAAAAACTCGCTGTCCGTGAGTTTCGTCTATTCGTTCATGAAATCCATGAACACACTCAGTACGGTCATTTTTCTGGTCTCGCCGGAATACAACCTGGCGTCGATCAACATCATGAGCCTGTCGGACCACGGATTTCTGGCCGTCGCCAGCGCCACCGCCATCGGCATGATGCTGACCATCTTCTTCACGTTCGGTGTGGTGAAGCTGGTGTTGCGCGACCAGATCAATATCTTTGATTTGTAGGAGGAACTATCGTGGCGGAATTCGTACTCCAACTGAAAAATATCAACAAATATTTCGGCAGCAACCACGTGATCCGCGATGTCAGCATGGACATCGAAAAAGGGGCCTTCGTGACCTTCCTGGGCCCTTCGGGTTGCGGCAAAACCACGCTGCTGCGGATGATCGCCGGCTTCTACGAGCCGGACGACGGCGAGATCCTCCTCAACGGCAAGCGCATCGACAAGGTTCCTCCCTATGATCGGAACACTGCCATGGTTTTTCAGGAATATGCCCTGTTCCCGCACATGAACGTGTTCGAAAACGTCTCCTACGGCCTGGACGTGCGGGGTGAAAGCAAGGCGGAGATGCGGAGAAAGGTCGCTTCGGCGCTGGAAATGATGCAGCTGACCGGAATGGAGGAGCGATATCCCAGCCAGATGTCGGGGGGGCAGCAACAGCGGGTGGCGGTGGCGCGGGCGCTGGTGATGAATCCGGAAGCGCTTTTGCTGGATGAGCCGCTGTCCAACCTGGACGCCAAACTGAGGGAGTCGGTCCGGGTCGAGCTGCGCCAGATCCAGCAGAAAATGGGCCTGACAACCATCTACGTCACCCATGACCAGTCGGAGGCCCTGTCGATGTCCGACATGATCGTGGTCATGCGCAAGGGGGTCATCCATCAGATCGGCACCGCCCAGCAGATCTACTTCGAGCCCCGAACCACCTTTGTCGCCGACTTCATTGGCACGACGAACCTCCTGCCGGTCAAGGCCGTCGACGCCGGCACGCTCCTGTACGGGCAGTCGCCAATTCCGACGGACCGGCCCGTCAAATCCGGCGACAACTACTGTCTCAGCCTTCGGCCCGAGTCGCTGCAGCTGTCGACCGCTCCCGGCGACAACAGCCGGCTCAGCATTCCGGCCACCATCGCCCATAAAATGTTCCTGGGCGAGAAGGTTCGCTACATCCTTAAGGATCAGTACGAAAAGGAATGGATCGTCGACGCGTTCGATCCCGGCCGGCAACTTCTGAACGGCCAGGTTTACCTGACCTGTGCGAAGGAGAAGGCCTGGCTGATCGAGGAAGCGGAAATCGACGTGGATCAATAAACACAGGGGCATGTGAAAACTGGCTGCCAGTTTTCACATGCCCCTGTGTTCTTATCAAACCGCGACCGTCTACGCTTCAGGTCTTTTGTCCGTAATAGGCGTTGCTCCCGTGTTTTCGCTGATAATGGCGGTCCAGCAGTTCCTGCGGCAGACGGCTGTCCGGATTGAGCAACAGGGTCCGCCAGGCCATTTTCGCGACCTCTTCCAATACCACCGCATGATAGACGGCGTCCGCCGGATTTCGGCCCCAGGTGAACGGACCGTGGTTGGCGACCAGGATGGCCGGAACGTCCAGCACCGTCGCCGAATCCACGGTTTCGACGATGACCCGGCCGGTGTTTTGCTCGAAATCCCCTTTGGTTTCCGCCGGGCTGAGCGCCCGGGTGCAAGGAATATCCCCGTAAAAATAGTCGGCGTGGGTGGTCCCGAGCGCCGGAATCGGCCGGCAGGCTTGCGCCCAGCTGGCGGCCCAGGCGGAATGCGTATGCACGATGCCGCCGATCGCCGGAAAACTACGGTACAGTTCCAGATGGGTATCCATATCCGAGGAGGGACGGAGGCGTCCCTCGACCGTCTTTCCGTCCAGATCAACTACCGCCATGTCGGCGACCGTCATCGTTTCGTAAGCAACCCCGCTGGGCTTGATGACGACCAGGCCCCGTTCGCGATCGATGCCGCTGACATTGCCCCAGGTGTAAGTGACCAGCCCCCTGGCCGGCAATTCCATATTCGCCGCGCAAACGGCTTCTTTCAATAATTCCAGCACGACAGCACCCCTTTTCGTGAACAGTATAGACGATATCGGAGCCGGTTTCAACGACTGGTCCGAACCCCTACAAATACACCGCAAAATTGAAAAAATTCACGATTTACGGCAGGGAACCGCCCCTCGGCGGCGAAGTACTTAACTCGTTGGCGTGTGGCGATTTCAGTGCCCTTCGCCGCCATGTTTCGCGAAATAAAAACAATGAATGATAAAGGGGGAAGTATTTATGCGAATCAACCGTAACCTTGCTCTGGGTCTGACCGTCTTGTTCCTGCTGGCCCTGTTGGTGGCCGGCTGCGGCGGCGGCGACAAAAAGGCCGCCGACAAACCGGCCGGCGCGGCCAAAAACCAAACGATCAACATTTACACCATCTGGCCCGAAAAATACTCTTCTGCCGTGTTTGCCGCCTTCACCAAAGAAACCGGCATCAAGGTCAATTTCCTCCGCTTCTCCTCAGGCGAGGCCCTCGCCCGTGTGGCAGCCGAGAAAGATAACCCGCAGGTCGACGTGCTGTTCGGCGGCCCAGCCGACACTTTTGCCGCCGGTGTGAACAAAGGCGTGTTCGAACCCTACGCACCCAAAGGCGCGGAAAAAATCCCCGCCAAGTTCAAAGACCCCAAGAACTATTGGGTGGGCGTCGCCGTCAACCCGATCAGTTTCATGTTCAATAACAAGATCCTGAAAGAAAAGAATCTGCCGGCCCCCACGTCCTGGGACGAGCTGCTGAACCCGGCGTTCAAGAACGGCTTGCAGACGGCGGACGCCCGCACCTCGGGCACGGCGATCTCCCGCATCCTCAGCCTGACCTACATCATGGGCGAGGATAAAGCCTACGAATATCAGAAGAAACTGCATCAAAACATCCAGATGTACACCAAGAGCGGTGCGGGCGGCGCCCTGCCCGTCGCCAACGGCCAGGCGGCCGGCGGCATCTTCTTCCTGGTGGATACGCTGGAAATCAAGGCCCAGGGCCATGACGTCGTTATCAGCTATCCCAAGGAAGGCGTAGCCTATGCCGTGGAAGCGATGGCCATGATCAAGGGCGCCAAACAGCCGGAACTGGCCAAGAAGTTCCTGGACTGGGCTTCGACCGCCGACATGCAGAAGTTGTATGAAACCAACAAGATCTTCTTCATTCCGACCAGCCCGGACGTGAAATCCAAAGACCCGGCTCTGGACATGAGCAAGGTCAAGTTCGTCGAAGTTGATATCCTGAAGGCCGGCAAAGACCGTCAACGGCTGGTCGACCGCTGGATCAACGAAGTGATCAAATGAAACGGGACCCGGCCCTGACCTCGGCGATCACCGCCCTGTGGCTGTCCCTCGGCGTGTTCGTGCTGTATCCGTTTTCCCGGCTGCTCCAGGTCACTTTCTTCAGCGACGGTCGGTTCAGCCTGGCCAGCCTGGAACGGATCTTCACGAACTGGTACGACCGGGCCGCCGTATTCAACAGCCTGTATCTGGCCCTAGCAGTATCCCTCGCCGGGGTACTGCTGGGCTTTGTTTTCGCGTTCGCCGTCACCCGGATGAATCTGCCGCGGCCGCTAAAATGGGGCCTCGGCTCCATCCCGGTGCTGCCGCTCATCTCGCCGCCGTTCACCAGCAGCATCGCCATCACCCTGGCCCTCGGTCCCAACGGCCTGCTGTTCCGGTGGCTCGGCTTGCCCCAGTTCAACATCTACGGGTTCTGGGGAACGTGGTTGTCGGAAACCCTGACGGTGTTTCCGGTCGCCTTTCTTACCTTGTCGGCGGTGCTGGCGGCCATCGACCCGAATCTGGAGGACGCCTCTCTCAGCCTGGGCCGCTCGCGGCTCGGCACCTTCGCTTCCGTGACGGTCCCGCTGGCGACGCCGGGACTGGCCAACGCCTTTCTGTTGCTGTTCGCCAGTTCCCTCGCCGATTTCGCCACCCCGCTGGTGCTCGCCGGTCACTCGTTCCCGGTCCTGCCCACCCAAGCCTACCTCCAGATCACCGGTCTGCACGATCTGCGCGGCGGCGCCGCCCTCTCGTTCCTGCTGCTGGTGCCGGCCCTGATCGTTTACTTCCTGCAACGCTACTGGATCGGTGAAAAAAGCTACGTGACCATCAGCGGCAAGTCCGGTCCCCGTACCGGCGTCCGCAGTCTTGGCCCGGCGCCGGAAGCGGCGTTCCTCACGATTTGCTGCCTGGTTTCCGTGTTTATTCTGTTCCTGTACGCCATTATTTTTCTGGGTTCGCTGGTCAAGGTCTGGGGCGTCAACTACTCACCGACCCTCGACCACTACCAGTATGTGTTTGATCGCGGAATGAAGGCGATCAAGGACACTTTCCTTATCGCCTGCGCCGTGACTCCGCTCGGCGCCATCCTGGGAACTTCGATCGGCTATCTGACGGCGAGGAAGCGCTTCCCCGGCCGGCGGTTCATGGAGTTCGCCGCCTTGCTCAACTACGCTCTGCCCGGCACGGTGGTCGGCATATCCTACGTCATCGCCTTCAACACCGGGCCGCTGGTTCTGACCGGCACGATGGCGATCCTCGTGTCCGCTTACATGTTCCGCTACGATGCCACCGGTATCCGGGCCACGATCGCCTCACTGCAGCAGATCGACCCGTCGTTGGAGGAAGCCTCTCTGTCACTCGGCGAATCCGCGTTCGGCACCTTCCGCAAAGTGACCTTGCCGCTGATCATACCGGCGGTGACTGCCGGCATGAAGTTCCTGTTCATCCGGGCGATGACCGCCATCAGCGCGACGATCTTCCTGGTATCGGTCCACTGGACGCTGCTCACCACCCGGATTCTCGAATGCATGACCGAGCTGCAGTTCGCCCAGGCCTCGGCTTTTTCGGTGGTGCTCATCCTGATCGTATTCGCGGCCGGCGGCCTGATTTCACTGATGTTCCGTCTGGCCTACCCGCGTTATTCCCGTTAAGGAGGAAAATTCATGTCGGTTGCAATTACCCTGGAACACCTCACAAAAATCTTCGTCAAGGATAAAGTCGAATTCCGGGCCGTCAACGAAGTCGATCTCCGGGTCAGCCAGGGTGAACTCGTCACCTTTCTCGGTCCGTCCGGCTGCGGCAAGACCACCATGCTGCGAATGATCGCCGGCTTCGAGACGCCATCCGGCGGCCGGATCCTGTTCGATGACCGCGACGTCACCGAAATTCCGGTCAACAAACGCGATATCGGCTTTGTGTTTCAAAACTACGCACTGTTTCCGCACATGACCATCTTTGACAATGTCGCCTACGGCCCGCGGGCCCGCAAGCAGGAGGACGTGACAATCCGCCGGAAAGTCGCCGAAAGTCTCGAACTGGTCGGTCTGCCGAACATCGCCCAGCGCTATCCGAACCAACTGTCCGGCGGCGAACAACAACGGGTCGCCTTGGCCCGGGTGTTGGCCATGGAGCCGCAGGTGCTGCTCATGGACGAGCCGCTGTCCAATCTGGACGCCAAACTGCGCATCCAGATGCGGGTCGAAATCCGCCGCATCCAAAAACAGCTGGGCCTCACCTGCCTGTATGTGACCCACGACCAGAAAGAGGCACTGACCCTCGCCGACCGGATCGTCGTCATGAACAAGGGCCGGGTGGAGCAGATCGACACGCCGTTCGAGTTGTACGCCAACCCTGCCACGCTGTTCGTGGCCGATTTCATCGGCCAGGCCAATGTACTGCCGGCACTGGCGGCGGACGGACCGGCTGATTCGCTGCCTGTATCGTGCTACGGGCGGAACTATGCGGTTCGCTATCTGCGGAATCGGACTTATGCAAAAAACGGCGCGGTATCGCTCGTGGTCCGGCCGGAAAGCCTCCGGCTGGGAGCGCCAACGGAAGCGACACTGCCCGGCGCCGTCCAGCTGCGAACCTTTGTCGGCGACCGACTCGAATATGAGATCGCCCTGCCGGATGGCAAGGTCATCCACGTGGAAGAACCCTACATGATCGGCGTCCCGGTCCACGAGGAAGGCGAGGCGGTCGGCGTGATCGTATCCCCGGCCGACATCGTGGCCCTGCCGGGCTGATCCGCCGTCGAGACCCCGCAACGATACTCGAACGAAGGAAAGGAAGACAACATGATGATAACACGCGAAGAACTGGCCAACTCGTTTGATTTTTCGATTCTGAAACCGACCACCACCGAAACCGAGATTCTCACCGGCTGCCAAAGCGCCCGGAAAAACCGTTTCAAACTGTTGATGGTCCAGCCGCGCCATACCGCGCTGGCTGTCCGCGAACTTGCCGGCTCCGGCGTCCTCGTCGGTTCGGTTCTCGGGTTTCCCCACGGCACGGACCTGACGGAGGTCAAGGCGTTTTCCGCCGCGAAACTGCGGGCGCTCGGCGCGGACGAACTCGATATGGTGATGGATCTCGGTTCGTTCAAGGCGGGCGACCATGCCGCCGTGACCGCCGACATCGCCGCCGTGGTCAAGGCCGCGACCGGCGCGCCGGTGAAGGTCATCCTCGAGACCTGTGAACTGTCGAAGGAAGAGATCGTGACCGCCTGCCGTCTGGTGAAGGCGGCCGGAGCCCAGTTCGTGAAAACCTCGACCGGCTTCGCCGCCAAAGGGGCGGACGCCGCCGACATCCGGCTCATGCGTGAAACAGTCGGCCCGAACTACGGCGTCAAGGCGTCCGGCGGCATCCGGAATCTCGACCAGGCGCTGGCGATGCTGGAAGCCGGTGCGAACCGCATCGGCGTCAGCGCCGGCGAAGCCCTGCTCGCCGAGTGGGATACCCGATTCGGCGCGTAACCAAAAATACACCCATTCTTATAAATCGGGAGGGATACTCGTGCAGAAACAACATCAGCGCTCCTTCAGTTGGCTCCTCCTGACCGCCTTCCTCGTCTGCCTCCTGCTCCCCGTGCCGGCCTGGGCCGCCCCCGCCAAAAACGTCATCCTGTTGATGACCGACGGCACCTCTTCCGCCCACCTCACCCTGGCCCGCTGGTACAAAGGCGCGCCGCTGGCCCTCGACGACATCCTCGTCGGCGGCTTGCGCACCTACAGCGCCGAATCGCTCATCACCGACTCGGCCCCGGCGGCGACAGCCTTCGCGACCGGGCATAAGACCAACACCAAGTTTCTGGGCATCCTGCCGGAAAAAACGACCATGCCCGGCGTACCGGCCATCGCACCAGCCGATCAGTTCAAACCGACGGCCACCGTACTGGAAGGCGCCCGTCTGATGGGGAAATCCGTCGGCCTGGTCGCCACCAGCCAGATCCAGCATGCCAGTCCGGCCGCTTTTTCCGCCCATACCCCCTTCCGCGACCGCTACCCGCTGATCGCCCAGCAACAGGTCTACGGCAACATCGACGTCGTGTTCGGCGGCGGTCTGCAATACCTGTTGCCCAAGGAGCACGGCGGAGTGCGGACCGATGGGCAGGACCTGACCGAAGTCCTGAAGGCCAACGGCGTTCCCCTGCTCCGGACCCGCGACGAGCTGCTCGCGTTCAACGGACGCCGGGGCTGGGGCCTGTTCGCGCCGGATGCACTGGCCTATGAATTCGACCGCAAGGACTTTGCGCCAACCGAGCCTTCGCTGGCGGAAATGACCCGCGCCGCCATCGGCGCCCTGTCGAAGAGCGAAAAAGGCTTCTTCCTGTTCGTCGAAGCCAGTAAGGTGGACTGGGCCGCACATGACAACGACCCGACCGGCGTGGTCAGCGACCTGCTGGCCTACGATGAAGCAGTCCGGGTCGCCCTCGACTTCGCCCGCCGCGACGGCCAGACCCTGGTCATGGCCTTTGCCGACCACGGCACCGGCGGAATGGCCATCGGCCGCAAGGAAATCTACAAGATCTACGACAAACTCCCCTTCGAACACGTCCTCGGGCCCCTAAAGCAAGTCGCCTATACCGGCGAAGGCCTGGGCCGCCTGATCGGCGACAACCGCTCGGAATTCAACATCCGGGTTCAGATGATGCAAAACTATGCTCTCAATGATTTGACCGAAGAGGAAGTCACCGCCATCCAGAAGGCGAAAATGAAGCGCGGTTTGTCCCATGTCATCGGCCCGATGCTCAGCAAACGCGCCGGCATTGGCTGGATCTACACCGGCCACACCGGTGAGGACCTGTTCCTGTACGCTTTCGGACCCAACAAGCCGACCGGGCTGATCCAAAATACCGACATCGCCAGAATCACAGCCCAAAGCCTGGGCTTCGACCTGGCGGAAACCAGCCGGAACTTGTTCGTTGACGCCGCGGCGGCGTTCGCTGCCATTGGCGCATCAACCCGGCTCGACGCCAGCGATCCCGATGCTCCCGCCCTGATCGTGGAAAAAGGCCTGCGCCGGGCGATGCTGCCGCTCAACGCCAATCGGCTGCAAACCGGCAAGGCCTCCCATGTCTTGCCGGGCCTGGTCGTGCAGGTTCCCAAGACCGGCCAGGTGTTCGTGCCGCAAAAAGCAGTGGACATCCTGCGGGAGACCGGTTGGTAAAAGTTCGCCACACCCGGAATTGCAAAGCCGGATCGGACAATCTCGCCGATCCGGCTTCTTTTTTTGAAACATTGCCCATCCGGGCAAAACGGCGTAAAATGAGAGCATCATGCAAATACGCGCAATCCTTGTCCTGTTAACCGCCGCCGCCATCTGGGGACTGGCTTTTGTCGCCCAGCGGGTCGGCATGGATCATCTGGGTCCTTTCACCTTCAATGGCATCCGGTTCGCGCTGGGAGGCCTTTCTTTGCTGCCCCTGATCTGGTTTTTCCGCGGGCAGCCGGCCACAGCCGTCCCGCAAAAAAAACCACTCCCCGTGTTCACTACGGGAGGAATCGCCGGCCTGATTTTATTTATCGCCGCATCCCTCCAGCAGGTCGGAATCCTGGACACCACCGCCGGCAAGGCGGCGTTCATCACCTGCCTGTATATCGTTCTGGTCCCCCTGGTCGGCCTGCTCATGAAGCGGAAGATCGCCCGCTCAACCTGGTTGGGTTCGTTCCTCTCCCTGGTCGGCCTCTATCTGCTGTCAATCAAGGAGGATTTCTCGATCGGCCAGGGCGACTTGCTCGAACTCATCGGCGCGTTGTTCTGGACCGGACATATTTTGTATATCGACCACATCTCGCGGCGGGTGGACACGTTGAAGTTGGCGGCCATCCAGTTTGCGACTTGCTCGGCTCTCAGCACGGTCGTGGCGATCGCCACGGAATCCGCCAGTTTCGCGGCGGTGCTTGCGGCGTCCGCGCCGCTTTTGTATGGCGGTTTCGGCTCCGTCGGCGTGGCCTACACCCTTCAGATCATCGGCCAGAAAAACGCCTCGCCGGCCCATGCCGCCTTGGTGCTTAGTCTGGAAACCGTCTTCGCCGCCATCGGCGGTTATCTGATACTGGACGAAATCCTGGGCGGCCGGGAACTGCTCGGTTGCGGGCTCATGCTGGCCGGCATGGTCCTGTCACAATACAAAAACCTGCGCTACTGAGAGGCGACGCGACGTTCCGCAACCAGCCACCAGAGGCCCAGCGCCGCCAGCCAGCACCCCGCCGCCTGGTACATCGTCGCCGTTCCCCACAGTTCCGCCATCAGGTAGCCCAAAAACGGCCCCAGCGCCGCACCGATATCCGTAGCCATTACATAGAGGGTCATGACGGTGGCCCGGGCGCGATGTTGCGCCGCGTCGACCGCCGCCGCATCGCCGATGGTCGTCAGCGCCGTCGCTGTAACCTGCATTCCGATCACAGCTGCCAACCACAGCCAGATGGGCAGCTGCAACGCTACTGCGCCCACCAGCCCAGCCGCCACGATCAGCAGCATTCCCAACGTTTTGCTCCGGCTCGTCCGCCCATCGGAGAATCGTCCGAACCAGGGGGCCAGCCAGGGTTCCCAGCTCCAGCGCAACGCCTGCAACGCCCCCGAGAGCGACGCCGCTCCCACCGCCCCGAAGCCGAGCGCCACCGTCTGCCCCCAATTCGAACGGATCAGGTGGCTCAGGCTGGAAGCCACAACCCCCTGATACGCTGCGGCGATCAGCATGCCGCTGAATAGAGCCCGGCCGATGGCCGGAGTGTTAATCTGCCGGAGCCGCTGCGAGAGCGGCTCCGTTTCTTTGGGCGTCACGCAAACGCCGGGAACATACCGCAGCACCAGCGGCAGCGTTGCCAGGGCGATGCCGCCGAACAGAAACGCCGCGGCCGTGATCCCCCAAAGATCAGCGATGATGCCGCCGGTCAACATCCCGACCAGGCTGCCCAGGCGGAACAAACCGTTGTAGCGGCCGAACACCGCGCCGCTGCACGCTTCATCCGTACAGTCGAGGATCATGAGATACGCGCCCATGCGCAGCAGCGTCCAGGCGACTCCCCACAGGCAGCGAAGCGCCAGCCAGCCGGCAAAGTGATTGACCATTCCATAGCCGAGCGTCAACAGTCCGGTCAGCGCAACAGCCGCCAGCACGCCGGTCCGGACGCCGATCCGGGCATAAGCCCAGGCGATCGCCGGGGTCAGCGGCAACCGGACAAATCGGTTGATAGACAGGAGGATGCCCACTTCCCACAAAGAATCGAGCCCCGCCGTCTCCCAATGCGTCGGCAGGGCGATATACAGCATCGAATCGCCGATCAGGCAGGCGGCGGTGATCAGGGCGATCGCCACCACGGCCTGCGGCGAATTTTGTTGCGTTGATTTCACCGTTACTCTCCTGTTTTCGTCGAACTCATTTCTTCGTATCGGGGCAACAGGCGCTCACAAATCACCCTGCCGACTCCCATCACCGGCATGGCCAGAATCATTCCCAAGGCGCCGAACAGGCTGCCGAACAGCAACAGGCCGGCCATGACGATCACCGGATGCAGCCGGATCGCCTTGCCGATGAAGTTCGGGTAGACAATCGCATTGCTGAGCTTGAACATGATGAAATAAAACAACCCCACCTGAATCGCCGCTTTGGTGGAAATCGTCATCGCGAACATCACGGCGAATACGGAGACCGACAGCGGCCCGATGACCGGAATCAGCTCGCCTACTGCGGAAAGCGCCGCGAAAATGGGCGCGAACGGCAGCTGGGCAAGCAGAAAGAACGCAAACACGCTCCCGCCGGATACGAGGCAAACCCCGACCTGGCCTTTAATATAGCCGCCCAGAACCTCAGCCACAGCGCCGAAAAATTCCAGCAGCCGGCGCCGCTCGGCTGGAGGAACGAACGAGACGGCCATCTCCTGCAGCTTGCGGCTGTCCCGCAACAAATAAAAGGTGATAAAGGGAATCCCGATCAGCTCGACCACGCCGGACAGGGCCTGCATAGCCGGCATCAGGGAGCTTTGCACCGCATTGATGACAAAATCCCGGGCGTTGTCCATCAGCCGGTTGGCGTATTCCAGCACTTCCGGCGGCAAATTCAGGGAAATGATCCATAGGGAGATTTTTTCGGGATTGACCAGGTCCGGCACATTCCCGACAAACTGTTTCAGCCCCGGCAGCAATTGATCCAGGATCCAGGTGACGAACAGGCTGGCGACGCCAACAAACAACAGCAGCGCCGCGAATGCGGCCAGTCCGTCAGAAAAACGCCGGGCCAGGCGGATCTTCACCGGCTTGAGCAGCAACGCGAGCAGCAGGGAAATGAACAGAATCAGGCCAATATCCTTCGCAAACCGGAACAACAACGCGACCAGCCCTGTCAGACCCAGAATATAGCCGGTTTGCCACTGCACTTTGATCAAACTTTCCGCCCCATTCCTAATAATCAATCAGCTATTTATTCCATCCCGGCCGCCGGTTCTCCTCTTTCCGCGTTCGACAATCCGTACGCCGCGCCTGACGGGCGCACCTCCGCAACCAAAAGCGACCTGCAGCCTAAACCGCAGGTCGCTTTTGTATTTCCCGGGAAATGTTCCGGTTTATTTCGCGTCCATAATCTTCTGGTAGTCGCCTTTGATCTTCTCCATGTTCTTGGCAAGCTTGTCCCAGTTCGCCTTCAGGTCGCCCTTGCTCATGAAGGTCTTGAGGGCCGGCGCGCCTTTGGGCGGGTTCACGTCGTCGCGGACCGAATGCATCCAGCCCTTGACGATCGCTTCCTGGCCTTCCTTCGACAGCCACCAGTTGGTCAGGGCCTTCGCCGCCTCGGGATTCTGAGTCGAAGTGAAGATGGCGATCGGGCTCGGGATCACGATGGTGCCGTCTTCCGGATACACCACTTTAACCGGCTCGCCTTTGGCCATGATCTTGAGGATGTTTTCTTCCAGAATCATGACCGCCTGATATTCACCGGTGACCAGCTTGTTCTGAACCGCGGAGTTGCCGGGTTCCACCTTGCCGCCATTGGCTTTCAGCTTGCTGAAATAATCCCAGCCGTATTTGTCGGCGAGAACGCCGACGGCGACATACGCCGAACCGGACAGAAGCGGGCTCGGAATGGCGACTTTATCCTTCCATTTCGGGTCGGTCAGTTCCTTGAAGGTCTTGGGCGCGTTTTCCGGCTTCACCTTGTTGGTGTTATAAGCGATAATCATGTTGGAAATGCGGACGCCGGTCCAGTAGCCTTCGGAATCCTTGGACGCCGTGACGTCCTTGCGGTTCGGCGCGTCGTATTTCATCAGCAGATTTTTGTCTTTCAGCGTCAGATAATAGGAAGGATCGGCGACCATCAGCAAATCGGCCTGAACTTTTTTCGCTTCGATCTCGCCGGTCAGCTTGGTGATGACTTTTTCCGTGCCGGCCTGGAACCATTGCACTTCAAGATCCGGGAAGGCTTTCTTGATGGCAGGCTTGACGCCTTCGATGATATCCGGGTAGATGGACGTGTAGATCATCAGTTTGCCGCTGATCTTCGGAGCATCCGATTTCGCGGGCGCCGCCGGTTTTTTGTCTCCGCCGCCGCAACCCGCCGCCAGAGCCGTCAACATGGCCACCGCTACAATCAGAATCAACCACTGGACTTTTCGACTTTTCATCCTTTTGTTCCCCCCATCTTTTCAATAGCCTATACGGAATCCCCTAAATATTATAGCCTTTTCCAAACGCTCCCGTCAATTTTTTACTGAATATTTGGACCGTCGCGTCCGCTCCAAACAGACACAACGAAAGGGAACCGCTAAACGCGGTTCCCTCGGGTTGGAGCCAACCTACATGGTATTGTCTGGATACGGGAATCAGGCTTTGCCTTCGGCCGCCTCCGCATAGGATTTGACCAGGCGTTTGTAAGTCTGCAGCCGTTCCTTCGCATCCTTTTCGGTCTTGTCGAATAGGGCGTCCGCCTGTTCGGGGAACTGTTTCTTCAGGGACGAGTAGCGGACTTCGCCCATCAGGAACTCCTTGAAGCTGGCCGTCGGCTCTTTGGAATCCAGGCTGAACGGATTCTTGCCCTGTTCCAGCAATGCCGGATTGTAACGGTACATTCCCCAGTAACCGGCTTCCACCGCTTTCTTTTCTTCGAGCTGGCTGGCGCCCATACCGGCCTTGAGTCCGTGGTTGATGCACGGCGCATAGGCGATGATCAGCGACGGTCCCGGATACGCTTCCGCTTCGGCGATTGCTTTCAGCGTCTGGTTCTTGTCGGCGCCCATGGCGATCTGCGCTACATAAACGTAGCCGTAGCTCATGGCAATCATGCCGAGGTCCTTCTTCTTGGTCCGTTTGCCACTGGCGGCGAATTTGGCGATGGCCGCGGTCGGCGTGGATTTGGAGGACTGGCCGCCAGTGTTGGAATACACTTCGGTATCGAAGACCATTACGTTGACGTCCTCATTCATCGCCAACACATGGTCCAGGCCGCCGAAGCCGATGTCGTAGGCCCAGCCGTCGCCGCCGAAAATCCAGTGCGACCGCTTGACCAGGAAGTCCTTGTTCGCGTAGATCGAGTTGAGCAGCGCGTCGCCGCCCTTCTCTGTTGCGAGCAGGGACGTCAGTTTCGCCGCCCGTTCGCGGGTGCCGGCACCATTGTCGATGTTGGCCAGCCAGTCGGCGAACGCCGCCTTCAGTTCGTCGCTCACCGGCAGTTTTGCCGCCGCTTCGATGTCGGCCGCCAAGCGTTGCCGCGACTGTTTGACGCCAAGGAACATGCCGTAGCCGTATTCCGCGTTGTCTTCGAACAGGGAATTGGCCCAGGCCGGTCCATGGCCGAGATGGTTCTTCGTATAGGGCATCGACGGTGCGCTGGCACCCCAGATCGAGGAGCAGCCGGTCGCGTTGGCGATCATCATCCGGTCGCCGAACAGCTGGGTGACCAGCTTGGCGTAAGGCGTCTCGCCGCAGCCGCCGCAAGCGCCGGAGAACTCGAGCAGCGGGGTTTCGAACTGGCTGCCCTTTACGGTTTCCTTGTTCATCGGGTTGGCCTTCGGCGCCACCGACATCGCGTAATCCCACAGCGGGGCCTGTCCTTGCTGCGATTCAAACGGTTTCATGACCAGGGCCTTTTCCTTGGCCGGGCAAACCTGGGCGCAGTTGCCGCAACCGATGCAGTCCAGCGGGGAAACGGCGATGCGGAACTGCAGGTCTTTCGCGCCAATGGCCGCCTTGGCGGTGAAGCCTTCCGGAGCGGCTTTCATTTCCGCTTCCGTCGCCAGAACCGGCCGGATGGAGGCATGCGGACAGACAAAGGCGCACTGGTTGCACTGGATGCAGTGTTCGATCTGCCATTCCGGAACATTCAGGGCGATGCCGCGTTTTTCAAAGGCGGCGGTCCCCACCGGGAACGTGCCGTCCGCCAATTCCTTGAATGCGCTGACCGGCAGGTTGTCGCCTTCCTGACGGTTCATCGGGATCAGCAGTTCTTCGACAAACGACGGCAGATCCTTGGCGACGCTTTCGCTGGAACAAGCGCAGGCGACGGTCTTGACGTCCCGCGGCGTATCGGCGGCGTCTTTCCAGTCGGCGGGAACCTCGATCTTCACGATCGAAGCCATGCCTTTTTCAATCGCCGCATAGTTCATGTCGATGACCTTCTGGCCCTGGTTACCGTAATCGTCGACCACGGCTTGTTGCAAATACTTCACCGCGTCCGCCATCGGAATGATCGCCGCCAGCTTGAAGAACGCCGACTGCATGACCATGTTGATGCGGCCGCCCAAGCCCAGACTCTGGGCGATGCCGGCGCCGTCGAGGGTGTAGAACTGAATTTCGTTCTTGGCGATATAGCGTTTCATGAAACCAGGCAGTTTTTCCGCCAGTTCTTCCGGCGTCCAGGTACAGTTCAGCAAGAATACTCCCTTGGGTTTCAGGCCGGCCAGCACGTTGTATTTGTTGACATAGGACTGGTTGTGGCAGGCCACGAAGTCGGCCTTGTTGATCAGATACGAAGATTTGATCGGCTTCTTGCCGAACCGCAGGTGCGATACGGTGATGCCGCCGGATTTCTTGGAGTCGTAGGCGAAATACGCCTGCGCATACATGTCGGTGTGGTCGCCGATGATCTTGACCGCCGCCTTGTTCGCGCCCACCGTTCCGTCGGAGCCAAGACCCCAGAACTTGCAGGCGGTGGTGCCGGCCGGCGTGGTATCGATGTCTTCTCCCGCCGGCAGCGACGTAAATGTGACGTCGTCGACGATGCTCAGCGTGAACCGGTCCTTGGGCACGGCCAGCTTCAAGTTTTCAAAGACGGGCAGGATGTGGGACGGGATCACGTCCTTGGAGCCGAGGCCGTAGCGGCCGCCGACGATCAGCGGCTGCCATTCCTTGCCGTAGAAGGCGCTCTTCACGTCGAGGTACAGCGGTTCGCCGATGGAGCCGGGCTCTTTGGTGCGATCGAGCACTGCGATTTTCTTCACTGTTTTGGGAATGTAGCGGAAGAAATGTTCGAGCGAGAACGGCCGGTACAGGTGGACAGTCAGCAGGCCGACCTTCTCCCCTTTGCCGTTCAGGTAGTCGACGGTTTCCTCGATGACGTCGCAGGCCGAACCCATCGCCACGATGATGCGGTCGGCGTCCGGCGCGCCGTAGTAGTTGAACAGATGATACTCACGGCCGGTCAGTTTCTTGATTTCGCCCATGTAGGACTCGACGATCTCGGGGATCGCGTCATAGTAGGAGTTGGAGATTTCGCGCTCCTGGAAGTAAACGTCCGGGTTCTGCGCGGTTCCCCGCACCACCGGGTGATCCGGGTTCAGCGCCCGGCGGCGGAATGCATTCAGGGCATCCTGGTCGATCAGACCGGCCAATTCGTCGTATTCGATGACCTCGATTTTCTGGGCCTCATGCGAGGTCCGGAAACCGTCGAAGAAGTTCACGAAAGGAATCCGGCCCTTGATCGCCGCCAAATGCGATACCGCGGCCAGGTCCATAACCTGCTGGACGCTGCTTTCGGCAAGCATGGCGAAACCGGTCTGGCGCGCCGCCATGACGTCCTGATGATCGCCGAAGATGCTCAGCGAGTTGGCCGCCACTGCGCGGGCGCTAACGTGGAACACGCACGGCAGCAGTTCGCCGGCGATTTTATACATGTTGGGAATCATGAGCAACAAACCCTGGGAAGCGGTGAAGGTCGTCGTCAGGGCGCCGGATTGCAGGGAACCGTGCACCGCGCCGGCGGCGCCGCCTTCCGACTGCATCTCCGCGACCCGCACGGTCTGCCCGAAGATGTTCTTCCGGCCCTGGGCGCTCCATTCATCCACATGCTCAGCCATGGTGGAGGACGGAGTAATCGGGAATATCGCCGCGACATCGGTGAATCCGTAGGCAATGTGAGCCGCCGCGTTGTTCCCGTCCATGGTCTTCATTTTTCTCATGCTGTAAACCCCTCTTTCGTATTTTTTCGTTTGGCATCGCTGCCGCGTAATTTCAGATGTACTGTTTACTATTCGTCGCTATAATTGAAATCCCTTTTTCGTACAGACAAGTTTTCTTGAAAACTAAAAAATTTTCAACGCGGCCCTACAGCTTTGCGAATTTTCGGTGAAAAAACTTAACCGGAACTTCATTTGAGCCAACTTCCCGGCGAATTGACAGCCCGCGACCGGCGAATTATAATTAACTCGTAAGTCTTCAGGCGCGCCTTCATTGCAAAAGGAACGGCCTGATTTATTTTTCGGGAGGTGAGAGGGATGGACGCCGACGGGCCTCATTTGTGCACGAGCGATAACCGAATACGAGTCGGGAGACACGTCTGTTCATCTCACAGCCGCCGCATGAGATGACCTTGTTGTGTCTCCTCAATTAAAGGAGGCACTTTCATGCTCAATGTATTTAAAACGATTGACCATGTGCTGCAGCCCGTGCCTGGCAACGAGCTGATAAAGGATTCCTGGATCCGCCTGGTCAATCCATCCGCCGACGAAGTCCGCGCCCTCTGCATGGCGACGAGCGTACCGGAAGATTTTATCCGGGCCGCCCTGGACGAGGAAGAACGCTCCCGTATCGAAGTCGAGGAGCAATGCATGCTCGTCCTGACGAACATCCCGATCCTGCGCGGTCCCGACAACTATGACACTCTGCCGCTCGGCATGATCCTGACCCCCGACAACCTGATCACCGTCTCTTTGGAGGACACGGCGATCCTGCCGATGTCGGCGGCCGGAACCAGCCTGTCGATGCCCTGCAACACCTCCAAGCGCACCCGCTTCCTGTTGCAGATATTGTACAAAAACGCCACCGTCTTTTTGAAATACATTCATCAGATCAACCGGCAGACGGATGAAATCGAACGCCACCTCCGCCGCTCCATGAACAACAAGGAAGTATTCCAGCTGCTGGACATGGAAAAAGGCCTCACCTACTTCACGGCGGCCCTACGCACCAACGGCATCGTGCTTGACCGGCTGCTACGGCTGCGCAAGAGCGGCAACCTGCAGCACCTGATCCCCATGTTCGAAGAAGATGAAGACATTCTGGAGGACGCCATCATCGAAAACCGGCAGGCGCTCGAAATGGTCCAGATGTATTCCGATATTCTCAGCGGGATGATGGACGCGTTTACTTCCGTAATTTCCAACAACCTGAACCAGGTCATGAAATTTTTGGCTTCCGTGACAATCCTGATCGCCGTGCCGACCATGATATCCAGTTTCTGGGGAATGAACGTCGGCGTCCCTTTTGTCGATCAGGAAATTGGCTTCTGGTTTGTCCTCAC
Organism: uncultured Veillonellaceae bacterium; assembly: GCA_964601085.1. Taxonomy (GTDB): domain Bacteria; phylum Bacillota; class Negativicutes; order UBA1444; family UBA1444; genus UBA1444. The sequence goes on along the minus strand of CAZRLN010000026.1, from coordinate 66 downwards.
CTTATCCGTGTTGCTGACCTCGATCACCTGGTTCGTGCTCTGGAAGAAAAAAATGCTCTAAAAAAG
>CAZRLN010000025.1:0-37839 GCA_964601085.1 uncultured Veillonellaceae bacterium | reverse complement strand
AACGAGGTGGCGGAGGAAATGAGCTCCACAGATTTTCACTGAACATCCCGAAGGGAACAGGGCCACCGGCAAAATTGCCGGCGGCCTTCTTCCGTTCGGGAACTCTTCTTCAATCTAAAACCATCACACTCTGAAGGCCTGCACCGCCTCGGCCAGTTCCTGCGCCATCGTTGCCAGGCCGCGGCTGGAAGCCGCCATTTCCTGCAACGCCGCCGACTGTTCCTGCGTAGCCGTCGAAACCGTTTCCGCCTCTACCGCCGTTTCGGCGATGATCCGGCCCACCTTGCCGGAAGAAATGCGTATCGACTCGATGTTGCCTTCCACTTGGGAAACCGTATTCGAAATTTCCTGCATCCGGGATACAATATCGGCAACCAGACCCGAAATAAATTCAAATTGCCGTCCGGTCTCATTTACCGTCTCCACGCCGCGTCCCACTTCCGTCTGCGCGGTTTGCATGGCCTCATTGGCCTGCCCGAGGTCGACCGAATTCACCTGAATCAAATCAATGATTTGTTTGGCGGCATCTTGCGATTGTTCGGCCAATTTCCTCACCTCTTCGGCCACCACCGCGAACCCTCGTCCCTGCTCGCCGGCCCGCGCCGCTTCAATCGCCGCATTGAGCGCCAGCAGGTTCGTCTGCGCCGCAATCCCCGAAATCAATTGGACTATGTCCCCAATGCGCACCGAACTATCCGACAGTTTTCCGAGCGCCATCCCCACTCGTTGCGCGCTCCGGTTCACAGCGGCGATCTGCTCGATAGTTACCTCCGCCGTCTTGGCGCCTTCGCTCGTCTTGGCCTGGGCATTCCGGGTAAACTCCGCCATGTCGTTCACATGGTGCTGTACGCTTTCCATGCGCCCTACCAATTCCTTAACGGTTCGGCCCGATTCTTCCTTGGCCTCGCTGCCTTCCTCCGCACCGCGGGCAACACGCGCCACCGCTTCCGCTACCTGCAGCGATGTTTCGGAGGTCTGCTGCGCCGATGCCGTCATTTCCTGCGAAGCTGCGGCAACCTGCTCGGTCGTCTTCGCCACCTTGCCGATCATATCCTTAATATTCGAAATCATCGTCTGCATCGATCGGGCCCAGTTTCCGAACTCGTCATTCCGCGCCAGCAATTCCTCTTTAAAGCGGATCGAAAAATCTCCCTTGCCCGCCCGTTACAGATAAACAGTCGTCTCGCCGAGCGGCGCCAGAATCAACCGCCGGGTCACCCAAAACACGAGCATGTACAACGCCCCGAACGTCACCAGAATGAACGCGCCGATCATCCAGGCGATTTGAATCGACGGCGCCATGATTTCCGACCGTTCCTGCGTGGCGATCAAATACCATTGATTCGTAGCCCGGCTCGGATCACTATCCAGCCGGCCGCAAAAATAACTCTTGTCGCTCCCGTCAAAGTTCAACATAAAGCGCTCTTTTTCGGTTTTGGCCTTATCAAGCAGCGGTTTGAAGCGTTCGACCATTTTTTCATTCAATATGTTTTCTTTCGCCGGATGGGCAATAATCATTCCCCGGTCATCCATCATAAAGACATAGCCGGTTTCCCCCATCCGCACGCTATTCACGAACCGGTCCGTAAAAAAGTTCATCTGAGGGGCCACCATAACCGCCCCGATCACAACTCCGTAACGTTTGACCGGCGCCGAAATGACAAACAGCGGATTGCCACGCAAAAAGCTTGGATATACGTGACTGATAAAATAAGGTTTTCCGTCAAAAACCTCCTTGATAAACCGGGCCGACGCGCCGCCTTTGCCGATCGTCTTGTTATCAACCGTATCAATGAAGAATTGACCGCTTTTTACCGCAACCGTCTTCCCTTCGGCCATTACATCGATCGATGCGTTCGCCGGCAGCTTCGCCACCAGCGGAATATTTTCATAGTATGGATACTTGCCATGCACGGACTTTAAAAAAGCCCGGGCGGCCTCGACCGCCGCCGGATCCGAAGGATTGGCGCAAGCCGCTACCAACCGGGGATCCTCCGACAACGTTCGGACAATGCTGATTTGATCCCCAAGCCACGTTTGCAACGAATTATTGGCGGTTTCGACATTCTTTTTGCTGGTTTCGGCATTGATCGACAGCTGATTCTGCCAATCATACCAGAAGATCCCGGAAATCAGGATCAACGCCGCCGCCAACATGATGGGCGTCAAGATTTTCACGTACCGAGATGCGATTCCCTTCATAATGCTCCCCCTGTCCAACCTAATCATATAAAGAAGAAATTGTTGCAACTTTCGTGCCAAATCTAACAAATCCCGTCAATTCGGCATTTGGCGTTTTGATCCCGCTCTTGGCAATCGATCATTGTGTGGTGAAAGAACATCATTTATTCCCCAAACGCACCAAAAACCGTTGCTGATTTACTACATTTCTATCGCCCGCCGATTGAAATCCACCCCATTTATATAGGTTCCCAACACAAAAAGACCGGGCCGATGCCCGGTCAAACCTGGTCATCCGGCGGCAAAGCTTGCTCGTCACACGCCGTCGTCCGCCCCGGTAATGCCATAGATTTGTTTTCGATATATCCCGTCCCTGTCCATGACACCTTCCTCCAGCAACCCATGGCGGATCCCGATTCCCCGCAAATCATTCAAAAAATCACCAACAAATCCCTGACAAATCTCCCATGCCGGCAAATTCCGGTCCAGTGCGCCAGCCTTTTTCAACAAAACTTCCACGCCGTCTTCATTTGTTGCCCAACGATCGCAACAAGCCCATGTTTTTGACAGCTGCGGCGCTTCTACCGTACAACTCCGCAAACTTCCGTCCTGCCACACCCAATCCATATCGCCGACCCAAAACAACCAGGAGTTTAATCTTTGCCGAACATCCGGGCGCGGCACACCGATCCCGCCTGGCAAATCCAAAGGCGCCGTTGCATGATCCGCTTCGCAACATTCACAACGGCATTCGCACACAGGTGGTTCCGAATCAAACAAATCACTGACCCGAACCATCTGTTCATCCAACGTATACGCTTCAAACAGTTCTTCGTCCAAACCAGGGTAGTAATAAACCTGCCATTGCGAACAAATGGCGCGGCCTTCTTCCCTGGCCGAATCCAACCGCAACAGAAAGACGCCGGAACTGTCGCGAGGCCAAAAATACCAGCCCGGATTGCCGACCCACTCCGGGCTGATATATTTGAACCGCAAAGAATCATGCGCCTTGTCGGTAGCGATTAAACGCAAAACGAGGTTCTCAAACAAAAACCTGACTTGCATGTCCACATCCGCATCAAGACTGACCGGCGTCCGAATCATGTTCCTCTCCTTCTCCATCTCGCGGAGCCGTTTCCGCCTGATGATCGAAAATCAGGCGAGCCAGCTCATATTTGCTTTTACCGGCAAACTCAATTCCCAGTCTCAGCGCATCCTGTTGCAGTTCCTCCAGCGACACCTCCGCCAGGAAGGCATAGCAGGTTTCATACGACGCGAAATAATCGTTCGCGGAAGCGGGAGAAGCCAGCAACGCTTCATCGTCTTGCCACTCTTTCAGCTCCTTCGTCAAAGAACAAACCGGCTCCACAAAAATTTGCTTCATATTATCGAGCAAAAAACTCCGCCGGGTTTGACGCTTTTGTTCCTCCATGGTCCCGCCTCCGCTTGTCGCCAAGCTCTGTTACTCCTGCCGCTCTTGCGGCGTGTGTTGCGCCAAAATCTCTTGCCGATTCGTCACCTTCTCGCCCGGCCACATATCAAAAAACCAGCTATGCCCCAAAAGAAGGGCAACGATCAGAGTAGTCGCGGCCAGCGGGAATTGGAGCGGATTCGAGTAACCCGCCTGCTGCCCGAGCAGGATTGGATTATATTTGTAATAGAAAGTGTAGAACAGAAAGGTCCCAATCCCTACAATCACCGTACGGGCGAAGAAATTCACCTCCATGGAGTATTGACGCGGCCAGTTCTTGAAATAGAACCCCCAGACCAGCGCAATCAACAGCATGAACAAAGATATTTCTCCACTATGCAAATAGCGCCAATCCACCGCTCCAATCAATTTACCCCCGCGTACCGGCGCCCCCCAGGCCATCTCCTGCAAGAAATGGAATCCGCTATACAGGATCAACCCGAACAAAAAGGTTCCGGCGATCCCGCCCAGCGCCCGCCAGTACGGATGCTTGATCAGCTTGTATGGATATCCTTCATAAGTAACCTGCGTAATCCACAAGGCAGCCGTCCACGACATCATCATTCCCAGCAAATAGTTGCTGTGCAACGTGTTGGCATAGTTTTCCCACCAGGGAACCGCCGCCGCATACGTTTGCCATGGGTAAAATAAAATGCCCAGATGGGGGTGATACAGCAGAAAATAGCCGATCGTTGCGAAAAACATGATCATCAACAAGCTGCTCAAATACCCGCTGCCACGGGGGATCTCCTGGGTCGGCCAGTTTTTCAGATGCAAGACCCAAATCGGAATCATCAGCGCCGACAGCCCGCCGAACATCGTGATCGCCTGATGAGAATACTCCCGCGCATTAAACGCGTTTTGTTTCAATTGCAGCAAACTGGTCTCGCTGAAATACGGAACCGCCATGGCACCGACCGTATATTTGAACACAACGTTAACCATGAACAACATAAAAAACGTACTCAAGGCAAACAAAACCGTTCCCTTCAACGCGGGATGCCGTCCGGATAAAAAGGACGCGTCTTGCAATGGCCAGTATTTCAGGACCAATTGCAGCGTCAGAACGGCAACCAAAAACCACTGCACATACGCATAGCCATACATGGGTGTGTACATCCGGAACAATCCCCGCGGATCCATAAAAACACGCCACAAGATCATAAAAACCGCCAACATGGCCGCGAGGTTAACGAACCCGGACGCGAACAGGCCCCAACGTGATTCCAGCCTTCGCACGCTGACCCAATCGATGATTTTCATCCTTCTCCCCTCCCGCTTCACAAGATCATGGTATCGCCATTGCCAAGATAAATGTCCCGCTTCGTCTTGTTTTTGGCGGTCCCCTTGATAACCGGCACCCCGGCGCTAATCATTTTTTCTACAGTGATGTAACCAGTGCAGTGGTTGCAACCCAAGCGCTCCACCTTGTAATTCTTGATCGTACGGACCAAGTCGTCGTTCTGGGGATTCCAGTCGTCATAGGGGGAAATGTGCAATCCGCCGTACACCGCGTAGACCTTGTCACCACCTTTGATATTGTTCTTGATGTACTCGAGCAGTGTAATCAACCCCATGTGACAACACCCGGTAATCGTCGCAACTCCCTTGCCGGCTACATTGCAGACAAACACCTGTTCTCCCGCCACTCCGCGACCACACGGGCAGTTGAACGTCGCCACGGCCACCCCGGGATACAAAGGATAAATCTTGTTCAAATCGTGCTTGATCAACTTACCCGTGTGCGGAATGGCATTCTTGATCGGCGGTTTGGGAAAATTTCCGCCGGCAATCAATTGATAACTGGCCGGCATGAACGAATTCGGGATCATCATAGTGATATCCGGTTTATACTTATAAGCAGCCTCCAGCCCCCAGAAATGATCGTAATGGTCATGAGTAATGAACAACGCCTCGATTTCGTTGTTGCGCAGCATTTTGTCGATGCCTTCCTCTTCATAGCGCTTGCTCATCCATTCGACATTCCAGCCGGTATCCATCAAGATTTTCTTCTTCGACCCGTCCAAAAACTCAAACTCGAGCAGCGATGAATAACCGCCGGCGTTGTTCCCCTTATAACCAGCCGCTACACCCGAACTGCTAAAGGCGACATCGTACTGAGAGACCAACGACCCCCCCGCTTTTTTAAAATCGTTTTGCTGCACATAATTATCGAACCAACTGGTTTCGGAGATGGTTTTGATCTTGATTCCCTTCAGTTCGCCAATATTGATCTCCTTTTTGGCCTTGGCTGGAACCAGTGAGCTGCGAAAAATCGAAGCGCTGAGACCCTGCGTGGCAAAAAATCCCGCCACAGTCCCTGCCGCCATTCCTTTGAGAAAATTACTCCTGTTCATTTTCCCCAACATCCTTTTCACCTCCAAATACTAAATTATCCTTACCATTTGGCCGTCATAAAGGCAATCGCAAGAAAAATCACGGCGCCAACTGCCAATCCGACTACTGCCCCCGGAAAATATCCCGACTTATCCATCAGCCCCACTCCTTTTGTCCAGATTCTTCTTTCAGTGCTTATATCATACCTAAAAATTAACCGAAAATTTCGCACTCTTATCGATCATGTCGATTATTTGACCTGAAATGCAGGATTTGCCGTCTGATTTTCAGCCCATATTCCCCCTGAAACGTCAAAACGGCCCCCACCTGCTGCGGGAACCGTTTTAGCTGCAAAAACAAACGCCGTTATTCCGTTTTTAAAGTATGCCCATACGAGCATTAAACTCTTTCATATAATGCCGACTCACCGGAATATCTTTCTCGTCAGTTCCATCCAACACCAACAGACTCGTCCCACTGAACCAGGGAATGATCTCCGTTACCCGGTCCATGTTCACAACAAAGCTCTTATGCGTTCGGAAAAACTTGTTCACATCCAAATTTTCTTCAATTTCCTTCAATGTGCAATTGACTTCGAAGATCCCTTTCGTAGTGTGCACTGCGGATTTTCTCTGTCCTAAGGCTTTGACAAATATAATCCGTTCCTGATTGATTACGACCGTCTTGTCCTCCAATCGCAAAGGAATCACGATCTTGACGCGTTCCGAGGGACGGGGCGGTTCCACGACCGCAACCGGCTCCACCTTGGGAGGATGCTCTTCAATAATGGAATCAAGGACCACCAGGAAAAACAACACTCCCACTGAATTGACCAAAACCATGGGCGGCGCAATCAAGCTGACAACCGCCCACGCTTCGTCAAACGGCCTGGTAATGGCCAGCACGATCGCAAAATGCAAAAACTCCAGCAGCGCGCCGATACCCAGGGCTTCTTTCCAAGTCACGCGCCGCTTGATCCATTCAAAGTATTTTCCGGCCAGATACCCCTGTAGAACAACGGAGATCATGGCAGCCTGCGCAGTAAGACCTCCCAAAAGCAAACGGTGAATCCCGGCAATCAGCCCGGCGCCCAGTCCCACGCCTGGTCCGGCGACAAGACCGCCGACAATTACCGCCACCGCCCGGGCGTTGGCAGTAGCATTCTCAACTGGGAATCCATACGTGCCGACAATGCCAAAAATGCCAAAAAACACTGCCAAACCCAGTGCGCCCCGATTACTGGGCTTTCGGAAAAACAATTGTTTGAAGGAGGGCACTTTGCCCAAAAAAAACACCAGCACCAAAATAGCGGATAACAATTTAAAAATATCGATCACAATATTCTTTAACGTTTCCGGCATCTTGCTGCTCCTCTGCACAAAATCGCAAAAAACTGATAATGCTTTTATTCTACATAAAACCCAGTTCCCCTTTTGCCTTCCACTATCATTCAGTAGTTATCCAAACACCTGGATATGCCCGTTACGCCGTTTCTGACGCTTGGCGTTGCAGCCGGGCCGCCGGACGATCTTGCATCAGCAAGCCCACCAGTCCCGCAATCAACGGCAGTAAGAAAAGAATAAAAATCGCCGCCTCCAATCCCCACCGGTCGCCGACCCGGCCGATCAGAATCACGGCCAGACCGCCGATTCCACCGGCGAAACCCATGGTCAAACCCGCCGCCAGAGCTTTATTGTCCGGAATCGCTTCCTGCGCAGCCACCACGGTCACGGAAAAGCTGGACAACAGCGCCGCTCCCGCCAGAGCCAGAAACAGCATACTCCATGCTCCGTGCGTGTAGAAGAACACAAAAAATAGCGGCGTGGACATCACTAACGACCCGACCACTAGCTGCTTGCGCCCGTAATAATCGGAGAGGAATCCTCCCATAAGACCGCCCACCGCACCCGCAAACAGCATGATGGTCAGCAAATGGCTCGCCGCAATGTTGGATAAATGTTGCGACTTGAAGTACAGCGGCATAATCGCCAACATACCGGAATAGGACAAGGAACGGATCGCTATGACCCCGATAATTGCCGTCAGTTCCCGGGTGGATGCTTTCAGGGATCGGATAACTGCAGACAGCTCTGGAACGGAACCCGACAAGTCCGTGTTACTCGGCGCAAAAAAATACAATAATATCGCCACGAACACGCCGGGAATGACCGTTACGGCCGTAGCCTTCAACCCATACGCTTCAAACAGCGGCACCAGCAGCAGCGGCCCCAGCGCAAAACCGACATTACCGAAGGCGACAAAGAATGAGAGCATGACGGCTTTATAGTCGCCACTCAGGACATTGACCATCGTCGAAGCCTGCGGATGAAACGCGGCGGTACCCAGCCCCGCCAAAGCCGCCAAAAGCACCATCAGCCAATAATTGTCCACCCAGCCAGTCAGACTCAGCATCACCGCCATCCATAAGGTTCCCACATGAACGAGCCAGCGCTTGCCTTTTCGGTCCAGAAAATAACCGAACAACGGCTGGACCATGGACGAAGTGAAAGTGAACGCCGACACCATAATCGTGGCGCGGGTAGCCGTAAAACCGGGGCTGAGAACCACCAGAAACGGGAACAATTGCGGCAGGTAATTGCTATATAAATCGTTAAGCATATGCGCCAGGGATAAAACACCGATTTTTGCATACTGGATCTGACTACGAGGGCTCATGAAAATGCTCCTTCCCATCTCTTACACATCTGTTTCGCCGCCATTCAAGCAAAGAATATCCTGAAGAAATTTCAAAATAACGGCTTGTTCTTCGTCATTGTATCCCGCCAACACCGCCAGCTTATCTTGCCGGGCCTTAACATGGCATACTCGGTGTTCCTCGAAAATTTGCCGTCCGCCCGCCGTCAACCGAAAATAAATTTCCTTGTTGTTCCCCGGCCGTTGGTAACTTTCGATCAAGCCTTTGCACAGCAATTTTTTGGTGATTTTGCTGATGGCTCCCCGCGTCAGCCGCATTGTGTCGGCGATTTTAGTAACATTCGCATGATCAGCGACGCCGATTCGATCGATACAATGGACTTCCGCCAGGTTCAACCCGTCCAATACGACGGAATCGCCATGCCGCAGCAACGCGGAATGTTCGGCGATCTTCGTCAGCGAATCTATGATGTCCAACTTTCGGTTCATAGCAGCCTCCTTTTTGTTTACTTGGAAACAATAAAACTATAGCAGGTTTTTGTTTCTGAGTAAACAAAAACCTGCTATCCAAATATCAGCCGTATTCCGAATGATCCCGCTTTCGCGTATAAGTTCGCCCGCAGTGCGAAAAACGCTGCGAACTTGGTTTACAACAACGTAAACATTACCAACAGCGTGGCGACAATCGTCGGTATCGCATTGCGTTTCGCCAGTTCCATCGGATTGACCCCGGCGATCTTGGCGCAAATGATTCCCGCTCCCGCCACCGGCGACATGGTGCGACCCAATCCGGCGCCGATCTGGGCCATGGACCCGAGTTCGACGATTCCGTAACCAAACTGCGCCGCATGCGGCGTGACAGCGCCGTTAAAGGCCAATGCCGCCGCATTGCCGGAACCGGACACCACCCCGATCATAAACGGGCCGAAAGCGGATGCCACTTTGGCGATCTGCTGCGAATTTTTCATTACATCAATGAGCGCCCCGGTCAAACCAATCACCGTCATCCCTTGCGTAAACACAGCCGCTGCCGCCATCAGACCGACAATATCGGCGAATCCGTCCCCGCTGCCCTTAAAAAACTTTTTCGTTGCCTCGGCGAGATTGGCACGAGTCGCCAGCATTCCCAGCGCCGTTCCCACGACCATTGCCTGCGGCACACTGAATTCCGGGATGAGTCGAACCTGCTTGCTGCCCAGAATCAACAGAACCAGCGGAATCACCGGGATAATCGCCCATAAATAATTGATGTGAAAGTCTTCTTCATCCGCAATCGTTTGCCCGGAATGTTGACTCCCTGCCCCTTCTTTCCGAACATGGGCGATAACGGCCAGCAATACCGCCGCAACAACGGCGGCCGCCATCACCTGTACGCTAAAAGTGGCAATCACCGACATCACATCGACTTTGGCCATCTTGGCGATTTGCGGATTAAACATCAGGCCGGGGCTCATGACGCTGCCCCAGGTTCCCAGAAACACAGCACTGGCCGCCAATGCCGGGTGAACGCCTGTGGCAATCAGCGTGGGAATCAAAAGCGCGCCTACTGCCGCGGCCGCTCCCGCTGCGCTCGGCAGCGCGATGTTGATGGCGAAAGTGGCGAGCGCCGCGCCCGGAACCAACAGGATCTTCACCTTTTTTAGCAAATTGGTCATAAAGTAGACGAGATGCTTGGTGCAGTCGGTATAATCCATCACATAGCTAAACCCCATGACCGTGCAAATCGTGGGCACCAACCCGCCCTCTACCATCGTCTTGACAAAACTGTTGAAGGCGCCGACCAATCCTCCCCCAAGAATAGCCATCACGATCCCGGAAACGAACAGGACCAGTCGCGTTTCATAGTTTTTTATGATTGCATAGAATGTCGCAATAACAATGACCAACCCTACCCAAATCATCATTGTATTCCCTCCTGTTTATTTTCAATAGGACCGTTGGCTACATTCGCCATGACTTCGGTCAGCACATCAACGCCGGTCATGATATCTTCGATTTTCGCAAACTCCTCCGGCGTGTGACTGATTCCGTTGCGGCACGGTATGTGCAGTACGCAGGTCGGGACAATCCGGGCGATATTCTGGGAATCGTGGCCGCCGCCGCCAATCATCCGCAAATGGGAAACCGCCAGTTTTTCGCAGGCGTCGGCCACCGCTCGCATCAACTCGTCGTCCAGGTGCACCGCCTTGGCCGAAGAAATCACGTCGATATTGAGTTTGACGCCTTCCGCCGCCGCAAAATTCGCTGCACTTTCCCTGATCTTCTCAATGACCCGGGTCACGCTGTCAAAATTTACGCCCCGCACATCAATCCACATTTCGGCAAATCCGGGCACGACATTCATGGCATTGGGACTCGCCTTCAGCATCCCGACTGTGCCGACGACGCCTTCGGCTGCCGCCGCGGCGGCGTGCTCGCGAACTGCCGCGACAATGCGGGCAGCCGTCAGCAGCGCATCATGCCGAACATCCATCGGCGTGGTGCCCGAATGGGCCGGCGTGCCATAGACCTTGATGGACAGCCGGATCGGCGCTGAAATATCCGTGACAATCCCAATGGCAGTGTTGGCATTCTCTAAAATCGGGCCTTGCTCGATATGCAGCTCGAAAAACGCTTTCAGTTCCGCCGAATTGCGTTTCGCCGATTCAATGTTTGCGAAATCCAGGCCCCGCGCCGCCAAAACCTGTGATACTGTATTGCCTGTTGGATCCTGCATCTTGGCCCATTTTTCCGGATCCGCCATGCCGCAGATGGAACGGCTGCCCAGATGGGCAAACCCAAACCGGCTGGACTCGTGGCCGGCAAACACCCATACTTCCAGCGGATTCCTCGTCGCCCCCCGCGCCTGCAGGCGTTGCACCGCGCACAACGCACCGATGACGCCGACCGAGCCGTCATAGTTGCCGCCTTCCGGGACCGTATCGACATGCGAGCCAGCCGCCACTACCGGCGCTGTCGGGTCGCTGCCGTCCAACCGTCCAATGATGTTCCCCGCCGCATCCATCCGGACCTGCAACCCCATTTCCTCCATCGTATCCATGATCAGCCGCTTGGCTTCCCAATCCGCCTCTGAATAGGCAAGGCGTGTATACCCCGGTTCCGTCTTGCCTATCCGTCCCATTTTTTCGAACATCATTTCCACCCAAGCCTTATCCAATAACCCCATCCCCTTTTGCGCGATTCGTTTGAATTATCAAATTAACTGTACCACAAAGCCGCCGGCCCGATGATACGGAGTTGTTATCCTATCATTCACACAAACTATCCTGGGGAAGCGCCACCTTGGCCCGCATCCCATTATTCCCGCCCGCTAAACGTGCTATACTATCATTGGCGGCTGAAATCGCATTGTTATGTTGAGGAGCAGGCAGGGAACTCAAGCAACTGGAATATTTTCTGACCGTAAGCAATCTGAAAAGTTTCACCCGCGCGGCGGAACAGCTGTACATATCACAACCCAGCGTAACGACCGCCATCCGGCGACTTGAGGACGAACTGGGGATCGTCCTGTTCGAGCGCAATAAAAAGCAGGCCGTCCTGACCCCGGAAGGTGAAATATTCTATAGCCACATTTCGATCGTAATCGACGATGTCTCGAAAGCAACGCAAAAAGCCGCTGAACTTAGAAACTTGAACAGCGGTTGTATCAATCTGGGCATTTCCCCCATTACCAGTTTATCGGTCGCCGCCTTTTTGTTGGCAAAGTTCCGCACCATTTACCCCGAGCTGAAGATCACCTTTATCGAAGACGGCTCATACTCCATCAAAAAAATGCTGGAGGAAGAACGGATCGATCTCGGCCTGGTCATCAACGACGACAATATGGATGCCTTGGACTTCATTCAACTCGAGCAACAAGAACTAGTTGTCTACACTTCTCCGTTCCACCCCTGGAAGAATCGAAAAAGTGTCCCGCTGGCCGCTCTGAAGCACGAAGCTTTCCTCGCTCCCAAAGACACTTGCGCGTTGCGTCATATATTAGACACCGAATTTAACCGGCAAAACTTCACACCGCGAATCTGTTTCGAAACCAACAGCATCCAGATGGTCAAGCATCTGATCCTCTCCGGCTCCGGGGTTGCGCTGTTGCCCAAAGACGCCTTCGACGGCAGCGCCCTGCGCGCCGTAACACTGTCGCCACCGCTGACCATTTCGGTCGGGCTGGCCAAAAAGAAGCTCAAACACCTGAGTCATGCCGCCCAAACACTCTTCAAGTTTTTTGCGAATTCCTTTCCGGAATCATGATCTGTCGGTGCAAGCCGAAAAATATAACGGGGCTGCGGAATCCTTGATCAAAGGTGTTCCGCAGCCCCGTTCGTCGTGGTGTCCGACTTGGCAGGATCTGCTCCCTGCTGCCGGTTAGTGGTTTGCCTTTTCGGAATGTCTGACGTTACTGCTCAATACATTAATATCTTCCAGCGCATGAACGATGTCGGCGTTGGAATCGGTCGACGCCGGGTCATGTTTTCGCGTTGAATCATTGGCAGTCAAGCTGATATTCGGATCGATTTGCGCGGCAAAGGACTTCATGATCGTATCGCGTAACGCAAAAATGGAACTGTCGCTTTCCGAAATCAGTTTTTCGATCTCCGTCGCGATGCCGGCATATCGTTCACGGTCAGCTTGGGAAGATTCAGAGAGCTCTTTCATCTCCGCGGCCAACACCGCGATTTGTTTTGACGTTGTCGTATGAAAATACTCCGTCACCCTCTGTATCAGCAAAAAGGCCGACTGCATCGTGGCCACTCGGGTATTGCCGATGATCGTGACATCCGGCCGCAAATATTGCCGGTAGCGGTCCGACAGCAGCGCTTCCTTTTCGACCAGTTTGCCCACCCCGATAATGTAACGCGCCTGCCGAAGTTTGGCAATCACTTCATCGCCCGGCATGTCCTCATAGGCGATCGGCACGAACTCGACCGACTGGATATGCAATGCGTCGCAGGATTGCTTCAACAATCGCGCATAGTTGATGTTGGAATTAAAAATATAAACCGTCTCGCCGGCGGGAATGCGGGAAACACGCATAAAAAACTGCGAAGTCGGACGCAAATCCAAAACGACCATCTTTTCCGCCGGAACCACCCGGGATAAAGGCTCCTTCTGCGTAACCGCACATACAAAAATATCCCCGAGCCGATCATCAGTCAGCGAAGTGGTAGTTGCGGCCATGATCTCGGCAACGTCGCCGACGATCACCCTTACCGCATTCAACACTTCTTCGGCGATCAGCATATTACTGCCGACGGCAACAATTTGTAATCCCATGCGTTCTAATCCTTTCCGCGTTCCCAAACATTTTGGTTTCCCAGACTGGACTCATTATATCATTTTCAAACAGCAATTCGAAGAACGAACCAAGTAGCGGAAGCTCCCGATCCCAGTTCCGGTTGACAGCGATAGCTGACGCAATTTATTGGAACTTTTCTCGCACGAAATCGATCAATTTTCGTACATCGGAATAAATGCGTCGATTCTGCTTGGTGACGATCCCGGCCTGAATCCGCAGCGGCGGTTCGAACGGAATCGCCGTGATTCCCGGATCGTCCCTCACCGTCTCTCGCATCAGAAACGTTGAAGCCAGCTTGCGGTTTACGAGATTTTTCACCGTGTGCAGTTGCGCCGAACGCAGAACCACTTCCGGTTTGACACCGGCATCGGCAAAAACGTGTTGGACCATCCGGTTGATGAAAAAACCGCCTTGCAGCATCACCAAATTCTCCGTTGCCAGATCCGTCGCTTCGACATGTTTCCTCGACGTCAAAGGATGGTCTAGGTACGTGCAGAAACAGCACTCGCTGTCAAATAAGCGTGTGTAGTGCAAACCACCGCAAAAGTCGACTTCGTAGATCGTAATGGCCAGATCAAGCTCTTCCCGTTCCACCATGCGCAAAGAATCCATTCCGCCGAGTTCCACGATTTCCAGGTTTATTTCGGGATACCGGGGCTTGAACTCTTCGAAAATCATGGGAATCAGATACGAACCGACCTGCAGCGGCAAAGCCAGCTTGATATGATTCTTGGTATTCACAAAATCCAGAACATCATTATTCAATTGTTCCACGCTATGAATTACGCTGCGGATTCTGGCCAGAAGGAATTCTCCTTCTGGCGTGACACTGATCTTTTTTCCTCTGCGCAGAAACAAATTCAGGCCGGTTTCCGCCTCCAGCTCCTGCATGGCAATAGTCACCGTCGGCTGCGACACATGGAGATTCTCAGCTGCTTTCGTGACGCTTTGTTCTTTACAGACTTCCATGAAATATCGCATCTGTGTCAGCGTCATGCGCATTCCTCCATGATTTGCGGCTGTACCGCAGGATAAAGTCATTATACAGCCATCTATAGAAAAAAACTATTAAAAAATAGCAAACCGGTATTTTACACTCGGAATGGCAACTGGGATAATGATGATAAAAGAATACGTCAAGGAGGGCTTGTTTATGTTGGCAAATAACTATTTCCAGGGGTTCGCCCACGAAACGGTGGATGTCGGCGATGGGATCCAGATCAACACCGTTGTCGGCGGCCAAGGCAAAGAAGCGATCCTGCTATTGCATGGGCATCCGGAAACCTACATCATGTGGCGGTTCATCGCACCGCAGCTCGCGGAAAAATACACCGTGGTGGCGACCGATCTCCGGGGCTACGGCGACAGTTCCAAACCGCAGGGTCTGTCGGACCATTCGAATTATTCCAAGCGGGCCATGGCCGACGACCAGGTGGCCGTCATGGCGAAGCTGGGTTTTTCACGTTATCATGTGGCCGGGCATGACCGGGGCGCCCGCGTCTGCCACCGCCTGATCATGGATCACCCGGAAAAAGTGGCGTCCTGCACACTCCTGGACATCCTGCCGACCTATGACATGTACCGGGACACCAACCGGGACTTCGCCACGAAATATTGGCATTGGTTCTTTTATATCCAGCCGGATGGGCTACCGGAGAAACTTTTGAGCGCCGATCCGGATTTCTTCATTCATTTCAATCTGCAACGCAAAATCGGTCCCAAAGCCAGACATCGTTTTCCCGAAGACGTGTTGCAGGAATATACCCGCTGTTTCGCTGATCCGAAGACACTTCACGGAATCAGCGAGGATTACCGGGCTTCAGCAACAATCGACATGCAATACGATTTGCAGGACAGGGAACGAACCATCCAGACTCCGTTGCTCGTACTTTGGGGCGCCAACGGCGTCGTCGGCAGCCTCTGGGACGTCCTGGCCGGCTGGCAGGAACGCGCCGCCAATGTCAGCGGATTCGCCGTGCCGGACTGCGGTCACTTCGTGCCGGAAGAACAACCGGAAATCGTCTTATCGGCCATGCAGGATTTTCTGACCCGCCATAAAATCTAGTCCCACCAAAAAAACGACGACATAAAGTGCAACGGCCGCCTCACAACAAGGTTTCAACCCTGTATGAGGCGGCCGTTTTTTACTCTATTTCATTCGATTCCCGTTTCCCTTTCGGCGCATAGCTTGTCGGTCCATCTTCATAGCCGACTTGTTTCAACCACCAGGCCGGGTAAAACACCGGATCGGCAATCGCCTTTTGCGTATTGAGATAGCCGTCGTTATATTTGAGATAAAGATTCGACGCCAATTTCCACCAATCCGTCAGTATTACCCTGGCATTTTGGTCACTGTAACGGGTCAACCGTTCCCGCGCCCCCGCCTGATCGCCCTTGTTCCAGAGCGCCAGCGCCTCCGCTTCCAGTTTGGGTTGTCGGTCAAAAGCGCCGGTTTCGAACCGGTCACGCGCCGCGTGAATGTCTTTGATCATATAGGAATATTTGAGCATGGAATAGTTCGCCACATAGTTAAACGCCATCCACATGCTGTTGCGGTCAAACTTGAGAATATCCGCTTTCTGAATCGGGGTCGGCAAGTCCGTGGCGCCGGCGTAAAACGGCATCAACACCGCAGTCGCCGGACGGTCCGGCCCGAACCACACCACCCCGCCAATCGCATCCGGCAGCCAACTCCGGGATTGGTTCACATGCGCATAGACGCAGCGATAAATATTCAACGGTCGCTCAAATTCGCCAATGACCGGCGTCAACTTGCCCTCTTTATCCGCCATCCCCTCCGCATTCCCTTCGAACCGGTTGGGATCGCCGAACGGTCCGGCCGCCAGGCCTTTGGTCAAATCGAACTCCGTGCCTTCGTAATTGTCGCGATGAATCGCAAAGATATCGCTGACCGATAGTTTTTTGTCCGGAGTTACCGCAAAGGGATAGGCGCGGGTAAACGGCCCTTCCACCCAAGGCGACAAGCCCAGCGACGGCGCGACCAACGACTGCGCCCGCCATACCCGCCGCAACGAATAGTACGGATGATGAAACTCGCCGTCCCCGTAAACCTTGGCGAAGTCCAACGGGCCGCTCGTCGGCGTCCACCAGCCTTTTGCCTGGGCAATTTCAAAGATATTCGCCGAAAACATCATATCCTCGGCATTGGTCCGAATGTCACGGATGCGGAATTGGTTGGCGGCCACAAACATTTGATCGTCCGGCACCCGTTGCGCCACCCAGACGCCGCCGGCGCCGTTCATGTCATACCCGGCCATTTCCATGACCCAACCTTCATGGGGATCCGCCACCAGCAGCGTTTCGCCCGTACCGTAGTAGCCATACTTTTCGATCAGTTCGCCCATGAGCCGGATGGCCTCGCGCGCGGTTTTCGTCCGCTCCAGGGCTACGCGGGAAAGCTCGGACGAATAAAAAATCCGTTTCCCCGGTTCCGGCTCCGGGTGCACTTTCGCTTTATCGGTGCACTCGCCGATGGAGAGCTGATGTTCGTTCATGATGCCGTAATTGGCGTCAAAATAGGCGTACGTGTGCGCGACTTGCGGAATGTAGCCGAGCGGCACGCTGGGCGGGACATCCTTGATGTCGTAATTGGGACCGCGCTCCTTCGTCACGATGCGATGGCTGATCGTAGCGCCCCATTGCGGTTTGAAGTCCAGCGCCGCATGTGAATAATACACGGCCCGCATGGCGCCCGGCTTGTGATCCTTCGCCGGGACATAAATCATGCTGGCATCGTTCAATCCGTCATCCGAATGGGATACCATGACCGATCCATCCGCCGAAGCCGCTTTGCCCACGAGCATTGTCGTGCAGGCCAAAACCGGTTGCGTCACTCCCAGACAAAATACCAACAGGATCGCAATCACTGCCTGTTTCATGCATTATCCCCCCATTTGCTATCCGCCGTAACCCCGCATCATTTTCTACTGCAAATCCGCTCCATTCCCGCGGGCCTTCAGATATTGCGCCGTTCTGTTGGCGGCATTTTCCCTGAGATTATAGTAATAAAACAAATAATCGTAATGATGATAAACGCCTTTGGGAAATACTTTGTTCCCCGGCGACAACTTGTTCACATCGACCGTGCTGCAGATCAGTACACCGCGCGCAAGGCTCACCTGCGCATCCGCATAATGGGGCAGCGTGATCATTTTCCCGGTTTCGTCCCGGTCGATGGAACCCAGACTTTCGGCAGCGGGCGCCCGTTTTTCGCTCCGCGTCCAGCTAATTGGATTGATCGCCATGGCGCCCGGCAAAACGACCGGATTTTTCCCCGCCACTTTCGGCGCCTCCGTGTTGTAAGAAACAATGACACCGGTGTCACTCGCCCCCTGGGCAAACTTCAAATGGGGATTTTTCGCCAGATACTCCGGGGTGATGGAATAGCCGATTACATAGGCGGCGATCATTCTCTGCCGCACTTCAGGATGCGCCTTCAGATAGTCGCTAAGCAAATACAGCAGGACATTCGAACCTTGGGAATGCCCGGCCAAAATAAATGGACGTCCCTGATTGAAGTTCCGGATATAATAATCAAAAGCGGCCAACCCATCAGTCGCCGGGATCCCGCCAACCACTTTAGCCTGCTCCGCAAGCGGCAGTGTCAGTGTATACGCGGCGTCCGCCTGTCGGTAGTAGGGTGCGTACAGATTCCCCACCGGTTCAAACGCCGAAGCCTGGAATGAAAACGCCAGCTTGGAATTCTGCAACATCCCGGGATTATCAATGTCACAAATGTTCGGGTCGTTTTTCGCCGTTTTCTGGAATACCGTCGGGTAAAGATAAAATACATCGACGGCTTTGTCGGTGGATACCGGCAAGGACAACCAATGGGCGGGATCGGTGTAGTCGGTCGCCGGAACGGGGCTTCCGTAGACAGCAACGGTAAACTGGAACACCAGAGCAACCAGCAACAGGGCGATTCGTTTTGCGTTCATTCCGAGGCCTCCTTAATTATGATTCATAAGGAAAAACCGGACAGCGGCCCGGCCAGTATCTACAACAGCTCGATTCGCAGTCGTTCATGCGCGAAGAACTCCATGATCCAGGAGTCATAATCATTGTCTTTGATCGTTATGATCTTATATGTGGTGCGCATCGGCAAATAAATCTGCAGATAATCGGTGGAAGCGACAGGAATGATTTGTTCGATTCCATTCTTTTCATTCATGATGATGATTTTGCCGGAGCGAACCGTTTGCAGGTAAGTCTCAAAAAGAATGAATGAAGCTCTTTTGACCGTGAAGGTGCTTTCCGCATTGGCGCTTAAATCAAATTTCCGACTCTCGGACAAATAAAACGTGCGCGAAGACTTGAACTCCCGGATCATCGCCGGCATTCCGTATCCGGAGTGACTGCGGACCGCATTGAAATGAGCAAAAAAGTAATAGGTTCCGCTCGGCAAGCCCCGAAACACGGCTTTCCCCTCACGGTCCGTCGTCGCCCGGCCTTTCGTATGCGCCGTAAAGTCCGCAGCCATCGCCGAGAGCCCTATGCCGCTGATCGGCAAGCCGTCCTCATCTAACAGCGTGATCGTGAGAGTCGGCGCCACCTTTTCCGGCGACTCCGCATAAGCACTCGGCGTCCACGCCGCAAACCAGGCAACGAGCGCCAATAGCAAGATCCCGGCCAGCTTTCGCCGCGCATTTCCCGCGTTGTAATGGTTCATTGCAAGTATCCTCACCCTCCGCTGTCTTGCAGCACTTACCGACTTCAATACCCTTCCGGCAGTATGCGCACCGAAACGGTCAACACGCCGACTTTATGCGTCAGCTGCTTGGTTTTCTGGCTAAACAAATGTTTCAGAAATGGAATGTTCATCAAGATCGGAATTCCGCTTACGGAATTCGTCTCGGTGTCGCCGGCGAACACGCCCACTACATAGACGCTGCTGTTCGGCTTCACGAACCCCATGGTCGTGAGCGTCTTGGTGGAGAACTCCTTTGCCGACGAATTTCCGACCTGTACACTCCCCGTCACCAACGCCATTTGCATGTACACGTCCAGCCGGATCACGCTCTCGGCGGGATTTTCCGCATTATACTTCACGATCGTCGGCGTGATCTTCACGTCGCTGCTGATCGTCTGGGAGGTCAACGTTGAATTTCCGTTGCTGTCCGTAGTTTGCAGCGGCACGATGGTCTGACTCAGGATCTCGCCCTGAATGCCATTGGGCGTGTATAAATTGCTGCCCATGATGACCCGGCTCTTGGACAGGGAACGCGTCATCTGGGCGTCAAACCCATAGAATCCGCCGGTCGGTGTGTTCAAGCCATGGGAGATGGTATCAACTGTCGTGGCCAGATCGGGTTGCACCACCCGATTCAAGGCGCTCACACCGTACGTGACATTGCCGGTCAAAGAAGACCAGTCGATTCCTGTCGTCTGGTTGTTGGTAATGTCCAATTCCCGCAAATAAGCGGAGATAATCAGCCGGTGCGGCCGGCCCCCCTCCGACAGCAAGTTCTGCAGCTTGGTGGCCGCCGCCCGCAGCCACGATTCGTCGGCGCCGGACAGTAGCACCATCGCCGGCGCGCCCTTGGGCTGCAATAACGTCACGGTCATGTTGGCGAACTCCGGCATCTGCTGCAGGTAGGGCAACAGTCCAGTCACCGCCTGTTCATTGCCATGAACGATCGGCAACATGACCGTGCCGTTTTCCACCACGATCTCCGGAATGTTCTCCGGCGCAGCGATCGCCACGGAGCCGGCCAACAACACGAAGAAGATCAGGCACATGCGCCCTATGCGGCAAAAGGATTGAGTCATGCTTCGTTTAATAATCATATCCCGTTTCCTTATCCACCGGCAAAATCCGCACGGCAATCGTCAGGATGGAGGCCATGTGCTGCAAACTGCGGGTTTTCGTCGAAAACAGATATTTCAGCACGGGAATATTCATGAGTATCGGGATTCCGCTTCGGGAGTCCGTCCATGTGTCACTCGCAAAAAGTCCGCCAATGATCTTTTCGTTATTCGCCTTGACATAGTGGGTGGAAGTCAGGGTTTGCGTCGTATACTCCAAAGCGGAGGACGTAGTGCCCCCGCCGCTGAAAACCACCGTATCCGTCGGCACGCTGAGCTGGATGACCACGTCGAGGCGAACGATGCTTTCCTCGGGTTTTTCCGCGTTGAATTTCACGATCGTCGGCGTGATCTTGACATCGCTGCTGATGGTCTGGGTATTGAATGTAACCTGGCCATTAGCCCCGCTTAGCGGTACCGGCATCGAATCGTCATTCTTCAGTTCCGCGGTGGCCCCGTTGACGATCGTGATTTCACTGCCGACGATGACCTTGCCCTTGGACATCGACTTGGTCAGATTTCCAACCACCTGCAGCGGCAGATTGTCCGGAATCCCCACCGTATATCCCGTATCCGTCCGGGTTGTGACCAATGGCGAACCCGGCGTCTTGGTTTTTGTCACCTTGGTTGTGTTCGGCGAAGTCAGCCCGCCCTGAATGCCATTGGAAAACCACGACAATCCCACCGTGTCGTCGTTGCTAATCGAAATTTCCCGCAGATAGGCGGCCACCACCAGTCGATGCGGTTCCCCCATCCGGCTCATGATCGTTTTCAATTTCTGTACGGCGTACCGCAACCGATCTTCACTCTGGTTGCCGAGCAGGATCTTGGGCTTGGTCCCGACCGGCGCGTACAGCGTCATGCTGATGCCCTGAAAATCCGGGTCCTGCGCCAACGAGGACAACAGACCCTGCACGACCGTTTCATTGCCGGGCAGGATGGGATAAATCGCAATGCCGTTCACGATTCGATAGCCGGCCACGTCGGCGGTTACCGCTTCCGCCGGAGTCGCCGGGGTGTTTACGACACTTCCCGGATCCATCGCGGCGGCGAATCCCCGATCGGGTCCGAACCCGACGAACGCCAAGGATAGGCCCGCAAGCGCAATCATAACTGTGCATCGCCATACTCGTCCGACAGACAACTTATAAAACCGCCTCATCCAAAAATAACTTCTCTTTTGATTCGCGTTGAATCAACGATAACCCTGCTATTATTTTCGTCCCGCCACACTTTTTTAATTTCGTCGATTGGCGTCGCCACGCTTATTGGCCAGCTGTTATCGAACCATGCGGCACTGCCATGAAGATCAGCGAGCAATTGGCGTAATCGCCGGACTGCAACAGCGCGACCAGGTCGTAACTGATCCCCTGGACCACGCCGACGCCGGACAGGTTGGAAAAATTGGGAACCATGAGCGCGGCAGTGTTCAAGTAAACGGGGTGGGAAAGTGAACCGCCGGCTGTAATCGACGACGGCGCCCAGCCGCTTTGCGAGCCGGCGGCCTGAATGGTGAGCAGTTGCGTTACTTTTTGCGTGCTGTTATAAGGCGGAGCCCCCATAGTCGACGGGATATTGGTATTGTTCGTCGCCCAGCCGTAATTGTTGGTTCCGTCGCCAAAGCTGAGGGCATACGCTGCCATATAAGAATATTTGCCCATCGACATCGCACTGGCCGTGGCGAAACCTTCCGACCCGGTCACCATGAAATTTAGGGCGGCGGTTTTCGAATTTTGCTGCCCGTTGGTGCTGTTGACGACAATCGGCAGAGAAAAGTACGCCGTATGGGCGGCATAGTTTTGATAGGGCTTCTGGGTGGTGGCGCTCGCTTTGCTTGTCAAATCAATGCTCTTGGAGTTGTAATTCTTATTGTTGTTGGCGCTGGATTGGACCCAGGAATTATTCGGGTTGCTGAGGCCGATTTGCACCGAGTGAAAGGCGAACCCGCTGGTGCCGCTTGCTTGCTGGCCGCCGCCGCTGCTGTCGTTCGCGCCGGTGACCCCTTTCAGCCAAAAGGAGTTCACCGCTGTGGGTGTATTCGGAATTTGTGACCCGGAAAACCCCTTCATAATGTCCGTTTTGTTGGTAGGGTCGCCAATATAGATTTCCCAGGGGGTCAGGTTGATAATATTGAGCACCGCCAGCATGTTCATCGTCGGTTGCATATTCTGTCCCTGCGTATATGCCAAAATGCTGGCGTAGGGCGGATTAGCCGACGCCGCACCGCTAAAGGCAGCCACGCAAACCATCAAACAAAAGCAGACAATATTTCGTTTCAGCATTGCTACTCCTCGCTTTATCGTTTATTTTCCGTGCTCAATGCGGCAGCTTCGTCAAATATTGTTCAATCGCCGGAATTTCGCTCCGATGTTTTTCGAATACTTCGCGGAGCGTTCGCTTGATGACGGCTTGGGCATTCGGATCATGTTTCGCTTTGCCATATTGGCCCCGTATTCCAAACATCTCCACGATTTTTTTCGCGTCCTGCGGATTCTTTTTCTCGATCGCACTCAGAATCGCCAGCAGTTTGATCGAGTCCTGCGACTGTTCCTTGCTGGGTTTGTATTGCAGCTTTCCGGCGCCAACCTTCGAAGCGGAAACGTTGTTCAGACTTTGCTGCATTTGGTTGGCGGCGTACACGGCTTGGTTGATCACCATCACAACCAGCGTGTCGGCCGAGTTTCGTTCATTGGTCGATGTATTTTGCGGGCTCGTTCGCCAGGTATATACAATCACCGTATTCTGTTGTTCCAGCGCCGGTGTTCCCCCCTGAACCGCCGCGTTTGTTTCATAGACCAGATAGCTGCTGTTTCCGCTGGTCAGCGGCAGAGTCAGTCCATTATTGCCGGGCGCAAGGGCGGCGGTTACATTAATCCCTTTGTAAGTGGCGGGATAGGGGGCGTTGGTATACGTCTCCGACCCCGAGTCCAGCATCTCCTTGATCGATTTGTAGATGCCGTAAACCATATCGGCAATGCCGATCGGCGACGGTTCGGCAATCGTTTCAATATCCACCAGCAGGGTTAGCACATCTTCCACCCAGTCCTGTTGGGGTGGAAACGCGCTTTGTTGCGCCTGATACGAACTTGTAGCGCCACCCAGGCTGTTAATGTTGATGACATAGCCGGCCAGCGGGGTAACATTGCTGGAAACCGGATTCAGGTTGATCGATGTGGTCGAAGCGCCGGCCATGCTTTGTCCATAGGCCGCCTGCGGTGTATAGTTGTAGTAGTTGCCGGTCTCCTGCGAGCCGGGAGTTCCGCCCATGCTGGCGCCGCCGTTCGCATAAGTATAGGGGACGTAAGCCGTGCCGGGAAAGTTCACCGTGCCGCTCCAGGAAGGAAACAAGGCGAACGCATTGACAAAACTGAAGTTGGTATTGCTGGCGGTTCCGGACGCTGACGCCGCCGGTTGCAAAGAAGCGTTCGTTGCACCGCTGGGGATGGTCGTCGGTGTCGTCGGATTGCTGAATGAGGGAGTCGTTCCGCCGGCTTGGGGATACGCCACGCCGGATAACCCGATCGCGATCGGCACGTTCCCTTTCGCATAGGCGGCCGCCTGATTGGTCGAAACGTTAAAATTGATCGGCACTTGGGTCAGGTTCATCACCATGACGGGCAGAACACCGTAGGTTTGCAGTTGAACCGCCGTTCCCGCCGGTGGCGGCGTTGCTGGCGTGTCCGCCTGCGCAATCCCGCCCGATATCAACGCAAGGACCATAACCAGGGACAAGGCAGTTCTGCGAATGGCTCCATTAAAAAACATTTCCTAGGCCTCCCTTCCTATTTGACCACTGAACAACTTCGACATTACCCCAAAGTTTACCATCCCCTTAGATTCGGTTGGAAAGTTTCCTTGTCGCGCTTTCCGAATGCTACATCGTTTAAGGAATCACCGCAAACGTGTCGTAAACATATTTCTGGTTATTCTGATCCAGCCAATACTCCGTAGCCGTAATCGAACGGTTGCCATCATCCACCGTGAAAACAATGTACCCGGGACGACCTTGCGCATTAGACACCGCCGTCGTCGGAAATACATTGGTCAACCGGCGGTCGACATTGGCAGGGTTATAGCTGCTAATACAGCCTAAATTGCCGATCACGATTTGTGGGATCCCGTTTGCCCTGCCCCGGAAATAAAGATGTTCATGTCCGGAAATATACGCCGTCACGTGATTATCTGTGAGCAGTTGCCAAAACTTACTCTGGAGGCTGGCCTGATCAAACAGGTTAAACTGCGCCATCTTGCTGCTTGCAGTGGTGTCGGGGGTATAAACCGGACTGTGCCCCATGACGAAGACATGGCGCACCCCCTGATTGTTCTGCAGTTCAGCCTTTAGCCAATCCATGGGCAACGTAACAATTCCGGCGGCTGTATTGACGAATTGGTCGAGCATGATGAATTTTGCGTTGTTATGAACAAAACTATAGGATAACCCCTTGGCAGCCGTTGGACCGTTCTGCGGCATGGCGCTGGCTATGCCCGCCAGGTAAGCCTGAGATAACGTCGGCTCTCCATTATACAACCCATAATCATGGTTGCCGCGGATCACGTACAACGGAATATTCGCCTGGGCAAGCGGGGCAGTTACCTTCTTATAATTGGCGTATTGCATGTCAAATTGCTTATATGCCGGTGAAGTCGGCATCGTTTGGGCGCCGGTAATCAAATCGCCGGTTTGCAGAACAAAATCCGGATGTTCGGCGACAAGATAGCTGATGATGGGGGGCAGATAAGGCGTAACCCCGGTCGGGGTATGTTGCATGTCCGCGTCATGGGTGTCGCTGATCATGGCGAATTTCCAGACAGGAGATTTCGATACGGGAGATTTCGACGCACCTTGCGCTGCAGCGCCCTGTGCAAGAACCTCCCGCGGCATCGCCGACGACAATCCCAACAATCCGGTCAAAGTCGCGCAGGTTTTGAGAAAGCGCCGTCGGGATAAATTCCGTTGCTGCAACAAGTCCCGTAAAGATGAAATATCGGCCATGGTATTTTTAGCCCCTTTTCGCATATCGCCTCGGTGGTTACAGGCCCTTCCCTGGCCTTAACCAGAGAATGGGCGCACAACTATCCTTTTGGGCAAAAAAGAAAGACTTGCCTCCGGTCGGATGGCGCAGGACCGGCAAGTCTTAAAGCATATAAAAATCGCAGCCTGGCGATCATAGGCATTCAGCCCTTGGACCCATGGCTTTGCGTCCTTACTTTTCGGTAAGTTTGCCAATCATATATATTTTTTTCATGAAGAATGTGATTGCCATTTTTTTCAACACTGCATATTTCTCCAGACGCTTTAAAATTCCTTTGCTGAAAGCTTGTTTTGCGAAAAATATTTTGCGAAATCCATTTTCTCGGATATGCAAAAGAGTCTGGTTTTTTGTTCACCAGACTCCTTCTATATTTCCGGTATTCGCAGGCTGTAACTGGTGCTGCGCCCTCCGGCCGCATCTTTTTGCAGTATGCCGCTACTGACCAGCTCGGCGATGTCCCGCGCTGCGGTATCCTGTGAACATTTGGCAATGATGGCCCATTTTGAGGAAGTCAGCTTGCCATCAAACCCGTCCAACAGTTTCCCCAGCAACAACTTCTGACGCATATTCAACGGCAATCCGGCGCAAGATTCCCAAAACCGCGCTTTGCGCAATGCGCCGGCCAATATGGATTCCGCACCGTCCAACGCCCGGTCCAGGCAGCCTAAAAACCACTCCAGCGGCTCACTGACATCCAGGGTTCCTTGTTGCGCCTGTTCCAGCATATCATAATAGCTTTCCCGTTCTTGTCGAACTTGCGCCGACATACTGTAAAATCGCTGTGATGTTTGCTCCGAACGGGCAAGCAACATGTCGGCAATCGCTCGGGCTATTCGCCCGTTTCCATCTTCAAACGGATGAATCGTGATAAACCAGAAATGAGCAATCCCGGCTTTCAGCACCGCATCGATCGCGTTTTCCTGATTGAACCATTGAAGAAAAGCGGACATCTCCCGCTCGATCCTCGCTGCGCCCGGAGCTTCATAGTGCACTCTTTCATGTCCGATCGGACCGGACACAACCCGCATCGGTCCTTTGGCATCATCCCGCCAGGCGCCGGCGCGAATCGGCGTCACTCCGCTATATCCGGCAGGAAACAACGACGCATGCCAGTTAAACAGACGTTCCTTGGTAAGGGGATCGCAGTAATTTTGCGTAGCATCCAGCATCATCGCAACCACACCATCGACATTACGATCGCTCGGCACGAGGCCGCCAATATCCATCCCCAATCGACGGGCAATGGAAGAGCGCACTTGCTGATAATCCAAAGTTGCGCCTTCAATCTCACTGGACTTTAGCACATCGAGCGTCAAGGTTTGCAAAACGGCTTCCCCTCGGAGTGAAAAACCGAGTGATTCCATCCGCCCAACCAAACGACCTTGTTTATGCCGCACAGCGGCCAGGCGTTTTGTCATCGCATCCGCTTGCCAAATAAAGTGCGGCCAATCTGCTAATTCATGAATATATTTCATTCTCCGCACCTCCTGCGGATATTATAGCGCCGTTTCTTCGTAGGCGCAAGAATATTTTCCGCAAAAAATGCAGAGAATGGCGTCCTATTCTCCGCATTGTTTTGTGTGTTGTACTCTCTTCCACATATAAAATTACTGGTGATCTCCTGCTGATTTTACGCCGTTTTCAAGGGATTAACACACACGCCAATACACGTCAGCGTTTTTTTCGTCACTCTACGCATGATTATCACGTTGTAAAATTTTAGTATTCCGACTTCCCGTCCGCTGCCAGCGGAAATTCATTGTAGAGCTTTTCCGGGTATTCCGTTTCATATTCCACTTCATTCCCGCACATCAGTTCCGCCTGCTCCATTACCGTCTTCACCGCCGCATCCTGCTTGTCCGGCGGGTAGCCGTATTTCTTGAGCAGTTTCTTCACCGTCAGACGCATCTGGGCGCGCACGGTTTCACGAATCGCCCAGTCGACGCCGAGGTTATTCTTAATGGTCGTGGTCAAATCGCGGGCAATCTGTTTCAAAATATCATCGCCCATGATCATGACGGCAGCGTCATTCGACCCCAGCGCGTCATAGAAAGCCAGTTCATCCGAAGTCAGCCCGACCGACTCGCCCCGTTTCTGCATCTCGCTCATCTGTTTGGCCAGTTCGATCAGTTCCATGATGACCTGCGTCGTTTCGATGGAACGGTTCTGGTACTTTTTCAGCGCCGTCTCCAGCATTTCCGAGAATTTTTTGGATTGGATCAGATTGCTGCGCGAAACAGCTTTCACTTTGCCGGCGATCAGCCGCTTCAGCAATTCGACCGCCAGATTCTTTTGCGGCAACCCCCGGACTTCCTCCAGGAATTCATCCGACAAAATGCCGATATTCGGTTTATCCAGGCCCACAACGCTGAGAATGTCGACGACCTCTTCCGAAATAATCGACTTGCCGATCAGTTGGTTCAGCTGCGCTTCGATCTGCGCCTTGGTCTTCTTGGGCTGTCCGGCCGGAATCAGTTTGATGATCCCCACCTTTACGGCCTTGAAGAACCCAATCTCCACATTCAGTTCCTCTGCTTCATCCGTTGTCGAACAAAGCGCATAGGCCCTGGCCAACTCCGTGACATAGTTCAGGAAATCTTTCTTGCCGTTTTCTCCCAGCCCCAGTACAAAATCGATGCAGGCCACGATCGCCTTCATCCGCTCCGAGGCTGTGCCGGTTTTGAATTTGCTGTAATCAAAGCCATGCAGCAAATCGCGCACCAGCGAATATTTTTCTTTCATCAGATCCACGGCCTGATCGACATCCACGCCGGTATTCTCGCGATCCGAAACGGTATATTGCGCCAAGGCGTTTTTCAGATTATCCGCAATCCCGATGTAATCGACGATCAAACCACCCGGCTTATCCTTGAACACCCGATTGACACGAGCTATGGCCTGCATCAAGTTATGCCCGGACATCGGCTTGTCTACATACATGGTGTACATGGACGGCACGTCGAAGCCGGTCAGCCACATATCCCGCACAATGACGATTTTTAGCGGGTCATTCTCATCTTTCATCCGTTTCGCCAGCAGTTTACGGCGAGCTTTGGCGCCGATGTGCTTCTGCCAATCCTGCGGATCGGCAGCCGAGCCGGTCATGACAATCTTAATGACTCCCTCGGTATCGCTATCACTGTGCCATTCCGGCCGCAGCGCGACAATCGCGTTGTACAAATCCACGGCGATCCGCCGGGACATGGCCACCACCATGGCTTTGCCAAAGGAAGCCTCCTGCCTTTTCTCATAGTGCTCGACGATATCTGCGGCAATCTTATGCACGCGATTTTCCGCGCCGACAATGGCCTCCAAACGGGACCACTTACTTTTTTGCTTTTCTTTGTAGGATTCTTCCTGAAATTCCGTGATCTCTTCAAATTCCGCGTCAATCTTGGGGCGCTCCGCTTCTGGCAGGTCGAGCTTGGCGATGCGGCTTTCATAGAAAATTTTCACGGTCGTCCCGTCTTGCACGGCCCGCGTCATGTCATAGATATCAATATAATCGCCAAATACGGCGGGCGTGTTCTTATCCGTAAGTTCCACCGGTGTCCCGGTGAATCCGATGAACGAGGCGTTGGGAATGGCTTCCCGCAGATAGCGGGCATAGCCGTATTTCACATCCGCCCCCTGCTCGCCGGCAGACACTTTGGCGTCAAATCCGTATTGGGAGCGGTGGGCTTCATCCGCAATCACCACGATGTTGCGCCGGTCATTCAAAACCGGCTCGGTGTCGCCGTCCTCACCCGGAGCGAATTTTTGAATGGTGGTAAAGATAACTCCGCCCGACTGGCGTTCTTTGAGCATTTGCCTCAGTTCAGCCCGGTTTGTCGCCTGCACCGGAGCTTGCCGCAAGAATTCTTCGGACCGGCTGAAGGTGGCGAAGAGCTGTTCATCGAGATCGTTCCGGTCGGTGACCACAATAATGGTCGGGTTGTTCATGGTCATGATCAGTTGACCGGCATAAAACACCATCGAGTAGCTTTTGCCGGAACCCTGGGTATGCCAAATGACACCGATGCGACGGTCGCCGCCTTCCGTGGTGGCCCGCTCAGTGCAATTCACTGCTTTTTTGACCGCGTGATACTGATGGTAGCCGGCCAAAATCTTGAAGATTTCCTTGCCGTCAGTCTGGAACAGGATAAAATTCTTGATAATGTCGAGAAAACGCCGCTTGTCAAACATTCCCTTGATCAACACTTCCAGCTGCGGCAGTGACACCGGGGCAATTTCCAGGCCATCGATAGTCCGCCAGGGCAAGAACCAATCCTCATTGGCGGTCAGCGTTCCTGCTTTTGCGTTCACCCCATCGCTGATCACCAGAAATGAATTGTAGATGAACAAAGATGGAATTTCGTTTTTATACGTTTCAAATTGTCGGAACGCTTCGGTGATCCCCACATTTTCGTCGGAAGTGCTCTTCAATTCAATCACGGCCAGCGGAATGCCATTGATGAAAATGATCACATCCGGCCGACGATTGTTATGATTTTCAATCACGGTGTACTGGTTGACGGCCAACCAATCGTTATTGTCTGTTCCTTCCTCGGAAAAATCGAACAGCCAAACCTTGTCTGTTTTGATGGAACCATCCGAGCGCCGGACTTCCACGTCCACTCCATCGGTGATGAGCCGATAGAATTCTTTATTGTTCACAATCAGGCTGGGGCTTTTGGCGATGACGACCTGACGATAAGCGTCTTCCAATGCTTCGGGAGGCATTTTGGGATTGATCCGCCGGAGTGCATCCATGAGGCGGTCCCGCAAAATCACCTGGTCGTAGTCGTCCCGTTCGGGATACGCGCCACCCGGCGAAATCTCCGGTCCTGATTGAATGTCATAATAAAGCTCCTGGAAATACTCCAGCACCGCCTGTTCCAGTTCGGATTCATTGAAATGATACGCCGTCAAGAATCGCACCCCCTATCTAAATCAGACCCGATTGTGAAAATCCTTTTATTTTAAAAGCCGCAGCAAATCCTTCTGGGTTTCCTCCACCCGTTCGGCAATGAAATGCACAAAGCCGCTGTCATCCACATGCGCTTTTTCCAGCAGGGCGATGTACTCTCCCCGCAATACCGGCGGGATGATCGCCATCGTATACCCCTGCCGCAACAGGCAAAGATTCATCAGCAATCGTGCCACCCGGCCGTTGCCGTCGACAAAAGGATGGATGAAAACAAACTCCTTGTGTGCCTTGGCGGCGAATTCCACCGGATGAAGCTTTTTTTCGTGCGCTTTCAACCATTGAAAGAACTTGTTCATCAACGGTTCGATCTTCTCCGGTGGCGAAACTGGATACTTCGAGCCGGAAATGATGACCCGTTCCTGCCGATACTGTCCGGCCTGCGCTTCATCAATCAGGGAATAAAACAAGCGATGAATGGTTTTCACCTGCGCCTCGCCGATCTCTTCCCCCTGCATCAGCGTATAGATATAGTCGTAGGCTTTGGCATGCCCTGTCGCCTCGTAGTAATCCCGGATCGGCTTACCTCCGACCGTCAACCCATCTTCCAGCAATACTTTCGTTTCCGTTTCGGTAAGCGAGTTGCCTTCCAGCGCATTGCTGGAATACGTCAGGCCGATTTTGTAATAGTCACGAATTTGCTGAAGCAGATTTCCCTGCAGCGGACGCAGCGCGTCAATGCGAGCTTTGTTCTGGTCGACTTTTTCAAACATGAGCCGCCACCTCCTCGATGGGTACGCGGATTTCGCCGGACATGAGCTTGGGGAGAAGGGCGTCGCGCAGGGTAGATAATTTTTGATTTTCGCTTCGAATTTGAACGCATTTCTTGATTAGCGGAAATACATCACTATGATATTTATGCAATATCTGCTCTGCAGGAAATACCAGCTTGATTTGGTGCAAATGCATTGGCCCGAAGTTTGCTTGAACACTTCCACACGCCTTAGAAATTAGATGTTTATAAAACTCCACCGACGTTAAATACCCAAACATGAAGGAAAAGCATTCAAATTGAGCTTTTGGAGAAAACCTTATAACGCTCGTATTTAAACACAACGGCAAATGTTCTTTTCTTACAATTGCATACCTCCCTAACGTTCCCGAAGTGGAAACAACAACATCCCATTCTTTTAGCATAAAATGCGAATACTTGCCATTGGCTTCTTCGTTAGAAATCATGCTTGCAGTGTTCAACTGAAGATCATTATTTTTAATGCATCTAATGTTAATAAATTTAGTTCCATTTTCAGTAACATATTGCCAGTTTCTAATTCCTGGCCCCTCCTGAAAATCGAAAACATCCTCAAAGTCAACTACCTTCCACCCCATAGGAACAGGCCCCAGTTCGCTCTCTTCCATCTCGCCGCCGGAGGACTTGTAAGGCTGACCGTTTTCGTCCGGAAACTCGAAATCGACGAACCATTGCTTGAATAGGGCCTGGGCCATTTCTTCCAGAGTTTTGTTGATGCGGTTGTTAATTTCGATTTTGTCATTTATCGCATTCAAAATACTGGTTATTGCTTTTTGCTCCTCAATTGAGGGAAGCATTATTTTCATGCTCCGAGCAGAGCTAACGTTAAAATGTTGCTGAACGGCGCCTACTAAATGAGCGTTTACATGACCTGTTGCCACTGAATTAACGTAATAAGATAAATAATGCGAATCTATTTTTTTACCAGGTCTGATAATGACTAAATCAGAACAGTTGGCTTCTGTAACCCATTCAGGAACCACTAAACACGCACCCGGTTTTCCCGTTCGCACAATTACAACGTCCCCAGGGTGAAGTGAAGATTTTTTTAATTTGGCATGAAATTCTTTAGATATGTATTTTAAGTCTTGCTTATTAATTCTAAATGGCTCAATGTTCAATGACCGAAAAAATGGAATCCCTTGCTCAACGTATTCCGACGCCATTGATCCGACGAACCCAACAGTAAGCTCTTCTGCGACTTCTTCAAGGCAAACAAGCTCCCAATCTTCAAAGTTCATACCCGATCGCCCCCAGCCGCTGCCGAATCTCGCCTTCCAAGTGCCGCGACTTGGCGAACATCTCGGCCAGTTCCCCGGTCAACCTCTGCATCTTTTCCTCGAACGGCTCGCCGTCTTCCTCCACATCTTCGATGCCGACATAGCGTCCCGGCGTCAGGATATATTCATGTTCCCGGACTTCCTCCAGCTTGGCCGCCTTGCAGAATCCCTTCACATCGAAATATTCGCCGGCCCCGGCTTCACCCCGCCAGGCATGGTAGACGCCAGCAATCTTTTGAATATCTTCGTCGGAAAACTCTTTATGGGTTCGGTCCGCCATATTCCCCAGTTTCCGCGCGTCAATGAACAGAAATTCACCATGGCGGCTGCGGTGTCCCTTTGCCGCCTTATTCTTGGTCACAAACCACAGGCACACCGGAATCTGCGTCGAATAGAACAGCTGCCCCGGCAGGGTCACGATGCAATCCACGTTGTCCTTTTCCACCAACTGTTTGCGGATTTCGCTCTCGCTGGTGGTCGAAGTCGACATGGAACCATTGGCCAGAACAAAGCCGGCGATGCCGCTCGGCGCCAGATGCCAGAGCATGTGCAGGATCCAGGCGTAGTTGGCGTTGCCGGCCGGCGGAATTCCGTAGCCGCTCCAGCGGACATCCTCGGTCAGCTTCGCGCCGCCCCAATCGCTGATATTGAAGGGGGGATTCGCCAGGATATAGTCCGCCTTCAGGCTTTTGTGCAGATCATTATGGAAGGAGTCGGCGTTGTAATCGCCGATATTCCCGTCAATTCCCCTGATCGCCAGATTCATTTTGCACAGCCGCCAGGTCGTGGGGTTCGATTCCTGCCCGTAAACCGCGATGTCGCCGCGCTTGCCGCTGTGCGCGTTCAGGAACCGTTCGCTCTGCACGAACATGCCGCCGGATCCGCAGCACGGGTCATAGATTCGGCCCTTCATCGGTTCGATCATTTCGACCAGCAGTTTTACGACGCACTGGGGAGTGTAGAACTCGCCGCCGTTTTTGCCTTCGGCGCTGGCAAACTTGGCGAGGAAGTATTCATAGACCCGCCCCAAAATGTCCTGGGCTCGGCTTTCTTTATCGCCAATATTGAAAGACAGAATATCGATCAGTTCCCCCAGCCGGGTTTTGTCGAGCGTCGGCCGGGCATAATCTTTCGGCAGTACGCCTTTGAGGTTCGCATTATCCTTTTCGATGGCCACCATGGCGTCATCGATGATCTGGCCGATTTTAGGACTTTTGGCATTTTCCTTGATAAATGTCCAGCGCGCTTCCTTTGCCACCCAGAAAATATTGACCGCCGTGTATTCGTCCCGGTCTTCCGGATCAGACAAGGCGTCCTGCTTCAGTTTCTCGTACTTTTCTTCAAAGGCGTCGGAAATGTATTTCAAAAACAGTAGTCCCAACACGACATGCTTGTATTCGGCAGCGTCCATATTGTTGCGCATCTTATCCGCAGCCTGCCAAAGTTTTTCTTCGAATCCCAGTGTTGCGCCGTTGTTGTTTTCCGCCATCTCAGCATCCCCCTACAAAGTTTTTGTATAGTTTCGCGCGTTCTTGTTCCCACCGCTCTTCCAGTGCCGCCTTTTCCCGCCGATATCGTTCCTGTTCGGCAAGATACTGTTGGGCGAGGATTTGCTGGCTTTCCATGGACAGTAGCGGAATCTCCATTTCGCCGATGTCGTTGGGATTGATGTTCATAATCGTGGTTCCCCGTTGAAAACTCTTGATCAGCATTTGTCCGATGGGACTGTCCAAGAATATCTTCAGATATTGCGGCGCGATCTTCTCTTTGATCCGCAGCACGATGATGTTCGCCGAGGCGATGACCACGTGCTCCGTTTCCGGAAAGACGGCGACTTTGTTTGAAGTCCCGCGACAGGTGAGCAAAATATCGCCAGATTCCAGTTGATACCGTTTCACCTTGCGAATCTCTTCATGAATGGTATCCATGTTTTCGAAGACCAATTCGCCTTCATCCATGTTGGATATGTTCAGGACTCGTATTTCCCCTGGCTGCAGATCATCTTTCAGTACCGACTTGCCGCGGAAGATTTCTGCCACATCTTTCAGCTTGATTTTTGCGATTCCGGACGCCTTAAACTTTTGGATGGCTTCGTTATCATCGGCGAGATATATTTCAGTCCGCCAATCCTCATGCCTGCTAAATTCTGCGTCGGAAACCCAGTGTTTTTGCTTTAGTGCCAGTTTGCCGCTTTCATCGACTATTTTGCCGACTGTGACCCCAGTCGTCGTTTTTGCGTCAAAACCCATTAAATACGTCTTGATGGCCGCATAGGGCCGGAAGATTCCTTCCGGCAGAGAGGTTATGGCTGCCAAATGATAGTTCGCCATGATCCATCGCCTGAATTCCTGAACCGGACCGCCGGCGAAGGTCACTTTGGCCGGCATTACCGCAAGCAGCTTGCCGCGCTCGCCAAGGTGGCGGATCAGGTTTTCTACGGCGATGCATTCCGAGTCGCGAGTGATAAAGTGATTGTTGGCTTCCTCCAGGTTATATCGACTGCCAAATGAGGGGATGGTGAGCAATAAATCGAAGCTGTCTTTTTGCAACAGGTCACGGTAAATCGATTGATTCAAGATCCTGACGTTGTAGTTTTGGGATAAAGCCGTTACCAGCAGGAGATAATGCACTTTCCTTTCCGTGGTCAACGTAAATTCCACGTTGGGATTCTCTGCGATCAATTTTTGCAGTCCTTCGGCGAATTTTTCCGCTTCGGCTATGAGAATTTTGCCAGTGTCGTGTGTGATTTCTCCAGCCAAATATTCGACCAGATACGCGGGCGCCAGCATCCCAGTGCGGTCGTTTCGACCAGACTTGATCAACAACTCAATCAGGTCGAGTTCACCGGCAACCGTATAGAGGTTGTAGAAAAATTCCCGATCGCCGGGAAAGTGTCCCAGATCAGACGACTCCGACACACTTTGCATTTCCGCAAACAAGCGATCTTTGCCTTTCGGGTTGTCAGAAATGGGTTCCTGCTGGTTTTGCAGCCGTTGATAAGTCCGAACAACACGGACTGCTTCGAGCAGGATTTGTTCCCGCTCCACCATGCCGCGAATGTATAACAACTGGATAAAAGATTCCAATGCTTTCGCATTCATTTCCCATTTCCTCCATGATCAGCCATCTGATGATATCATACATCGACTATTTAGTATTTGCAATACTAAATATTTAATTATTTGCTACTCTTTTTTTGAAACTGAATGCATATTCCCTTCAGCGCAGATCAGCTTGATAAAGGCCGCTTGCTTTCACTCTCTCGTCCAAGCAACTCCAGCAACTCATTCAAAGCCCAGCGATAAAGCAACTAAGAGTCAAAAAAAGTGCGAGCTACTTATTTATAGCCCGCACAGTGCTGTCTATAGGGATTTCTTCCATCTATTCCTCTTCGTCGATTTCGTTTTTGTTCCGAGGCCCACGTTTGCCAATTTCTTTTTTATCAGCCGCCGGCGGCAAAAAGTTTTCTCCGGTCACTACGCTGCGCCCGGTCTTTTCCTCCAGCTCCTGCCGGGCCCGCTTGGCAATGCGCCCGCCTTTTTTACCTGCCTCCGTATTCTCCTCCATCCCTGTCGCATCGACGCTTTCGGCGATCTGCCGGGTGGAAAGCTCAGCCAGCGCAGTGAAGATCAACTCTGCTTCGCTCATATGGTCGCGCAGATTCTGCGTCTGCAAATTTTTCATCGCTTTGTGTTTCTTGACCGACACGCCACTCCATTCCTGATGAATGATATTCGTCAATATGGCGTATTCCGCTTCGCCCTGGATCTCGTGGTCCCGCCAGTAATCTGTCAACTTGTTGCGGGTTTCCTGTCCCATCATTCGCTGCTGAATCCACTTTTCGCTGCGGCCATGCTGCTGCCAATATTCCCGGGCCCGGTCGAGCGAGCGGGCCGGGTCGGCCATATCCCGCATCCGTTCATAGCCGACCTTGGCCAGCCATCGTTTGATTGGTTCCGCTTTGGGCGACGGAATCGACTGGATCAACCGCAACAATGTTTCCGCACTGGCAACATCTGTGAGTCGGAGTTTTCCGTCCTCGGCCTCCAACTTCAACTGGTTACAATTTGTAACCGTTTCACTGCCTTCTTTGTTTAACCGGTTCTTTAGCACTTTCCAGTAGTTGCGGGCCGCTTGGTAATCACTCTGCTGAAGCAAAGCTCTAACAACATCGATAACCGAAAAATACCACGTCTCGGTCTTTTCGTCGAAATGTCGCCTAATCTTATAGTTTTCAAACAACGCCAAATCCGTCTCGTTCATGCTCCCAGCCTCCCTACACCGTCCTACACCCATTCGGTATAAAAGGCGGCTTCCTTTCTTATTTCTATTTAGTCACTTCCCCACCAGTTTCCCGGTTCCTGCCTCATTGCCAAAATTTATTTTGCCCATACCACGAGATGCTTGCACCATCCTGTCAGCGGATAATAAGAACGCAAAAAAGAAGCCTGCGCGGCTTCTTTTTTCGATCCATTCGCGATCGCATTTTATTCCTCTTCGTCGTCCTGCAGCTCGATCGTCTCCCCATCGAACGTGCCGTCCCAGGCGACCTCGGTCAACGGCTCGTCCGTTTCATCTTCCTCGGAGTCGTTTTCGTAATTCCGGGCGGCGGCTTCATCTTCCGCTTCATCCTCCATCGCCAGGATCGCCGCTACTCGGTGGATGATGTCGTGCGCTTCCTCGACGCGCTTTTCGGCAATGGGAGAGTCCGCTTCTTCGGTTTCGGCCACATCCTCGACCGCGCCGATCACTTCGCCGATCTGGCCGATCCGCCGCTGCGTCAGTTGGTCCTGCGACGCCAGCGGCTGGTACGCTGCCAGTAGCACCCGGATGATTTTCGTAATGTCTGTCAAAAGCATGTTCATTCCTTCTTTCTATATTTATATGAGTTGATCTATCAGAAAATGGCGCAATGAAAGGGAGGTTGGGGTGAGAGATAAGGGTGCATGAAAAGCGAGCCGTGCAATTCGTCGATGAAACCGGGACGATTTTGCAGCAAAATTGGCACGGATGCCAATTTTAGTTTCCCTGCGGTCGGATGCCGCATGGG
>CAZRLN010000024.1:0-39866 GCA_964601085.1 uncultured Veillonellaceae bacterium | reverse complement strand
TTTCTCATAATCTCGCAAAGCCAATTAAATCAACTTATTTCCTCTCTATCACCGCTACGCACTCAACGTGGTACGTCTGCGGGAACATGTCGACCGGCTGGACCTCGCGCGTGGCATAGCCGAGATCGTCGAATATCGCCAGATCGCGGGCCAGTGTGGCCGGATTGCACGAGACATAAACCAGTCGGCTTGGCGCCAGTTCGGCGGCCGTCCGCAGCACCGACTCTTCACAGCCGGCCCGCGGCGGATCGAGGACGATCACGTCGGGACGGACGTCTTGCATCTGCAGCTCGCGGATCTTTTCCGCCACATCGCCGGCCAGGAACGTCACGTTGTGAATCTGGTTGTTCACGGCATTGCGTTCGGCATCCGCCACCGCCGCCGTTGAATATTCGATCCCGTAAACATGGCCGGCCCGTTCCGCTAAAAACAAACTGATCGTACCCGTGCCGCTGTAAAGATCGAAGACGATTTCCCGGCCGGTCAGGCCGGCCTTGGCGACCGCCTGCTCGTAGAGAACCTGAGTCTGCACCGCATTCACCTGAAAGAACGATTCGGCGGAAATCTGGAACGAAAACCGGCCGATCCGGTCGTGAATGACCGGGTCTCCCCACAGCACCCTGGTTTCCCGGCCGAGGATCACATTGGTCCGGGCCGGGTTTATATTTTGCTGGATGGAAGTCAGTTCCGGCATCTCACTCCGAAGTTGCCGAATCAATTCATTATTTCCCGGGAAATCTTTACCTGTTGTCACCAACACCGCCATGACTTCGCCGGTCGCGATCCCCACCCGTCCCAGAACATGGCGCAGGACTCCCTGTCCGGTCCGCTCGTCATACGGTTCTATGCCGATATTGCCGGCGCTCCATCGCACTGCCGCCAGCAGCCGGTCGTTCATTTCGTGTTGAATCAGGCACTGATCCGTCGGCACAATCGCATGGCTGCCCGCGGCGAAACAGCCGGTAACGATCTCGCCATCGCAACGGCCGACCGGAAACTGGGCCTTGTTGCGATACCGCCAGGGATTCGTCATCCCCAGCACAGGCTGGACAGGAACATCGGCCAGCTTGCCGATCCGTTGCAATGCATCCTGTACCGCCTGCCGCTTGACAGCCAGTTGCCCTTCATAAGACAAATGCTGCAGCTGGCAGCCGCCGCAGGTTTCATAGACCGGGCAAAGCGGCGTCACCCGCTGCGGATTGGGCACATCGACCTGCAATAGAGTGCCTCGGGCAAAATTGGTCCGCACCTCATCGATCCGGGCTGTGACTGTCTCGCCCGGCAACGCGTAGCGGACGAACACGGTGAACCCGTCGATCCGGCCCACGCCTTCGCCCGAGTGTCCGAGACCGTTGATGGAAAAAGTATAAGTCCGGCCGAGTTGAACCGGTCGGACTTTTTCATTTGGATTCGGTGCCTGTCGCTGGCGGGACATAATTCATGTGCTCCTTTTACATTCCGGCGAGTTTTTCTTTGAGGATCCGGTTCACCAATTCCGGATTGGCCCGGCCTTTGGTTTGGCGCATGATCTGCCCCACCAAAAAACCGATGGCTTTTTCCTTGCCGGCCTTGAAGTCGGCGACCGACTGCGGGTTGGCGGCGATCACCGCTTCTACGATGCCGCCGAGCTCGCCTTCGTCGCTCATCTGAACCAGCCCTTGCTCTTTGATGATCACCGGCGCCGGTTTGCCTTCGTTCCACATCGATTCGAACACCGATTTGGCGATCTTGCCGGAAATTGTGCCTTTGTCGATCAGGGCGATCATTTCCGCCAAGTTGGCCGGCGGAACCGGACAATTCCGGATATCCAGCGCACAGGCGTTGAGGTGCTTGGACACCTCGCCCATCAGCCAGTTGGCAGCCGCTTTCGCGTCCGCGCCGGCTGCCACCAGTGCGTCATAATAATCGGCCATCGGCCGGGTCGCGGTAATAACTTCGGCGTCGTAGGCGGACAGTCCCTGATTTTCCATCAGGCGGGCTTTGCGCGCATCCGGCAGTTCCGGCAATGATTGGCGGATCGCCTCCACCCGGGCCGGGTCGACGATGATCGGCACCAGGTCCGGTTCCGGGAAGTAACGGTAATCCTGGGCCTGCTCCTTGTTGCGCATCGACAGCGTTACGCCGCGGGCATCGTCCCAGGTGCGGGTTTCCTGGATCACCCGGCCGCCTTCCTCGAGGACCTCGGTCTGGCGTTCGACTTCATATTCCAGCGCCCGCTGCACGGCTTTGAACGAGTTGACATTCTTGATCTCGGCCTTGGTGCCGAATTCCTTCTGCCCGACCGGACGCAGGGAGATGTTGGCGTCGCAACGCAAGCTGCCCTCTTCCATCTTGCAGTCGGATACATCGATGTAGCTCAGGATGCTTTTGATTTTCTCCAGATAGGCCTTGGCTTCCTCCGGAGTCCGGATGTCCGGCTCCGAAACGATTTC
The DNA here is from genome assembly GCA_964601085.1 of uncultured Veillonellaceae bacterium. Classification (GTDB taxonomy): domain Bacteria; phylum Bacillota; class Negativicutes; order UBA1444; family UBA1444; genus UBA1444. The sequence continues at coordinate 37,434 of CAZRLN010000024.1, read as the reverse complement.
CAGCAGGGGAACGCCGGTCCGGTTGTAGTCGACGAGAGCGTATTCCGAGTTGGAGATGGTGCCGGAGTGAACCAGTTTGCCGGCGTCTTCCTCCATATGGACCCGGGTAATGCCGATGCGTTTGGTCTGGCCGTTGACTTCGATGTCGAGGTAGCCGTGCTCGCAGATCGGCAGGTCGTATTGTGAGGTCTGGAAGTTTTTCGGCAAATCCGGATAATAGTAGTTCTTACGGTCGAATTTGCTGTACGGGGAAATCGTGCAGTTCAGGGCGATGCCGGTCCGGATCGCGAATTCCAGCACTTTTTCGTTCAACACCGGCAGCACACCAGGCAGGCCGAGGCACACCGGACAGACGTGCGTGTTCTGCTCACCGCCGAACTCGGTGGTACAGCCGCAAAAAATCTTGGAAGCGGTTTTCAGCTCCGTATGGACTTCCAAACCGATGACTGTTCCAAATTCCATGTTCAGTCCACCTCCCGGATCGACGCCATCTGTTTGTGGTAATCATGGGCCTGTTCGAATTCGTAGGCAACCTGCAGGATCTTTTCTTCCGACAGGTGCGGTCCGATGATCTGCATGCCGACCGGCAGCCCGTCGGCGAAACCGCACGGCAACGACAACGCCGGCGTGCCGGCGAGGTTGACGGGGATCGTGCACACGTCCATCAGGTACATGGCCAGCGGATCGGCAACTTTTTCGCCGATCTTGAATGCCGTGGTCGGCGCGGTGGGGGCGATGAGGACGTCCACCTGTTGGAACGCCCGGTCAAAGTCCTGTTTGATCAGGGTCCGGACTTTCAGCGCCTTTAGGTAATAGGCGTCATAATAACCGGAACTCAGGGCATAGGTGCCGAGCATGATGCGCCGCTGGACCTCCGGCCCGAAGCCTTCGGCCCGGGAGCGCTTGTACATCGAAACGATGTCGGCGCCTTCACCGCGATGGCCGAACCCGACGCCGTCGTAACGGCCCAGGTTGGAGCTGGCTTCCGCCGTGGCGATCAAATAATAAGCGGCTAGGGCATATTGCGTGTGCGGCATGGACACTTCGACCAACTCGGCGCCCATGGCGACCAGTTCGTCGATGGAACGGCGAATCGCCGTTTCGACGGCCGGTTCCATGCCGGGCATGAAGTATTCACGGGGCAAGCCGATCTTCATGCCTTTGACGCCCCCGCCCAGTTTTTTCGTATAATCGGGGACTGGGGCATCGATCGAGGTCGAATCGCGGCGGTCATGGCCGCTGATCGCCCCGAGCACCAATGCGCAATCCCGGACATCTTTCGCAAACGGTCCGATCTGGTCGAGCGAGGACGCATAGGCAACCAGACCGTAGCGCGAAACCCGTCCGTAAGTCGGTTTGAGGCCGACCACGCCGCAATAAGCCGCTGGCAGGCGGATCGAACCGCCGGTGTCGGAGCCGAGCGACCAAATCGCTTCGCCCGCCGCCACCGCCGCGCCGGAACCGCCGCTGGAACCGCCGGGAACCCTGTCGGTATCCCAGGGATTGCGGGTCACAAAAAAGCCGGAGTTTTCAGTAGACGAACCCATCGCGAACTCGTCCAGATTCGCCTTGCCGACGATCACCGCGTCGTCCGCCGCCAACTTTTCAATAATGGTAGCGTCATACGGCGGCACAAAGTTCGCCAAAATCTTCGAGGCGCAGGTCGTCTTCACGCCGTTGGTGCACATATTGTCTTTCAACGCGCCGGGGATGCCGGCCAACGGAGCGATCGCCTCGCCACGGGCAATCTTGGCGTCTACCGCCGCGGCCTTTTGCAACGCCGTTTCCGCCGTGCGGGTGATGAACGAGCGGATTTTCGGTTCCGCCTTCTCCGTCCGGTCCAGGACAGAGCGGGTAATCTCCGTCGCCGACACTTCGCGGCGAGTCAGTTTGTCATGCAGCTCATGCGCAGTCAGTCGAAAAAGTTCCATGTCTTGTCCCTCCGCTATTCCACGATTTTCGGCACTTTGAAGAAGCCGTTATCGGGCTCCGGCGCGTTTTGCAGCGCCGCTTCCCGAGGCAGGGACGGCTGGACGACATCCGGCCGCATCACATTGCGGAGGTCGAGAACGTGCGCCATCGGTTCAACACCCGAAGTGTCGACCTGGTTCAGCACGTCGATGTATTCAAGGATCGCATCCAGTTGTTCCGTGTACTTGTCGAGTTCCTGATCCGACAGTTCGAGCCGCGACAGCAGAGCCACGTGTTCGACGTCCTTGCGGTTCAGTTTCATTTCGCCACCACCCATTATGTCGTTTTTTCGATTTGCTACAGACTGTTGAGAAAGGTCCAGATGCAAGGAACGACGAGGCTTGCGCAGCGCCGCGCACTTCTTAGTGCGCAAGCAAGCAAACGCAGTCGTGAGAGCGCAGCTCTTACGCTTTAGCGTTTAGAACTGCGGCCTGCTCCTTGCGAGTGCATAGCAGATGGGCCTTTATCAGCAGTCTGCTGATTGGTATATTATAGCACGCCGTCTTCCAGCATTGCCAGAAACTCTTGCTCCGTCAACACCGTCACACCAAGCTCCCGGGCTTTGGTCAACTTGCTGCCGGCTTCGGCGCCCGCCACCACGAAGTCCGTCTTGCGGCTGACCGAGGAAGCCGCCTTACCGCCGCGTTTTTCGATCTCCGCCGAAGCCTCGTCCCGGCTCAGCATCGACAGGGCCCCCGTCAGCACGAAGGTCTTGCCGGCAAAAATCTGCGGTGGCAGATCGTCGGCCTGTTTTTCTTCCATGAGAATGCCGGCTTGTCGCAGCTTGTCGATCAGCGCCAGATGTTCCGGATCGGCGAAATAGCCGACCACGCTTTCGGCGATGCGCGGTCCGATATCGGGGATCTTGACCAGCTCCTCCAACGAGGCTTCCGTGATTGTTTCCATTTTGCCATAAGCTTTCGCCAGAATTCCGGCCACTTTCGCCCCGACAAACCGGATGCCCAGCGCAAACAACAGCCGCGCCAATCCCGCCTCCCGACTTGCGTCGATGGCCTGCACCAAGTTGGCGGCGGATTTTTCCCCCAGCCGCTCCTGTTTCGCCAAGTCATCGACCTTCAGGGAATACAGGTCGGCGGCGTCACTGACCAGTCCCGCGTTCAGAAGCGATTCAATGATCGACGGGCCCATGCCGTCGATATCCATCGCATCCCGCGATACGAAATGAATCAGGCCTTCCCGGGCCATCGCCGGACAGGCGGGGTTCACGCACCGGTGCGCCGCTTCACCCGGTTTGCGTACGACCGGCCGGCCGCATTCCGGACAGGCCGCCGGCATGATGAATTCCCGCTCCGTTCCCGTCCGCTTCTCCGCCACGACGGTGACCACTTCCGGGATCACTTCTCCCGCCTTGTGGATGATGACCGTATCGCCGATCCGCACGTCCTTGTCGCGGATGAAGTCTTCATTATGCAAGGTCGCCCGGCTCACGGTAGACCCGGACAGCAGCACCGGCCGCAGGATGGCGGTGGGCGTCAACACGCCGGTCCGACCCACGCCGACAAAAATATCCTCGACAACCGTCGCGGCCTCTTCGGCCGGAAACTTCCAGGCAATGGCCCAACGCGGTTCCTTCACGGTATTGCCCAGTTCTTCCTGCAACGCCAGCGAATTGACCTTGACGACCAGGCCGTCGATATCGTAGTCCAGTCCTGCCCGCCGGTCGGCCCAGCTTTCACAATGCGCGACGACCTCCTCAATGGATGAGAAGGTCCGGTAGTGCGGATTGATCCGGAATCCGGAGCGGCCCAGACCCGCCAGCACTTCGGCGTGCGTCCGGAACGGCAACCCCTGCCGCTGGCCGATCCCATAGGCAAAGAAATCGAGGGTCCGGCTGGCCGTCACCTTGGAATCCAGTTGGCGCAGCGACCCGGCGGCGGCGTTGCGGCAGTTGGCGAACAATGCCTCGCCTGACGCTGAGCGTTGCCGGTTCAGGCGGTCAAAGGCCCGCCGGGGCATGAACACTTCCCCCCGCACTTCGAAATAGGCGGGCAAAGCTTCCGACTCCTGAAGCAGAAGCGGAATGGACCGGATGGTCCGCACATTCGTCGTGACATCTTCGCCGACTTCGCCGTCGCCGCGCGTCGCCGCCCGGCTGAGACGGCCGTTTTCATAAATCAGGTTGACCGCCAGCCCGTCGATCTTCAGTTCTACGATATATTCCACGGCGTCGCCGACGGCGGAACGCACCCGGTTGTCGAACGCCCGCAGCTCGACGGCGGAAAATACATTACCCAAACTCAACAACGGCGCGGCATGAGTGACTTTCTCAAACCCGGCCAACGGCTGCCCGCCGACCCGTTGCGTCGGTGAATCCGCCGTGACCCATTCGGGGTGCGCCATTTCGATTTCCTGCAGTCGCCGCATCAGGAGATCGAATTCGGCATCGCTGATGACCGGCGCGTCCAGCACATAGTACTGATGATTGTGCCGGTGCAACTGTTCGCGCAGTTCCTGCAGTTCCTGAAGTTCAGTCAATTGCTCATCTTGGGTATCCATCGGCTTTGCGCCTCCTGACTATTGTGCATCGCATCGCCGGCGATAGAAATCGCCTACGCTTTGCGGATCGGAGCGAATTTCACGGATAACGCCTTGATCCCCTGGTCGGGAAAAGCGATCTTTACTTCCTGATTATCGCCGCTGCCTTTGACATCGACGACCATGCCGATTCCCCATTTGCCATGGGCGGCCTTGTCGCCGACCTTCCACTGCACCGTCGGCCCGGCAGGCGCAGCGGCGGCCGGCCTGGGCGCTGCCGCCGGTCGCAGGATCGAAGGCGTCACCGGCGACAGCTGACGCGGCGGCAAATGCAACTGTTGGGCCGGTCCCGGTTTCATCGGCCGCTTCTGCTTATTCTCCAGCAACGACTCCGGTATTTCCGACAGGAACCGCGACGGCCGGTTCACCTGGACTTCCCCGTAGATCATCCGACTCTGCGCCCGGGTCAGGAAGACGTTGCGCTGGGCTCGGGTGATGCCGACATAGCAGAGACGGCGTTCCTCCTCCATCTCGTCCGGACTGTTCAGGGCCCGAAAATGCGGGAAGATTCCTTCTTCCATCCCGATCAGAAAGACTGTCGGGAATTCCAGTCCTTTCGCCGAATGCAGGGTCATCAGCGTGATCCGGTCGGTTTCCAGTTCGGCAGAGTCAATATCCGCCACCAGCGCCACGTGATTCAAAAACGCTTCCAGCGATTCTTCTTCCTCGGCTTCCGTGATAAACTCACGTGCCACCGTCAGCAATTCCTGCAGATTTTCCACCCGGCTCTGCGCCTCCGGCGTCCCTTCCTGTTCCAGTTCGGCCACATAACCGGATTCCTTCATCACCCGGGTGATCAGGTCGGCTACCGATTCTTTGGTCGCCGCTTCCCGTAGATGGTCCAGCAATCGGATCAGATCCGTCAGAGCGTTCTTGGCTTTGGCGCCGAGCGTCGTCACCGTATGCAATTGCCGACATACTTCGTACAGCGACATGCCCGCCTGATCCGCCGCGGCCTGCAAGTGCCCCAGGGAGGTATCGCCGACTCCTCGGCGCGGCACGTTGACGATGCGCCGGAAACTGACCGAATCGGCCGGATTCTGGATCACCCGCAGATAAGCCAGCATGTCCTTGATTTCTTTGCGATCGTAAAATTTCACGCCGCCGACGATGGTATAGGGAATCCCTTGCTTGAGCAGCTCCTCCTCCATCGCCCGCGACTGCGCATTGGTGCGGTAAAGCACGGCCATTCCGCCATACGGCTGCCGCTGAACCGTGTGCAGACGCACGGCCTGCTCCGCCACGAACCGTGCCTCGTCGTGCTGGTCGCCGGCGACATGGAGAACGAGCGTCTCGCCGGCCGGGTTTTCCGTCCACATGGTTTTCGGTTTGCGGCCGGTATTGTTGTCGATGACGGCATTGGCGGCATCCAGGATGATCTGGGTCGAGCGGTAGTTCTGTTCCAGCTTGATAACCGCCGCTTCCGGGTAATCCTTTTCGAAATCCAGAATATTGCTGATATCCGCGCCCCGCCAGCCGTAAATGCTCTGGTCCGCATCGCCAACCACGCACAGATTGCGATGTTTCGCCGCCAGCATCCGGGTCAGGGTGTATTGGGTGTGGTTGGTATCCTGATACTCATCAACCAAGATGTACCGAAACCGCTGCTGATATTTTTCCAGCACTGCCGGATATTCTTCGAGCAGCCGGACCGTCACGTTCATCAGGTCGTCGAAGTCCATGGCATTGTTGGCCAAGAGCTTTTTCTGATACAGCTCATAGACCGAAGCCACCCGCTGCTGATAGTAATTGTCGGCCTGCGCGGAAAACCGCGCCGGGGTGATCAACTGATTTTTCGCATTGGAAATCGTGCCGATCACGCTGCCCACGGAAAACTGTCGTTCCGGCAGATCCAACTCTTTCAGGCACTGCCGAACCAGCAGCTTGATGTCCCCTTCGTCATAAATCGTAAAATGCCGGCCATACCAACCGGTCGCTTCGACCTCCATCCGCAGGAACCGGGCGCAGAATGCGTGGAATGTACTCAGCCAGATTTGCTTGGCGACCGGCCCGACGATATTTTCCACCCGCTGTTTCATTTCCGCAGCCGCTTTGTTTGTGAAGGTGATGGCCAGGATTTCCCATGGTTTTATGTCCTGTTCCAGAAGATAGGCGATACGGCTCGTCAGCACGCTCGTTTTTCCTGATCCTGCTCCCGCCACGACCAGCAAAGGTCCGTTAATATGAGTGACCGCCTCCAGTTGGCAGGGATTGAGCCGTTTCGTATAGTCGTTCCGCACTTTTTTCCTCCAGTCGTTTCATCCGAATCCGATACGCTTACAATAGATTCTCCGCTTTCTCGGTTTTTCCTGCCGAGCAAATTAGAACGTATGTTTGATTTTGTGATGTGAATTTCATATAATGTTGTTGAAAAGCACGGTTCCAAAGGAGGCTGAACCGATGGACAAATTTGAAAAACTGGCGCTGCTCGGCGAAAGCGCCAAATATGACGTCTGCGCCTCATCGTCCGCTTCGCCAAAAAAATTCCGTGATGCCGACATTGGCCGCACCGTTCCTAGCGGAATTTGTCATTCCTTCACGCCGGACGGCCGCTGCGTATCTCTGTTCAAAGTACTGTTGAGCAACCAGTGCGAAAAGGACTGCCTGTATTGCCCCAACCGCGCCGGCCGTGATGTGCCGCGCAGCCGTTTCGCGCCCGACGAGTTGGCGGAACTGTTCATGGAATTTTACCGCCGCAATTATGTGGAAGGATTGTTTCTCAGTTCCGGGGTCCGGCATTCGACGGGCCGGACGATGCAGGAATTGCTGGAAACCGTGGAAATTTTGCGATACCGCTATAAATTCGGCGGCTATGTCCACCTGAAGATCCTGCCCGGCGCCGACGAGGCGGAAACGGAAAAAGCCGTGGAACTCGCCAATCGGGTCTCGCTGAATATGGAGGCCCCGACCGCCGCCCATTTGGCCCGTCTCAGCCGCACCAAAAACTTTGCCGGCGAAATCATGAGCGGAATCAGCCGGATTTCCCGCTATGTCCGGAAACAGTCCGGAGTCAGCCATTCCACCCAGTTCATCGTTGGCGCGGCGCAGGAATCCGACCGGGATATCCTCGACTCCAGCGTCCGCCTGTACACCGGCTATGGATTAAAGCGCGCCTATTTCAGCACATTCCAGCCCGTTCCCGGAACGCCGCTCGATGGCATTGCCGGCGCCCCGCTTCTGCGGGAGCACCGTCTGTACCAGGCGGATTTTCTCTACCGTTACTATGGTTTCCAAATGAACGAACTAACCTACGACCCCGTAGGAAATCTGGATCTATCCATGGACCCGAAGCAGGCCTTCGCCCTGCGTCACCCGGAACTGTTCCCGTTGGAAATCAACCGGGCCACCCTTGCCGAATTGTTGCGCATTCCCGGCATTGGCCCCCGCTCCGCGAAAAAGATTGTCGGCTTGCGGCGGGAAAGCCTGTTCCGCGCGGTGGAGGATCTGACCCGGATCGGCGTGGTCACCAAACGGGCGCTGCCGTTCATCCTGGTGCAGGGCAAGCAGTACTCGTCGTTGCCGGCGCGGTCGCGCTGCGCCAATGGGTCAGTGCAAACGAGTTTATGGGAGAATGGACTATGATCATTTGTTCCAACACTCCCGAAAGCCTCCTGAAAGCCGCCGTGCTCAGCGAATTGACCGGCTTGCCTGTAGGACAGCGGAATTCCGGAATTCAACCGGATCTATTCGCGTTGGCCGAGGAACTGGACGCCGACAGTCACAGCCTGCCCCGTCTCCTCGCTGACCTGACGAACCGAACCAGCGTCGATTACGCCTGGCTGGGCCGTTATCAGGGAAGGCGCCTGGCCGTGATGATCCTGTTTAACCTGCGCAATCGTTCGCACAACGGGTTCTCTGTCATTATCGCCGCCCTGACGGAAGCGTTGAAATACGGACCCGGCTACTGTCTGTGCGGCCGGGGGCGGGCCAGCGCCGTTTTCCGCCGCCGCAGCCGCGAAGTGGGCACTGAAATCCACCGAATGATGGGATTGATCCGCTTTGAGGAAACCGTGACCGGTGACCTTGTCGCCCGACCGAAGTTGTTCCACCAGACCGCCGAACTCCTGCTGCGCAAATTCCAGTTGCGGTATCCGGGACGGCGGTTGGCATTCGTTCTGACCGACGCCGCGTTCATTTGCGAACAGGGACGGGTCCAAGAAATCGAAATAGAGGATTTACCACCTGGTTTGTTGAATTCTTCAGATGATTTTTCACGGTTATGGGAAACGTACTACCGTTCCCAGTACATCCCCGAACGTAAAAACATCCGCTTGGCTTCGCATTTCATTCCCAAAAAGTATTGGGATTGGCTGCCGGAAGGATTAATTTTGGAGCAGGAAGCAAAAAAGTGAAAGAAATTTTGAGCCGCGTCTGGCGTGCGATTATCGAATTTGAGTTGATCGACGCCAACGACCGCATATTGATCGGCCTTTCTGGCGGCAAGGACAGCTTGCTGCTCACGTATGTCCTAGCCCAACTGCGGCCGCATTCGCCGCGCCCGTTCACGTTGGGAGCCTTCACCATCGATACCCGATTCGCCGAAGAGTTTCCCCGGCCGGCCCTGCAAAAGTTTTGCGATCATCTTGAGATTCCCTTTGACTCGACTGCCATCGACATTCCCTGCGCCATCGCCGCAGCGTCTTCGCCAGATGCCTGCGCCACCTGCGCTTTTTTCCGCCGGGGGGCGCTGAACCGCATCGCCCGCGAGCGAGGTTACAACAAGGTCGCTTTGGCGCACCATCACGACGACGCGGTAGAGACGTTCCTGATGAGTTTGTTTTACTCCGGCCGCCTGAAAACTTTTTTGCCGAAGACGCCGCAGGAGCGAAGCGGTGTCACCATCATCCGGCCGCTCGTCTATTTTCGGGAAGCGGAAATCATCGAAACGGTCGACCGGCTCGGACTGCAGCCGCTGAAAAACCCCTGCCCCTACAACGGCAACACGAAACGCCAGGAAATCAAAGAGCTATTGCGCGATTTTGAAAACAAAGACCCGGAATACTATCGTCGTTTTTCCGCCGCCATGCGGGGCGGCGCCAGCGCGGAGCTGTGGCCGGCCGAACCCGGACGATACGAGTTGAAGGGAAAATATCTGAAATTCCGGGGGTACCCGACAAATCCGACAAAATAGGGTTCGATCAAGAATCGGGAGGAATGCGTGACACTCCGAAAGAAAACCCTGCTGGTCATCTGCCTGATTGTTGTCTCCTTTAGCTTGGTACTGATACTATCCGCTAACCAGATTCTGCTTAGCGGTTTTTTGCTTGTGGAAAACCGCGAGTCGGAAAAAAATCTGGGACGGGCCGTGAATGCGATCAAGACCGAAGAAGCTTCGCTCGCCGCTTTTCTGGAAGATTGGGCGGTTTGGGACGATACCTATCAGTTCGTGGCGGACGCCAATTCCGACTATCTGAAAAAAAATCTGACGGGTTCGACCTTTCAGACCCAACGTCTCCACCTGATGCTTTTTCTGGGCCCTGATGGGCGAATTGTGCATGCGTCGCTGTTTGATCCGGCAACAAAAACAAATGGGAAGATCCCCGCCAGCCTCCTTCCCCATCTGCAACGCGGTTCCGTCCTTTTGTCGCACTCGACCGCCGACAGTCTGGTGCAGGGATTGATCAACCTGCCGGAAGCCCCTCTGCTGGTCGCATCCCGGCCAATTCTGGACAGCGAGCGAAAACAGGCGCCCAGGGGAACGATGATTATTGGTCGTTTTTTAAATTCCGCCGAACTGGCCAGGATTGCCGAAAGCACCCATCTATCTCTCTCCCTCGTTCCCTTCGATGCAGCCCTGGGCCTGTCTGTGGAGAAGCCGGTTCGAATTGCGCCGGTCAGCGAAGATACCCTTGTCGGTTATGCGCTGCTTTCGGATATCTGGGGGAAACCCGCGCTAATGCTCAGGGTGGATTCCCCCCGGTCCATTTATTCACAAGGCAAACGGACCGTGGAGTATTTTTTGTACCTAGTGCTGGCCTTTGGGTTGCTGATCGGCCTGGCCAATTTATTGCTGCTGAAAAAGGCTGTCTTGTCACGACTGTTCCAGCTAAACAGTCAGGTGGCCCGAATCGGCCAAAGTAACAATCCCGCCCTCCGGGTCCAGCTTGATGGCAAGGACGAATTATCCGGCCTGGGGAACTCCATCAACAAGATGCTATCGGCCCTGGAAACAGTTCAGAATGAACTGGCGGAAAGCGACGCCGCCACCCGGGCGCTGTTGGACGGCATGCCGGATTCATTGCTGCGCCTCAATCGGCAGGGAATCATCCTCGACTTCAAAACATCCCGGCAACGTTCTGTCGCCACTCCCGCCAAACTTCTGCCGGGAAACTCTCTTGCCGAGGTTTTCCCGCAGCCATTGGCCGAGAAGATGACCGCCGCTCTAAGTCGGGCTTTTGAAACCCAAACGACGCAGTTGTTCGAAATGGGAGTCCTACTGAACAATCATGCCACACAGCAAGAAGTACGGATTTCACCCATCAGCGAAACGGACGCCATTGCCGTATTGCGTGATTTTACCGAGCGGCGTCAGTTGGAAAAATCTTTGCAGTATTTCAACTTGCGAGACCCGCTGACCGGACTTTTCAATCGCATGTACTGGGAAGAAAAAATGGCCTCTTCTTCTCTGTCTGCCGATATGCCGATAGGCTTCATCCTCTGTGAAATTGACGAAATGCGTCTGATCATTGATAGTCTGGGACAAGATGTCGCCAACCGTCTGCTCGTCTTAACGGCCAATGCATTGCGAACCCTCTTCCCGTTGGATGCGATTCTGTCCCGCGTCGGCGATGACCGATTCGCCATCCTGCTGCGTACCGTCGATGAAGACGGGTTAATCAGAATGACCGAAAAAATCCGCGAAAATGTCGAGCAACTGGCCAACGATGAAATCCATTTGCACTTTGGCGTATCCCTGGGGTATGCCAGTTCCGTTCCCAAAGATGGCGATACGCAAAGCATCCTCGCCCTCGCCCAGACCCGGCTGCATCGGGACAAGCTTGGCCGCAGCCAGACCGCCCGCAACTCCTTGTTCCAAAGCTTGCAAACCTCGCTGGAAAACAGGGATTTTGTCATGCATCAACACGCCGAGCGACTTTGGGCATTGGGCCGTGCCGTCGCGAAAGAAACTGGGCTCTCCGGCAAACGGTTGCGTGATTTTAAACTGCTCACGCAATTTCATGACATCGGCAAAGTCGGTCTTCCCGACGAACTGCTGTTCAAGCAGGACCAACTAACCGCCGGCGAAATGAAGGAAATAAAAATGCATGTCGAGATTGGACATCGCATCGCCCAATCCATCCCAGAATTGTATCCCATCGCCGATCTTCTGCTGAAGCATCACGAATGGTGGAACGGGCAGGGATATCCCTTGGGCCTGAGCGGCGAAAACATTCCGCTGGAGTGCAGAATCTTCGCCATTGTTGATGCCTATGACGCCATGACCAACGACCGGCCCGGGCGTAAAGCGCTATCCAAAAAAGAAGCGGCCGCCGAATTGCGTAAATGCGCCGGCAGCCAGTTTGATCCTACGTTAGTTCCCGAGTTTCTGTTGATTATCGGCGAATGATCCGCGTATTAGCCACATCTTCCAGCAACTCCAGGATTTCAGCCGGCCGGTGGACGATCCGCCGCGCGCCGGACTGCTCCAATTCCTCGACGGTTCGGAATCCCCAGGCCGCGCCGACGGCAAACATGCCAGCGGCATTCGCCGTACGCATGTCCGTGGCCGTATCACCCACGTACAAAACTCTGGCCGGATCAATCTTCAGCGTCCGGGCGATTTCCAAAGCAACGGCCGGATCGGGTTTCAGCGGTGCATCCGGTCTGGCCCCCAATACCGGCTGAAACTGCCATCGCGGCAGCAATGCGGCAACCATTTTCTTGGTAAACGGATCCGGCTTGTTCGACAGCACCGCCAGCTTCAATCCGGCGGCCGCCAGCTGATCCAGTGTTTCTTCCATGCCGGAATAGGGTTTTGTTTTCACATCCCAGCCTTGTTCATACTCGGTGGTCATCGCCTTCACGACCGTCTCCACCAGGTTTTCATCCTGTCCGCCGGCCGGCAAAACCCGGCGCGCCAAATTGCGCATGCCGTCGCCGACGAAGTACCGATATTTATCCGGGGCATGCTCCGGGTAGCCCAACTGCCGCAATGCGGCGTTCATGGAATCGGCCAGGTCGGCCAGCGTGTCCAGCAACGTTCCATCCAAGTCAAAAATTACTGCCTCAAACTTCAATCCTTCATCCCGCCTTTGCTATTTGGCCTTGGCTGGATCCTGCGTCTTGCCGCTGCGGCGTTTTTCCAGTTCCGTCAGCAACCGGTCCAGATCAATCCCGTGCCAAGCCAGTAAAACAAGGCAATGATACCACAGGTCGGCCATTTCGTAAATGACCTCCCCCTCGCTTTGATTCTTGGAGGCAATGATGGTTTCGGCAGCTTCTTCGCCGATTTTTTTTAGAATACGGTCCTGTCCTTTCGTGAACAGGGAATGGGTATACGAACCTTCTCTCGGGTTTTGGCGGCGGTCCTCAATGACCCGGTACAGGCCCGGCAACACAAATTCCGACGACTCCGGCCTCTCCGTTACTGTGGAATCGGGTTCGCCGAATTTGCGGCTGAAACAGGAGAATGTCCCTTCATGGCAGGCGGAACCGGTCTGTTCCACTTTGATCAGCAAAGTATCGCCGTCACAATCATAGTACATCTCCCGAACCTGCTGCGTATGACCCGACGTTGCGCCTTTATTCCAGAGCTCTTGCCGACTGCGGCTATAAAACCAGGTTGAACCGGTTTCGATCGTTTTTCCGAGCGACTCACGGTTCATATAGGCCAGCATCAGGACTGCTCCTGTCGCCGCATCCTGGATGACGGCCGGGACCAGTCCTTTTTCATCAAAGCGGATACGTTCCATCATTTATAACCGCACCTCGATCCCTTTATCCCGAAGATATTCCTTGGTTTGCCGAATGCTGAACTCGCCATAGTGAAACACGGAAGCTGCCAGCACGGCATCCGCCTTTCCCTGCGTCAGCGCTTCGGCAAAGTGTTCCAGTGTCCCGGCGCCGCCCGATGCGATAACCGGGACAGCGACCATTTCCGACACCGCCCGATTCAGTGCATTGTCATATCCATCCTTGGTTCCGTCGCAATCCATGCTGGTCAGCAATATTTCGCCCGCGCCCAGGTCGACGCCTTGTTTAATCCAGTCCAGCACATCCAGCCCTGTCGGCGTCCGGCCTCCATTGATGTAGACTTCCCATCGACCCTGTCCTGACCGTTTGGCGTCGACCGCCAACACGATGCATTGCCGGCCGAAGCTCTTCGCGCCATCGGCAATCAGCGCCGGGTTTTTCACGGCCGCCGTATTCAGTGATACTTTATCCGCGCCGGCATGAAGCATGGCCCGGATGTCCTCTACGGAACGGATCCCGCCGCCGACGGTGAACGGAATGAACACCTGGCTGGCGGTGCGTCGCACCACATCCACCATGGTGTTGCGTCCGTCCGATGAGGCCGTGATATCCAAAAACACCAGTTCGTCGGCCATCTCCCGGTCATAAAACGCTGCCAGTTCCACCGGATCGCCGGCGTCCCGCAACGACACAAAATTGGTTCCTTTGACAACCCGTCCGTTTTTTACATCCAGGCAGGGAATAATTCGTTTTGTATGCATCAGACGGTTCCTCCCTGCGCGACCCGCAAGGCGTCCTTGAGGGAAATCGCTCCCGTGTACAGGGCCTTGCCGATGATGACACCTTCGACACCGTGTTCCGTCAACGGCTGCAGCGCCTGGATATCTTCCATTCCCCGGACGCCGCCGGACGCGATGATCTTCAGTCCGGACTTGTCGGCCAACTGCAAAGTCGCCGCAACATTGACGCCGGTCAGCATGCCGTCCCGTGAAATGTCCGTATAAATAATGCGGCTCGCCCCGGCTTTCTTCATCCGCAGCGCCAGCTCCTCGACCTGCACCAAACCGGATTTTTCCCAACCTTCAACCGCCACTTCGCCGCCGCGGGCGTCAATGCCGATCACAATCCGTTCGCCATAATCGGCGCACACTTGCCGCACCAATTCCGGCGACTTGACCGCCACCGAACCGAGAATCACCCGCTGCACGCCCGCCGCCAATACTTCGCCGACCGTTTCCGCCGTTCGGATGCCGCCGCCAAGTTGGATCCGCACGTCGAAAGCTCGGGCGATTTCTTCGACTACTTTCAGATTGACCGGTTTGCCGGCGCGGGCTCCATCAAGGTCCACGATATGCAGCCATTTGCTTCCGGCTTCGACCCACCGCCGCGCGGCGTCAACCGGGTTTTCGGCAAATACGGTTTCTCGGTCAAACCGTCCCTCTTCAAGGCGAACACATTTGCCGCCGCGAATATCAATCGCCGGAAAAATAATCATAGCGGCATCTCCTTAAAGTTCGTCAAAATTTGCAGGCCGACGGCGCTGGATTTTTCGGGATGAAACTGCACAGCCTGTACCAAACCCCGACCAACCGCGGCCGTGACCGGTCCAGCGTAGTCTGTAACAGCCGTTACGATGGACGGATCCGTCGGAACGGCATGGTAACTGTGAACAAAGTACACATAGGCTGAAGCCGGCAATCCGGCGAACAACGGACTGGCGCCTTGCAGGACAAGATTGTTCCAGCCCATGTGGGGGATCTTTTGTCCCGGAGCGACGATCTTCCGCACCATGCCCTTGAATATTCCCAAACCGGGAATGCCGGGATCTTCCTCACTACCCTCAAACAGCATTTGCAATCCGACACAGATCCCCAAAAAAGGTTTCCCGGCGGCAATCACCTCGTGAATGACCGCTTCCAGGTTCCGCTGCCGCAAATTATTCATGCAGTCGCCAAAAGCGCCGACTCCCGGCAAGACGACCTGATCGGCCCGCCGGACCTCTTCCGGATCACGCGTCACCGTCACGCCGGCCCCGACTTTCTCCAGGGCTTTAGCGGCGCTATGCAGATTGCCCATGCCATAATCAATGATCGCTATTTTTCTCATCGTGCTCACCCTTCATAATACCCCTTTACTGGAAGGCACGCCCTGAACCCGGGGATCGATCGCCAGCGAAGCGGCCAGCGCCCGGCCCAGGGCTTTGAAAATTGCTTCTATGATATGGTGCCGGTTCTTGCCGGCCAACATCCGCACATGCAGCGTAAGTCCCGCGTTTACCGCCAGGGCCCGCAAAAACTCCTCCACCATTTCGACATCCATTTCGCCGACGCGGCCTTGTCCCAGTTCCGCATCAAACGCCAGAAACGGCCTGCCGCTGAAATCCAGAACGACCTGGACCAGCGCTTCATCCATCGGGACCAGGAACTGCCCGTAACGGCAAATTCCTTTTTTCTCCCCGGCAGCTTTGTTCAGGGCTTGTCCCAGCACGATCCCGACATCCTCCACCGTATGGTGGCAGTCCACCGCCAAATCGCCGCTTGCCTGGACATCAAGCGTAAACAGGCCATGCTTGGCGAACAGTGTCAGCATATGATCAAAAAAACCAATTCCCGTCTGGATGTTGGATTCGCCGTTTCCATCCAGGACAATCATTACGTCCACCTTGGTTTCCTGCGTCTGGCGATTTACCGCTCCACCTCGGACAACTCCCGGCGCCATCTCACTCATTGTTCTGGACCTCCCCCTTTGCCACTCTCGCACTATACACCCGCAAGCACTGCATCGCCTGGCGATTATCCTCCGGACTGCCAACCGTAATGCGCAAACATCCCGCCAGTTCCGGCACGTAAGAAAAGTTTCGAATACCGACGCCGTGCTCCTTAAAAATATTATGCAATGCAGCCGGCTGCGCCACTCGGATCAACAAGAAATTGGCGGCCGACGGAAATACTTCAATCGTTGCCAATTTTTTAATCTGTTCCGCCATTCGATCCCGGCGGAGGATAATATAGTAGAGCGCGTTCAGGACTTCTTCCTGCCGCGAAAAACAGATCTCGGCCGACGCCAACGAATAGGCATTGGAGTGATAGGGCAACAAACGTTTCCCGATGGCCGCGCATAGCTCCGGCGCCGCCAGCAGATAGCCAACGCGAGCCGCCGCCAGTCCGTAGGCCTTGGAAAAAGTCCGGGCCACCATCAGCCGGGGGAACTCGGCCAACCAAGGCGTGCAGGATTCGCCGTAAAACTCCATGTAGGCTTCATCCACCAGCACCGGACACGGCGATTGTTCAAGGATTTCGCGCACTGTCTCCGGGGGGATGGCATTCCCGGTCGGATTATTGGGGTTGCATAAGATCAGAAGTTTTGCGTTGGCTTGCCGCACTGTTTCCAGAACAACCGCCGGCGACAGCGTAAAATCATTTCCCAGTGGCGCCGCTATGGCCGGCGATTCCGCCATCGCCGCATAAACCGGATACATCGAAAAAGAAGGCCATTGATAAACGACTGCCCGCCCCGGCCCGCCGAACGTTGCGCAAGCCGTGGCGATCAGTTCACTGGACCCGTTGCCCACCAAAACCTGTTCCGCAGTCACATGATATGCGTCCGCCAGCAGCTGACGCAGTTGAGATGCTCCCATATCCGGATAACGGGTTGATTCAATTCTTCTTTGTCGGCTGGAAATCTCGTTTCGGATCGCCGGCGGTAACAACCCGGGCCGTTCATTGGCATCCAGCTTGTTCAACCAGGCCGGTTCCTCCCCCATGGGATATAGTGGCAAATTATCAGTTCCCGGTCTAAACATGTTCGCCCCTCCTGATGGTTAGCGCCTGTGCATGAGCCGACAGGCCTTCCGCTTCCGCCAACCGGACAATGTCGGCGGCGAGCGGCGCCAGATCAGCCGCGGAATACGCAATGACGCTGGTCGTTTTCATAAAGGTATCCACATTCAGCACGGAAGCGTACCGGGCCGTACCGCCGGTCGGCAATACGTGACTGGGGCCGGCGAAATAGTCGCCCAATGGTTCCGGTGAAAAGGCTCCCAGAAAAATCGCCCCGGCATGGCGTATGGCGGGAAGCAGGGCCGACGGCGATTCCGTAATGATTTCCAGATGTTCCGGCGCCGACGCATTGACGCATTCCACCGCCTGATCCATATCCCGGGCCAAAAGAATCATGCCTTGCCGGTCCAATGCGCTCTGGGCGGTTGCGGCCCGTGGCAGCTTGCCGATCTGGATCCGCAGTTCTTCCGCCACCCGTTCCGCCAAAGACTCGCTATCGGTAACAAGAATACTCGAAGCCAGTTCGTCATGTTCCGCCTGACTCAGCATGTCCGACGCCACATAGGCGGCATCAGCGTTATCGTCAGCCACGATCATGATTTCACTGGGTCCGGCCAGCATGTCAATATCGCAGTATCCGTATACGGCCTTTTTCGCCAACGTCACAAACAGATTCCCCGGCCCGACAATCTTGTCCACCTTGGGAACTGTCGCCGTACCGAACGCTAACGCTGCAATCGCCTGTGCGCCGCCGACCCGGAAGATCCGCGTTACTCCGGCAATTTCCGCCGCCGCCAGCACCAACGGATTCACTGAACCATCCGGCGAGGGTGGCACCATCATGATCACCTCCGGCACGCCGGCCGCTAATGCCGGAATAGCGGTCATCAAAACCGAGGAGGGGTAAGCGGCCGTGCCGCCCGGCACATAAATTCCCACGCGGTCCAGCGGCGTTCGCCGTTGCCCGACCCAGGAGTTGGCGCCGCGCGAACTGGTCCATGGCCGGTCCTGTTCTTTCTGCTCCTCGTGAAATCGACGGACATTCGCCGCCGCTTGTCGCAATGTTTCAAGCAGTGCGGCATCCACCTCGGTCAGCGCCTTTTCTTTTTCGGCGGCCGTGACTTCCAGCCCTGCCGCACTCAAAGATACGCCGTCTATTTTTGCCGTATATTCCAAAATGGCCGCATCGCCTCTCTCCCGAATATCGCCGACAATCCGGTCCACCAGTTGCCGGGGGGAAAGCGACTCGCCAAAAGTTTTTTGAATCCGAGCATATACATTTTCACTGATCACCACTTCGTCAAAAGCGGGTTTGGTTAATAATCGTGCGATATCGGCAGCGACAGCCCGGCGCAAATCAATTGTTTTCAATCGTTTTCCACCTCCTGCAGCGTCCGGAGTTCTTCCACCATCTTGTGGATCCGGTCAAACTTCATTTTAAAGCTGACCCGATTCGCAATAAAACGGGCCGTCGCCCGGTGAAGATGCGCCACTTCCATCAAACGGTTTTCCTTGAGTGTCCGACCGGTTTCGACAATATCGACGATCATTTCGGCCAATCCGACCATCGGCGCTAATTCGATGGAACCGTTCAGCTTGATGATTTCCATTTGTATTCCATGATTAAGGAAAAATTGTTCCGCGACCCGCGGATATTTCGTCGCCACCCGCAGATGGGCATAATCGCTCAATTTTTCCCGCTGCAGCGCTTCCGGAACCGCCAGCATCAGCCGGCATAATCCGAAATTCATATCCAGCAATTCATAGATGTCCTTACCTTCTTCCAACAATACATCTTTGCCGATGATGCCAATGTCTGCGGCTCCGTATTCCACATAGGTCGGCAAATCCATTGGCTTGGTAATAATGAACTGAATCTTTTGGGTCTCGTTGGCAATCACGAGCTTCCGGGAATTCTCCGAGAGCCCTTCCGCGGTGTAACCAAAACGAGCCAGACGATCCGCCGCCGGTTGAAACAATTTTCCTTTTGGCAACGCAATGGTCAACATGTCTTTATCGGGAGATGTCACATTCATTCCTCCTGCGCCAGTTATCGTTCCTTTAGTTATTTAAAGTATTAATATGTTAATCATCCTACCATACTTTTTTCCCAGCGTCAATTGCAAAAATCCGCCGGCGTAAAATATCACGGTAGGAATTTTATTCCGTTGCAAAGAATACTATGGGAAGCGACAGTCATCCAAGATCGACATAACCTGCAGGAGGGATATCATGACAATTGCACCGAAAATTCTTATTCTCAATCCTGTCTCCGACCGCCAGAGAGGATTCATAACCCGGATTGCCCCTGCGGCGTCCATCGTTACGGCCGACCTGGCCGGAGCCGCGGAACACATTGCCACTTCCGACATCCTGGTCGCCTGGGGATTCAACAACATCCGCCCGATCTACGGTCAGGCGAAATCTCTTCGCTGGATCCATGCCCTGACAGCCGGAGTCGAAGCGCTGATCTTCCCGGAAACGCTGCAAAGCCCAGTCATGATCAGCAATTCCAAAGGGATCCACGGCGTTCCCATGGCTGAGCACGTCTTGGGGATGATGCTCAGTTTCAGCCGCCGCCTCCCGCAGCTTTACCGTCAACAGCTGCAACATCAATGGAAGCGTCCTCCCATCACCGAATTGCACGAGATCAACGGAAAAACCATGGCCATCGTCGGGCTCGGCGCCATCGGCCACGAAATCGCCAAGAAAGCCAAAGCCATGGATATGCGCGTCATCGCGGCCAAGCGCGAAATGACGCAGGAGCCGTTCGTCGACCGCCTGTACCGTCCCGAACAGCTCCTGGAAATGTTGTCTGAGGCTGATTTTGTCGTCGTAACGCTGCCACTCACGGACGCGACCCAGAATCTGTTTGGGCGGGAACAGTTCGCGGCCATGAAGTCGACCGCGTTCTTCATCAATGTTTCACGCGGCGGGGTCGTTCAGGAAGACCAGCTGATCGCCGCTCTGCAGGAAAATCGGTTGGCGGGCGCCGGCCTGGATGTGTTTGTGGAAGAGCCCCTGCCTGCCGAAAGTCCATTCTGGGATTTGCCCAACGTCATCATCACCCCGCACCTGGCCGCCATTTCGCCGGTTTATCTGGATCGGGCCCTGCAGTTGTTCGCCGAAAACCTGGCGGCTTTCATGGATGGAAAACCGCTCCCCACAATCATCGACAAGGACCGGGGCTATTAATCGATAAACAGAATCCGGGAAAAACCACGGCTTTTTCCTTCCCGCTCGGCTTCTACCCGGCTTTGCTCCTGCAAGCCAAGTTCGGCGGTGGCCCCTTCTTCCCGCAGTCGCTTGATGGCGGCAATGGCCTGGGGAAGGTTACTTCCCGCCCAACCTACATAAACACTCTGGATCGGGTTGGTTACATCCAGTCCCTGACGTTCCAGAGCCAGCAAAACCCGTTCAATGCCCAGGGCAAAACCGGTCGCCGGTTGTTCCCGGCCAAAGGAACCGGCCATCCGGTCGTACCGACCGCCACCGCAAATCGGGTAACCCAGCCCCGTGGTATACGTTTCGAAAACCATCCCGGTGTAATAATCAAAATCGCGGATGATCCCCAAATCAAACATAACATACCGGTCAATGCCGTACTGTTCCAGCAGATGATAAATTTCAGCCAGGTTGTCCAATGCGGCCTGGCTGATTTGATTTTTTACCCGTTGGCGCACATTCCGCAGCATATCCAGTTTGCCATGAAGCATTGGCAACTGTTGCAACAAGTCCCGATTGCCCGGTTCGATACCGCTTTCCGCCAGCAGCTCGCCCAGTCCGACCATGTTCCGCTGAATCAAGGCCTGCTTCACTTTATGGGCGGTTGCGGCATCCAAGCCAGCTTCCGCCATTATGCCGCTGATAAAATCGACCTGGCCCAGGCAGACCTGGAAATCACTCAAGCCTGCCGCCAAAAGCGCTTCCACCGCCAGCGCCACGACTTCGGCGTCAGCGGCCACCCCGCCGGCCCCAAGCAATTCCACTCCAGCCTGGTAGAATTCACACTGCCGTCCCGCCTGCGTCTCTTCCTGCCGGAATACATTGGCCAGATAAAACAATCGCAGCGGCAAAGGCTGTTCACGCATCCGCATCACGGCCACCCGCGCGATCGGTGTCGTCATATCCGGTCGCAACGCCAACATCCGGCCGCTCCGGTCAAAAAAACGGAACGTGGAATCGTCCGCCGTTTCCGGTGCGCTAGCCCGCAGCGTTTCGTAATACTCGAATGTCGGGGTAACCACTTCCTGATATCCCCAAGACAAAAACAACCGGGCCAGTTCATTTTCTACCCCCCTTTTGCGGGCGGCGTCCAGGGGCAATATGTCCTTCGTTCCATAAGGAACCTGGGGAATGAATTCTTGTCGTGACATGCCTATTTTCCTGCCTTTACCCTTTCTTTTTTCACAACCGGTCCAGCGTTTTCAAAACGCTCCAAAACAGTTTTATAACCGTCCGCGCCGTACAGCAGGCACCGTTTGACCCGGCTGATCGTCGCTGTGCTGGCGCCGGTGCGTTCCACAATGTCATCATAGATATGTCCGGCCTGTACCATGCGGGCAACTTCCAGGCGCTGCGCCAGCGCTTTGATTTCGCCGATCGTACAGATATCTTCAAAAAACTGGTAACATTCTTCTGACGTTTTTAACGACAAAATCGCCCGGAACAACTGGTCCGTCAATGAATCCTTCAACTTCGGATTTGTCGGCATGGTTTCGCCTCCCTGTCGCATTGAAAGAAGAATTCGGCGCTAAGTCCGGCAGTTCCTTCTTTATTCCTACATCTCTTTATATTATGAAAAGGTTCGCGCCAATCCGTGCGTTTCCCCTTGACACTGTGTCAACTGTTGTGTTAGCATACGTTACAACAGAATAAAACACGGAAGTGTTTTTCATCAAGAGTTGGCGGAGGGACTGGCCCGATGATGCCGCGGCAACCATCGCAAAATGCGAAACGGTGCCAATTCCTGCAGGGAATCATCCCGGCAGATGAAGAACGGCTTGTCTTGAATGCAACGCCTCTTTCATCTGTGAAGAGGCGTTTATTTTTGTGCGAAAGGAGCAGGATTTTGTGATACAACTCAAAACGATCCATAAAACCTACCAAGGCGAAACCGGTTCGTTGGAAGCCCTGCGGGGAGTCAGCGCCCACATCCGGGAAGGGGAAATATTCGGCGTCATCGGCAAAAGCGGCGCCGGAAAAAGCACCCTGATCCGTTGCATCAACATGCTGGAACGGCCAACGCGCGGTTCCGTCGTCGTCGATGACGAAGAACTGAGTTCCATGCCGGAACGGCAACTTCGGGAAGCCCGCAAAAAAATCGGCATGATTTTTCAGCATTTCAATCTGCTTTCCTCCCGAACCGTCTTTGGAAACGTGGCGTTTCCGTTGGAGCTTGCCGGAAAATCGGCGGCGGAAATTGCGGCCGCCGTCGATCCTCTGTTGGAATTGGTCGGGCTGGCCGATAAAAAGCATCAATATCCCTCGCAGTTATCCGGTGGACAGAAACAACGCGTCGGTATCGCCCGCGCCCTGGCCAACAACCCCAAAGTTTTGCTGTGCGACGAAGCCACCTCCGCCCTGGACCCGCAGACCACACATTCCATTCTGACTTTGCTGAAAGACATTAATCAGCGCTTTGGCCTCACCATTGTCATCATCACCCATGAAATGCAAGTCATCAAAGAAATTTGCGACCGGGTCGCCGTTATCGAAAACGGCCTCATCATTGAGGAAGGTTCGGTCGTGGACCTGTTCGTGCGGCCGCAGACGCCGACCACGCGTGAGTTCATCCGCACTATTGTAAATCATGACATGCCGGATGTGTTATCGAGTATCCAGTTCTCGCCCGTGCCGTTGCCTGGCAGCAGCCTGATGCTTCGCCTGTCGTTCATCGGCGAAAGCGCCAACGAGCCGATTATCGCCGGTTTGATTCGCCGTTTCAACATCGACGTCAATATTCTGTTCGGAAATATCGATCACTTGAAAAATACGCCGTTCGGAACGCTGACAATCGAACTGTCCGGCGAAGACGGCGCCATTCAGGCGGCGTTGAACTATTTGAATGCAAAAGAACTGGGAATCGAGGTGATTGGCTATGTCGCCAGAAATGCTCGCGCTGCTGGCTGAGTCCTTGGGGGAAACCCTCTACATGGTCGGCGTTTCCGCCGCCATTTCCACGCTGTTTGGCGTTCCTCTCGGCGTGATTCTGGTCACTACCAGTCGGGGACATATTCTCGAAAATGTTCTGATAAACCGTGTTCTTGGCGCCATCGCCAACGCCACCCGCTCGACCCCGTTCATCATCCTGATGGTGGCCATCATTCCGTTAACCCGTATCCTTGCCGGCACTTCGATCGGCACCAACGCGGCGATCGTCCCGCTTTCCATCGCGGCGATTCCCTTTGTCGGACGCATTGTGGAATCCTCCCTGCGCGAAGTCGATTACGGGTTGATTGAAGCGGCGCAAGCCATGGGAGCTTCTCCGTTTCAAATCATCCGCCTAGTCTTGTTGCCGGAAGCCATGCCCTCGATTGTACTCGGCATCACGCTCTCCGTCATCAGTCTCATCGGCTACTCCGCCATGGCCGGCGCCATTGGCGGCGGCGGACTGGGCGACCTCGCCATTCGTTTTGGTTATCAACGCTTCCGTGTCGACATCATGATCGCCACCGTTGTCATCCTGATTGCTCTCGTCCAGTTGGTTCAATCCGCGGGTGACTTTGTATCACACCGATTGAATAAAAAATAAAAAGCAAGGGGAGATCATTCATGCAAATCGCCAGAAAACCGTTGGCCCTCGTTCTCTGCCTCATCTTTGTGCTTACCCTGGCGGCAGGGTGCGGCGGCAAAAACGAACCGGCCAAGCCCGCTGCTGCGCCGGCGGCCGACAAACCGCTCAAAGTCGGCGTTACTCCGGGACCACACGCACAAATCATGGAAGTCGTCAAAAAAGTCGCCGAAAAGGATGGCCTGAAGATTCAGATCGTGGAGTTCAGCGACTACGTTCAGCCGAATGTCGCGTTGAATCAGGGGGATATCGACATCAACAGCTTCCAGCACCTCCCCTTCCTTGAAAACATGGTCAAAGACCGTAAATATGACCTCGTCATGCTGTCCAAAACCTTCACGTTCCCCATGGGCATCTATTCCAAAAAGATCAAAAATATCAAAGAACTGAAAGACGGCGCTGTCATTGCCATTCCCAACGACCCCACCAACGGCGGCCGCGCTCTGCTGCTGTTTGAAAAAGCCGGGCTGATCAAACTGAAACCCGGTCTCGGTCACAAGGCCTCCGTCGTAGACATCGTGGAAAACCCCCGTAAATTTAAGATCCGTGAGCTTGAGGCCGCCCAAATCCCCCGAACTCTGGAAGACATGGAAATCGCCGCCATCAACACCAATTACGCCATGTCGGCCGGCCTAGTCCCGGCCAAGGACGCTTTGATCCTGGAAGACTCCAGCTCGCCGTATGCCAACATTCTGGCGGTCCGCGGCAAGGACAAAGACAACCCGTTGTACAAGAAGTTCCTCAAAGCCTATCAATCCGAAGATGTCAAAAAATTCGTCACGGAGCAGTTTAAAGGATCCGTCATCGTTGCTTGGTAAACTGTAATATTTCGTAAAGAATATTGCAAAAATTTATGTTCTGCTTTATAATGTAACCAAAGGGTAGATGGGGATGAAAAAAAGAAAAAGGTAGTCCCGTAATCGCTACCTGAAGACCGGTCAAGTCCGGAAGGGGTGATTCCATTGAAAGAGTCAATGGAGGCAGAACCACAACAGCATACACAATTATTGCAGTGTATTGAGGCACTGTGAGGTACAAAACAAGTTTGTACCATTAGGAGTTCAGTGGTTGCGACCCTGACTCCAAAGAAAAAGAATAAAATATAAAAAGGACGGTTTCTGCGGAAGCCGTCCTTTTCCATGCAATATGCTCTCCCGCCAAGAAACAGCCACCCGAATCAGTCGGCCGGTTCCTTTTTGCTCCGGCATTGTCGGCAGTATCCATATACCTCGAACTGGTGGCTCACCGGCTGAAAGTCCCTTTCCGTCATAAACGCCGTAACTTCGGGTCCCACCGGGCACCAGGGAACTTCGGCGGTTTCACCGCAAGTCAGGCAGATCAGGTGGTGGTGGTGAATGTTCCCCGCCAGTTCAAATCGGGCTTTGCCATCCGTCAGCAGGGTTCTTCGCACAAGGCCCTGTTGGGAATAGTTCTGCAGATTCCTGTAAACCGTGCCCAGACTGACATTCGGATATTTTTCGCGAACACGTCCATAGACTTCCTCCGCGGTCGCCATTTTTTGACTGGACCGCAGCACATCCAGGATCGCCTGTTTCTGCAAGGTGCTCCGGGTGCTTCCCGGCGCTTTTTTATTGTCGCTCATCCGTGACCGCCGCCTTTCCCGTGCGAACTGAATCGCAGCAATGAAACCAGGGCATATGATCCGACCGCCACCAAAACAATTGACGCTCCGGAGGCCAGCCGAACGCTGTAGGAAAGCCAAAGACCGCTCAGGCAGAACACGATTCCCAAACCAACCGATAGTGCCATGATTTTCTTCAAGTCGAACGAAAACTGTTTGGCAATCGCCGGCGGCGCCGTCAGCAAAGCAATGACCAAAATGATCCCGACGACGCGGATCAGAATGACTACCGTAACCGCGACCAGCACAAACAGCAGATACTCCAGCATTCGGACTGGAACACCGGCCACACTGGAAAACTCTTCATCGAAAATATAGGCTTTGAAGGCCTGGAACAAGGCGGTGACCGTCAACACAACCAAAACATCCAAGCCTAAGATCAACCGCAGATCCGCCCGGGAAACCGCCAAGATATTGCCAAACAGATACGATGCCGTATCCGGCGGATAACCAGGTGTCATGGCAATAAAAACAACCCCCAGCGCCATCCCCAACGACCAGAACATCCCGATCAGCAAATCCGAATCCGTCAACGCCCGTCGTTTGACTGCCGCCACCGAAACAGCGGCGATCACCGATACGCCCAACGCCGTCAGAATCGGTTCCACCTTCAGGAAATACCCCAACCCAATCCCGCCAAAGGCGGTATGGGCAATACCGCCGCTCATCATGACCAGTTTCTTTTCCATGATGTAGGTTCCAATGACGCCGCAGGCGACACTGGCCAATATCGCCGCCATGATGGCATTCTGCAAAAAATTATACTTCAGAACCGCTTCGATCACAGCGTTCCCTCCTCATGCCCGCGCAGCACGCGATGCGGTACGCCGTGCGCGATCAGATCGACTGGGCAGCCGTAAACCTTTTCCACCAAACCGGCTTCCAACTCGGTCCGTCCATGATAAAAAAGCTGCTGGTTCAAGCAGGCAATCTTATCAATGTTAGAGGATACCGCGCTGAGATCATGTGTCACAATCAGGATCGTCATGTCCTGATTCAATTCTTTGAGGAGTTCGTAGATCCGGGTCTTGGAAGCGGAGTCAACGCTCGCCGTCGGTTCGTCCAAAATCAGGATGCGCGGTTCCACGGCCAAGGCCCGGGCAATGAGCACCCGCTGCAACTGGCCGCCGGAAAGCTGGCCGATCTGGCGCTGCTTCAAATCGGCGATCTCCAACCGCTGCAACAGTTGTTCCACCAACTGGCGATCCGCAGCAGTATAGCGGACAAACCACGGGGTTCGGCCAGCCAGCCGTCCCATCAGCACCACTTCTTCCACGCTGATCGGAAACTTGCGGTCAAACCGGGAGAATTGCGGGACATAGCCGATGTTGCGACGGGCGTTGGCGCCGGTCTCGCCAAAGATCATCACTCGGCCTTCCTTCGGCTCAACCAGACCGAGAATGGCCTTCAGCAGGGTTGTTTTGCCGCCGCCATTCGGGCCGATAATGCCAAGGAATTCATGCTCTTCGACTTGCAGACTGATATCATGAAGTGCACAATCCTCGCCATAATATACGCTCATTTTTTGGACTTCCAGCGCCAGAGTCATCGTTAGCCCTTCCGTTTCTTATTTCAGTCCTTCAGCAAATGTCCGCGCCATTCGCTTCAAATTCTCTACATAATCCATTGCCATGGGGGAAACCTTTTCAGCGCGCCCTCCCAGTTCCTCGGCAAAGGTTCGCGACTGCCGGCCATCGATATCTTCCTGGTAAAAAATGATCTTGACTCCTTTTTCCCGGGCCATGTCGATCATTTCCCGCATCCGCCGCGGGTCGGCTTCTTTGCCTTCTTCCTCCAACGCAACCATGTTCAGGTTGTAGTCTTCGGCAAAATAGCCGAAGGCCGGGTGGTACACGATAAAAGTCCGATTCTCCATAGGCTTCAGGGCATCCCGAATTTCGCGATCCGCCGCTTCAATCCGGGCGATGAAACGCTGGGAATTCTGGGTGTAAGTCTCCCGGTTGGCCGGATCCAAAGACGCCAATTCATGGGCCGTCAACTGCACCATGGCAATCGCCCGTTTGGGAGAAAGCCAGATGTGCGGGTCCTGATCATCCGGGGCAAAATATCGGGGCGGAAAAGTTTTCGCCACTTCATTCTGCACGTCAATAATCCGCAGATTTCGATTCAGTTCCGCAACTTTCGGCAAAATGCCAGCCCGTTCCGGCGGCAATCCCAAGGCCAAATACAAATTCGCCGCACTGATTCTTTCCATGTCCTGCGGCGGCAGCGAAAACGTTTCATGGTTGGCGCCCGGCGGCAATACCGTCACCACGTTGACCAACTCGCCGGCCAGCTCCTGAACAAACGCGGCCTGCGGCGCAACTGTCACCACGATGGTGGGTCTGGATTGCGCCCCAACTAAAAATGGCGCGCCGGTTTTCCAAAACATAGCGGCTCCCAACACGATCGCGCAGAGTCCCGCAATGAACCACTTTTTCTTTTGCATCCCTATGCCCCTCCAACTGTCAGTAATAATTACTATTATTACTTTATCATTGAAGAGCTTGGCCGTCAATCGTCTGTCGGAAAAAATTCATCGACCGCCGTAAGCAAATAAGTGTAGGCCATCGGGCTTCGCATCAATTCTCCCGCCATCAGGTTCAACATACTTCGGGCAATTTCCCGATAGTTTTCTTGTCCTGTCATTTTTGACAGCCGGATCAACATCCGTACGGCAACGGAACTTCCCGACGGCAAAGCGGCATCCACCCATTCCCGGGGGCGGATCAGCAGCGGTTCGCTGTCGGCTCCCGTGAGGTAAAAGGCGCAGTCAGCGCCGTTCCAGAACAAGCGGATCATTTCATCGGCCAGGTCCCGAGCTTTCGCCAGATTCTCCGCGTTAGGCGCGTTGGTCTGCATTTCCAGAAGCGCCCATAGCAAAAAGGAATAATCATCGAGATAAGCGACATTTCTCGCTTCCCCGTCGCGATAGCCTGTCAGCAGCCGTCCATCCTGACGCCGCAGCTGTTTCAGCAAAAAATCCAGGCATTTTTCCGCCGTGACCCGGTAGATCACCCGATCCAATACGCGGAAAGCTTTCGCTAGGGCAACCACCATCAGGCAATTCCACGACAATAGTACTTTGTCGTCGCGAAATGGCCGACGCCGTTTGCCGCGTCGAATCGCCATTTTTTTCCGGCACTCTTCCAGGACATCGCCAAGCTCGGCTGCGGACAGTTTGTGCCGGGCCGCGTATTCCTCCGGCAGAATGCCAACTGTGTGCAAAATGTTGGTTCCGCGTTCAAAATTTCCTTTTGCCGTAACATTATAGTAGCCGGCGAATATTTCGGCCTTATCGGCGCCCAGCGCCTCCTTCAGTTCCGCCTGCGTCCAGGTGTAAAAACTTCCTTCCCCGGCGTCGCTGTCGGCGTCTTCGGCCGAATAGAACTCGCCCTGCGGACCGGTGAGGTTGTTCAGCACATACGTCAAAATTTCCTCCGCCACTTTGGCATATTGTTTCTTGCCGGATTCTTCCGCCGCCGCCAGATACACATAGGCCAACAACGCATTGTCATACAGCATTTTTTCAAAATGCGGCACGATCCACTTTTCATCCACTGAATACCGGGCAAAGCCAAACCCCAGGTGATCGTAGATCCCGCCGGCGCGCATGCCGTCGAGCGTTTTTTCGACCATCGCCAAAGCCTCTGTTTCTTTGGTCCGGCGATAATACGACAATAGAAACATCAGATTGTGCGGGGTCGGAAATTTCGGCGCCCGACCGAACCCGCCATAGGTTTTGTCAAAAGCTTGCGTCAGTTGCACAAAACCCCGCTGCAAAACAACCGGCGTCAGTTCGCTGGCCGCTGGTTGTCGCGACTGCGCGGTCCGCATGGCCGCGGTCAACTTTTCCGCATAAGCCAACAGGTCTTTTCGCTTGCCGCTCCACTGCTTGCGTACGGCATCCAGCACTTTAGTCAGGCTGGGTTTTCCCCAATGCCCTGTTTTCGGCAAATAAGTGGCGGCAAAGAAGGGACGGGCATCCGGGGTCAGAATCAGGGTAAGCGGCCAGCCGCCGCTGCCGGTCGCCGCCTGACAAGCGGCCATATACACGTTATCGATATCCGGCCGCTCTTCCCGGTCAACTTTGACCGGCACGAAATGCTGATTGAGAATCGCGGCAATCTCGCGATCTTCGAAACTTTCATGCGCCATAACATGACACCAGTGACAAGTACTGTAGCCAATGCTAAGAAATAACGGCTTGTCTTCTTCGTTTGCTTTGCGAAAGGCTTTCTCTCCCCACGGCAACCAGTTAACCGGATTATGCGCATACTGAAGCAAATAGGGAGATTTTTCCTGGATCAATTCATTGCTATGATCGATATTGCCCATATGTCATTCCCTTCCTTTGTTCCCGTTTGCAAACCGTCTGCTTGTATATTATTCGCGCCGCTCTGGCGTTTTCCTACCGGTCACGCCCAAAAGTCAGACCTATCATTTGACGCTCTACCCCAACAAGGATAAAATGTCAACAGATTGATTTTTTGAAGGAGCTTGCCATGCTTGGAACGATTGTAAACGTGATTGCCATTATTGCGGGTGGAACCGTGGGGATCCTGCTCAAAGGCGGAATTCCGCCGAAATTCTCCGATACGGTGATGAAAGGGCTGGCGCTCAGTGTTCTTCTCGTCGGCGTCATGAACGCCCTGAAAGTGAACAATCTGCTGCTGGTGATCATCGCCATGGTGTTGGGCGGAATTGTCGGCGAATGGCTGGATATTGACCGGAGACTAAAAACGATCGGCGACACGATCGGCCTGAAACTGAAGGGAAAAGGCGGTCGCGTATCCGACGGATTTGTAACCGGCAGCCTTTTGTATTGCGTAGGCGCCATGGCCATCGTCGGTTCATTGGAAAGCGGCCTGTCCGGCAATCATCAGATTTTATACGCCAAATCCGTTCTGGACGGAATCTCTTCCATCATTTTCGCCTCAACAATGGGATTTGGCGTCATCCTGTCGGCCATTTCGGTCCTGCTCTACCAAGGCGCCATCACTTTTGCCGCCGCCGCGTTGCAACCCTTGTTGTCCGAAACGGTCAAAGCCGACATGAATTCCGTCGGCGGCCTGCTGATCATCGGCATCAGCCTGAATATGCTGGAGAGTCATCAGCTTAAAGTCGCCAATTTGTTGCCGGCCATTTTTATTCCGCTGGTCTATCAGCTATTTTGCCTGTTCTGGTAAAAAGCAGGATTATGCTTTTACCGGGAAGAAAAATAAAGTGAATGAGAATTTAAAGAAACGGGCTTCATCTTCAACCTGATATGCCTCAGATATTTTCGATAAGGTTGGGTACGAACCATGAAACAGTATTGGGACAAGCTTCCCCTGCTAATTGGGATCGCTGGCATCTTTGCGCTGTTCTCCCTGGTCCGGCATAATTTTTTGCTGTTCTTTTCGGTTGTTCATCAGTTATTTGCCGCCATTGGACTTGCATTCTTTTTGCTGACCCTATCGTTACGGGATATTTTTGAGTTGACCTTCTTTCGCATCGTCGGCCTGGGCTACGGTTTTGTCGCGGCGTTAACCTTGCTTTATGCCATGACACTGCAGGGATTAAGCGGAATCGGCGGCGGATCCGTGACGTTTGAGAATTTGCTCTGGGTTACGGCCCACGCCTTTGAAGCCGGCATCTTATTTGCCGGCGTTTTTTTTCATCAACGGCGGTTCGCCTTTTCCGCCATCTTGCTCGTTCAAATTCTCGTCTTTTTTTCTCTCCTCGCTCTCATCTTTTTGCCTCCCATTCTGAACCCCGGCTGGTATGCCGATCCATCGGCCGCGTCATTTTCGTTGCCGCTTGCCGACCTCGTTGCAGCCTGCCTTATCTTCGGCGGCCTATTACTCCTCTTCCGGCAGCGTCATCTTTTTTCGGCTTCTGTATTCCGATACCTGCTGGCAGCTTATACTCTGACCTTGCTGGTCGAAGTCTCCTTCGCCGCTAATTTTTCCGCTTACAGTACCCCTGGTTTGCTGCGCCACATCTTGAAACTCGCCGCCGGGCTCTTTTTGGGACAGGCGTTTCTGTTTCATGCGCTGCGGGAACCGCTCAGCGCTTCGTTCGCCGAATTGAACGCCAAAAACAATGAGCTGGAATCCGCCAACGCCGCTCTTTTCGCGGAAAATTCCAGCCGGATGCTCGTCGAACAGAAAATGCAAAAGAAGACGGCCATGTCCTCCGCGCTCGCAGACGCATTAGCAGCCATCATGAGCCAATCCAGCCTGGACAGCCTGCTGGAAATCTTGCTCGCTCAAACCAGCCGCCAAATCGACTGCCCCAACGGTTTTATCACTCTGGTGGATCGGACGGAGGATTCGATGACAATGATCGCCGCCATCGGATTTTTCCAGGCCCATCTGAAACTCCGCCTCCGAATCGATGAAGGTCTCGGCGGAACCATATTGCGGCAGGAAAAATCAGTGATCCTCCCGGACTACTCAGCCTGGCCCCAGAGAATCTCCGGAATCCACCAGGATCGAATCAAAGCCATTGTGGGATGTCCTCTGAAAACGAGCAAGCGTGTGGAAGCCATTATCGTCTTCGCCTATGACGACGACCGCAACTTCATCCCAGAGGATATCGAGTTTATTGAACGGATCGCCGCGGTCGGCGCCATCGCCGTGGAGCGGTTTCATCTGTATAACAACCTCAAAAGCGAACTGGCGGAGCGGATGAAGACCGAAGAGGATCTTGAAAGATCCCGCAATTATTACTTCAGCTTGTTTGAACAGTTTCCAGGCATGATCTGGCAGGCGCTCACGGAAGAGCGACACGGCTATTACTTCAACGAGCGCTGGCTGAAATTTACCGGTCACAACTTCCCCGACGAATTGGATTCGGGTTGGCTACAGTCGGTGCATCCGGATGACATTGACCCTCTGATGAAAATCCACCGTTCGGCATATGCTTCCCGTTCCGGGTATGAAGCCCATTACCGATTGCGGCGGGCAGACAGGCAATATCGCTGGATCGCCGAAATTGCCAGCCCTTTGTATGATTTTCGCAATCATTTTTCCGGTTACATGGGTGGCTGTTTTGATATCACCGACCGGGAAGAGCTGCGACAAGAGTTGTCCCTGAAAAACCGGGAACTGCAACAGGCGCTGTTGGAAAATCGCCGCACCCAGTCCAAACTGATTCACCAGGAGAAACTCGCGGGGATTGGGCAACTTGCCGCCGGCGTCGCCCACGAAATCAACAACCCGCTGGCTTTCGTCAACAGCAACATCCATACGCTGGATCGTTACATGCGGTCATTGTTGGCCCTGCTGCCCCTCTGCGATGAAACCGTCCGCATCTGTACTTCTTCCAGCGACCCTGACTGCCGCAAAGCCGGGCAACGCATGGCTGAAGCCAAAAAAACGCCTGCGCTGGCGGCAATGCTTGGCGATTATCCTGACTTGTACGCCGAAACATTGAATGGACTGGATCGGGTAAAAAGCATTGTTGCCTCGCTGCGCAGCTTTTCCCGGGTCGACCAGGGGTCCTCCCCCGCCGAATATGATCTCAACGCCGGCGTCAACAGCACGTTGCTGGTCGCTTACAACGAATACAAGTATACGGCCGTAGTCCATAAGGATCTGGGTGAAGTTCCCATGTTTCAGGCTATTGGCGGACAGATCAACCAGGTGCTGCTCAACCTGATCGTGAACGCCTCCCAGGCGATCCGTTCGCAAAAGCGCGATGAACCGGGCGTCATTTTTGTAAAGACCTTCATCGAATCAGACCATGCGGTCTGCGAAATATTCAACGACGGACCGCCCATTCCCGCCGAAGTCGCCACGCACCTGTTCGAGCCCTTCTTTACCACAAAGCCGGTGGGGGAAGGAACCGGCTTGGGGTTGAGCATCTCATATGATATTATTGTCAATGTCCACAAAGGGAACATCAGTTTTACCAGCGACGACACTGGAACAGTCTTTCGGATCGAACTGCCGCTTAATGTCACGCATTAAGGCTCCAGATAGGCCTCTTTCAAATATGGAACACCCAAAATGGAGCGGACGACCCCTTTGACCTGTGGGCGAAGCAAAACGGGATTGGTCTGGAAAAACACCGGTGCGATGACGGCATCCTCCAGCAAGATTTTTTCCGCGTCATGCAAACGCCGCATCCGTTGTTTGGGATCCAGTCCTTGCTGCGCCTCGGCAATCAGCTTGTCATATTGGGGATTGCGATAATCGGCGGCATTATTGCTCCCGCCGGAAACAAACAGATCCAAAAACGTCAGGGGATCGGGGTAATCGCCGCTCCAACTCTCCCGCGCCACCTGGAAATCATGTTTGTCCAGGGAATCCCAATAAACTTTCCACTCCTGATTGGTGACCATCACTTGCACGCCCAGGTTCTTTTTCCACATTTCCTGCAAGGCTTCGGCGACGACTTTATTGGACTCGCTGGTATTGAACAGAAAACTGACAGCCGGAAAACCCTTTCCGTCGGGGAAACCAGCTTCCGCCAGCAGTCGGCGGGCGGAAGAAATGTCATTGTCTTTCAGCAATGAGCCACCCTGCGTTCGAAAATCCGCATTGGCAGCGGCGTCGGCAATGCCTGATGGAACAAAAGCCAGCGCCGGCGATTGGCCGCCCCGCAAAAGCTTGTCGGTAATGGCGGCCCGATCAATGGCCAGCGAAAAGGCCTTGCGGACTTTCGGATTGTCAAACGGCGGTTTCGTGACATTGAACGACACATAGACGGTCCCCAGAAACGGATATATCTTGACTTTTCCTTCCTTGACCAACCGGGGCACTTCCGAAGGCGGGATACTGTCGCCCATATCCAGCTGGCCGCTCTCGAACATGGAAAGAGCGGTGGATGAATTATCCAGCAGATACAGGTCGATTTTCGCCGATTTTACTTTGCCCTGATCCCAATAGTTCTCGTTTTTCGCCAATTCCATCCGGCTTGATTTTACCCAGGATACCAGTTTGAACGGGCCGTTGGCGATGACGGTTTGAGGTTGGTTGGCCCACTTGCTGTCGGCCGCAGCCGTTTTTTTATGCACCGGATAATACGCATGAAAAGCTGTCAGCGCCAAAAAATAGGCAGTGGGTCGCTCCAACTCCACTTCCAGAGTACGGTCATCCTTGGCCCGGACCCCGACTTGCCCCATCCCGGCTTTTTTGGTGGCGTAGGCTTCGCCATTTTTCAGGCAGTACAGCATATAAGCGTTGGGGCTTGCCAATTCCGGCGAAAGTCCTGTTTTCCAGGCATATTCGAAATCATGGGCGGTCACCGGTTCACCATTGGACCATCGGAGTCCGCTCCGCAGCGTGAATACATATTTCAGGCCATCCGGCGACATCTCCCACTTCTCCGCGGCGGCCGCTACCGGGCGGTTCTTTTCGTCCAATGTCGTCAGTCCCTCAAACAGTTGCGCCTGTACCGTGGAAGCCGAAAGACTGGTGGACATCCGCGGATCGATCGATTCCGGTTCCGCTGCCAACGCATAACGGATATGGGTGCTGGAAGTCGCTTTTTTCGCGGTACTGCAACCGGCCACCAGCAAAATCGCCAGGCTCAGGAAACCGATCAGCCATAAAGTATTTCTTTTTTGTCGCTGCACCAGAATCACTCCTTTTTCTGTCCAATGAGTATTATTATTTTGGAAAGGTGAATGCAAAATGAATGCCGATTCCTTCGTTTTGTCGACTCGAATCGTTAAAGTGCTGGAAAAGGAAACCGGGATCTTTGCGGTTGCACTCAAAGATCCCCGCACGGGTTTTCACTGGAGCCTAAACGCCTGCCCCATGCGTTCAGCCAGCCTCATCAAACTCTTCATCATGGTGGAAGCCTTTGAACAAATGAAAACCGCACAACTCCTGTCCGATACGGTCCTTTCCTTCACCGAATCGGATCGGGTCGCCGGTTCCGGTTTGTTGCAGGAACTGCCCGCCGGCACGTCCCGCACTGTATGGGAACTGGTTGAACTCATGATTACGGAGAGCGACAATATCGCAACCAATCTCTTGATTGACCGGCTCAGCATGTCCGCCATCAATGCGCGGATTCGCTCCCTGGGCTGCAATGATACGGTCCTGCGGCGACGCATGATGGATTTTGCGGCGGCGGCGGCAGGACGAGAGAATACAACCAGTGTCACGGATGTCGTCCATGTGTTGAGTTTATTGCATGACGGCCGCTGTGTCAATTTAGAAGCCGATTCGGCCATGCGCGCCATACTGGGTCGCCAAACCGATCGTTGCAAAATCCCTTTCCTGCTACCCGCTGTAACCGTCTGCCAAAACAAGACAGGCGAACTGCCGGGGGCGGAGCACGATGCCGGGATCGTTCTTACACCGCAGGGATCCTACATTTTGGCGATCATGAGCGATGCATTGGCGGATTCCGAGCAGGGTTGCCGGGCGGTTGCTCTCATATCCCGCTCCATCTACGACTGGTATGCCGAAAAGACAGCCGGAGTGTGACCCAACCCGGTCATTTTTCAGCAGCGTGCTCTTTCTGGGGTTGCAACTGCCAGCCAATATGCACGCCTGTGATTCTTTCCGCCTGTTTCTGCGGAAGAAGTCCAAAGCCATACGGTTGGCCAATTGTGTCCAGCAGCGAATAGCCGAGTTCCAATACCAACTGCTTTTCCGCTGCTGCTGGCGATGGAATTCCTTCGAAAATCAGTTTGCCTTTTCCTCCATCCTGCAGATTGTTCAAGGCACGGATCGCTACTGAGTCATCCGCAGCGCCACCGTGAAGTTCCAATAATAACCGGAAGAACATCGCTGCAAAATTGAAGCAGCCGCCAAATAGCGCCTTCGTCTCGGGCCCAGGGTGAAAATGAATCCGGCCGGAAGAGGCCAGCCGCATTTCCGCGGCTAATTGTGCATAGTCCTTAGTCGCAAACGCCGTGGGAAGAACTTCCATATAAGCGTTCTGTATTTTTTCCACCCAATAAAACTGGGATTCCATCTCTTCACTCATTTTCGATGAATCGTAGCGGCAACTTGACAAGCGCTGTTTCCAATACTGAAGAGTCCAATGACTGATATGTTTGAACCCGGCAATATCCCGCCGCTCATTAGTCAGTTTTTGATCCATTTCCTGCAATATGTTGATAAAAGCGGCGTTTTTTTTGGTCAGGCTGGCTTGCAGACTGTTTCGCTCCATCTCCATGTTGTACCGTTCAATCGCCCGTCGAATCGTCCATAAAAGTTCTTCTTCCATCTGCCAAGGCTTGGGGATGAACTGAAAAATTTCGCCCTGGTTAATACTGCTCAAGACCTGCGTCAACTGCGTATAACCTGACAATACGATCCGGACGATGGACGGATACTTTTCCCTGACGATTTTCAGTAGCGTCAGGCCGTCCATACCCGGCATTCGCATATCGGTGACAATCACGCTGATTTCCTGTTGTTCAAGAGCCTGCAAGGCGGTGGCGCCGCTGCCGGCAAACACCGTGTCAAACGTTTCCTCGATCGTGGCCCGTCGAATCGCATTCAAAATATGCTGCTCATCATCAACGAACAATACGACATTCCGTTTCTCGGCCATTTTCTCCACCACCTCCCGCCGCTTGCACTTGCCGCATAGATACAGGACGCCAACTTTGGCGGCATTTGCTGCAATAATGTTCTAATGCACTCGGAAATTGACAGTTCTTCCTATTGCGGCGAAAATCCGTCTTTTTTTATATTTTCGCCATGAATTCTTCAACCCCTTCTGAAAAATGGCGGCAGTCGCCGCGCCGGTCCTCCGGCAAAACGAAAATGGGGCTGTCTCACTAACAAATGAGGCAGCTCTTTTCGTTTGAGGCTAAAATACGA
>CAZRLN010000023.1:0-40251 GCA_964601085.1 uncultured Veillonellaceae bacterium | reverse complement strand
CGGAAAGAGGATTTATTGTAACTTCACGTGAATCAGAAAATTTAGGTTGGGACTTAGAAGCTATTCACAAAAAAACGATATTAAGGATAGAGGTAAAAGGATTATCTGGTGAAAATATTTCTGTTGAGATAACCCCTAACGAATATAAAAAGATGAATGATTATTGGGAAAGTTATAGGCTGTGTGTTGTAACGGAGTGCACCGTAAATCCAACACTTCATGTGTTTTCATATTCAAGTGAAAAGAATACGTGGCTGAATGAAGATGGTGACAAGTTGATCATTGATCAGATTATTTCCGCTAAGTGCTATGTTTAAATATTTTTTTAAATATCAGTGGGCGGCACAGCTGATATTGACCCGGTAGGGGGTATCAAATCTCTACGGCCTTTACCCCCCCAGACCGCCGCCCCCCTTCACGCGAAAAATCGCAGAATTACGCAGGGGGGATACCCCTGATGCCCCAGAAAGCCTGTGTTTTCAGTTCTTCTGGGGTTTTAATTTCGCTAAATTGTTTCGTATTCAGCAGGAAAAGTCACAGGAAAAACCTGTAAAAAGCATTGATTTAGATGCATTTTCCCGCAAAACAGCTACATATTTAACTTGCTATTATCTGTGTTTGGAGTGATATATGTAGTAACGAGAAACACAGGAGGGATTGGCATGAAAGCGCATTTTGGCAGAAAAATGACCGACCTTGATTCACTGGCGGCAGCAACGCGCCGAGCAAAGGAAGAGAACCGCTCCGGCTCAGCTTATGTGATCACCAAAGAGGTGGAACTGAGCGGTTCGGAATTTCAGCAGTTCGCTGCCGACCTTTTGGAAGATCAGCCTTGGATTGGCAAAACGGATGGCGGCATGACTCCGGCAGGGGAATTCCGGTGCATCCGGGTCGGAATGCCGATAGCGGTGAGCGTATTCTGGTCAACAGCGAAGGCTATGATTACCCAAGGTATACAGCCATTGATGAATAAGATAAGACGAACGGGGGCGGGCCAAGCGGCCTGCTCTTTTTCTGCTCTACGCCTGTAAAGCTACACGATTGAAGCTATCTGGTTCTAATTATATAATGCTGGAAAGAATTAAGGCACTTAAACCCTGGTATATTTTTAATAAAAATCTAATAAAATTTATTAAAAATATATTTACAAATAGTTAAAAATAAATTATGATTATGACATAGAAAATATTTAAAGGAGTGATCTGCTATGGCGGGAAATTTAGATTATATTAAAAACTTGAAAAGTCAAACCCAAAAGAAAAAATCAATTACAATCACTATTGACGAGAACGTGCTGGATACAATTTCGGAGATTGCAGACAACCTAGAAATATCAAGGAACCAAATAATAAGCGACATTGCTGGGAATTTCGTGGAGGATTACACTAAGACGGAAAATCCAAACTACTACATTATTAATTCAAATAATTTGTATATGCCGGAAGGTCATCTCCATATGTTGCTTGGCAACAGAGCATCAGCTTGGGGAGATACTAAAGGTTTAATTGAAGGAATAAAACCTGGGGATTATGTTTTTATCTATATGAACAAAGCGGGAATTATTGCGTCGGGTTCGGTAAAATCAAATTACATGGTTAATGATTATAGTTTGGTGAAGCATAGCCAGGGCGGTGAAATTAACTACGAGATTTGGGATGAGCACTTTGTTAGCGTGGATTTTGATAAGAAATGTTTAAATTTTGATGAAGATAGCAAATCGTATATAATTAACCAGAACAGTGTTGTAACAGCTGGGGAGTATAATGACAAGGTGTCAAAGCAACCTTTGAATAGAACTAAAGTGTCTTTGAGTAAAGTGGAAGGGGAAAAATTAAAAGAAGTATTTTTACAAAAATAGGTAGTGAATGCCGATGAAGGCTCTAAGGCAGATGCTTTGGGGCTTTTCTTATGAGAAAATTAAATCGGAATTGGTATGGTTATTTAAGGGAAAAGTGTACTACCCGGTATACCCCTATAAGTCTCTACAGCCCTTACCCCACAGACCGTCGACCCCTCACGTGCGAAAAATCCTGGAATTGCGCAGGGGGATAGGTAACAAAATCCGGCCTTTCACGCCAATCTCCGTATTTACAGGGAATTTGCGTGTTTTATTTT
This sequence comes from uncultured Veillonellaceae bacterium, assembly GCA_964601085.1. Classification (GTDB taxonomy): domain Bacteria; phylum Bacillota; class Negativicutes; order UBA1444; family UBA1444; genus UBA1444. The sequence goes on along the minus strand of CAZRLN010000023.1, from coordinate 38,136 downwards.
GCAAAAAAAGTATTTGTTGATACTCTGTGCCGAAAGAGCCTAATGGGAACAGGAAATAGAGAAAATTGATTATACAAGTGTCTAGATTCAAACTTGTTTAGGCGATTGAGAGTTATAATAGTTCTTGAGCCATGAATTACCTCTGAAGGGGTCTTTATCATGAAGCAAGACGAAATGCTTTCCAAGCTGCATCTGATTTTTTCCAGCCGTTACAAACAGGTTTCCGCCCCACAGTATTATCAAGGGCAAGGCCCATATCTTATGACGCTGGAAGAGACTGGCGACTCCTGCGAATTTCATTGCTACGAAATTACGGATGTAGAAACTTTCTTATCAGCTCCGGAACAGTTTTCACCAGCATTTTATGAACCAGAATTTTTGTTCAAAGTGGCTGATACCTTGGATCTTAATGGGATCAAAGACAGTGGCCGATACTTTTCCCTGGTCTTGCATAAGATGGTGCCGGACACGCCATCTTGCCGGTTTGCACTGCAAAAGATGTATAGCGCCAATCCCGAGCTTGCGGAGAAAATTATTTTCGTAAATGAGAATGGGATAATGCTTTCGTGCGCCGCTGTGCTTCACGATCTGGTTTTGTTGAACTAATTTGACCAGCATTCTTAAGTGTAAGTCAGCCTAATGAGTCAATGTTGACAAGAAACATTGGATCCTCTAGTTATTGTTAAAGAGAACGCCCGTTGAAAAATTTATCAAGGAGTAGTATTATATACACAAGTAAGCTTACAAGACCATACAGACAATAAACGCGAAAAAGAAGGGGTGCGCTTTAGAAAATGGAACTGTTATTTGGTGAATACATCGCGGGAAAAAGAAAGGGCAGAGATATTTCTCTACGCCAGATGGCCGAAAATCTCGGTATTACGCCTGCGTATCTGTCGGATATTGAAAAAAGCCGGCGAAACCCACCAGATATCGAAACTCTCGAAAAAATCGCCAAGCTATTGTACTTAACCCCTGAAGAAAAAAACACCATGCTCGATTATGCCGGCAATGACAGAAAACAAATAGCGCCTGATTTGCCTGGGTACATCATGGATATGCCAGAGGCGAGAACTGCGCTCCGTAAAGCCCGTGACCTGGGGAAACAAGCCGATTTTTGGAAGGCGATCAGCGACAAACTGGATAAAGAGTGATTTTAGTGGCGAAAAGCGCAATAGGGGATACTTTGTCATTTGTTGCGTGTAACAAGTTGTTTGCAAAGGGGACAATATTTTGACACTAACAAAGAACCTCGTGCCAGTCCTTAGGAAAACCGAGTTTGATCAAGTGGCAACTGAATTTTTAAGAAAATATTACCCGGCAGCACTTTTGGAACCGATGGCTCTACCGATCGAAAGCATAGCCACAGAAGGGTTGAGGCTGAATGTCGAATATCTTCATATTACCGATGACTTCAGCGAACTCGGAAAAATCTTTTTTACCGATGGCATGACGGAGATTTACCTGGACGAAAGCGATGAATATATCCGTCGGCCAGTTCAAGCAGGCACCGTTTTCATTGACCAGGATGTAAAAGAAAAATATCATCGTGGCTGTGAACGATTCACGTTGGCGCATGAATGCGTTCATTGGGACCAACATAGAATGCATTATTTGCTGCAGCAAACTGATATCTCAGATGGTATGGCAGTAGCGCAGCGCTGTCCCAAAGAAACGTTTAGCGGCAAATTGGAACGCACAGACGAAGACTGGATGGAATGGCAGGCCAATGGCATCGCTGCCGCTATTCTGATGCCGAAGAACACTTTTCTGCGAAAAGCCAGCGAAATTGTATCTGACTGGGACGGTGGCGTGCTTTACAGTCATAGTGGGGCAGAATGCCTTGGTTTCTTGGCGATGGAGTTGGCGACATATTTTGAAGTTTCTTTGCAAGCAGCAAAAATCCGGGTGTTTGAATTAGGTTATGAAGCATAGGGAGGAGAGTCTCTTTTTTTGCCCTAATGTAAGCTAGTAAGCTTACGTGGCCATTAAGCGAGTCAAACAAGCGGAGGTGTAGAGCTTGGATCTAGAAAATGAACGAGGGAGAGAAGTCGATGAATGAAACTATAAAATGCCCCGTGTGTAAAAAAAGGCTATTTGACCTTGAGTGTCAAGCAAAGACTATCGTGAAAATTAAATGTTCGCACTGCAAAAAAGTCGTGACCATTGAACGCGACATGCAGATATAGAGGAATACATACCGAGCGGCGGAGCCTGAAATAAGAGCTACCCATGGGCCGGATGATTACCACAAGAGTTGGTAATCATCCGGCTCTTTTTTTTTGCCCCAAAACAGCAAGGAGGAATGAAAAAATGAACATCAAGTATCAATTTCTGACCGGTGAAATCGTAGAGATCGAGGTCTCGGACCAACTTGGCGAGGTATTTATTGAGATCGACCGAGACACGCAAAACAGCAACCGACGGGAAACTCGCCGGCATAATTCCATTAACCGCATGGAAGAGGCCGGCGTTCAATTTGCGGATGCAAGAGGTAATGTTGCAGATCTGTTTTTGGAAAATGAAGCAAATCGTCATCTATATTCCGCGTTGCAGAGCTTACTGCCACAGCAGCAGGAGTTGATCCGACAAGCCTTTTTTGAGGAGAAGTCGCTAACGGCTATTGCGCGAGAGGCAGGCGTAACGGAAGGCGCAGTCAGGCACCGGTTAAGCAAAATCTACAAGCGCCTCCAAGCACATTTAGGATAGGGGGTACGGATTGCTTTCTGCCATGGCTTAACTATGAAGGCACTAAGCAAAATCAAGAGGAGGTGAAAAATGTGAAAACAATCCGCATTACCATTACCGGTCCCGAAATTGACCAAGTTGTATTCAAAGAAGTGGAGGCCAGGCCGCTGGCGCTGAAAGAAAAACTGGCGGCGCTTTTCCAAACGCTGAGTTTGAAGCGCAAGACGGAAAAGAAAACCTAGAAATGAAGAAAGGAAGGAAACGTTTTGAAGCTGGTCTATATTTGTTCGCCGTTTCGCGGTGATGTAGAAACCAATCTCGCCAAAGCCAGAAGATACTGCTACTTTGCCCATACACAAGGAGCCGCGCCTATCGCGCCCCATCTGCACAATCCGCAATTTCTTGACGACAACAACGCCAACGAACGAAAAGCAGGGATTGAAATCGGCTTAGCATTTCTGCGCCGGGTTGATGAGGTTTGGTGCTTTGGCGACCGCCTGACCGACGGAATGAAGCTTGAACTGCAGGCGGCAAAAATAATGAAGTTGTCCATCAGATATTTTAGCGATCGTTGCGAAAGGAGACCTGACAATGGCAAAAATTGAATTGACGATCAAGGCCGATGAGTTGAGCGCGGCCATCTTAATCCTTGCAGCGGCTTTGGAAGGAAGCCCGAACAGAGACTTATCAGAACCGCAAGATGCAGCTCCAGAGACGGAAACCCTTTCTGTTCCAACTGCGGTAGAAAAGGCGGCGACACTGGAAGAAGTCAGGGCAGTCCTGGCCAACAAGTCCCAATCGGGAAAACAGAAAGAAGTCAAAGCCCTGATTGCAACCTATGGAGTTGCCAAGTTGACCGCAATCGACCCGACACATTTTTCTGAACTGATCCAGAGAGCAGAGCAACTATAAATGGCCGGGCACGCACTATTATCAGCCTCCGGGGCGTACCGCTGGCTGGCCTGTACTCCGTCGGCGCTTCTGGAACGTCAGTTTTCGGAAGAAAGCAGCACCTTTGCCGCAGAAGGAACAGCGGCGCATGCGCTATCAGAACATAAATTAAAACGCTTTCTGAAATTGCGTTCGCAGAAGCCGGTCAGCGAATTCGACTCCCCTGAAATGGAGGAATATACCGACGCCTATGTCACATACGCCTGCGAGCTGATCACAGAGGCCCGGAAACGCTCCCGCGATGCCCGGATTCTGCTGGAGCAAAAACTGGACTTCTCGCAATACGCGCCGCAAGGTTTCGGCACCGGCGATCTTGTCATCGTAGCCGATCGCACACTCGATGTGGTCGATCTCAAATACGGTCGGGGCGTAGCCGTTTCTGCTCAGAAAAACCCGCAAATGATGCTATATGCCCTCGGGGCGCTCCAGATCTTCGACAGTCTCTACGACATCCAAACAGTTCGCATGACCATCGTCCAGCCGCGTCTGGACAGTATATCCACCGATACGTTGCCGGTTGATGAACTGCTTCGATGGGCAGAAACCGAGCTGCGCCCCCGAGCGGAGCTAGCCCTAAAAGGCGAGGGGGAATATATCTCCGGTGCGCATTGCCGCTTTTGCAGGGCAAGACGTACTTGCCGGGCTAGGGCCGAAAAGAATATGGAACTGGCGAAACTGGATTTCAAAGCGCCGGCGCTTTTGTCGGATGAAGAAATCGGAGTGGTGCTATCCAAGGTCGACGAACTTACCGCCTGGGTTGGCGACATTAAAGACTATGCCCTGTCAGAAGCCGTTTCCAGCGGCAAACGGTGGCCGGGACACAAAGTGGTTGAAGGGAGAAGCAGCCGCAAATACAGGGATGAAGCCAAGGTGGCGGATGCAATACTGGCAACCGGCAGTTTCAACGAACAAGACATCTTCACGAAAGAACTGCTTGGCATTACGGCCATGGAAAAACTGCTGGGCAAGAAGCAGTTTGGTGCTTTGCTGGAACACTTGATCGTCAAAGCGCCAGGCAAGCCCGCACTGGTTCCGCTATCAGACAAACGACCGGAATATAACGCCGCAATCGCGGATTTTAAGGAGGCAATTTAACATGGAGACAAATACAACAAAGGTCATTACTGGCAAGGTTCGATTCAGCTACGCCAACGTTTGGCAGCCCAAATCCATTAACGGTGGCGATGAGAAATACTCGGTATCTCTCATCATCCCCAAAAAAGATAAACAGACCATCGCCGAAATTCAGGCTGCCATTGAGCTGGCCAAAAAAGAAGGTGCGACCAAGTTCGGCGGGAAAGTGCCTGCAAGCCTTAAGTTGCCGCTGCGTGATGGCGACGTGGATCGTTCGGAAGATGAAGCCTATAAGGGCTGCTATTTCGTGAACGCCAACAGTAAGGATCGGCCGGGGATCGTAGACCAAAACGTTAAACCGATTCTGGACCAGAGCGAATTCTACAGCGGCTGTTACGGCCGGGCCAGCATCACTTTTTACGCCTTCAATCAAAATGGCAACAAGGGGATTGCTTGCGGCCTGCAAAATCTGCAAAAACTTGCCGATGGCGAGCAGCTCGGCGGACGTAGCCGGGCCGAAGACGACTTTACTACCGCCGAGGATGATGATTTTCTTTCATGAAACACTTGGCTATCGACCTTGAGACATATTCCAGCGTGGATCTGGTCAAGGCTGGCGCATACAAATATGCGTCAGCCCCAGACTTTGGAATCCTTCTCTTTGCCTTCGCCTATGGCGAGGACGACGTGCAAATTATTGATCTGGCTAGCGGCGAAACATTGCCGGACGACATCATTCAAGATATCAAAAACCCGCGCGTCATCAAGACAGCATTTAATGCAAATTTTGAGCGAGTCTGCTTGTCGAGACACCTGGGCCGAATTCTTCCCCCTGACGGCTGGCAATGCACAGCGGTCCAAGCGGCGATGCTGGGGCTGCCTCGATCCTTAGAAGGCGTCGCTGCGGTGCTTGGTCTGGGGCAGCAAAAAATGAAAGAAGGCAAAGACTTAATCCGCTATTTCTGCATTCCCTGCAAACCGACACAGGCCAACCAGCAAAGAACCCGCAACACTCCATCGCACGCACCAGAAAAATGGCAAACCTTCAAAAGATACTGTCGCCAGGATGTCGCGGTGGAACAGGCCGTGCGGCGAAAACTGGCATCGTACCCGATCCGGGACACGGAGCAACAGCTGTATGGGCTGGATCAGCAAATCAATGATCGGGGCGTGCGAATCGACCCGCTGTTAACCCAGCAAGCGCTGGCCTGCGATGCAGCGCATAGCGAAGAAGCCATGACGCGAGCGCAGCAGCTCACCGGTCTGCAAAACCCAAATTCTGTGGCGCAGCTTAAAAGCTGGCTCCTGTCACAAGGCATGGAAGTCGACACCCTGTCCAAGAAAACCGTCGCCACACTGGTCGAGGAAGCCGAAGGCGATGTGGCAGCGCTGCTCAGGCTGCGGATGCAGCTGGCAAAGACATCGATCAAAAAGTATGAAGCGATCCAGCGGGCCGTTTGTCCGGATGGCCGCGTACACGGAATGCTCCAGTTTTACGGGGCCAATCGAACCGGGCGTTGGTCCGGGAAAATCGTGCAATTGCAAAACCTACCCCAAAACCATCTGCTGGATTTGACTTTGGCCAGAGAGCTAGTCAAGGCAGGCTGCATTGAAGAGCTAGAACTGCTCTTTGATAGTGTGCCGCAGGTATTGTCGGAGCTTATCCGGACCGCCTTTGTGCCGAAACAGGGTGGTCGGTTTCTGGTTGCAGACTTTAGCGCGATTGAAGCCCGCGTGATTGCCTGGCTGGCCGGCGAAGCGTGGCGCATGGATGTGTTCAAAAGCCATGGCAAGATTTACGAAGCTTCTGCCAGCCAAATGTTCAAGGTGCCAATGGACTCAATTACCAAAGGATCGCCGCTTCGTCAAAAAGGGAAAATTGCCGAGTTGGCGCTGGGGTATGGCGGCAGCGTCGGCGCGCTCACCGCTATGGGAGCTTTGGATATGGGGCTGACGGAGGAAGAACTGCCAGCGCTGGTTAGTGCTTGGCGCGCCGCCAATCCCAATATTACGAGACTGTGGTGGGACGTGGACCGGGCGGCGCAAAAGGCCGTGAAAGAGAAAACGAGCCAGTCGGTCGGCAGAATCACGCTACGCTGCCAAAGCGGCATCTTGTTCATTACGCTGCCGTCCGGCCGAGCGCTTGCCTACATCAAGCCCAAGATCGGCATCAACAAATTCGGCCGTGAAGGAATCACATATGAAGGGATCGATAGCGGCAAACATTGGGCCAGAATTGATACCTACGGGCCGAAGCTGGTGGAAAACATTGTCCAGGCAACGGCGCGGGATCTGCTGGCCGAAGCAATGCTGGCGGCCGATGCAGCAGGCTACGAGATTGTCATGCACTGCCATGATGAACTGATTGTTGAAGCGCCGTTTGGCCACGGCAGCCTAACGGCTCTTTGCAACCTGATGGGAGTAGCGCCGGCTTGGGCGAAGGGACTTCCCTTGCGGGCCGACGGCTATGAATGCGATTACTACCGGAAAGATTGAGGTGAAACAGATGGATTCAGTCAATCACCCAGATCACTATACCGCTGGCAGCATCGAATGCATTGAAGCGATCAAGGCCAGCATGTCGGCAATCGAATTTGCCGGCTATTTGAAAGGCAACTGCATGAAATATCTGTGGCGCTACCAGAAAAAAGGCGGACTGGAAAGCCTGCAAAAATGCGAGTGGTATCTCAAGCGACTGATCGCTGAACTGGCGGCTGCAGCAGAAAGTTCCAGGAAGCAGCCGGCAAATGAAACCCCAAAGGCAGGGACCTGCGATGAAGCTTGATTGCATACCCCCCTCGCTGCGGCAACTGCCCCGCTGGATTTGGTGGGATAAGCAGAAAAAGCCGCACAGTGCAGCAACCGGTGAACTGATCGACCCGACCAACCCGAAATGCGGCGTACCCTACGAAGAAGCCGTGGACTACATACTACTCGAGCTTTCAGCCTGTGGTTTGGGATTCATGTTGGGCGACGGCATCGCCGGCGTGGACATCGACGGCGCGTTTGATGAGGCCGGCGATCTGCATAGCGATGCCAGAGCAATTGTGGAGCTGATGAAACCCTGCTATATGGAACGTTCCCCGAGTGGCAACGGAATTCACATCCTTGGTTTTGGCGTGAAAAGAAGCGCTGCTTGCAAGACGCCGCTGCCGGTTTCAAAAATGCTCGAAGTCTATGACAAAGGGCGCTACTTTACCGTAACCGGCGACCGGCTGCCGGAGTCAGCAGCAGACTTGACTGATCTGACGCCGCGTCTTGCCGCGCTTGGCGAGAAGTATTTTCCGGCGGCGAACCATAGCAAACCCAGCAGTGCTTTACCTGAAGACACGTGGAGTGACCGGGAGGTGCTGGACTCGATCCGGCAATCCCCAAGTCATGCCTTTATCTTTGAAGACCTCTGGAACGGCGACCTCACAAGATACAAGGGCGACCACTCCAGCGCCGATGCGGCGCTGGTCGAGCGCTTGCTCTTCTTTAGCGGCGGCAACGAACAGCAAGTGGACCGGTTATTCCGCCAATCCGGATTGATGCGCGATAAATGGGATGAAATGCGGGGTACCAAGACGTACGGCGACCTGACAATCGGGCGGTTGAAGCAGCAAATGACGAACTTTCGCGTCAAACTGAGGCCGTTGACCGAGGTTGGCGCGGCGGAGCGACTGGCGGATCGGTATGGCGATAAACTCCGCTACTGCCATGATTGGGGACGATGGCTTCTATGGGACGGATCCCGCTGGGATACCGACAAAACCAATCGGGTTCAGTCGATGGCGGTGCAGGTGCTGCGAGCCATCCCGGAAGAAGCCGCCGGTCTGGATGACAAGGCGCGCAAGTTATACGCCGTTTTTTCCCTCGGAATGGAGAAGAACAGCGGCGTTACCAATCTGCTAAAACAAGCAGAGCGGCTGTTGCCAGTTTTATCCGGCAGCCTGGACGCCGACCTCTGGAAACTCAACTGTATGAACGGAACTCTTGATTTGACCACTGGCAAGCTATTTCCCCATGATCCGGCGGCGCTGCACACCAAACAGGTACCGGTGCAGTTTGACCCGAAAGCCAAGTGTCCCCAATACGAGTTTTTTTTGCGAACCGCGTTGTGCCACAACGAAGAACTCTTTGAATTTGTGCGGCAGTATACAGGGATCACCTTGACTGGATCCATTGCCGAGCAGTGTTTTGCGGTGCTCTTCGGGCAGGGAGACAACGGGAAAAGCGTTCAACTCAATATTCTGCGAGCCCTGATGGGCGATTACGGCAAAACTGCGCCGCCCAACGTGTTTTTGGAAAAGCAGCACGGGGACGGGATCCCGAATGATCTGGCAGATCTTCAGGGAGCACGCTTCGTCGTAGATATTGAAACAAAAGAAAAGGTTTATTTTAACGAACAGCGGATCAAAGCTGTAACCGGCGGCGAGCCGATTAAAGCACGGTTTTTGAACAAAGAGTTTTTTGAGTATACGCCGCAGCTCAAGCTGTGGATCGCCAGCAACCACAAGCCGAATATCAGCGGCATGGATGCAGGAATCTGGCGGCGGATCAGGATCATTCCCTTCGACGCCGTGATCCCCAAGGAGCAAAAAATTAAGGACCTAGATAAAATTATCGCCCGCGAGGAGTTACCGGGGATTTTGAACTGGGCGTTGCAAGGCTGTCTCGATTGGCAAAAAGCCGGAGCGCTGTTCACCCCGCAGGCAGTTATGCTGGCAACGGAAAGCTACAAGCAAGAAATGGACATCTTGGGGCAGTTTATCGAGGAATGCTGCGAGCAGGGCGAGGGCAACTCAGTCATGAAGGCGGAGCTTTACCAGGCCTATCGCAGCTGGGCGATTAGCTCCGGCCACAAGTATCCGCTGACTGCCACCACGTTTAGCTCGAAAATGAAAGACCGGAATTGCTTTGGTGAACACAAGCACAGGGATATGAACGGTCGGTTTTCTTGGCAGGGCATTAAGCTGAAACCGGCAGAGGACTTTGTATGACCTACCCTACACCAGCTGCACTTGGTGCACCATGGTCCAAAAGTACAGCAAGGTGCACTTGGTCCGACCAGCACAGGACCAAGACGAGGACCAGCACAAAACCAGTAAACACAAGGATTGGACCAACTGCACCTTGATTTTTCCTATATATATTTAAAAACATGAAAAAAGAAGATAAAAGACATATATGTAAAAGTAGAGAAAAATTATGGTGCGATGGTCCGATTCAGTAAAAACAAGGAGTTTGGCCATTTTAGCCATGGTGCGTCATGGTGCGGGCCTGTGGGAGAAGGAGAAAGGGCATGTTAGAACGAGAACTCGAAAACAAACTAAAACGCGCCGTTCTGGCCCGAGGCGGCCTAGCTTTAAAGTTCGTGTCACCGGGTCTGGCCGGTGTGCCTGATCGCCTCATCCTGCTCCCGGGGGCGCGAGTTGTCTTCGCCGAGCTGAAAGCACCCGGACAAAAGTTGCGGCCGCTGCAGCAAAAACGAAAACGACAATTGGAGGATTTGGGTTTTGCCGTGTATACGGTAGATAGCGTGGCGGCGATGGAGAAATTGTTGCAGGAGGTGTGAGCCGGATGAAATATGTTCCGCATGGTTACCAGGCGTATGCCACAGAAAGAATCATCACGCAACCCGCCTGCGGTCTGTTTTTGGAGATGGGGATGGGCAAAACCGCAGCAACGCTTACGGCAGTGGCAGAACTTTTGCATGACCGGTTTGACGTTGCCAGGGTATTGGTGATTGCCCCGCTGCGGGTTGCCGAGGATACCTGGAGTCGGGAATGTGGGAAATGGGATCATCTTCATTACCTGCGGGTGGCGAAAATCCTCGGCGCAGAAAAAGAGCGCATCCGCGCCGTCAATACACCGGCGGATTTGTACGTGATCAACCGGGAGAACGTGGAATGGTTGGTCGATTACTTCGGCAAGAACTGGCCCTATGACATGGTGGTCATTGACGAGTTGTCCAGTTTCAAATCAGCACAGGCCAAGCGATTCAAAGCCCTGCGAAAAGTGCGGCCATTGGTATCCCGCATGGTCGGACTGACCGGTACGCCGGCTCCCAACGGCTTAATCGATCTCTGGCCGCAGCTCTATCTGTTGGACCGGGGGGAGCGCCTCGGCAAGACGATGACCGGCTTTCGTGAACGATACTTTCTGCCGGATAAGCGAAACCACAGCGTCATATTCAGCTACAAACCAAAACCGGATGCGGAAACCGCCATATACCGGCAAATTGCAGATCTTTGCGTCAGCATGAAAACACAGGATTTTCTTGTCATGCCGAAGCGAATCGACCATGTGGTGGAAGTACGGTTGTCTGAAGCGGAACTCGCGTTGTATGAACAGCTGGAACGGGAGTTGCTGCTTTCTTTTCCAGAAGGCGACATCGATGCGGCGAACGCGGCAGCCTTGTCGAACAAACTGCTGCAAGTGGCAGGCGGCGCAGTGTATGACGAAAACGGCGGAGTCAAAAAGATTCACGACCGCAAGCTGGAAGCGCTTGCTGATATTTGCGAGAGTGCCAATGGCAAACCGCTGCTCATCTTCTACGCATATAAGCATGACCGGGACCGGTTGAAAGAGTTCTTTGCCCTGCGAGGCGTATCGCTGCACGAAATCAATTCATCAGCCGACATCGAGGCGTGGAGTCAGGGGGAAATCGCTGTCGCCGTCGTGCACCCCGCATCGGCGGGGCATGGGCTCAATCTCCAGGCTGGCGGCAACATCATTGTTTGGTTTGGGCTGACCTGGAGTTTGGAGCTGTATCAGCAGGCCAACGCGCGCCTGTGGCGGCAAGGGCAACAGGAAACGGTGATCATTCATCACCTAGTGGCCAAGGGCACGATTGACGAAACCGTCATGTCGGCTTTGGGGAAAAAAGAAAATGTGCAAGCAGCGCTGATGAGCGCTGTACAAGCAAAGGTTGGGAGGGTTACAGCATGACGGCAAAAGAATATCTATCCCAGGCATTTCGCTTGGATCAACGCATCAACAGCAAACTGGAGCAAGTTTCGAGGCTCCGGAACATGGCGGTGAAAGCAACCGGCAGCTTTCGAGCAGAGCGAATCAGTGGCACCAGTCAGCACAGCCCGATGGAAAGCGCAGTGGTGAAATTGATGGATCTCGAATATGAGATTAACGAGGACATTGACCGACTAGTGGATTTGAAGCGGGAGATGACCAGCCTGATTGAGAAAATACCGGATCCGTCCTATCGCGTATTGTTGGAACTCCGGTACCTTGGGTGTAGCCGCTGGGAAGATATCGCCTTGAAGATGGGCTATGACCTGCGCTGGGTGTACCGACTGCATGGCCGGGCGCTGAAAGAGGCTGAGATAGTGATGCTGGAAAGGCGGAACTCGATTGAGTGATGAGCTAGGAAAGCATTGCATATGATTAATTTATTCTGTTATAATAACAAAAACCCTTATTTATTAGCTTTTTGCGATTGTTGACTAGTAGAAAAATAGTAGTAAAATGGTATTAAAAATTGATGCGTAGCAAAAGCCCCGGAAATGTCTTTGGCGAGGAGGACCGTGATATGGAGAACTTCATTGAGGCGTTTACACATCGGTATTTGACCCGGCAGGAAGTCCTGTACCGGGTTACTCCTCGAGAAAACATGGACATATTTTGGCCGCAGCTGCTTGAAGCACGGAAAAAATATGCTGTGACAACACCGCTGCGCGACAAAAAGGGAAACGAATTTTGGCTGGCGCTGATTCCGGAGCTTGCGGAAAGCATCAACTATGTCGAGGATATCGGCAAGCATGAATTGTTTGCCATGGTACAGGGAGAACTCGCACATAATATCATACTGGATGCGATCCTGGATGAAGCCTTTTACTCTAGCGTGATTGAAGGCGCATTTTCAACCAAGCAGCGGACCGCGGAACTGATTGCAACCCAAAGCAAGCCTGCCAACAAAAGTGAACAGATGATCTTCAACAATTACCTAGCTTTGCAGTTCGTCTTGGAAAACTTGGACAAGCCGCTCGATGAAGAGATGATTTTGTCGATTTATCGACTGGTTACGCAAGACACGCTGGAAGCCGCCGATGTGGTGGAAAGATATCGAAATGGGCCGGTTTATGTGTGGGATGCCGGGTTAAACAAAGCGATTTACGAAGGCCCGTCGTTTACCAACGTTCCCGCGATGATGGGGGAATTGATCGAATTCATCCATGACGATGCAGATGGGATTCATCCGATGATCAAGGCCTGCATTCTCCACTTCTGTTTTGTGTATATCCATCCTTTCTTTGACGGCAACGGCAGAACTGCCAGAGCGATCTCGTACATGTATTTGTTGCAACGGGGCTATAGCTTTTTCAAGTTTTTCTCCATATCCAGCATTGTGCGGGAACAAAAAGCCAAGTATTACAAAGCGATCATGGATGCGGAAAATCCCGAGGGGGACTTGACCTACTTCGTCCTGTATTACACCAGCATGATGATGGATTCGATCAAGCTGGTGCTAGGCAGATTCGAGAAGGAGTTTCACAAAAAGCTTGTTCAGGAGTGCATGGGGAAATTAGGCCTTTCCCTATCAAACCGACAGGCGAAAAGTATCGATTCGCTGCTAAAAGGCAAAATGGCTGTACTGACTGTCGAAGATTACACAAAACGATTCAAGGTCGCCTATGAGACCGGCAGAAGCGATTTGAATCAGTTGGTGGAATGGGGACTGCTTACCAAAGACAAAGCAGGCAAAAAGTTTGTTTACAAATTGGCAAGCGCTGCAGCTCTCTATAAGCGCTGCAACAGTCAACTGTAGAGCGCTCGTGGGCCTTGGCGGCAGACATTACGACGGTTATATGACATTGTTCGTTCGTTTGCCGGAGGAAACACGCCAGTAAAAGCCGCTAACAACCACTAATAACCTGTGATATTATATAAACTGAAAGAGCATGTTCGAAGCCCTTGAAGGCAAAAACTTCAGGGGCTTCTTCATGCCCTTTTGCTTATGCCAAACCAAGACAAATGGGGGAAGAACCCGTGATTAACGATGATGCCGGGGCCAAAGCGCTCATCGCCAGCGTGTTAAATCTGGCGCTCCAGGATTATGCCAATACCAGCGGCTGTCCCGAGGGGTGCCTGTTTGCGGCGGAATGCCCGCAGCGGAAAATCGACGCTAAGTATCAAGACGCCAAAGCGTTTATTCATTCCGCATGGTGCGGAGCGCTGTGCGAAGGCGTAGAGGTAGAGCACGAAGCTTACCTAAACGCCTGCCGCAAAAAGGCAGGCCAAGAATGCCGACCAAGCTGAGAACCCCTTGCCGGCATGTCGGTTGCCCCGCGCTAGTGGATCACCCCACCGGTTACTGCGACAAACATCGCCAGCAGGCCCACGCCGCCTATCGGAGGTCAAGACCGGATCAGGCGGAGCAGAAGATCTACCGCAACCGAAGATGGACAGAGCTCAGTAAACGAAAGCGGCAAGCAGATCCGCTGTGCGAGCAGTGCTTGCAGCAGGGAAAAATCACACCGGCAACGCTGGTGCACCACAAGATTCCGATTCGAGACGGCGGCGATCCTTGGGATTGGGCCAACTTGGAATCGTGCTGCGCCTCTTGCCAGGCGATTTCTCACAGGGGGTAGGGGGTCAATTCCTTGAAAATTAACGCTCTCACAGAGCGCGCTGCCAACATACGGAAGATTTCGCAAAACTAAACTAGGGGGTAAGGCCGTGGCTGCTGTATTTTGCGCTCATACCAACATGGTGGAAATAGAAAAAGTCATCCCCAATCCGCGTAATCCCAACAAACATTCAGAAAAGCAAATTGCCCTGCTGGCGAAGATTATCACTGCTCAGGGTTGGCGAGCTCCGATCACCGTCAGTACCCGATCGGGTTTTATCGTTCGAGGGCACGGCCGCCTCCTGGCTGCACGGAAACTTGGCTTGGCCGAAGTGCCGGTAGACTATCAAGATTATGAAACCGAAGCTGCAGAGTGGGCCGACCTTATTGCCGACAATCGGCTGAGTGAGCTCTCAGAGCTGGATGACCTGCTGCTGAAAGATTTGCTGCAGGAAATTAATAATGGCGAAATGGACATTGAACTCACCGCCTATTCGGTGGATGAGGTTGAGCAGATGCTACAGGGAGCGCAAGAAGTTCAGGAAGATGACTTCGATGCCGACAAGGCGCTCTCGGAAATCGACGAACCAACGGCCAGGGCCGGCGATATCTTCAAGCTCGGGAAACACCGGCTGATGTGCGGCGACTCCACCGATGCAGTTGCAGTCGAAAAACTCATGGATGGGCAGAAGGCAGATATTGCAGTTACCGACCCGCCATATAATGTCGGCTACACCGGCGGCACCAAAGACGCGCTGACCATTCAAAACGACAAGCAGGAAGACTCTGCGTTTCGGAAGTTCCTGGCGGCTGCGTTCTGCAACATGAACACCGCCATGAAACCCGGCGCAGTCTTTTATATCTGGCACGCCGACTCTGAAGGCTATAACTTCCGCGCCGCCTGCAAAGAAGCGGGCTGGCAGGTTCGACAGTGTCTGATCTGGAACAAAAATCAGCTCGTCATGGGCCGGCAGGATTACCACTGGAAGCACGAACCGTGCTTGTATGGTTGGAAGGAAGGGGCGGCCCACCTATGGGCCTCGGACCGGAAACAAACCACAGTCTTGTGTTTTGACCGGCCACAAAAAAACGCCGAGCATCCAACCATGAAGCCGGTGGCCCTCTTGGCCTACCAAATCGCCAACAATACCAAGGGCGAGGACATCGCCCTTGATTTGTTCGGCGGTTCCGGCACTACACTCGTTGCCTGCGAGCAGCTCGGCCGAAAATGTTTCATGATGGAACTCGACCCCAAGTACGTCGACGTGATCATCAAAAGATGGGAAGAATTGACCGGCAACAAGGCCGAATTATTGAGTGGGTGAATCCTATGGCGCATGCTGGCGGCAGGCCGCCAAAACCGACATATTTAAAAGTGCTGGAAGGCAATCCCGGCCGGCGGCCGATCAATGAGAACGAACCAAAACCCAAGCCGGTTGCGCCCAAGTGCCCGGCGTGGCTGAGTCCCGTCGCCAAAAAGGAATGGAAGCGGATAGCACCGGAACTTGAGCGACTGGGCCTTCTCACCATCGTGGATGGTGCGGCCCTCGAAGGCTACTGCGAATCCTACTCCAAATGGGTGGAACTCACGCAGTTTCTGAAGAAGTTTGAAAAGCAGGGATACATGGCCAAGACGCCGTCTGGGTACTTGCAGCAGTTGCCGCAGGTATCGATGGCACAGCGGTATCTGGCTCTGGTGAAAGCGTTTTGCACTGAATTTGGGCTCACGCCGAGCAGCCGGTCGCGCATGACGCTGCCGGGACAAGCGGCAGAAGAGGACCCGATGGAAGCGCGTCTGCGAAAGCGCGGGGGCTGAGATGTTTTCGCAGGCTGATGCCGACTATGCCGTGGGCTTCATTGAAGACCTGCGGCATACCAAAGGAAAATGGCACGGTGTGAATTTTGAACTTCTGGACTGGCAGCGCGGACCGGTGTCGGACATCTTCGGCACACTCAAAACCAATGGGTACCGGCAATACAATACCGCTTACCTCGAAGTGCCCAAAAAGAACGGCAAATCCGAACTCGGCGCAGCGATTGCGCTTCTGATGACCTGCGGCGACGGAGAGCAGGCTGCCGAAGTATACGGCTGCGCTTCCGACCGGGCGCAAGCATCCATTGTGTTTGATGTGGCCGTCGATATGGTGGAACAGTGCCCGGCGCTGAAAAAACGGATCCGGCCGGTGTTGTCGCAAAAACGCCTGGTGTATCTGCCGACTCGCAGTTTTTACCAAGTATGCTCGGCAGAGGCCTACTCGAAGCATGGGCTGAACGTCCACTCCTGCATCTTCGATGAACTGCACGCCCAGCCGAGCCGGGACCTGTTCGATGTCATGACCAAAGGTTCCGGCGATGCCCGGACCCAGCCTTTATTTTTCGTGATCACGACCTCCGGCGATGATCCGGACCGGAAAAGCATCGGCTGGGAGATTCATAAAAAGGCTGCAGACATTCTGACCGGCGCTAAAATCGACCCCACATGGTATGTAGCGATTTACGGAATTGATCCGGACGAAAACCGGGTATATCGAGGCCGGGAATGGGAAACCGTCGAAAACTTGTCCGATCAAGACAAGCAAAAGGAACAGTGGCGAAATCCGGAGATTTGGGCCAAGGTCAATCCTTCCCTGGGCGTGACATTTGGCGCAGATAAAGTGCGGGCCATGTACCAGTCGGCAGAAGGAAACGAAGCAGATGAACGCGCCTTCCGCTGGCTTAGACTGAACGAATGGACAAAATATGGTGCAGCCAAGTGGCTGGGTACAAATATCTGGGACGCAAGTTCGTCCGGGATGGTGCTCGAAGAGAATCTAAAAGGCAGGCCGTGTTACGGAGGGCTGGACTTATCCAGCAAAACCGACATCACGGCTTTTGTTTTGTTCTTTCCGGCGACGAACACAAACCGCGCCGCGGTATTGCCGACCTTTTGGATTCCCGAAGACACCATCGCCGAGCGCTTTGCCAAAGACAAAGTGCCCTATCCGGCCTGGGTTAAGCAAGGTTTCATAGCGACGACACCCGGCAACGTGATTGACCAGGCATTTATCCGGACCGAGATCTGCCGGCTCAAAGACCAGTTTGACATCCGCGAGATTGGCTTTGATCCGTGGAATGCCAACCAGATTGCGCTCGACCTGACTGATGACGGACTGACGATGGTCGAGGTTCGGCAAGGGTTCAAAACGATGTCTCCCGCCATGCGCGAACTTGAGAAACTTCTGGTGGGAAGGCAGCTGGAACACGGCGGCAATCCGGTGCTGCGCTGGATGTTCGGGAATCTGGCGGTCAAGAAAGACGAAAACGATAACATCCGCCCGGTCAAAGACAAATCGACGGAGCGCATCGACGGCATCGTCGCGCTGGTAAATGCACTGGCGCGGGCGATTTTGCAAGAAGCGCCGAAACCGTCAAAGTATGAAACCGAAGGCATTGTTTCGGTTTGAAATGAGGTGAATTCTTGAAGCTGCGAATCCCTTTCCCGTTTACCAGCCGTGGCTTTGAACTCTCGCTGACCTCCGGCAATTGGCGTGAAATACTCGGTACTCCGAGCGCAGCCGGCATAGCGATGAACGAGCAAAAATCACTTCAAATCCCGTCGGTGTATGCTTGCGTGACGGTACTCAGCAAGACGCTAGCCAGTTTGCCGCTTTTCGTGTACAAGCGGCTGAACGAGGATGGCAAGATTAGAGCTCCCGACCATCCGCTATACTCGCTACTTCATGATGAAGCCAATCCCGAAATGACCGCTATGGTTTGGCGAGAAACCGCCTGCGGTCATTTGTATTTGTGGGGTAATTCCTACAGCGAAATCGAGTACGACGAAATGTGGCAGCCGAGGGCGCTGTGGCCACTGCGGCCGGATCATACCTGGGCCGAACGTGATGTTCAATCCGGGGAAATATTCTACAGTACGCTGATTAGCAAGACTAATCAGATTGTCCGTCTTCCGGCATGGCGGGTGCTGCATGTGCCGCTGTTTGGCTTTGACGGGCTGGTGGGAAAAAGCCCGGTGCGGCTGATGATGGATACCTTCGGCATGACCGCAGCCACGATTCAATATGGCGCGCAGTTTTTTGGGAGTGGAGCCAAAGCTTCCGGCGTGCTGACCCATCCGGGTACATTAAGCCAACCGGCGCAGGACCGGTTGCGTGAGTCCTTTGATGCAAAATACGGCGGTCTGAGTAACGCCCACCGAACCATGGTGCTGGAAGAAGGACTCAAATATGAGCGGGTAGGGATTCCACCGGATGAAGCACAGTGGCTGGAATCACGTAAATTCAATCGTTCGGAAATCGCCTCGATCTATGGCGTGCCGCCGCATCTGATCGGCGACTTGGAACGCTCGACAAACAATAACATCGAGCACCAGGGCATCGAGTTTCAGACCATCACCATGCGGCCGCTTTGCGTGCGCTTCGAGCAGGAACTGACCCGCAAATGCCTGAGCGCCAAAGAAAAGAAAAAATACTTCATTGAGCACAACATGGACGGACTGGCCAGAGGCGATATGGCCAGTCGCTACGACGCCTATTCCAAGGCGATCAACGGCGGCTGGATGTGTCCGGATGAAGCCAGGGTTAAAGAAAATCAGAATCCGATGCCAGACGGAGAAGGAAAAGTGTATCGCATTCCGGTCAATGTCATGCCGGCAGCGGTGGCGCAAGACTTTTGGCTGGCAAAAACGACGAACCAAGGAGGTGGCGCGAGTGGATCAGGCACGAACTCCAAAGCGGGAAATACCCCGGCAGACCCTGTTTCGGGATCTTCGGTTTGAGCGCTCGGCGATTAATGCCGAGCAGCGTTCGGTCGAGGTGTCCTTTTCCAGTGAAACGGATACGGTGATTCGCTGGGGGGAGTCGGAAATCTTGGATCATGCGCCGGGATCCGCCGACCTGACCCGTCTCAATTCGATTGGGGTGGTCTTGTTCAACCATGATCCGTACAATCCGGTAGGAAGGATTGAGAACGCCCGCATTGAAAATGGACGGGGCCTGGCCACCCTCGTTTTTGATGAGGACGAAGAATCGGACCGGATTTTCCGTAAGGTTATCAGCGGCACGCTCAAGGGCATCTCTGTCAGCTACACCTATGACGACTATAGTTTTCTTGGCGACAAGGAAACCTCGGCGGATGGCAGGTTCAAGGGGCCGTGTCTCTTGGTGAAGCGCTGGACTGCGATTGAAATCAGCGTGGTTTCCGTGCCGGCCGATGCCAGCGTGGGGATTGGACGTTCCGGGGTGCAAGCTTTTGGCCCGCTTGTGGCGGCCATGATTGATGGATTGACCGAAAGAATGCGCAGTAGCCCCAGCCTTCTTGCCGAAGTCAAAACTCAGGCGGATCCGCCGCCAGCGGAAGAGAGATCAAATGAACTAGACGCGGACCTGTTCTGGATCAATTCCATCCTATAGCGTATTACACCGCCGCCGAAAGGCGGTTTTTCTCTGCAAAAATCTAGAATAAAGAGGGGTAAAAATGGATAAAATTCTTGAAATGAAGCGCGAACTTGCCGAAAAAGGCCAAGGGTTTAGGGAATTCGTCGAAAAAATCACCAATGAAAAGCGGGGGGCCACACCGGAGGAAGCGGCGCAGCGAGACGCTATGAAGACAGAAATTGTATCGCTGCAAACCGCCATTGCCGAAGCAGAGGAAGCGCGGAATCTTTCTGACAGCATTCCGATGCCGCCGGCTCCGACTCCGGCTGCCCGCGGCAACTCACCGGATGCGCCAAACGTAATCAAGGGGGGCCGCAAAGAAGAACTCGAGTCCGGGATTCGGATGGCCCGGTTCGTTAAGGCGACGCTGGTCAGCCAAAAAGAAGGTCGGTCGCTGGATAGCGTCATCGAGACCATGTATCCCCGAGATATGGTGCTCAAAGAGGCCCGCTCCGCCATGGCTACCAATGTTCCGTCTGACGGCGGAGTGCTGGTGCCGGAGGAACTGTCCAGTGAAATCATTCCCCTCTTGCGTGAAAAATCTTCGATTCGTTCTCTTGGTGCCCGCATCGTGCCGATGCCAAGCGGCAATCTAAAGATTCCTCGCCAGACCGGGGCCGCCAACTTCCAGTGGGTCGGTGAAAACAAGCCGATTTCCGCCAGCAAGGTACCTCTCGGCATGCTCAATCTGTCGGCCAAGAAACTGGCTGGTTTGATCCCGGCCTCCAACGAACTCATTTCCAGTCCCTCTGTTTCGGCGGACCTGTTTATCCGCGATGAGCTCATCAACGGGATTGTGGAAGCCGAAGACATTACCGCAATTTACGGTTCCGGCACTGAAAACGCCCCGGCCGGCATTGCGAAAATCGCCGGCAGCAATACCGACTTGGGCGCGTTGCCCACCTCGGACACGCTCGGTACCATCGTCGGGATTATCATGGGCAAAAAATTTCCGAACAAGGCGAACTTCGGTTGGGTATTCAATGGCGTACTGTGGCCGATTTTCTACAACTTGAAGGACGGTAGCAACAACTACATTCACCGGTCAGAAATGGAACGCGGCTTCTTGGCCGGCGCACCCTTTCGCATCAACAACAACGTGACGGTCGGTACGGACTCCCACGGCTTGACCGAGCTCTATTTCGGCGACTTCAGCCAGTTCATCGTCGGCGAAACCCTGGGCATTCAAATCGCCGTGTCGCAGGAAGCGTCTTATCCTGACGGCAACACCATGGTTTCAGCATTTGCCAACGACCAAACCGTCATGCGCGTACTGCTCCGCGAAGATTTCGGCGTGCGGTATCCGGATGCTTTCGTGGTCAAGAGCAAAGTATACAGCAAATAGAGTTTGAGGAGGCTTTCGTATGAGCAAGAAACTAGGCGAAACGGCTAAAGTAACGGCGGGAATCGCGCCGGGCACCTTTGCAGCGGGAGATTTGACGCCGATTGTGATTGACCGGTATGCGTTTGAAGATGCCATCGTACATCTAAAAGTCGGGGCAGCGACTGGAACGCCGACGGCGCAGAGCGTCGCGCTGAAAATGCAAACCGGAGATGCAGCGGCTGGATCGGACATGGCCGATGTGTCGGGTGACGCCATCGCGGCCCTTACGGCTGACAACGCCGAAGCGGAACTGGATCTGGACTTGGCCGGATATAAAAGATACCTGCAGGTGATCCCGACGGTTGCATTTACTGCCGGAACCACGCCGAAAATTCCTGTAGCGGTAACGGTGGTACTGGGAAAAGCAGTATCCATCCCTGTATAAACGACGTGACTTCGGGCCGGGTAATTCCCGGCCCTATTCTTTGGGGGTATCGCTATGGAACTGTCTGGCAATGCATTAACCACGCTGCTTCAGGTCCAAACGCACCTGTCGGTAACCGATTCAGCGGAAAACCCCGAACTCACTTGGTTGATTAACGTTGCCTCGGGCCAGCTCGAGGCCGAATGCAACCGCAGCTTTGGCAAGGCCACGTACACGGCTGAGAAATATACCGGCAATGGGCGACGGTTGCTGGCCTTGCGGCAGTATCCGGTTCTGGAGGTCTCAGCCATCACCGTGGATGAAGCCTTGGTAACGGATTTTTTTATCGACAACGCGGCCGGACTGCTGTTTCGCGAAACCGCCTGGGATACAAATTCAGCAATTAGCGTGAACTATGACGCTGGGTATGTGCTACCCAAAGACGCTACCACAGAGAACCCGCGCACGCTGCCGTATGAGCTCGAAGTCGCCTGCGTACTGCTCGTGGCCCAGCTGTACAACCAGCGCGGCAGCGAACATCTTTCCGCCGAGGCGGTCGGGCCGCTCAAGTGGACGTATGTTGATGAAATACCCGCGGTTCGGGCCATCGTCAACAAATACAGGAGGGTTCTATTATGATGCAATCCGCGACTGTGCTGATCAAAAATATAGATTATGATGCGGCCCGGATCGGGATTGCATCCTACGCCGAAGCCGGAACTACGCGGGGCGTTCTGCTGCCGATTGGCGGTGAACTGCTGGCCCGGCACTATGGGGAGCTATATCAGGGGGAGTTTGAGTTTTACGCCCGTCAAAGAAATGATGGGCTCATACCAGGCAATCAGCTGCGGGTTGCCGGCATTGACTATGATATTACCGCCATCAGGGACTACGCCAAAGTGGTGGTTTGCCTACTCAGGAAGGCGCTGTAATGGCCCGCAAGAAAAGGTCCGGACCGGATCTGGCCGCCCGTTTTGCCAAAATCTCCGAGGAAATTACCACCGAGTCCGAAAAAGCCCTATTTGCCATTGGGACGAAGGTTAAAGAGGCCGCACAGCGGTTGGCACCGGTAAAAACGGGGAAATTGGCGTCGGGGTACGCCGTGAGAATGCGCTATCGCGGCACGCAGCCGGTGGCAGTGGTGGGAACGCTCGTGCCATATGCCACCTATGTCGAGTTTGCCAAAGATATTGGGGGAAAAAGGTACGGAAAGAACCTGCGCGAGCCTGCCCGCGTGCTGTATAAGGCGCTGGACGAGAATGTCGATGAGATCAATCAAATGGTCGCAGAAGCGATTGCCAAAGCGCTGAATGGAGTGGAGGGTGCATGATTCTTCAGGCCGAAACTGTCTGCGCGGCGCTGCTCTGTGACAGGACCGTCAAAAGCATCATTGGCGATAAGTTGTTTCGCGAAATGCCGCCGAGTGAGGCGGCGTTTCCCTGTGTCACCTACGCCGAATCAAATAGTCCGGCACTCGGGGCGGATAACGCCGAGGCGCTGACTACCGTCATCTTTGCGATCGAGTGCTGGCACCGGTATAACGCATGGCCTCTGGCCAGCGCAGTCGACAGTGTTCTGTCAGGCCTCGGTTTCGCCAGAGAATATGCGCAGGACGCCGGGATAGTGAGCAGCGACCTGCATCAGGTCAGTATGAAATTTTCTACGATCAAGGAGGGGTAAACATGGCCAAGGTTGGGATTCAAGGTTTCCGCTACGCCCTGCAAACGGCGGACACGGTTGCCGCGCTCACCTATTCCGATCCGGTGTTGGTGCCGGGCGTGGTGTCGGTGGATATCAAAACCGGCAAAGACACCGCCACCTTATTCGCTGATGATGGACCGTTTGAAACCGCGTCGGCGCTCGGTGAAATCACCGTTGACATAGAGCTTGCAGATCTTTCGCTTGAAGTCCAAGCGGCGCTGCTCGGGCATCCGCTGACCAATGGGGTGCTAAAGCCGGCTTCTGCCGATGCCGCGCCTTATGTGGCGATCGGGTTTGTCGGCACAAAAGCCAATGGAAAGAAGCGTTGGGTTTGGCTGCTCAAGGGTCAATTCGGCGAGCCGGATGATACCTATAAGTCCAAGACGGACAAAATCGAGTTTCAGACGGCAAAGATCAGCGGAAAATTTGTCATCACGACTCATAACGGGCAATACAAACAAGTCACGGACGAAGATGCGACCGGCTATGTCGCCGCTTCTGGCGCAGCGTTTATTGCGGCCGTGCCGATTGCATAAATAGCGATGGGCAGCCTTTGGCTGCTCAACTTGGGAGGAACACATGGAAAAAAGTCCGGTGCTACGGATCAACGGGAATAGAGTCAAGGCCAAAAAACTGAAAGTCGGGGCGTACCGGCAGATCATGCTGCTCTTGGAAGACATGGCAGAGATGGATCCGGAAGACCTAAAAGAAGACATGGTGGCAACCATCCGGATCGCTTTTGATTTGACCAGCGAACAGGCCGATCAGATGGAAGCCGCTGATGTGATTCCGACCTTCAGAACGCTGGCAACTTGGGCGCAGGGAATTTTCACGGCAAAGGTGCGAAACCTCCCAAACGGGGAGAGCCCGGCATCACAGCCGGGCGATTGACGGCCTATGAACAGGTTGTGCTCCTATACGAGCTGTTCCACCGCGTGTATGGGTGGACCGTGGCCGAACTGGACGCCACCGAGCTGGACTATCTGTTCACGCTGATGCGGGTCAAGACGCTTTCGGCTCCGGAGCCGGACTCTAAAGTCCACTACATCGATGAGGTGTTGTAAATGGCGGCAACGAAAGGCGGTTCGGTATACGTCGAGCTGCTGCTCGACAAAGAACAATTCGACAAGGATGTCAAAGCCGCCGGGCGCGAGGTTGCCGCGGTCCAGAAGCAGCTGTCACTGGAGATGCAGCGCAACAAAGTCAAGTTCGAGGTTGACGGCATGGACCGAGGCTGGGCCGACAAGTTATTTGGTGGTACTGTCATCGGCAAAATCCGACAGGCGCGGCAGGAAACGCAGTTTCTAAATACCCAGATTGGCTTTCAGAAAAACAAGGTGGATATCGCCAAGGGAGCTTGGGATGCGATCATCTCCAGTAAAGGCGCTCTCTCGGGTGCGGCGACGAACGCGGAAAAAGCCTTTTTGCGCGAGCAAATGGCGCTGGTTGGACTAAAAAAGGACCTTGAGGGCACCACCTCAGCGTCCAGTATTATGACAACGACTACAAAAAATGCAGCCATGGCAGCCGCGGCAGCGGTCGCAGCGCTGGCTGCAGCTTACGCTACTGCAACCAAAGCGGCCGTCGAATGGGGCCAGGCCGTCAACGACATCGTTGATGAAACTGGCATGGCGGATCAGGAAGCCGCGAGACTTCTCGGCACCATGAATATTGTTGGGGTAACTGCCGGGGAGGCGGCCGGCGCGCTGGCCAAGATGGCAAAATCCGTCGATGCGGCAGCGAAGGCGCAGCAGGCAGCAGCCAGAGCGGGCAAAGATTCGGAAGATGTTTTTTCGAAGTTTGGCATTGCCATTACCGACAGCAGCGGCCAACTTTTGACCTACAGCGAGATCATGACCAACATCCAAGCGGTCCATGGGAAGATGCAGGACGGCCTGCAAAAGACGGCGCTTGAAATGGCTATCTTCGGCAAGGCCGGCTACAAAATGAACGATTTTTTGAACCTGTCCAAAGAACAGATGGCGGAGTACACCAACAAGATAGATAAAATGGGACTATCGATCAAAGACAGCCAGAAATACGAGGATTTCAACAAGCAGTTGAATGAAATGTCGCTGGCGCTTAAGGGCATGGCAGTGACGATCACCGGGGACTCGGTGCCGGCCATCGCGCAGTTTATCGGCAAACTGACCGAACTATCCGCCTGGATGAAAGATAACAAAGACGTGCTCGATGAACTCCGCGGCGTGGCCGCGTCGGGGTTTGAGATCATGGCTTACCCTTTCATTAAAAGCCTGGAGCTGGCCGGCGAAGCGATTAAAAAATATGCTGCCCTGCGAAAAAAAGAACTCGCCGACAAGAAGCCCTTGGCTGGCGATTCTACCCTCGATGATGTCGCGGCCGCGGCCAAGCTCGCCGAGAAGAATGCGCAGAAGGCAGCGGACGCCGCCAGAGAAAAAGCGGCGCTGGATAAAGAGCTGGCCCTGGCGCAGCGCGAACTCTACGAGGCCACCTTGACGCTGCAGGGAAACACGCTGGCGGTGACGCTGCAAAATATTGCGAAAGAAAAAGATGCCTGGATCAAAAAGACCCAAGATGAAGTGGCGGCGACAAAATGGGCCGAAGCGGCAAAAACCAAAGCGTTTCAGGACGCTGTCGATGCCAGGCTCGGCGAGGAAGTCCGGGCGGCCAAGGAAGCCATAAAAAATGGCACCAGCGTAGGCGAGGCTATCCGCAAGGCCTCCGAGGCGCGAATGGCCGATGAAAAGGCCACCTATGAAGCGCGAATCGCGGTGCGGGATTATTACGGCATTCGGATGCCTGGCGACACCCAAACCAAACTGAACATCGATGAGTTGAACCACAGCATTACTTCGTTTAAGGAAACCATCCAGAGTTTTTCGCTGCCCACCGACCAAAACGGCCGGACGGTGTTTGATTCCTATCAGCCGGCACCAGCCGAGAAACTCAACATCAGACCCGGCGATACGACCGTCAATGTGCCGGTGACTGTCAACGTCAACGGCATGGATGCATACAGCGCGGAGCAACTCGGGCAAATCGCAGCGCAGAAGATTCTGCCAGAGGTCAAGGCGGCCATCGCCGGCAACTCATCGTACTAAGGGGGAATCGCTATGGCGCGCTTGGTTATTGGCGCAGTCGCCGCCATCCGGAGTCCCGATGAGGCCCAGGTCACGCCGGATGACCGACAGGAGCTGGTCAAAACGGTTGTCTACTCGGGCGGTGCATTTACCCCGTCAGTTCAGGTTCTGGATGGCGGAATGTCTGACGACGGGGTGGTTATCGGCTACTCTGGCATCAAGTTTCAGGCCGGCGATTGGGCCACCATCCGTGGGTACTGGACCGGCCGGATGCGCATTTCGGTGACAGGGATCGACGGCGAGCTTCTGACAAACTGCCGGATTGTGTTAAAGCAATGGAAAATAGATCGAAAGTTCAAGGTGGTTACTGCCGATTTAGAAATTTGGAGGGTATAGCAGATGGCATTAATCGGTATCTATTTTGGCGAGCCTACTCCTGGGGATACAGATGGAACTAAGGCTTCCGAGGGGACCGGGGCGGCTCCGATTACGATTGGCCCGCTGGATACGGCCGCCAATCAGGAAAGCAGTCCGATGAAGCTGGCGATTCGCTGCGATAGCGGCTATACGGCAGCCTCCGGCGCAACTATTGCGATTTCCGGCACTACGGCGGCGAAATGGGCGCTGGCCCCGGACGCAGATGGCAGCGCCGGAGTTTTTGGCGCGTATGGAGCTTCTTTGGTGATTGCGACAGCCATTACGGCCACCAATACCTTGTTTTGGGCCAAGGCCAAAGCGGAGAGCACGGAGTCGCCGCTTAGCGATACGAGCGTGGATCTTGTCGTGACCGCAACCATCAGCCCTGTATAGGGAGTGATCAAATGGCGACGGGCTATCTGTATGACGTATGGGTTGCCAACTATGGCAGCGGCACGGTGCAGCAAATTGTTGACGGTGTAGCGCAAGCCGCCATCACCGTCGGTACCAATCCTTACGGAATTTGCGTTGATAAAGACAATGCCGCGTGGGCTGCAACCTATACCACTGGCAAGGCCCATAAAATAGTGGGCGGCGTGGCCCAAACGGGTATTACGCTTGCCTCGAAACCCCACGGCATTTGCGTAGACAAAGACAACAATATTTGGTCGGTGGCCTATACCAGCCACAAAGCGATAAAAATAGTCGCCGGGGTTGCGCAAACTGGGATCATACTCGGCTCCGGAACCTGGGCCATTTGCGTTGACAAGAACAACCATGTTTGGGCCGCGAACTATACGGCCGGAACCGTGCAGCAAATTATCGACGGCATAGCGCAGCCCGCCATTGCCGTAGGGTATCACCCGAATGCAATTTGTGCGGATCGCAACAATGATATTTGGGTGGCCAACTATGGCGACAACACCGTTCGGAAATTGGTGGGGGGCATAGCTCAAACCGCCATTGCAGTAGGGATTGGCCCGATTGGAATCTGCATCGATCGGGACAATGCCCTGTGGGTTGCCAACTATGGCGGGAGCACGGTACAGAAAATCGTCGACGGGGTAGCGCAAACCGCCATCCCGGTGGGCAGCAATCCGAGTGGGGTTTGCATTGATAAGGACAACAATCTCTGGGTTTCCAACTACAGCGCGGGGACTGTGCAAAAGATTGTTGGCGGGGTTGCCCAAACGCCCATCCCTGTTGGAACAGGTCCCTATATCTTCGGCGACGGCACCGGGATGCAGGCGGCGATGCTGTTCGGTTGGGGCGGCGAGGACGCAGGGCCGGCGATCCTGCGCATGGATACGAAACGAGCGCTGACTGGGGAAGTCGTTGTTCCGGTAGATACGACGCGAC
Source organism: uncultured Veillonellaceae bacterium (assembly GCA_964601085.1). Taxonomy (GTDB): domain Bacteria; phylum Bacillota; class Negativicutes; order UBA1444; family UBA1444; genus UBA1444. Next base: position 10,136 of record CAZRLN010000023.1, on the reverse strand, counting down.
TGGCGGTCGACGCGATGGCCGGCTATCTCTCGGATTACTGGGCCGTTAATTCCGATAACTCGATCCAGCGGATCAGTTCCGGCGCTGCGCAAACCGCGGTCTTTGGCACCAGCGGCACCTTTGGCGTTTGTGTGGACAAGAAAAATATCGTATGGGTAACCAATACAAACTCCTCCACGCTAACCCGAATTACCTGCGGGGTTACCGAAAATTATATCGCTTGCGGCACGGCGGGGCCGATTGGCGTTTGCGCCGACAAGGATGGCAATATCTGGACCTGCGGCACTTGGGAAAATACGATCGCGCGAATGGTCAATGGCATCGCGGAAACACCGATATCGCTTGGTGAATGGGGCGTCAGCTCTTTTTATGGCGTTTGCTGCGACAAGAACAACCACATCTGGGTGACCGATACGGGGCTATCGCAGGTCTATGAGGTTGTGGATGGCGTTCTAACCAGTACAATCGCAGTCGGCAGCACCCCGATGGGAATCTGCTGCGACACGAACAATAACATTTGGGTTGTAAATAACGGCGCAGGCACGGTCGAGGAAATCATTGACGGCGTCAAACAAGCGGCCATTCCGGTTGGAACCAGTCCAACTGGAGTTTGCTGCGATTTGGGCGGCAACATTTGGGTCACGAATAACGGAGATGCTACCGTTCAAAAGATCGTGGCGGGGGTCGCTCAAGCGGCGATCGCAGTCGGGTATATGCCGCTGGGCATTAGCTGCGACTCCGAGGGTTCAATATGGGTGGCCAATAATGGCGACGCTACCGTACAGCAGATCATTGCCGGTGCAGCCCAAACTGCCATTGGCGTTCAGTCTAGTCCAGCCAGTTTCGGCGATGCCACCGGACAGCAGTTGGCGATCATTAGCGCCGGGGATCAGCCCGCGCCGGAACCGCAAACCGTCGTGGCGAGCTTTGATGTGCGGCGGCTACTGTCTGCGGCAATTACCGCAGACATCGATTTGAAACGATTTGTAGTCACTAGCGGAACCCGGCCCGCAGACACGAAAAGAACCCTCGTCGAGGAAAGCCAGCGCCGCACTGATACGGTCCGGGCACTTTGGGCCGAAGTAGAAAGGGCCGTGGATACCTGGCGCTATGACATTGCTGGGCGCACTACTACGGTTTTTGCAGACACAAGAAGAGCCATCGTTTCGACGCAAGTGTTTGCGGCAGATACTCGGCGTGGCACCACTACAGGGACCCGTCTTGACATTGATACCCTACGCAGAACGACTGTGTTAATCCGCACAACGGTTGGCGTGGATACCAAGCGAGAAAAGTTTAAGCCGGAAAGCAAAACCTACCGCATGGATACGAGACGGAAAAAGACGGGGGTTCTTTCGGCGGCGTTTGACACGAACCGACGCAGAAAAGCAGCCATGGCGGATTTTCGCAGTTTCTCCATTTCGCTGCGGTCGCGCGTGCTGGCTGACAGTTACAATTTGGTTACGCTGCGCCCAGTGGCGCTTGGCACGGAATTCGAAGGCACTCTTTATGGTTGGGGTTGGTCCTGTACGATTCGCCAGCGCTCTCAAACCGGCGCGGAGTTTTCGCTTGCGGGCGGCTATGGCGTGAGTGAAATGCTGAAACAGTACATCACATTTCCCTCCGCGCAAGGAGCGACGGCCTTGCGCAGCGCCAGCGGAATCATGAAATCGGCGGCAGCTCAGCTGGGCAAATCTCTGCACATCGCCATCGATGATATGAGCGTGAACCCGCTCGGCGAGACCACGGTCTTGATGGACTGCATCAGCTCGCTGTTTAGTTGGACATCCAGCATACCGCAGCAATCGGTCAATGTTTTTTTGCGCGGATCGACGCTGCATGTGATCCAGCGCGGCAGGGAAACAAGCGCCTATACACTTGAAAAGTACGGCATGCCTACTATCACGAGCGAAATTGTGACGACGCTGATGGCGAAAGAATCGGTCACCATCGATCCCAAAACCGGCGAGGTGATCGATAGCCCTTCGGTGGTTCGTTCGACGCAGGAAGAAGTGGATTCCTGGGAAGACAATGTCTCCGGGACCTGGAGCTTTTTTGGATCTTCCGTAACCTATTCGCGCGGGCTATGCGTCAACGCCGTTGTTGAGGATGAGAATTCGCAGACGATCACAAACTATAGCTATAGTTCGGACAACTATGTAACCAGCAAGACGGTAAGCGTCTACAACAAGAGCGACAATGCCGCGGCCCGCGAAACCCGGCATACTTTTTCCTACGGTTACTGGGACAATGAGCCCTATCTGGGGCAAGAGGTGGTGGATTCCTTTAAGGGCGGCAAACAGGACAGTCGGACCGTCATCGATCACTACCCGCTTGGCCTAAACTTTTTCGGTACCCAAGAAAAGGTGTACACGATTATCCGGGATGAAAATGGGGTCGCCTCAGAAAAACTCACATCGAGTCAGTCGAGCATCACCGAAGGCCGGCCGGGAGGAAAGTCCTCGCCGTATACCATCAGTCAGTCCAGAAAGCGAAAGATCGAAACGGTAACGGTGACGATGCCGAGTACGCCAACGACGCCCAGCACCATTCCGGCGACCGATGCGGCAACGCTGCAGCGGTATGCGGATGCCTTGCGTTGGCTGAATGGGAAAACGCAGGTCACTTGCTCGGTGGATTGCTACGATGCACATATTGTAGATTTTTTGGAGAAAGTTAATTTCTTGGATAAAGAGTGGTATCTCGAATCCAATATGATCAGCCTTTCAGGCGACAATCCGGTAGCCCGGCAAAAACTTGAACTGGTGAGGTGGGAATGATGGACTATATTCGCGAGCTTGGTTCCTCGATTGCTGCAGCACTGGAAGAACGGGCCAAGAAAGAGCGAACTCAGATCACCCGCGGCGTGGTTTCCGGCAAGCAAATCAAAGTGGACGATCGCTATCTTGCTCCCATCTGGGGCGGAGATTTTGATGTGGACGAAGGCGACGTGGCGGACTGTATTGTTGAAAAGAACCGCTGCGTTGTTCTTCGCACCAACTGAGATGGCAGCCTCAGAGGGCCTTATAAAAATTGAGACGGTAACATCTGTCGCGGGGAATGGGACAATTACGACAGAAGCCGGTGTCAGGCGATGCGCTGGGAATGCGCTGATAAAAATGGGAGATGCCGTTACGGTCGTGGGGGATCTGATTACCGGCTGGCGACGCCGCAGCGGCTTCGTGCATCGGAAACGCAGCGACCGCTTCCTGGTAATTGCTTATGCGGATGGGTCCTATGAAGTGCGAGAGGCCGGGGGATTTAGCGTACTGAAATCCGGCGAATTTAAGAACTGGCCGGCAGAGCAAGCCGGCGAAGCAGCTCCATTTTTTGCCTACAATGACCAAGGAGACTGCGCGTTGCTCTACACGCTTGGCAAAAAAGACGAGGCTGGCACAGAGGTCACGACTTATGTGGGGGTTAGCCTGACAACAGGCAAGGAGCTTTTTCGAGTAGACGGCCTGCCTCGCGCTAAAGCCTGCGGAATCTGCCTGGAGGTGATCGACAAAAAAACGATTCGCTGGGGCGCAACGTGGGCGGGTACCGAGGCCGAGGCTGCAGAGGAAAAATATCTGATCAACCGGGTGTACCTGAATGAGAAGGTTGACGAGCAGAAGATCAATTGCAGTTCCCTTGAGATTGCAGAGGATTATTCCGCCCGAATAGAGGATTCCGAGGCGGAGATCGAAGCCGTGCGGGTACATGAACCTAATTTTCATACGCGCCAAATGCGCGATTACTATGGGTATCCGACTCAATTCAATTCGCAGTTTGGCTATGGCACCTATGGTTGGTTATACAGTGACAGCGGTGCGCAGGTGGATGTAGGGGAAAGACCGGTGCCAAGGGCCTGGCTGGGCTGTGATTCAAGCGTTTCGACGGAGATCAGTTCGGCGGCAGGTGATCCAATTAAGGAGTTTGGCGAATTATTGGCATCGAACCCGATCACACTGGAAGCGATCGGTGAGGCCATTGTCGGCCGGCAACAGGTGGTTTCGTTTACGACCACTATCACCCTGGCCCGCATCGACGTGCCTAAGAACGCTCCGACAGAGTGGGAACCTGAATGGTCGCCAACTTTCCAAAGCGCTGTCGTGCATGTGCCGCTGATCGGGCTGATGCCCGCTTTTGGCTCCTTTCAGGCGACGACTGCTGATTATTGGAAATCTCGCTGGTATACACATTGGGACAGCGATCTTTCCATGAAGGGCACCAGCGTTTTTGGGGAAGAACTGTATCCAACAATTGCCGAGTGGCCCAGCAAGGATTATTTTTGGAAATACTGGGCTAAACCGCCCTTGGCCAGCGTGTGGTCGCCGGACACGACCGACTTCCCGCAAATCAGCGAAGAGTGCCGCGTTCCGTTTGTGAAAGAGTTGCCCAAAGCCGATGAGGCAGCTCCTTTTTTGGTGGCCATGCATGAGAACTGTGCGGATGGAATTAAGGCCACGATGTATCATCGTTCCTCCGGTGGTAAGTGGATCAAAGAAGGGACCGGTGTGATGCCGGCCGACACAAATTTTGACGAGGTTGCAAATTTCAGCATCTTCCAGGGACCAATCGGTCCCTATCCGTCGGTACACTACGACACGGTGCCGACGTCGATCGACTGGACCTACCCGAACGGCCAGAAGGTTGCTTCCGGGTATACGGCAGTTGGCACTACCCGTGAAAAGGCGGAGGTTGCTGCCGCATGCAAGATTTCTTTTGAACACCGGAACATTACGCCGCTTTCTGTAGCGAATCGGATTGATGTGACCAATTTCTTCTACCCTTCGGCCTATGTGGTTTCCCTCCAGCAACGAGGTTATGTCGATCCGGATCCCTTCTGGGAAGGGAATCTATTTCGGGGAGATGCCTACGCCACGGAAATCGTGACCTTCGGCGCGATGTACTACGGCGAGAACATTGGGGATAAGGAGCATGTCGTTAAGAAATTTGACCCGGAGCTCTTGAGTAGAGGCGGCAGCTTAGCGCTGCCTTACTCCAGCGAAAACCATATCCTGCGCTATGTGATTAACGAAGCCCACAAGGAGGGCGCGCTGATGGTAGACGATAAAGTCGTGTCAGATCTCGAGTATGACAAGACGAAGTGCTACGCTGTCGGTGATTTGGAAGAAGGACCGGTGCTGGTTTCGACCGATGGGGTATATGCCACGGACAAGACGGGCGCACTGGCCTTGCAAGAAACCTTGGCCGGTCGGCCCTGCAATCTTAAGTTGGTCACAGTAAACGATGTTCCCGAAATATAGGGCGGGGGTGTGAATATGCCGGAAACCATAACCGTAGCAGCCAATCTATACCGGGATTTAGGAGCACTGGCCTTTTTGATTATCGCCGGTGCGTTGTCTTTTGCCTATCTTGTATGGCGCATAGTAAAAGCCCAGGATAAAATAAGCGCCACATTGGACCGGGTTAACGAGCGCCAATCCATGCACGACCAGCGTTCCGTGGATATGCATCTGACGTGCATCGAACATGGAAAACAGCTTGGGGAGCTGCGAACCGAAGTGGCGGGATTCAAGACAGAGATGAAAGGTGAACTCGGCGGCCTGTCGAAAGAAGTCGCGGTTCTTAAGGAGAGGGTAGGATAATGGGCAGGTTTTTCGTGCGGACTTGGCGCTACTGTAGAGGCGAACCCGGGTTATATTTTGCGCTGTTTATTGCGGTCTGGATGGCGGCATGGATCGCCAACGGGCTGAAACTTGCCATCTTTGATCTGGACAGGTTACGAGACCTGTTCTTTTTTGTGTTCGGCAAATATCTGGCGGATAGTGGCCTGAACAGCGCGTGGCAAAAACCGATTAAGGGGGAAATGGATCATGAGACTCGGAATGCTCAGTGAAAAATATGAGGGCGGTGGGGCCGGCACTATATCCACCGGTGACGGCGACGCGGGAGGCGTATCTTATGGTACCTACCAACTGGCGACCAATACCGGCAGCGCAGGGGCCTTTGTGGAATGGCTGCAAGAACGCAGCGACTACGGCAAAGGCTATGGGGATCTGCTGGCAAAGGCTGATCCGGGCAGCTTGGAGTTTTCCGGTCAGTGGACATATCTGGCGGACACAGACCCGGAGGGCTTTGCCACGTTGCAGGACGAGTACGTCAAACCTCGTTATTATGACGCAGCCTGCGAGGTTGCCGTGCAGCGCGGCGTGGATACCGACTCCATGCCGGATGCGCTGAAATGCGTTTTGTTTTCAAATGCCATCCAGCACGGTGCATACTGGGCCGGGGTCCTTCTGGCGGATTCATTCAGCAGTGACCCGGCGCAGTGGATTAGAAATGTCTATAACACCAAGCTCACGGATCTGAGTTGGTCCGACGGCGCGCCTTCGTTGCGGCCGGGACTTTTTTCCCGATGGGAAAACGAACGGGAAGATGCGATCGCACTGCTGAACGCATAAGTGAAATGAGGTGACAGGCCTTGAAAGAGTGGCTTAAATCCGAATGGTTCAAAATAGCGCTACTGGGAATGTTGCTGGGTGCTCTTTTTGTCGGTTGGCAAGAGTGGCAGGAGATCAAAACAAAACCGGCTGGTGCGCCGCCATCGATTAGTTTGCAGGTGCCGCCCACCGTTTTGCCGGGCACTCACACGACAAGCATTGAAACTAGGTATATCCCGCAACCGGAAAAGGACCTCGCCAAAGTGCGGCTGGATATGAAGCCGGCGGATTTTGTCGTTGCAGCCGGGGACCAGCAAGTTGTGGTAAAGGGGCTGCCTGGAGAGACAGCTCCGCTGCAAAACGGTCAGCTAGGTTTTAAAGTAGAATCCAAAGCGAAAATTGATGTCACGGATATGGTTCGCGCCCAGGTCAATGACAAATTGGTGATTCAGTCGGCGCAACTCAAGGCGGAAGCCGACAAAAAAGCCGCCAGTATCCGGCGGCAACGAACGATTGGCTACGTTGTCGGGGGCGTAGCTGTCGGCGCATTGGTTTATACCGCAGTAAAAAAATAGGCAAGAATTATGGGTGTGCCCTGCTGATCCGACTGGGATTAGCAGGGCTTCTTTATTTCCCCAAAACCCCGAAAATCGCTTGCTATACCATGTGTTTAGAGTGATATATAGACTAACGAAAACACAGGGAGGGAAACCAAATGAGAATCCAAAAAGGCGACCGATTTTACGCAACCTACTCCGAACAAACCTACCAGATCGTCGGGAAATGGGGCGGCAATTGGGTGCTGGCCCCGGTGGACCAGGACAACAACGATTGCTTGATCTACATGGACGAGGAAATCGAAGAAATGGTTAACAGCCGGACATGGCTGCGGGAAGCGGGGCGCGAAGCATGAACAAGAAGGAAATGATTCAGGCGCTGGAAACCAAGTGGGGAACGAGGGCGGTCTATCTAGGACCGCCCAGTTTTTCCTACGAGATCATAAACGGAGAGGAACTCTTTAGGGTCGATCGGTTTGGCGCGATTCGAAACGCGCAGGGTCAAGAGATTGCCCTTGAAACGATTTTGAAGGCGGCGGAGCAGGAGCATGAGCCGGAGCCGGCGCGCGATGAACAGTCCGTTTCATTGGAAGTGGATGGCTACTCCGTCGAATTTCCAATGGAAGGGCACACTGGCATCAGTTTGCGGAACCTCGTCAACATGCTTGCCAGCAAAGAACAGTTGCTGATTGCGGCCTTTGGCCTATCGCAGCGGCTTATGGAGGACCACTTTGCCGAAGAACTCAGCCACAAGGAAACCGGCAGTATTGTGGAGTTTGACCGGGCGTTTGAGGAAATTGGCCGTGAGCGCTGCCGCTGCCTTGTGCTTGACCGGGAGAAAAGAAAAGTGTGCCTGAAATTGCTGCGAGTCAAGCTGGAGCCTGATGAGATCGCCGCCTTTATCGATTTGGCCGTAAGCATGAACGAGAATGCATTGAAACTTAAAACGTCATCCTTTCGGCCGGCGCAAGAGGAAAATCCCAAGTATGCCTTGCGGACTTGGATGATTCGACTCGGTCTTAACGGCAATGCATTTAAAAAGACCCGCAAGACGCTGCTGAGCCGGCTAGCGGGAAGTAGCGCTTTTCGCAGCCCCAAACAAGAAAATTCATCGGAAGAGTGAGGTGCTCAAAATGGACCGGTTCTTTACGCAGAAGTATTGCGACCGCTGCGGCGGCAGTCTCGCCGGCGGGCGGATCATGTCGATGATTAACACAGACTGTTTATGCCTTGCCTGCAAGGAACAAGAAAAACTGCGAGGAGATTATCAAGCCGCAGTTGAGGCAGAGCATGCGGAAGTGAAAAAAGGCAATTGGAATTATAAAGGGATCAAAGGGTAGCCTACAGTGATGCACGAGAAAAATCCGGCCATTAAAAGCCACCCGGGGTCAGTGATAACATATATACTGCCAAGACAGAATGTGAGGCCTTTGGAGAAATCTTTCTCCGAGGCCTTTTTTGCTGCCTGGCGACAAAAGTACAGAGAGGAGAAAACGTGATGAGTGAACATGAAATGCGGATCATTCAGGAACTTAGGCAAAAAGGAGCGGGGTATAAAGTAATAGCGGCGGCGCTCGGGGTTTCCAGAGATACAGTTCGCGGTATTTGCAAGAGATATAAGATTTCGGATGGCACAAGCGATGAAACGAAACCCATTCAAAAACCGGCTCCGGAGAATCCCCGATGTGCGTGCTGCAACAAAGAACTGATCCAAAATGAACGTGGTCGCACCAAACGATTTTGCTCGGCGGATTGTCGCCAGAAATGGTGGAACGAGCATCATGATCTGCTCGAAAAGAAAGAAACCGCGATTTATTCTTTTACTTGCGGGCACTGCGGCAAGCAGTTCAGTGTTTACGGAGACAAGCACCGGAAATATTGCAGTCATGCTTGTTATATCAAAGCGAGGTTTTGGAAGGAGACGCCAGCATTGACGCTGACTTCTCAATAGAGCTATATTCTCTTGACTATGTGGGGCCGCAGAGTGATGTATAGCCATGACAGTTGATAGAAAGGACAGAGACGATGAGGGTCAGGATCATCGAACCATTACCAGCGATGGCAGCCAAGCGAAAACGGGTATGCGCCTATGCCAGGGTTTCTTCAGATAGTGAGGCGCAGGGCGAGTCACTAGAAAACCAGACTCAGTATTACCAGGGATTGATCGAAGCCAATCCGGAGTACGGATACATAGGCGTGTTTGCGGATCAGGGCATTACAGGGACCAAAGACGACCGGCCAGAGTTTCAGAAGATGCTGGCGCTTGCAAGAGCCGGGGAACTCGATTTGATCCTGACAAAGTCCATTTCCCGGTTTGCCAGAAACACGGCCATTGTGCTTGAACTGGTGCGGGAATTAAAAGGGCTGGGCGTGGAAGTATTCTTCGAGAAAGAGCAAATATCTAGTAGTAGCGGAGACGGTGAGCTGATGCTGACCGTCCTCTCTGCTTTTGCCCAAGAAGAAAGCAAAAATGTCAGTGACAATCTGAAGTGGCGATACCGGAGGAAGTATCAAAACGGAGAAGTTGTCGTTAACACAACAAGGTTCCTCGGCTATGACAAAAACAAGAACAGGGAACTTGTCATCAATCCCGGCCAGGCAAAAGTGGTCAAGCGGATTTTTGAAGACTATATCGGCGGTAAGGGCAGCTTTGTCATCGCCAAAGACCTAAACGCTGAAGGAGTAGAAACCGTTGCTGGCGGCAGGTGGCATTCCAGCACGATCCTTGGCATCCTCAAAAATGAGAAGTATATGGGTGATGCCAAGCTCCAAAAGACCTACAGCGCCGACCATCTGCGTAAAAAGAAATGCGTGAACCACGGCGACATCGTCAGCTGTTACATTGAAAATAACCACCCGCCGATTATTCCCCGCGAAGTGTGGGAGGCGGCGCAGCGGCAGATTGTACGACGCGGAAAGGCAAAAGGGAACTCAGCAGAAATACGGGCGAAGTACCAAACCCGCTATCCGTTGACCGGCATGTTGTTTTGCGGCAAATGTGGCGCGCCGCTGCGCAGGCGGACATGGAACAGCAACCATGCCTGCAAAAAGATCGTCTGGCAATGCAGTAACTATGTGAAGATCGGCAAACACGCCTGCCAAGGCACGACAGTTGATGATGCCGTGGTCAGCAGGATGAATATACAAACCAAAACCGTGGTCGAGGAGGTTATGAAAAATGGCAAAAAAC
>CAZRLN010000022.1:28734-40797 GCA_964601085.1 uncultured Veillonellaceae bacterium | reverse complement strand
GTCAATCTCCTCTGCGTCATTTATATTTTTCCTGATACGCGGTTAATAGTGACGGGTAAACGCGTTCCCCTTCGAATCAGCTTCCGTAAATACGGCGATCTACTTTATCCGCTTCTTAACCCTCCTCAAGTTTCGTCATCGGATGACTCCACAACCATTCGCAGGAAATAACCTCCAATTAAACCATAATATAAGAATTTTAGCAAAACCGACGGTCGTTGGCAACGGATTCCGCATACGCTTTGCCATTGCAGTTATCCTGCATTTCCTGAAAACATCAGTTCGCCAAGTTCACCTTCTTTGAAACTGTTTCACCTATATTCCGAAATCGTCCGCAAACCCTTTTCGCATTGATCGATGGGAAACTTAAGCGACGTAATAGGGCATCATTGGAAGGACTTGTTCAATGTTGAAAACTCGTATGATAGAGTAAAAATTAATATTGAGGCTTGTTTCTGCCTGAGAAAACAGTCTCACAAATTAGTTGGGGAGGTTGATTTTATGTTGGAAAAGCGACTCTCCGTTGCTTTTGCAGCTGAAAAGCCGGTCGTCAAAATCTTGGCACCCGCCCGACGATTGCCGGCAGCGCCATCACCTCCACGCAAATGACCGGCTATACCGCCGGGGCAATTTGAATCCGCAAAAAGCTCGGATTCTTTTGCAGCTCACGCCTGACAAAAACGACGAAGCTGGAAGAAAGCCAGAGAATATTCGCCGAGTATTAAATAGTGAAAGTCATCATCCTACTTTATTAATATTTGCAAAAACAGCGAAACCCAAGGTGCAAAAATCTATTTTTAGAAATGACAAAAAAAGACCTTCGACGAAATCGCCGAAAGCCTTGAAAATACGTGGTGGAGACGAGGGGATTCGAACCCCTGACCTCTTGAATGCGAACCAAGCGCTCTCCCAACTGAGCTACGCCCCCACGATCAAACACGAGGCGTGAATCACGCCCGCGACAATTATCATACTAAACTATTCGCCTTCTGTCAAACGCTTTGCACAAAAAGCTCAGCTGATCAGCGCGGCGAGGATCAGACCGGTGGCAAAGCTGAGCCGGGCGGAAAAAATCCCGACGGCGATGTTGCCTTTGACGACCTCTTCATCCACCTTGAAAGGCGTCAGTTTTTCAAATACATAATAGACCAGCACCTGAAAGATGATGCCAATGACTCCCCAGATCACCAGGTCGAGCACGCTGACGGAATGGAATATGGCCGATGCCATGACCAGGGCCTGGCCGACGACTTTGCCGCCCAGACTGTGCGCCACGGCGGTCCCGGCCTCATCCTTGACGCTGGTATCGCAGCAGGCGGCGTCCTTGATGACCTCCATCTCGTTGTAGGGGGTCTGCCACATGAAGATCTTGATGCCGATCAGCAGCAGCGGAATGGATACCACCAGATAAATCAGGAAGTTGACGAAGCTGGACCATTGTTGCAAAACCATCGCTCATTCTCCTTTCCACGCATCGGTTGTTGACAGACATAAAGGTTGGAAATAGGCCATATTCCCGGTGATCCGGCTGCCCACCCGGGCCACGATTCCCGAGCCCTGCCCGTCGATCAGGAAGGAGCCGAAGATCATCCGCCCGCAATACAGGCCGTTCAGCGTTTCCACCGTAAGTTTGGGCAATTCGGCATATTGCTGGTACACGACGGGCTGGTCCCAGTATTCCGGTTCCTCGTCCCGCGCCCGCGCCACCCCGTCCGGGCCGAACAGGGTCACGGCGCCGCCTTCCCGCCCGTAAACAGGCTTGGTTACGTAGGCGGAACGGCCCAAAAACCGATTTTCAAAATAGGTCGGCAACATATAGCGCTGGATCGCCGTCTGTTCCTCCGGAGTGTAGAACTCGCCGGATTCATGCAGGTTCCAGATCAGCGCCTGCACCGCCTTGGATTGGGCGATGATCGCCGCCGGCGGATTGATCAGGGCCAGCCGGCCCTCGGCCACGATCTCCAGGGCACGGCGTCCGGTGGGATAGCCGTCGGTGTCCTGCTCTTCCGCCAGTTTTTCCAGCGGATGCAACCGATACAGCAGGTCGACCGGCGTGTGAACGTTCCCGTCCCAGACTTGCACCCGGTCTTCATAGACGCGCAGCTGCGCCAGCGGAACAAACCCGGCTTCCAGGCCGGACTGCGCGAGCAGAAACCGGGTGGTCCCGGCGTCCTCGTCGTGCCAGTCCACGGAACTGAAAACGATCCGGTCCGTCGCCCACCCCCGCCGCCGATAGCACTGGGCCGTGCGCCGAAACGCCTCAGTCAGCCCGGTGAACAGTCCGGCATTGGGATCAACCACGCCGAAGGCTTCACATACTTTCCCGTTGACATAAAAGGCTTCGACGATGTCGGTCGGGGTTTCGGCGTTGAATTCCAGCATCTTCAGTCCGGCCGGCGTGGCCGCGAAGTCGAAGCGGCCGATCACAGTCGGCAGCAGTTCCGGCAGGGAATTGCGAACCGCCGTCCAGGTCGCCTCCGGCAGACCGAGAGTCAAGAGCAGTTCGTCGTCGGCTTGCATCACCACAGCCGACGTTCTGGCAAAGATTGCGCCCAGCGCCGCCGAAGCCCGTTTCAGCTCGGCCCGGAACTCATCGCTGACCGGCAGGACCGAAGCCAGCGCGTATTCCTCGCCGTACATGGAATCCCAGGTAAAAACACCTTGCTGCCGCAGCGGTCCATAGATCGCTTCCCGCCGCCGGTCATAGGCTTCCCCGGCGGACTCAGCCACCGCTCGAACCGCCGCCGGACCGCGAGGAACTGCCGATGCCGCTCTTCGAGCCGGACGACACCCCACTGGAGGAGCCGCTGGATTTCGAACCGCTGCCCCAACCCCAGCCCGAGGAACGGGTCATTCCCCACCAATAGCCGTTGCGGTAATAGCGGTTGCCGGTCTGGTTGGCGGGACGGCCGTCATCATCGCAGTAGCCGTCACGGTTTTCGTCCCGACAGAAAGCCTCTTCCCGTTCCTGGGCGAATGGATTCAGCGAACAGCCGGGCGTCAGCGTCAATGCCGCCGCCAGGAACAGTCCCACTACTCGCTTGCTTCGTTCCGCGCCACCGGATTCCATCCGTTCAGCCTCCTGTCTTTCGGCAATAATAGATATAGGCCTGCCGGTCTTCGTCCACTTCCGTCGAGGTTTTCTCCCACTCCTGCCCGAACAGCATCAGCGTATCCGCCAGCAGATGGGCCAGCGCCTGCAACTGGCTGTTGAAAGCGAACTGGTGGATCAGGGGATAGTCCAGGGCGCCTTCCCGATACTCCCGCACTTCCACCGCGATTCCCGACGGCAAGGCTTTCTGCGCCCTGTTTCCCGATTCGGCCGAATCCGTCGGTACTTCTTCCATGTACATCACATACTCCATGCCGGAAACGGCGGAGGTGTTTTTCAGCCAGGTTTTCCCGTCCTTGACAAAATAATCGCAGACAAACCGCATGGCGGCTTCCACTTCATCCATGTTTTCATAATAGAAAATAAGCGGGTAGTCCTGTGCGGCGTCGTTGAGGCGGTATTCGAAACGGGGCATGTCTACTCAACTCCTTTTGCGTCGCGGAGAATCAGGCGGCCGGTTTCACCGCCGCACCCTTGATGTCCCGCAGTCGGCCGTCTTTTTTGATCTGCAGCGTCCCGGCTTTTTTGACCGCGTCGGCCAACGCATCCCGGATCGGAATAAAGGTATCCGTCAGATTGCGGCCCTGTTTGAGCGTGGTGAATTCATCGCCGCCGGCGGCCATGAAATCGTTGGTCGCGATCCGGTAGGTCGCGCCCGCATCCAACAGCCGACCGTCCGCCAGCCGCACTTCCACCAGCTGTTCGCCATAGGGGCGGCTGGAGTCGATCATGACCTGCAGTCCCGAGAACTGGACCGTGCCGGCCTTGCCATTGAGGCCGTGGTTCAGGACCTCCAGCACTTGCTCGCCACTGAGCTCCATCGTCACCAGCGTGTTGTCGAATGGCATCACTTCGTAAAGATTGCCCATCGTGACGGCTCCCGCCGGAATACTGGTACGCAGGCCGCCGCCGTTCTGGAACGCGATGTCCGCCTTGCCCGCCTGCCGCATTACATCGCTCGACCATTCGCCCAGAATCGAAAGCTCGTAGCGATCATGGGACAAATCCGTCACCGCGCGACCCAGCGCCACATTTTTCACCGGCGCGATTTCCGCCTGGGCCCGGTTCACGATCGCCGCGATCCCCGCATCCGCCTTGGCGTCCTTCACCGGCGTTTCCAGCGCCTGCACCGAACTCGCAATGATTTTTCGGTCGCGCCGGGAATACACCAGGCTGATCCGACCCAAAGCCCGGCCGTTGTAGTAGGCCTGAACGACGGGAATCCCCGCCGCCTTGCCCGCGACGGTCTGATGGGAGTGACCGCTGACCACCGCGTCGACTCCCGGCGTGCTGCGGGCCAGATCGGCTGCGTCCCCGGTCACTTCGCCGGTTTGCTTATCCATGTACGACGCCAGGTGCGACAGCACAACGACCACGTCCGCGCCCTTCGCCCGGACTACCGGAATCAGTTCCCGCACCACCGTCGCCGGGTCGCGGAACTCGAACGGCGCCACCGTTTTCGGGCCGGTCGTGTAGGCCGTTTCCGGCGTGACGATGCCGATCACGGCGATTTTCAGACCGAACCGTTCCAGCATCGCGTACGGCTGCACGAAAGTCAGGCGGCCCTGTCCGTCCTTTTTCCGGACATTCGCCGAAACATAGCGGAAAGTCGACTCGTCGACCCGTTGCCGCAACTTGTCCAGTCCCCAGTCGAATTCATGGTTGCCGAGCGTCATGGCATCGAGCTTCAGGGCGTTCAAGACTTCCACGACGGTTTTTCCATAGAGCAGGTTGGAATCCGGACTGCCCTGGAACATGTCGCCGGCGCTGACAAAAATGCTGCCGTAAGGGTTTTTCGCCCACTCGCCGCGCAAGAACGCGCCGAATTTGGCGGCGCCAGGATTGCGCCCCGATTCGATCAATGCGCCGTGAAAATCATTGACAGTCAACAGATCGATCCCGACGATTCCCGGCCGTTCTTCGGCGGCAGCCACGCCCGTCCACGTTGTCAGACACAGCAGGCAGACCAGCAATAAAGCAGGAGCGGCGGTTTTTTTCCTCAAGCGATTCCCTCCCCGGTTCGTTCACGTTATAATGGGCTCATATCCAAAGATTGTTCCACAGCGGTCCGAAGTTTTCCTGCCTCGACAACGGCCGGGCGGGAAAATCAAAGAATTTCCCGCTATCCACGGAGGTGCTCGTCAATGAAATCGCCGATGCAATCGAACCTTGTCCTGATCAACGCCAACATCCGCACTCTTGACCCCGCGAACCCCGCCGCACAGGCTCTGGCGGTACGCGACGGCCGCATTCTCGCCGTCGGGCGAACCGATGAAATTCGCGCGTTGGCCGCGCAAGCCCTGCCGGACGCACCGGTCCTGAACCTGGAAGGCCAGACGGTGCTGCCCGGATTTATCGACTGCCACACGCATTTTCTCGCCGGCGGGTTTTCCCTGCTGACGGTCGACCTGCGGGGCGCCGCCGATCCGTCGGAGTTCATCCGGCGGATTGCCGACCGGGTCCGGTTGACGCCGAAGGGCGGCTGGGTCCGCGGCGGCGGCTGGGACCAGGAGTGTTGGCCGGAAGCTCCGCTGCCACGCAAGGAGTGGATCGATGCCGTCACCGCCGACGTTCCCTCTTTTGTGACCCGTCTGGATCTGCATATCGGCCTCGCCAACAGCGCCGCGCTCCGTCTGGCTGGCATCGACGCCCGGACTGCCGATCCCGTCGGCGGCGAAATCTACCGCGATCCAGCGACCGGCGAACCCACCGGCATTCTCAAGGACGCCGCCATCAAGCTGCTGGAATCCGTCATGCCCGCGCCCACAGCCGACGAGCAGGCCGAGGCCCTGCGCCGGGCATTGCGGGAAGCGGCCAGTCACGGCGTCACTTCCGTACAGGACGTGACGGACTGGAAGAATCCTTCCTGGAGCGAGTGGGAACTGTTTCGTTCCTTCCGGCGCCGTAATGAACTGACGTGCCGGATTTACGCCCGGCTGCCCCTCGTCGACTGGGACCGCGCCCGACAAGCGCTGCCGGCTTTCGAGATCGGCCCCGCCGCCGATCCCTGGCTGCGGTTCGGCGGCCTGAAAGGATTCACCGACGGTTCGTTGGGAGGGCGCACGGCGTATTTCTTTGAACCCTACAGCGATGCCCCCGGCTATTGCGGGTTGCTCCAGGAAGAAATGTTTCCCGAGGGAGAAATGGAACGCCGCATCCGCGAGGCGGACCGGGCGGGGATTCCGGTTTCGGTTCATGCCATCGGCGATCGGGCCAATTCCCTGCTGTTCGACATCTTCGAGCGCGTCGCCCAGGCCAACGGCCCGAGGGACCGCCGGTTCCGGGTCGAGCACGCCCAGCATCTGCGGCCGGAGGATATTCGCCGGATTGCCCGCCAGGAGATCATCGCCTCGATCCAGCCGACCCATGTCATCGACGACGGCGGCTGGGCCGAGCGTCGGATCGGTCCGGCCCGCTGCCGCTTCACCTATGCCTTCCGCGCCCTGGCGGACGCCGGCGTTCGGTTGGTCGGCGGCTCCGACTGGACAGTGGCGCCGCTCGATCCGCTGCTGGGCATCCATGCCGCCGTGAACCGACAGACGGCGGACGGACGCCATCCCGAAGGCTGGCAACCCTCCCAGAAGCTCACTGTCGAACAGGCGGTCGCCACTTTCACGGCGGATGCGGCTTTTGCCGAATTTGCCGAGACGGAAAAAGGCTCCCTGCAGGCCGGAAAGTTCGCGGATCTCGTCGTCCTGTCAGCGGACCCGTTCACGACGGAATCTTCCCGGCTCCGGGAAATACAGGTTCTCAAAACCATTGCCGGCGGCCGGATCGTCTACGAATCCCGCTAGACCTGCCATTCCCGGAAAACATTTCCGCGATTTCTCCGTGAAAACTCCTTCTGAATAGAGGATATTCCTGTTGAACAGCGTATTGTAAATAACAGGAACCTAATATTAATATCGGGAGGTTTGCCATTATGCCCAATTGTGCCCGCTGTGGAGCTGACAATGACGCTTCGGCCAATTTTTGCAAAAGCTGCGGTTCACCCATGAGTGCCCCCGGTTACGCCCCGCCTCCGCCGCCGCCGCCCGGTCAGGGATATCCTCCACCGCCACCCCCGCCACCCGGCTATTACCCGCCGCCCCCCGGTTACGGCCAACCCGCCGAATCCGGCATGCAGCAGAACATCGCCGCATTGCTGTGTTATGTATTGGGCTGGTTGTCGGGACTGGTGTTCTTCTTCATCGACAAGCGCCCCTTCGTGAGATTCCATGCGATGCAGTCGATGCTGCTGTTCGGCGGCATCCATGTACTGCATCTGGTGTTGTCCTGGGTCCTGTTCCCCGCGCTCCGGCTTTGGGCCCTGCTGTTCGCCGTTTCCGGCGTCCTGTCGCTGGTATCGCTGATCCTGTGGGTTCTGCTGATGGTCAAGGCCTACCAGAATGAGTGGTACAAAGTTCCGGTCGTGGGCGACATCGCCCTGCAAAAATCGCAACAGTAAGGATTGGGTTTCATCCTTCCCCGAATGACAAAGTCCCGGGTCGACATTTCGTCGAACCCGGGACTTTTTTGCATCCATTCAATTGGTTATGGGATTATTTCGCGATCAGAGCCGGGGTATCCTTGCCGAACTTGAGCATATATTCGCTCGGCATGAACAGTCCGGTGTTCTCATTGCGACCCTGCAGCAAATGTTTGGCATTGGGTTTGCCGATGGTGGCCGCGGCGTCCGCCGACAGCGCGCCGATCTTCTTGCCGCTGCGCAGCCGGTTGACGATCAGGACCCGTTTGATGCCGGGGAAGTCGACCATCATGTTCCAGTCGCCATTGCTGTCGCCGGCGATGAACAGGGGGTCGCCCTTCTTGTTGGCGAGCAGGGATTTGATGACGATGGTCTTGCCGCCTTCAGCGGTTTGCGGGTAGTCTTTCATGTAGGTGTCCTGGGTCACGTCGTTCACTTTGGTCAGCCGCATGCCGATGACATTGGCGCGGGGCAGATTATATCCATATTTGGGATTGGTGGCGAATACCGCGACCACGTCTTCGAGGGAGGCGGAGCAGATATAGACATCGATCCCATTATCCCGGAAGGTGTGCATCAAGTCGACGATTTCTTCGTGCAGACGCAGGCCGGTCCAGTGGGAGATGCTGACGACGCCAGCTTTGCCGGGCAGAGAAGCGGGGCTAGTCCATTTGACCTTGCTAATGGCCTGCCCAAGGTTGTAATCATTCGATTTTTCCGCTACAGCCATCACTTCGGCGGTGGTCATGTTTTTGAAGAAGAACAGCACCCAGGTGTAGCTGACTTTGGTGCCGAAGGTGTCGCCAATGGCTTCATAGGCGTAGTACATCTTGGCGCGGAAATCTTCGTATTCGGCGGTCTTTTTGATGTCGGCCAGGCTCATCAGGCCGTTCAGGCCAATATAGTTGTTGTAGAGGTAGGTGTAGCTGCTGACGATGTCTTCGGCGACGGCGTCGACGTTAACGCTCTGGCCGGCGGCGTTGTTATAGTCTTTCAGGAAGGGATCCTTGGGAACGTTCTTTTTCACCAGGTCGCCGATTTCAGCCGGCGTCAGTTTGAACGCCAGATTCTCGATCTGGTACGCATAAAGGGCTTCTTCCGTGTCGTTCATGATGCAGGTGTTGTCCCAGTCAAAAACGGCGTAAGGTTTCTTGGACGCGTTGTAATTGGGACTCTTGACGCCATAGTCGTCAATCAGTTTCTGCATGGACTTGTAGGTGTTGGGCGCCCATTTCCCCGGCGATAGAACCTGACCGGCGGCGCTGACTACCGCAACGTTCGCGATCATGAACATCGCGATGACCAACATGGCTATGATACTTTTTTTGCCCTTGAAGTTGAACATTTGTCAGATCACTCCTTTTCGTTATTTTGGGTTGATTGTGGCGACGCGGCAACACATCCTTTCCCAGACTGTTGTTGCATGGGTTTCTCCCGCCGGTGAATCAGACTTCCGCCCAATTCGCCGGATAGGTGACATAAAGAACCTTGCAGATGGACGGCGAGCCGAACACCACCTGGGTGTCCTTCGGAATGTACATCACGTCGCCGGCTCCGCAGGTGTAGGTCTTGCCGTTGGCCTGCAGCGTGAACGTCCCTTCCACCACATAATCCACCTCATCGTAGGTCAGGTGCCAGGGGAGCTGCGACTTGTCGAAGGTCATGAATCCGGCCGCGAGGTTACCTTCCCGGGACGTCACGACGTCCGTCATGTGGATCACCTGCCCCGGCGGCGCCTGCGGAAACGCTTCCAGCTTGACCGAATCACCCTTCACATACGTTACGCGGGGATTGACGCAGGCCGGTTTGGCTTTTTCCGCCAACACAGTCCGGACGATCCGGCGAATCTCGTCGTCGCTTGCTTCGCCGCAAAAGGACGGCGCGCCCCCTTGCGGCGGCGTTGCTCCCGCTTCGGTGCGGATCAGGTTCAGATTCATGAATTTGGCCATATCCAGCGCCGACGGCGTCAAGACGCTCCCGGCGGGAATCGCGACTTCCTTGCCGTCGCCGGCCAACGTCCGCAGTTCTTCCTCGGTAATCAGTTTTTTCACGGCTTGTCCCCTCCTATCAGGCGCTATCGCTTACATCAGTCCTTCAATGACCTGTGCATGCGGACGCGGAATCACAATCGAACTGACCAGGAACCCTTTTTCAGCCGCCAGGGCGCTGCCGGTCGCGACCGCCGTTTTCACTGCGGCGACTTCGCCGCAGAGAACGCAGTAGGCCTTACCGCCGATGCCGAACGCCATGTGCAGTCTCACCGGTTGCACATCCGCCGCCTTGACCGCCGCGTCGGTCGCCTCGATGGAAGACGCCACGGTATAGGTTTCGATCACCCCGACCGCTTTCACCACCGGTAAGTCGTTGCCGCCGCCAATCGCCGGCAGGATCGATTCATGGACATTGGGGATGACAAAATGATCGACCGCCGTATCCGCCGCCAGTTCCGCCCCCGCTGTCACCGATTGCTGCACGGAGGAGACGTCGCCGCTGACCAGCACCATGAATTTTCCCGGACACAAAGTTTTCATCACCTGGATCTTCACGTCGGCGACTTTGGCCATGACGTCGGCGGCCTCGATCCCTTTGGCAATCGATGTGAATTCCACCAACCCAATCGCATGAATCATGATAATTTCCCTCCATTTCGGATCTCGATGGCTTCGCCGGTCACTTGGGCGACGATCCCGTCGATGCTGGCATGAACGCGCGCCCCGAGCGCGCCGGCCGGGATCTCGGCCACCAGCTGGCCTTTTTTCACCGCATCGCCGGTCTTGACTACCGGCGTCGCCGGAACTCCGACATGTTGTTTCAGCAACAAGATAACCTTCTCGGGTACGTACTCCTTTTCCTGCAACGGCGCATGGTGTGGATACCACGGACCGAGGTTCAGCCGCGACACCAGCCGGGAAATGGGAATCAGGCGATTTTCCGCCATCGGGTCGGCCGGACCGAGTACTCCCTCATAGCGAATGTTGTTGGCCCGCAGTTCCCCCTTCAGAGCGATATTCACCCGCATCGGCGAAATTCCGACCGGGCAGGCGTAGGCTTCGCAAACGCCGCATTCCGAACAGGTCAGAGCACTCCGGACCACGGAAGGCGCTCCCAGCCGGTTGTGGTTCACGGTCCGGATGATCAGGTGCGGCGGCAATTCATGGCCGATGATATGACGCGGACACAGTTCGGTGCAGTACAGGCACTGCTCGCACACCGTTTTGGCGATTCGCAGGACCGTTTGCATCGTCTGGCGTTTCCGCACGATCAACATGTGGTCGTCGGGCAACACGATGAGCCCGCCGGTGGTTTTAGTCACCGGACGGTTCAGATCGTCGATCAGATGCCCCATCATCGGTCCGCCGTCGATGAACGCCGGGGCGTTGCAGGTCGGTCCGCCGGCGAAGTCCAGCAGTTCGCGCAGCGACGTCCCGATCGCCGCCGTAATGGTCATCGGTTTCGCAACCGCGCCGGTGATGGTGAAAGTCCGGGTCGTAACCGGTTCGCCTGCGGCGGCCCGCGCCACGTTGATCAGCGTTTGCGGATTGTTCACCACCGCGCCGACATCAATGGGAATCCCGCCGGGAGGAACCCGCCGCCCCGTCGTCAGCCACAGAGTGATGACTTCATCGCCGGCCGGATAGATGTCCCGCAGAATCTCGATCCGCATGTTCGGCGCCAGCAGCGGCTTCAACGCCGCAATCGCCTCGCCGTACTTGGCCTTGAGGGCGATGATTCCTTCCTTGGCCCCCGTTGCCTGCATCGCCAGTTCCAGCCCGCGCACCAGCAGCTCCGGACTTTTCACCGCCAGTTGCTGGTCCGTCCGCAGCATCGGTTCGCACTCGGCGCCGTTGACCAGGAAAATCTCCGCTTTCGCCGCCAGCTTGACATGCGTCGGAAATCCGGCGCCACCGGCGCCGACGACTCCGGCCGCCTTGACTTTTTCGCTGATTTCATTCATCGCATTCACCCGTCTCAGGCTTCAAAAGTTTCTTTATCGATAATCCCCACGATCATGGCGTCGATCGGGGTGTGAGTATCTTGCAGACTCTGGCGGGCCGAGGAACCGGAGGCGACCATGACGATTTCCGTCTCCCCGGCGCCGATCTTGTCGCCCGCAACGATGGTATTGCCCAAATCCTCCAAAACCACCTTGCCGTTGGCGTCATATTTCACGGCAACCGGTTGCACCACCAAAAATTTCAGCCCCCGCAGGGATTCCTCCTTGCGCGTGGACCATACATTGCCGATAACCCGCGCTAAGATCACAAAAACCGCACTCCTTCCCTGTAAACCTGGACTCGCATCTGCTTCAGGACGTCAATGGCTGCAGGAGTCAGGATCGTGGCCCGCTTCAGATTCAAGACCGCCTGCTCGGGCAACAGGACCGCTTCCTTTTCGGTCATCAGCTTCTTGTCAAAGGGGACTTCCGGTCGGAACGCCGTTTCCTTCACCACAGCCGGGGCTGACGGGGCCGATGGAACGACCG
>CAZRLN010000022.1:0-28634 GCA_964601085.1 uncultured Veillonellaceae bacterium | reverse complement strand
CGGAACGCCGTTTCCTTCACCACAGCCGGGGCTGACGGGGCCGATGGAACGACCGTTTTGGTTCCGATGGTCACGCCATACGCCGCCACCCGCTGCATATATTCCTCAAACAGTTTGCGATAGGCGGCCGGGGTTCGTTCCGTAAACGCAAAATCGACGCGGCCGATTTCCACGGGAATGCCCCGCAAGATGGCTTCCGCCGCGAGGGCTGCTAGCGGCGTGCCGCGCAGTCCCAGGGCGATTTCCGCCAGCTGCGGGCCGGAGCAGACCGGAATCAACAGCCGACTCCAGGACGTTTCCGCCATCGCCTCCTGGAACGATCGCCGCGGCAACGCGACCGCCGCCGCTTCCACCGGGGCTCCCAGGAAAACCTGCAGGGAGTAGCAGCCACCCCAACGTTCCTGCAATTCCGGCAACAGCGCGACCGCCGCCTCACTGTCCGCCACCACCAGCGCCGCCGGTTTCAGGGCGGATTCATTCCGCGAAGCACCCGCCACTAAAGCCTGAAAGCGGGAATCCGCCAATATCCGCGCCACGATTTCCCTTACCAGCGACTCGTCCATTCCCTACACCCCCAAAATCAATGCCGTCGCGCCGGTTTTCACCAAGGCCGCATTCGCTTCATCCGTATCAAGATGCACTTCCCCCTGATACTGGGGATTCACCCGGACCAGCACATCGTCGAACACGAGCGGTCGTTCGCTTTCCACGCGGATCCGGACCCGCTGCCCGTCACGAATGCCCCAGGGAACTGCCTGATCGGGATGCATATGGATATGCCGCGCCGCCACGATGACACCCCGGTCGAGATTCACTTCGCCGACGGGCCCGATCAGTTTCACGCCCGGACTTCCTTCCGGATGGCCAGAATCTCGGACCACGGCCGGCACTCCCAGCGCAAAGGAATCGGTGGCGCTGATTTCCACCTGGGTTTCCTGCCGAACCGGTCCCAGAACCCGCACATTGTCGATGGCGCCTTTAGGGCCGGCGATCCGGACCGTTTCCTTCGCCGCAAACTGGCCGGGCTGGGATAAATCCTTCGTCGCCGTCAGGGCATGGCCGGCGCCGAACAACGCCGACAGATGTTCCGCCGACAGATGGACATGTCGATTCGATACGCCGATCGGCAGGCGTTTTTCCTGCGCCCGCGCCGCCCGCTCACGGCAGAGCAGGACGTACAGCAGGCTTGAAAGACGGTTCAGCGCCTGCACGAGGTCCGTCCGTTCACATTCGCCGGATTCGGCGATGAAGGCCCGGGCCGCCGCCAACTCCACTTCCCGCGCTTTGGCCCGCAGGGAGTTGAGCCGCGCCACGACCGGTCCGTCCTGGTAATGCATCGTCGAATGCTTCACGCCGAAATACTTGTCCGGATAATGGGACATATCCCGGATCTGCGCCGCATCCCATCCGCAGAGCGTGTCGAACGGGAACGGCTGTTGCTTGACCTGCGCTGCCATGATGCGCTGCGCAAACCGCAGAATCTCTTCCAGCGACTGCACCAGTTCCTCGGCGCCGGAGGCCTGGAAGCGAACCTGCGCCTCCACTACGGCGCAGTCGAACAGATCCATCTGCCCGCGCCAAGCAATCACCGGATGGGTTTTCGCCACCAGTTGCTGCCCGTAGAGATGAGTCATGTGCTCGGGTTTTCCCGAAACGTTCCGGGACGGCTGAGCCGGCGGATGCGCGGTAGCCATCGCATTCCGCCCGGTATCGACCGGAGCGCCTCCTTCAAGACAAAGCTGGATATTATGGGCGCTCAGAAAATCACGCGCCGACGGAGTCAGCACGCTGCCGACCGGAACCGTGACAGTGGACAGTTTGTCCCTGTGCCAGCGGGACCGGAGCTCAGACTCGGTCAGAATCAAAGCTTGCTCCCGAATTCTTTGTTGTCGCCGACCGGCAGGATGCATTCCACATCGCCGTGCGGACGGGGAATCACGTGAATACTGACGACTTCGCCCACGCGCTGGGCCGCCGCGCTGCCGACATCGACCGAAGCCTTGACGGCGCCGACATCGCCCCGCACCATCACGGCCACATAGCCGCCGGTGACATGTTCCTTGCCGCACAACGTGACATTGGCCGCCTTCAACATCTGGTCCGCCGCTTCAATAGCCGGAATCAACCCTTTGGTCTCAATCATTCCCAATGCGATTACACTGCGTTCCGCTGCCATTTTTTGTTCCTCCCTTACTTATCGTGTAAATCATTGATTTTTTACTGTTCTTAATGATCCCGGATCAGATTTTGGAGCCTTTCATCGCCCGCAGCACTTCCTCGACCACCGCCTGCACCAGACGGGAATCCGGTCCTGCGCCGGCGGGACTGGCGGCGCTTGCGACGGCCTGCGGTTGAACCGCCGGACCATCCGGCATCCCAATGTGCCACGCCACCCGTTTCGTATTGATCAGATGCATCGGGGTCAGATTTTCGGAAATGCTGGACCCTCCCCACGTGCCGCAACCCAGGGTAAACGACGGGGCCAGGGATGTGGTCGCGCCGACGCCGCCGAGAGCTGCCGGCGTATTCACCAGCATGCGGAAGATCGGTTTTTTCAGCGCGAATTCCGTGATGACCTCTTCGTTGTTGCTATGGATCGCCAGACTGTGGCCGATGCCGCCGATGGCCAAAAGCTGCAGACAACGCTCGCAGCCTTCGTGCCAATCCTGGACCCGGTAGAAGGCCAGAACCGTGGACAGTTTTTCATACGAAAGGGGATATTGCGGACCGACGCCGGCCAGGGGCGCTACCAGGCATTTCGCATGCGCCGGTACCGGAATTCCGGCCAGTTGGCCGATAAACTGGGGATCTTTGCCGACCACCCGGGGATTGACCCCATGGTTGGGCAGCATCACCACCGCCGAGACTTTCGCCACTTCATCCGGCTCCAGGAAATGAGCTCCGCTCCGTTTCAGATGGCCAATCAGTTCTTCGGCGATGCAGGATTCCGCGACGACCGCCTGCTCCGAAGCGCAGATGGTGCCGTTGTCAAACGATTTTCCTTTCACAATGCAGGCGGCGGCATTGGCGAGATCCGCCGTCCGTTCCACGAAGGCCGGCACATTGCCGGGGCCGACGCCCAGGGCCGGTTTGCCGCTGCTGTAGGCGGCCCGGACGAGAGCGCTGCCGCCCGTTGCCAGGATAATCGAGGTGATTGGGTTCTTCATCAGCTCCTGCGTCGCTTCCAGGGACACGTTGGTGAGACAGGCGACCACATTGGGTGGCGCTCCGGCCGCGACTGCAGCCTGGTTCATGACGCGGGCGGCTTCCGCCGTGCACCGCACCGCCGACGGATGCGGCGAAAATACGATGGCATTGCGGGCTTTCAACGCGCACAGCGATTTGAAGATCGTCGTGGAGGTCGGATTGGTCGTCGGCACGATCCCGGCGATAACCCCGGCCGGCTCGGCGATTTCCCAGAGTTTTGCGGCCGCATCCTTACGAACGATCCCCACGGTCTTCATGTCTTTGATGTATTCATACACGTGATGCGACGCGAAATAGTTCTTGAAGCATTTGTCTTCATAGCGGCCCATGCCGGTTTCTTCGACGGCCAGGGCGGCCAGTCGGCAGGATTCGGCCTCGCCGGCTTCCTTCATCGCCTTGACGATCGCGTCCACCTGTTCCCGGGAGTATTCCTTCAGCGCTTGCTGCGCTGCCCGGGCAGCTTTTAACAAATTACGAGCTTCCTGTACCGAAGCCAGATCACGGTCCAATTCCATCCGTGCCCGCCTCTCTTTCTTGTCTGTTCTGACTCAATTTAGAATTTGATGGCTTGTCCCGCGACTTCCATGACGGCCCGCTGGAAAGCTTCACAAGCGGCGCGGCAGGCGCTCTGTGACCCGGTCATCAACGCACCGCCGAAGTTGGTTTCCGTCGGTGGTCCGTAAAATGCCTTCATTTCGACTTCCGCAGCCTTCAGCGCCGCATCGATGCCAAACACGGCCTCAAGCGGCGTGGCGATCAGGTACGCCAACGGCTCGCCCTCGTTGATCCCGGCCACTTTCGACAAATAACTGCCGGTGCGGGAGATGGTATGGGCGTACCAGGCGGTGGAGCCGCCGTCGCAGGTATAGAAGAAGGCTTCGTTTTCCAGGCAGGTGATGCAGGCATCGAGCCCCGCCTTGACTTCCGCCGGCGTCGGTCCGGCCAGGATGCCGATAATCTCGCCGGAACGCGGGCCCGAAGCATTGCCGGACCCCGCATAGAAGCTTTTCGCGTACACGACTTCCACTTCAGCTTTTTTCGTGGCCTCATCCAACGAAGTATACGTCGCGTCGTCGATCGTACAGGTAATCATGCCGATGGAACGCTGTTCCGGCGTCAGCGACAGCTGAGCCATCAGATCCGGCGCCACATTGGGAATCATGCGCACTGCCAAAACTGTCGGTTTGATGGGTTCTATCACGTCGATTCCTCCTTTTTTGCCCCAAAACTATGGATCAATGAAGGTTTACACCGGATGCCCTGGCATCCAAAATTTTCTTCAGCAGCGTCGCCAGATGGGCGCCGGCCTCGGCCGCCGGAGTTCCGCCTTTGTGAATGTTACTGACTACTGTCCGCTCACTTTCCACCATGCCGGCCCGGGGATTATAGCCGATGTAGGCGCTCATGCTTTCCGCCGTTCCCAGACCCGGGCGCTCGCCCAGCAGCACGATGGCCGCTTCCGGCTTCAGTTCCTCGCCGATGGCATCCATGATGGCCACGCGGGCGAATTTCACGAAGATCGGCGTGCCAACATCGATCTTCATCCCTTCCAGCCCCTGCAGCATGGCCGGCAGCAGGTTCGGAATGTTGGCCTCCACGGCGTTGCTGGACAGTCCGTCGGCGACGATGATCTGCAGTTTCGCCCCTTTGCGGCATTTGCTGCGGATCAGGTTCAGGCTTTCTTCATCCAGCTTCCGGCCCAGATCCGGCCGGGTCAGGTACTCGTCCTTGCTTTCGCACATCGATTTCACGCTGACCATGTTGTATTTCGCCGGAAACTCTTCCGGCACCTCACCCAACACGGAGTCCTGCGCCACCGCATGGTCCGCGCGGAATCGCAGCCAGGTGTCGGTCAACGGCCGGGTGCCGCAGCGCCAGACGCCGATCCGGGCAGGGGTGGTCAGTTTCATTTCTTCGTACAAACCGCGATTTTGCGGCTCCGGCACCTGTAAGTAGCGTTGCAGGTCGACCTTGGCCAGGTCTTCGATGCCATTGCCGTCGTTGCCGTTGTCCGCCGCCGCAGTGGCCGGGCAGCTTCCGCCGGCGGCCGGTTGCGCGGTTTTTCCCAATTCCTGCAGTACCTGTTCCACGATCAAGCGGATATTGTCTTCCATCGCCATGTTTTTTTCCTCCTCACCGGGTGAAGATGGTGGCGTCGCCGGCGCGCTGCGTCAACTTGCCATCCTGCATGATCCCCATCTTCTCCAGCCAGCATTCAAATTCCGGCAACGGCCGCAGTTTGAACACGTCGCGCAAAGTCGGGGTGTCATGGAAACTGGTGCACTGGTAATTCAGCATTACGTCGTCGCCCAGCGGCACGCCCATGAAATAGGTGCAGCCGGCGGCGGTGAGCAGTACCGCCAGGTTTTCGATATCGTTCTGGTCGGCTTTCATATGGTTGGTATAGCAGGCGTCAACGCCCATGGGAAGTCCGGTCAGCTTGCCCATAAAATGGTCTTCCAGCCCGGCCCGGGTGACTTGCCGCGTGTCGTACAGATATTCCGGCCCGATGAAGCCGACGACGGTATTCACCAAATAGGGCTTGTAGTGACGGGCCAAGCCGTAGCAGCGGGCTTCCAGCGTCACCTGGTCCGCGCCGTTGTGGGCTTCCGCCGATAGTTCCGACCCTTGGCCGGTTTCGAAGTACATGATGTTGGGTCCGGTCGCCCGGCCTTCCTTGAGGCCGGTCGCATAGGCCTCGTCCAGGATGGCAACATCGATGCCGAAGGCCTTGTTCCCGGCCTCCGTGCCGGCGATTGACTGGAACAGCAGGTGCACCGGCGCGCCTTTCCGCAACGCTTTCAGCTGTGTGGTGATATGGGCCAGCACGCTGATCTGGGTAGGAATCTGCCATTCCTCAACAAACCCGTACAGCGTTTCCAGATCCCGGATCACCGCCGGCAGGGTGTCATCCACCGGATTCAGGCCGATGACCGCATCGCCGACGCCATAGGACAATCCTTCCCGCACACTGGCCAGAATCCCTTCCACATTGTCGGTGGGATGATTCGGCTGCAGGCGGGCCGCCAAGGTTCCCGGCTTGCCGAGGGCGGTGTTGCAGTGGGCATAGTTATGAATTTTGGAAGCGGCCTGGACCAGGTCCAGATTGCTCATCAGCTTCGCCGCCGCCGCGACCATTTCCGAAGTCAGGCCCCGGCTCAGTCGATGCAGTTCGGCTCCGCCGGTTTCCGAGCCCAGGATGAATTCCCGCAGTTCCGCAACCGACCAATTTTTAATGGAGCGGTAGATCGCCTCATTGACATCGCCGTCGATCACCCGGGACACTTCGTCTTCTTCCAGCGGCACGACCGGATTCAGGCGCAGATCTTCCAGCGTCAGCTCCGACAGCACCCGCTTCGCCGCCACCCGTTCGGCGGCGTTTTCCGCCGCGATTCCGGCCAGTACATCGCCGGACTTCAGTTCATTGGCCTTCGCCAGTACTTCCTTGATACTGCGGAAAGTAAAAGTTTGACCAAAAAGGCGTGTTTTCAGTTGCACAATTTCACAACCCTTCACACGGTTTCCGCCTGCTTAACGGGCAAAAACCAACGTTTTAACGATAACCGGCACCGCTTCCTCATGCGGAAGCGGCCGCGCAAAATCCAGAAAGTCTCCCATCTTCAGATCAATTCCATCCACACACACCAGTTCCCGTTCCGGCAACCGCCGCAACAGACTTTGCCCGAGGACTTTGGCGATGTCCTGCTGGGCGACCACCACGGCCGGAGTCGCGGCGATCTTCGATAGCTCTCCGGCCAGCCGGTCGGCTACGCCGGTGATAGTGGTAAAATCCGTGTCCGGCAACGCCGGCACGATCAAGGCCACCGTCCGGTAGAGCGGCTGCGGGAAGTTTCTCGCTCCCGGCAACCAGGTCCACCCGCCATCCGCCGCAATCACCGGATAAATCGCCGGCACGTTACGCAGCGGCAACGCCTTGGGACTGACGGTGATCGTCGAACCGGAGATATTCACGGTGTGGGCTCCCGCGCCGAGAACCGTCGCGTGAATGGTCTCGCTTCCCTCGTGAACCTTCAGTTCCCGGAATGACCGACTCTGCCGGAACGCGTCCGCCAGCAGCGGGCCCACATCGCCGTGAACCCACCATTCTCGCCAGTCTGGGCGATAAATGTAGCGGGCTACCCCGCCGGAAAAAACGATTCCGTCCCATGCGCCCTGCGGCATTTCCCGGCTGATCACCAGCTTCGCTTCCGACTGTGGCACGGCTTCGCCGAACAAAACCGCATCGACGCAGCGCACCATCCGGGTCAGACATTGTTTAATCGCCGCCAGTTCAAGTTCCGCCGTCGGCGCCGGGATCAGCGTCTTGCCGGTTTCCTGCTCCAGTTCGCGCAGGATCACCCGGGCCGGATCCGTCACATAGGACAGCCGATGCGTCAACGAATCCACTTCAAACAGCCGACCGCCGACATTGACGCAGGCCGTGCCGATGCAGACGCCGCGATCAAATACGGCAATGTTGGAAGTTCCGCCGCCAATATCGACGTTGACGATGCGGGCGTGGAGCTTTTTGGAAAGCTCTTCCGCGCCGGAGCCTTTGCCGGCGATGATGCTTTCCAGATCCGGTCCCGCCGTAGCCACCACGAAGTCACCGGCGACTTCGGCCAGCGCGTGGATGATTTCGGCGGCATTTTCTTTTTTCGCCGCTTCGCCGGTGATGATGACCGCGCCGGTGTCGATATCTTTCGCCTGAATCCCCGCCGCGGCGTATTCCTGTTCGACGATGTTCCGGATGGCGGCGCCATCGACCCGTTGTCGATCGATAAACGGCGTAAAATGGACATCCCCCATGTATAGGACGCTTTTTCGCGTGATTTCCACGCGCGGCACCTGCGAGCCCGGCATGACATTAACCAGCGTCAATCGGGACAGGACCACCTGCGTCGTTGTCGTGCCAATATCAATGCCGACACTGGCAAGCACCGTCTCGCCGTTCATGACCGGCCGCTATCAGGCTTTGCCGGCTTTGACCGGTTTTTCCTCACTGACTGCCAGTTTGGGCAGGATTGCTTCCAGATCCGGATGCGGACGGGGAATCACATGACAACTCATCAGTTCGCCGACCCGGGCCGCCGCGGCGGCTCCGGCATCAACCGACGCCTTGACGGCGCCGACGTCGCCGCGAACCATGACGGTCACCAACGCTCCGCCGACTTTGACTTTCCCGATCAATGTGACATTCGCCGCCTTGACCATGGCATCTGCGGCTTCGATAGCGCCCACCACGCCTTTGGTCTCCACCATGCCGAGGGCAATCAGTCCTTCTTTGTTAACCATACTGACTATCTCCTTTCCGATACTTTGCCAAAATTCTTTCCATCTCAGGGTTGCCCGTCATTGCCGATGCTGCTTTCCCCGCACGACCTCCTTCACCTGATTTCCTTGAAACCGAATCCTCGGAAAAACAAAAAGCCTTCCACAGCAACGAAAGGGTTTCGTCACTGTAAAAGGCGCAATTGCCTTATTCCATTTTTCATAATTCTTACTTCTTGCCTATGTCTGAGAATTCCTGCAAATTTTCGCCGCCGCGCCAACTTTTTTTTCGTCCGGCAGGGTTGGCTCGTCGATCGCCGCAATCACCCGCCGCGCCATCTCCACCAGCGGAAGCCGCAGCGTCATCGCCTCCCGGATCATCTGTTGGTGCGCCATTTGTTCGCTAATACGGTCCCGGGCGATCAGGATCGTCTTCGCCCGGGCGATCAGCTTTTGGTGTTCCAGCTGCTCCCGGGTCTCGGCCAGTTCCTGGCGCACATGCTGCATATCCCGCCAGCGCGCATAGGCGATGCGGATCGTTGCCTGCAGGCTCTGTTCCGATACCGGTTTCACCAGATAGCCGCAAACATGGACATTTTCGGCCCGGTTGATGATATGGGGCTGGCTATAGGCCGTCAGCATCACGGTGGGGATGTTCATCCCGTGCAAAATCTTCGCCGTCTCGATCCCGTCAAGCTCCGGCATCATGATGTCAAGCAAGGCCAGATCCGGCAGCAGCTGTCGCGCCAACTCCACCGCTTTGCGCCCGTTGCCGCACTCGCCGCACACCACATGTCCGGCCCGCTCCAGCATGCCGCGAATGTCCAGCCGGGTCAAAACTTCGTCTTCCGCCACCAAAATCGCCAATGATTTCATGCAGGTTCCTCCGCATTGCATATTGGGAAAGATACGGTCGCGACCGTCGCGCCGCCGCAGCGTTCCAGCCGGAACGTTCCTTTCAGCTGATCGCAGATCAGCAGCTTGACGATATACAGACCCATATTGTTCCGCTTTTCGTCGGCCCAGTCCATGGCCAGGTCCTTGCCGCTGTCAGCGACGACGATGTGGTTCTTGCCGCCGGCTTCCTCCACCAGGATGCTGATTTCGCCGTACGGGCTGGATTTGATCCCGTGCTTCAGGCTGTTGGTCACCAATTCATTGATGACCAGCGCCATGGGAACGGCCTGCGCCGCGTCGATGCGTACCGTCTGCCCCCGGATGGAAGCGGTGATTTGTTGCCGGGGCATGGAAAAGGCTTCTATCAATTTATTCAAGATGTATTCGGCCAATTCCTTCAAATCGATATAATCCCAATTCTGATGGGCAAAAACGTCATGCACCTGGCTGATCGACAAAATGCGGTTGATGCAGGTGTTGAATTCCGCCTTCACCACTTTGGACTGGGAACGGTTCATCTGGATCCGCAGCAACGCCACGACATTCTGCAGATTGTTCTTCACCCGGTGATGGATCTCCCGAATGGCGGCGCTTTGCGCGTTCAATTCCCGCTCTTTGCGGCGAAGCTCCGAAACGTCCTGCATCGACAGTACGCAGCCGCTCAATCCGCCATAGGCGACCAGCGCGTGGGACTGAAAGATAAAACTGGCCGAGCCGAACTCAAATTCCATGGGATTGGCCAGCTTGTCCACCAATTCTTCCATCGTCCGGCAGGACAGCCGGTCCATCAACCTGCCGCCCAGCGGTTCGCCGCCGCAATATTGGCGGTACATCCGGGCCGCGTTCCGGTTCGCATAGGTTACGGCGCCCTCATGATTCAGCACGAACAAGCCGTTGCCGAGCCATTCCTCCCAGGAAGACCCGGTCATCGACAAAGCCATCAATGTATTGCTCAACTGATCCGCCGCCTCGCTCAAAAATTCAAACCGGGCCTCCTGACGGATTTCCTCGGAAATATCTTTTTCCATGATCAGCACGCCGACCACGCGGCCGGCGTCGTTGCGCAGCGGAACCACCGTCTGGGCGATCGGCACGCCCTCCTGGCTGACGCCGCGCACATTGCGGACCATCTCGCCGGTGGAAAAGGTTTGGTAGACCGCCGGCTCCCGTGTCGCGTACGCAATCTCCCCGACCACGCTGTGGCCGTACAGAGAATGCTTCTCGGGCCGGGCCCAGGCCAACACAATCGCATCGACGCCGTTGTTGGCCGGCGCGTCGATGAAAATGTCCGTTTCATTCAGCTCCGCAATAAACGGCAGCTGCGCTTCCATCTTTTCCAGCAGATCAATATCCGCATCGGTCAGATCCGTATACTGCAGACATAGGTCACGCATTTGACGCAAAGGCCTCCAATCGCTTCACCAATGGATCCATTCCCATCCCTTCGCGGGCGGAAATCGACAAGATCGGCGCCACTACGCCGGCCTGACGCAGAAACTTCTCCGCCAGTTCGGGAGCGGCGTCTTCTCGGTCGATTTTCGTAATGATTCCGACCACCGTCTTTTTGAATACCTTCGCAAAATTGGGCGGAAAAATTGTCCGCCGGTTGGATGCGTCCTGCAACGCCCAGACTTCATCGACGCGGTGGCTCGCGTCGATCAGCACCCGATAGTAGGTCGGCATCTGCAGATATTCACCGGGGCAGTCAATAAAGAATCCCTTGAATTCGAGCATCTGGGTCTTGCGATACGCCTGGGCTTCATTCATCAGATACTGCTTCAACGTGGTTTTCCCGGCGCCGACGCCGCCAATCAGCAAGATATGCGATTTCAACTGCGGGTCACTTCCGACGCCGTGAACCCGAGAACGTTGACCAAAGTTCCCACGGCGGCCCGGACGGCCGCTTCCACATCCGCCACTTCCCCGGTGACGACCAGCGACCCCGTGAAGCGGTCGACGAAGCCGATCTCGATATTGCCGGCCTTCGTGGCGGCATCCGCCGCAATGATCGCCGCCTCGCTGGGCGTGATAGTCATGATGCCGATGGCGCCGCCGCTTTCCAACCCCAGTCGTTCATGCAGGTCTCCCTGCGGGTTGGGAATGATGTGGGCCATGGTTACTTGCTTACCGGGTACATATTCCTGAATTACGCGCTGTTTTTCGCCGGACATTGTCGCACCATCCTTCCCCCGTCGTGTGGTTGCTCGACGGAGCCGCCGGAAGAAACGGCGGCTTCTTCAAAGGTCGCCATCTCGTTCAGTATTTTTACCGCCGCATCCAGAATCGTCATTCCCAATGCCGCACCCGTGCCCTCGCCGAGCCTCATGTTGAGGCGCAGGCAGGGGGTCAGTCCCAGTTCGCGCAGAATCACGGCATGCCCCGGTTCCTCCGACAAGTGGGAAGCCATCAGATAAGGCCTGACCGACGGCGCCAGGCGATAAGCGGCCAGAACCGCCGCCGAAGCGATAAATCCATCCAGCATGACCAGCGCCCGGCGTGACGCCGCTCCGAGCACCACCCCAGCCATCGCGGCAATTTCCAGGCCGCCGACTTTGGTCAGCACATCCAGGGCATCCCGGGGATCCGGTCGGTTGATTGCCACCGATTCCTCGATCACCCGGATCTTGTGCTGAACAAAATCCGCCGAAATCCCAGTCCCTGTCCCGACGACGACGCTCACGGGCTCGCCGGTGAAGACATGAACCATCGCCGAACTGGCCGTAGTATTGCCGATTCCCATTTCGCCGAGGCTGATGACGCGAACACCCGCATCCGTCAGTTCCCGGGCGATCCCGATGCCGATTTTAATCGCCTGAAGAACATCTTCACGGCTCATCGCCGGTCCGCGCCGCATATTGTCAGTCCCGTGGCGGATCTTACAGTGCCGGATCGGCAGTTCCAGAGAAAGATCCGATTTGACGCCGACATCCACCAAAACCAGCCGGGCGCCGGCATGGCGCGCCAGCACATTGATTCCGGCGCCGCCGCGCACAAAATTGTATACCATCTGTTCGGTTACTTCGGCGGGAAACGCGCTGACTCCTTCTTCCGCCACGCCATGGTCGGCCGCCATCAAAACCACGGCCTTGTCGGGAATCCCGGGTTTCGCCTCGCGCTGCACGCCGGCGAGCTGGCAGGCCATCCGCTCCAATACGGACAGGCTGCCCCGGGGTTTCGTCAGACTGTCCAGGTGCTGCTGGGTCTGATTCATGATCGTTTCGTCCAGCGCCTGGATGCTTTGGATGACTGCGTCGATTTCCTTCATGGTTGCTTCCTCCCCTGTTCCCTGCAGCGCAACGCTGCCCGATCTCCATGATTCCTATTATGAGGCTTTATTTGTTTTTTTAAAGCCTTTGAGGAAAGACGGCCGTCTTTCCTCAAGAAAAAGGCTAGAATAACCGTTTCCCGCCGCGGGTTATTTGTCTTCCCCGGACAGCTTGCCGACAAACAGCATCGCCACAAGAACCGCGGTAATGCCACCCGTCAGTTTGCCGACGATCATCGGGAAGATCATCGCTTTTTCGACGCCGGCGGTAAAGCCGAGGTGATCGCCGAAAACGAAAGCGGCGCTCACGGCGAAGGCGATATTGATCACTTTGCCTCTGGGATTCATGTCTTTCAGGATGTTCAGCATCGGGATGTTGTTCGCCAACGTGGCGATCATGCCGGCCGCCGCCGCTTCGTTCATTCCCAGCAAGCCGCCCAGCTTCATCAGGGGTTTGGCGAACACTTTGGTAATGACCTGGACCATCGGGAACGCCCCGATCAATACGATGGCGATCGAACCGACGATCTGAATGCCGTCGCTGATCGGCGCCATACCGGGAATCAGCACCAGGCCGGTCAGGGTTTCCAACACGATGCAGGCCGTGCAAATCGTGATGAAGATGGTCAGGCCCTTGCCAAATATGGCAAATCCGCCGATCATTTTCGACGGCGCCATCCAGAGGCCCGCCGCGATCAAAATGGCGACGAGAGCGATCGGCACGATATTGGCAAGGATCATGCCCATGTTGTAGCCGGCGGCGATCCCGCCCGCGAGGCAGCCGAGGGGAATGGTGATCATGCCGATCATGATTCCCTGCGCCAGAAACTTGTGGTCATCTTTCTCGATGATGCCGAGAGCGACGGGAATCGTGAACACGATCGTCGGTCCCATCATGGCGCCGAGGATCAATCCGGCGAAAGAACCGGCCTCCGGCGTCTGAGCCATGGCTTTGGCGAGAGGATAGCCCCCCATGTCGTTGGCCAGAAGGGTCGTCGCGAACATGGCGGGGTCGGCGCCCAGCATGGTGTAAACCGGGACAACCACCACGCCGAGAACTTTGGCCAGCACCGGCGCAATCGAAACCACGCCGAGCATGGCGATGGACAGCGAGCCCATGGCCATGAAGCCTTCGTCGAACTTGTCGCCCAGCCCGTATTTGTTACCGAAGATTTTGTCCAGAGCCCCCAGGACCATGAAAAACATCATGATGTAGAGAATGATTTCGTTAATACCCACCAAGAACACCTCCAGTATATTTATTTTTCCACTGCCGCCTTCTCAGCTTGACCCGAACCGCACCCTCCTCCCGCCGGAACCGTCGCCAAAAAAAGAAACAGCCTTTTACAACGACAGATTTCCCCATCGTCATAAAAGGCTCAATTGCCCTATTCCATTTTCGTGTTATTTTACTTCTGCTCCCATGTTAAGAATTCCTGCTAAAAATTTTTCCATTATTCATATTTTTATCATTTTATTTTACGTTCAGGATCGCGTCGATCTTGTCTTTGCCGAATTGTTTGGCAAACTCGGCAAATGCCGGCTGCATGGCATCCTGCCAGGCTTTTTTGTCGACGTCTTTCGTAACGGTCATGCCTTTTCCCGCCAGTTCGCCGATCTGCTTATCCTCCGCGTCCCGGCCCAGTTTGCGCTGATATTTCGCCATTTCCTGCGCCGTTTTCAACAGCATGTCCTGGTCTTCTTTCGGCATGGCCTGCCATTTCTTGAGGCTGACGATCAAAACGGCCGGTGAATAGACATGTTGGGTCAGTGACAGGAATTTTTGCACTTCGTAAATTTTCGAGGAATAGATCACCGCGATCGGATTTTCCTGACCATCGATCACCTTTTGCTGCAAAGCGCCGAACACTTCGCTCCAGGCCATCGGCGTAGGATTCAGCCCGGCGGTCTTGAACGCCAGCATATGGGTCTTGTTTTCCATCGTCCGGATTTTCATCCCTTTGGCGTCCG
This sequence comes from uncultured Veillonellaceae bacterium, assembly GCA_964601085.1. Lineage (GTDB taxonomy): Bacteria > Bacillota > Negativicutes > UBA1444 > UBA1444 > UBA1444. The sequence goes on along the minus strand of CAZRLN010000022.1, from coordinate 14,023 downwards.
CCGGCGTTTTTACCGCCACTTTGGAGTTGGTCAGGTTGCGGAAGCCGTTTTCCCAGAACGCCAGTCCCTTCAGGTTGGCTTTGTCCAGATCGGCGAGCAGTTGCTGGCCGATCGGTCCGTCCAAGACCTTGTCGACATGATTGAAATCCCGGAACAGAAATGGAATGTCCACGATCAGCATCGACGGGCTGAAGTTGCCGATCGGCCCCGTAGATCCGACATAAATGTCGATAGTGCCCTGTTGCAGCCCTTCCAGCAATTCCCGCTCGCCTTTGCCAAGCTGCCCGTCCGGATAGACCTTGACCTCAATCCGGCCCTTGGATCGTTCCTTGACCAATTCGGCGAATTTGTTCGCGCCCAGATTATAGGTGTGTGTCGCCGTCGTCAATGTCGCAAGTTTCAGCTGAGCCTTGTATTCCCCCTTGGCGGCCGGCGCGGCCGCTTTTTTTTCCCCACCGCAACCGGCGGTCATCCCGATCAGAAGCAATGCCAGAACGACTATGATCCCCCGTTTAATCATCGTTCCCCCTCCTCCGTATTTTTTATTCATGAATCCCCTGATTCTTTTCCAGGGCCTTGATCAACAGCGTCAACGTCCGGTTAACCGGTGTCGGCACTGCCAGTCGGATTCCTTCCCGGACCAGCGCCCCATTGATGGCGTCGATCTCCGTGATCCGGCCATGGAGAATGTCCTGCAGCATCGACGACCGGTTGGTCGCCGTCGCCGCCGCCACCGCCAGCACTTTTTCGACGGCGTCGCCGTACGGCAGCGGAATGTGCGCCGCCGCCGCCACCTGGACCGCTTCGGTCACGGCCAGTTTGACGAGCTCGCGGGTTTCTTCGTGGTCGTTCAGCTGTCCGTTGCCATACCGCAATAAAGCGGTCAAGGCATTGATTCCCGCATTGATGACCAGTTTTCCCCAAATCAGCGACTGGACGGCATCCTCGGCGAAAGCGGGAATTCCGGCGCGGGTCAATATCGCCGCCGCCTCACGGCAGAAGTCGTCCACCGGCCCGGCCAGCCGTCCGATGTGCGTATCTCCCCGGCCCCCATGGCGAATTCTGCCAGGACCAAGCAACGTGGCCCCCTGGGCGGTCGTTCCGGCCAGCACCCGTGCCGCACCGACGACCGCGGCAATCGTTTCGGCGTTGCCCAGGCCATTCTGCAGAGTCAGCACCCGGCCGGCAGAACCCAACAAGGTCTGGGCGCTTCGCGCCGCCGCCTCGGTCATCGCGGATTTGACAAAGATGATCACAAGGTCCGCGACTGCATCCAAATCTTCGCTGCGGTATGCAGCCGCCGCCAGTTTCGCCCGGACGTCACCCTGTTCGGTTTCGAGAATCAATCCCTGCGTCCGGATCATTTCGATATGCTCGGCCCAGACATCGACCACCGACACGTCTTCGCCCGCCGCCGCCAGTCGGGCCGCAAACAGACCGCCCATGGCGCCGGCGCCAATGATGACAATCTTCATGGCAGTTCCTCCGTCCCTAATACAGGCGTTTCAGGACTTCCTCCTTCATGGTGAAGCAGTGCTCCGGTCCGGGGAATGCCCCCGTTTCCACATCCTTCGCGTAAGTGTTCAGGGCGGAGACGATATCTTCGCTCACATTCGCGTACTTTTTGACAAACTTCGGCACAAACCGGTCAAACAGACCGATCATGTCATGGATGACCAGAACCTGTCCGTCGCAGTCGGGGCCCGCCCCGATCCCGATGGTGGGAATGCCGATTTTCGCGGTGATCAGCTTGGCCAGCGGCGCCGGAATCGCTTCCAGCACTATGGAAAACGCGCCGGCTTCCTCCATTTTCTGGGCTTCGACCAGCATCCGCTGCGCCGCCGCTTCATCCTTGCCCTGCACCTTGAATCCGCCAAGCTGAGAGGCGGTCTGCGGTGTCAGGCCGATGTGGGCCATCACCGGAATTCCGGCGTCCACCAAGGCCCGGACCACGGGAACGACCGGCAGGCCGCCCTCCAGTTTCACGCAGTCGGCGCCGCCTTCCTTCATCAAACGGCCGGCATTTTCAATCGCCTTTTCAATGCTCACATTGTAGGACATGAACGGCATGTCGCCCACGATCAGGGTGTTACGGGCGCCCCGCACCACCGGTTTGATGTGGTGCACCATCTCGTCCATCGTCACCGGCACGGTTCCGTCATAGCCCAACACGACCATGCCCAGCGAGTCCCCGACCAGGATCAGCTCCACTTCCGAACGGTCCACCAACAACGCCGTGGGATAGTCGTACGCCGTGACCATCCGGATTTTTCGGCCGGACTCCTTCCATTCCTTTAGTTGGGGAATTGTCACTTTCTGTTTCGCCATTCGATTTCGCCTCCTCAATATTCCGGGTGGGCAGTCACAGTCAGCGCCGGGGTTGTTTTCTTTTCCTCTGAACTTCGTTGATTTTCCCCCCGTTTCACTTTATTCCCCTCCTGAAGGCATTTCCCTGCCGAAATGCGGCGGGTTCCGCAAAAAAAAACGCAAATTTCCTACTGACTTTTCCAAGCCAAAAGATTTTACAAATTTCCTCTTGACATTATTTCGGTATTATAGTACCTTAATATCGAAACGAGGTGGAACCCATGGCATCGATCATTCAAATTTCCGAAGCCGCTTCCCTGGCCCTGCACAGCATGGCGCTGCTGGCCGCAACGCCGGATCGGCCGCTGACGGTCAAGGACATCACCGCCCGCACCGGCGTGTCGGAGGCGCATTTGTCCAAAGTCATGCAGCGTCTGGCGAAAGCCGGACTGGTCAAATCGACCCGCGGACCCAAAGGCGGCTTTGTCCTGGGCGACGCCGGCCTGTCGACCTCGCTGCTGGCAATTTTCGAGTCGATCGAAGGCCCGGTCGCCGACAGCGGCTGTCTGCTTCCCACCCGGGAGTGCCCGTTGCGGGAATGCCTGTTTGACGGATTGCTTGGCCGCATGACCGCGGAGTTCAAAGAATATATGCGCACGAAAAAACTGGCGGATCTTGTTTCCTGCCAAAAAGGAGGCCCGAACTGATGAACCGAAAGATCATCCGCATTGATCAGGAAAAATGTGACGGTTGCGGACAATGCGTGACCGGCTGCGCCGAAGGAGCCATCCAGCTCGTCAACGGCAAAGCCGCCCTGATCAGCGAAACCTATTGCGACGGATTGGGCGCCTGTATCGGCGAGTGCCCCGTCGGCGCCCTGACGATCGAGGAACGGGAAGCTCCCGAATACAGCCAGGCAGAAGTGGACAAGCATCTGGCGAATATCGGTCGCCTCCCCCACAGCGTCTGCCCCGCTTCGGCGGCCATTGCCCAGCCCCCCGTCGCCGCCCTCGGCAACTGGCCGGTCCAGTTGTCGCTCGTGCCGGTGACCGCGCCCTATTTGGACCGGGCCTCCCTATTGATCGCGGCGGACTGCACGGCCTTCGCTTTCCCGGATTTCCACCGCCGCTTCCTGAAGGGAAAAGTCGCTCTGATCGGCTGCCCCAAACTCGATGATGCCGCCTTCTATCGGGAAAAACTCGCCAACATCATTCAAATGAACCAAGTGGAATTCATCCATGTGGTGTACATGGAAGTCCCCTGCTGCGGCGGACTGGTCCGGCTCGTGCAGGGAGCGGTCGCCGACTCCGGCTGCAAGGTTCCCGTCAAGCTCACGAAAATCGGTATCGGCGGCGAAGCGCTCGCGGAGGATATCCTGTAAGTGACGGAATGATTCGACCGCCTGCCGAAAGTCCTGTCTACATTAGTTTATTATAACGAAAAGGAGCGATCCCGCATGAACACCCTTGTAAAAAATCTCCCCCTGTCGGAAGCCGTAAATCTTGCCGGTTTGGTCAATATCGAGCCGGGAAAAATCATCAGCCGCACTTTCGTGCAGCGGCCGGAAGTCACTGTCACCCTGTTTTCCTTCGGCGCCGGCGAAGGCGTCAGCACCCACTCGGCGCCGGGCGACGCCATCGTCCAGATTCTTGAGGGCGAAGCCAAAATCACGATCGGTGGAAATCCACTGATCGCCAAGACCGGCGATATCGTCGTCATGCCCGCCAACATCCCCCATGCCGTCGACGCCGAGCAGGACTTCAAAATGCTGCTGACGGTCGTCAACCACTAAGCCACCTCCGCTGGATCTCTGTCCGCCAAAAGACTTTGCAGATGCAGCGTTTTTTGGTAGACTGTAAATAGACAAAAAATTCTGATTGGAGGCAAAAAAGAATGTTTTGTTATCAATGTGAACAAACCGCCAAAGGGACCGGCTGCGACGTTTTCGGCGTCTGCGGCAAAGATCCGAAAACCGCGGCCCTGCAAGACCTGCTGCTGCACGTCGCCAAAGGGATATCGATGTACGCCCACCGCGCCGCCGTGCTCGGCGCCCAGGATCCGGTCATTGATAAATATGTCATCGAAGCCCTGTTCACCACCATCACCAACGTCAACTTCGATCCCGAGCGTCTCGCGGGAATCATCCGCCAGGGCGCCGAAGTCAAGGCCAAAGCTAAAGCCCTCTATGAAGCCGCCGCGCTGAAAGCCGGCAAAGCCTCCGAAACCCTGGCCGGACCGGCCGCCTGGACGCCGGCCGCCGATCTGAACGGACTGATTGCCCAGGGCGAGGCCGTTCCCGTCAACAAGGGAGTTCCCACCCGCGGCGCCGATCTGGTCGGCCTGGAAAACCTGATCGTATACGGTCTGAAGGGCATGGCCGCTTACGCCGACCACGCCTGGATCCTCGACAAACAGGACGCGAAGGTCAACGCGTTCTTCCACGAGGCGCTTGATTTTCTGACTCAACCGGACCTCGGCGTGGATGCCCTGCTGGGGATGGCCCTGCGCTGTGGCGAAGTCAACATCCGGATCATGGAACTCCTTGACGAAGCGAATACCGGAACTTACGGCCACCCCGTGCCGACGCCGGTCCGCATCACCGCGGTCAAAGGCAAGGCGATCCTGGTTTCCGGCCATGATCTGAAGGATCTGGAAGAACTGCTCAAACAAACCGAGGGAACCGGCATCAACATTTATACGCACGGCGAAATGCTGCCGACTCATGGCTACCCCGGGCTGAAGAAATATAAACATTTTGTCGGCAACTACGGCGGCGCCTGGCAGGATCAGCAAAAAGAATTCGCCGCCTTCCCCGGCGCAATCCTGATGACCACGAACTGTATCCAGAAACCGGCGGAATCCTACAAGGGCCGGATTTTCACCTGCGGCCTCGTAGCCTGGCCCGGCGTGGTCCACATCACCGACCGCAACTTCAAACCGGTCATCGATGCCGCGCTGGCCGCCCCCGGATTCCCGGAAGATGAACCGGAAAAAACCATCCTGGTCGGCTTCGGCCGCAACGCCGTCCTCGGCGCCGCGCCCAAAGTCATCGAGCTGGTCCAGGCTGGCAAGATCCGACACTTCTTCCTGATCGGCGGTTGCGACGGCGCGAAGAGCGGCCGCAACTACTACACCGACCTGGCGACCCAGGTGCCGAAAGACTGCGTGATCCTGACGCTGGCCTGCGGCAAGTTCCGTTTCAACAAGCTGGAGTTCGGCGACATCGAAGGCATTCCCCGTCTGCTGGATGTCGGGCAGTGCAACGACGCCTACTCGGCGGTCCGCATCGCCCTGGCCCTCGCCGACGCCTTCAAAACGGACGTCAACGGCCTGCCTCTCTCGCTGGTGCTCTCCTGGTACGAGCAGAAAGCGGTCTGCATTCTCCTCTCCCTGCTCTTCCTCGGCGTCCGCAATATCCGCATCGGCCCGTCGGCACCGGCGTTCCTCACCCCCGCCGTATTCCAGGTGCTGCATGAAAAGCTGAACCTCATGCCGATCACCACACCGGAAGCGGACCTCAAGGCCATCCTCGGCTAAGGATCCGACTCCGTCATCTTCTCCTCACCGATAAAAAAGCGAAGGTCCGTGCAATTTGCGGGCCCTCGCTTTTTTTGCGCCAGTTTGAAATCGCCGGTTTCTTTATTGGAACGCCGCCTTAGCTTTCGCCGGCACGGCGATGATATACACCTGCCGGGTGATACTTCCCGGATTCAGATACTGGACATCCAGCCACATGTCGCGAAAACGCCAGGCATTGAACGAAGAGATTCCGTCGGGGTTCTCCGGATTCGCCCAGTGCGACGCGGGATCCGCGAAGAAGATGGTGTCGGGGCCGCGGGCCGGCGACTCGTACGCCGCATGATAGCCTGTCGCCACAACCCAGTGCCCGCCCCAATCGATCCACTCGACCAATACCGGAATTCTCTTTTTCATATAGCCGCGTAACAACTCCAGACTGCCGTCTTCGCCGCTGGCCACCCGAAAGCCATGCCGCTCCAGCCAGCTCGCCATCTGCGCCACCGACGTGCCCGGGCGGGAGGACTGTTTGTCGCCGGTTCCCATCTCTTGGGCAATCCGAAGCTCCGTCGCGGCGTTCATTTCCGAATCCGCCAGCAGGCCATACCAATGCAGCAGCGACATTATCGCCGCCGGACCGCAGGTATGTTCCGTCGTTTGCTGGTATCCCCTGACCCCCAGCGAAACGTACCAGGGACTAGGCTTCATTTCATAATAGTTGGCGGCCGAAACAGAGCTGGGGGCCGCTAGCGCCTCGCCTGGGCCGGCGGCAAACAAGGCCAGACACAAAACCAGGAGCAATATTCCAGCGTGACTCTGCCATTTTCGGCTTACGCTTCTTGCGCCAATCTTCATTTCCGCCTCCGCAACGATCATTTCCCGCAAGTATTTTTTTCGCTGTCCATCGGCAAAAGCCTGCTGGATCGAAAGATTCTTTTGGTCTGCAAAAATCCAGGCAGGGAATTCTTTTGTCCGTCGCGAAAATATTGGGAAGTGCTTCAAAACTGGTAAATCGCGTCTTTAGGAGGAATGATCGCCTTGATCTTGCAGGAACTCAAAAATCAGGTTTGCCAAACCATCGACGACAATGCCGCCCAAATCGTGCAGCTCACGCAGGAACTGGAACGAACTCCCGAACTGGGCTTCAAGGAAACAAAAACCGCCGCCGCGGTTGCGAAATTTTTAGGAGACATCGGGTATGCGTGCCGGGAAGGCCTGGCGATCACCGGCGTGAAAACTTCGCTCAAGCCGGGCGCGACCGGCCCCAATGTCGCCGTTATCGGCGAACTGGACGCCGTCGTCTGTCCGGACAGTCCCGCCGCCGATCCCATGACCGGCGCCGCCCACGCCTGCGGCCACAACCTCCAGCTCGGCGCAATGCTGGGCGCGGCCTTGGGGCTAAAACTCTCGGGCATCGCCGGATCTCTGGCCGGCAACGTCACTTTCATGGCCGTACCTGCTGAAGAATATGTGGAAATCGAATTTCGCCAACAACTTCGGCAGCAGGGAAAAATCCGCTACCTCGGCGGCAAGCAGGAGTTGGTCCACCGCGGGGAATTCGACGACATCGACCTGGCCATGATGGTCCACGCCGACAAGGATGCCCCTGGGCCGCGGGTCGGCCTTTGCGACACCTGCAACGGCTTTATCGGCATGACCATTCAGTACGTCGGTAAAGAGGCGCATGCCGCCGGCGCCCCCCACGAGGGAATCAATGCCCTGAACGCCGCCATGATCGGCCTGATGGGTGTCCATGCCCTGCGGGAAACCTTCCGCGATCAGGACATCATCCGGGTCCATCCGATCATCACGAAAGGCGGCGACCTCGTCAACATCGTCCCCGCCGACGTCCGGATGGAAACTTACGTCCGCGCCCGCACCATGAGCGCGATCGAGGGAACCTACGGCAAGGTGGCCCGCGCGTTAAAAGCCGGCGGCGATTCCGTCGGCGCACAGACTCATATTCACACGATTCCCGGCTATCTGCCCCTGACATGCTGCGCTTCGCTGAATGACGTTTTTCGGCGCAATGCGCTGGACTTGCTCCCGGCCGACTGCGTCGTCGAAAATGGTCATTTCGGCGGCTCCACCGACATGGGCGACATCTCCCATATTCTGCCCTCCATCCATCCGTTCGTTGGCGGCGTCTGCGGCGCCCATCACACCAAGGACTTCCATGCGACCGACCACGCCGCGGCCTGCGTCCTCCCCGCCAAGATCATGGCCCTGACCGTCATCGACCTGTTGGCCGACAACGCGGCCTGCGCAAATCAGATCCGGCAAAATTTCCGGCCTGTCCTGACCAAGACCGAATACCTGGCCCTGCTCGACAAGTATTTCAGTTAGCGATCGAAAACAGAAAGGAAGGGTGATTCATTTGAAAAACTGGAAACTCCATGCCGTAGCCCTGGTGATCATCGTGATCTCCGAACTCATTGGTCTTATTCGTTTCAATGTCGGCCCCGGCACCGTCATTCTCCTGCCCATGCTGTACGCCCTGCTGATCGGCCTGGCGCTCACCCCAAAAGGTCTCAAGGTAATGAACGCCAAAGACATGGATGACGCCAGCGGTCTCATCACCGTGACCCTGATGCTGCTGATGGCGCGGTATGGAACGCTGGTCGGGCCGACGCTGCCCAAGATCATCCAGTCCAGCCCGGCGCTGATCCTCCAGGAATTCGGCAACCTCGGCACGATTTTCATCGGGGTTCCCGTCGCCATCTGGCTCGGACTCAAGCGGGAAACCATCGGCGCCACCCACTCGGTCGCCCGGGAAGCGAACGTGGCTCTGATCGGCGACAAATACGGCCTTGATGGCGCTGAAGGACGCGGCGTCATGGGCGTTTATATCGTCGGCACGGTATTCGGCACCATTTTCTTCGCTCTGATGGCCAGTTTCATCGATGTTCTGAAAATCTTCCATCCCTACTCCCTGGCCATGGCCTGCGGCGTGGGCAGCGCCAGCATGGCGACCGCCAGCGCCGGCGTGCTCGCCTCCATTTATCCGGCCATGAAGGATCAGATCCTGGCCCTCGCCGCCGCCAGCAACATGCTGTCCGGTCTGGACGGCCTGTACATGTCGATCTGGGTGGGCCTGCCGCTTACGGAATGGCTGTACAAAAAAATATACCCGATTGTTCATGGGAAACCGGCGCCGGTAAGGGGGGAACAACAATGAGCTTTGCAAATATCGTTTACGTAACTTTTCTCACGGCGGTCATGACCTTGGTAGCGAATCTTGTCGGTTATAAAAACGGCATCGTCGATTCGATTCCCGGCATGTTGATTCTGATCGCCATCTGTCTGCTGGGTGTCGCCATGGCCAAATTCATGCCCGGCGGATTGCCCAGCGTCGCTTATATCGTTGTCATCGGCTGTGTCATCACCTATCCGGAATTTCCTGGCGCAAAGGTCATGAACGCCTATATCGCCAAAGTCAATTTTCTGGCGCTGACCACGCCGATTCTTGCTTATGCCGGCATCGGCATCGGCAAAGACATGGATGCTTTCCTGAAATCCGGCTGGCGCATCTTCATCGTCGCCTGCGTCGTATTTTTCGGCACATTTATCGGCTCGGCCATCATCGCCGAAATCATCCTGAAAATGCTGGGACAGATCTGATTCTTATTTCCCGGGCAATACTCCGGGAAGCTTTCTTGCGTCACCATAAAGCCCTCGGCAAAAGCAGAGCCGCTCCGGATCGAATCCGGAGCGGCTCCTTGTTTTTCGCAATTCTATCTATATTGTCCCCAATCATCCATTTGGCTCAGTTGATCACCGCCTGATAGCCTTCCCGCCGCAAGGCGGCGAGAATTTCCGCGGTATGTTCGGAATCCCGCGTTTCCAGACTGATCTGCACCTTGGCCTGCCCGAGCGGAACATCGTGCTGGATCCGGTCGTGATGGACGTACAGCACGTTGCCGCGGCTGGCGGCGACGCAAGACAGCAACTTCTGCAGCGAACCCGGCTTGTCCACGACGCAGGTCGTGAGGATCACCCGCCGGCCCGCCTTGACCAGGCCCCGTTCAATGATGCGGGCGATAAAATTCACGTCGATGTTGCCGCCCGAGATCAGGCAGGCCACCGGTCCGTCGGCGGCGATTTTTCCCTGCAGAAGCGCCGCCAGCCCGATCGCGCCGGCCCCTTCCACAACGAGTTTGGCGCGTTCCAGCAGCATCAGAATTGCCGAGGCGATCGCTTCGTCGTCGATCGTGACCATCTCATCCACATATTGACGCACCATTTCGAACGTCGCACTCCCCGGAGCCTTGACGGCGATCCCGTCGGCAATCGTCACGGCTGTCGGCGTCTGCAGCAAGCGGTCCGCCGCCTTGGATCGGACCATGGCGTCGGCCCCCTCGGCCTGAACGCCGATGACTTTGACCTGCGGCGCCAGACTTTTTACCGCTTTCGCCACCCCGGCGATCAGTCCGCCGCCACCGACCGGAACAATGATCGCCCGGACTTCCGGCAACTCCCGCAAAATCTCCAGCCCGATGGTTCCCTGCCCCGCCATCACCGCCGGATCATCAAAAGCGTGAACAAACGTCAGTCCGTCCGCCGCCGCCAGCTCTTTGGCCCGGGCATAGGCTTCGTCATAGGACGCTCCCGCCAACACCACTTCCGCGCCATAGCCGCGCGTGGCGCTGACTTTGGACAGTGGCGCCGTTTCCGGCATGACAATCACGGCCCGGATTCCTGCCTGCCGCGCCGCATAGGCCACGCCCTGCGCATGGTTTCCCGCCGACGCCGCAATCACGCCGTGGCCTTTCTCTGTCGCCGACAACAGCCGGATTTTATTGAAAGCGCCGCGCAATTTGAAGGAGCCCGTCTTCTGCAGGTTTTCCAGTTTCAGGTAGACCGGCTGCCCCGCCATCGCCGAAAACGTCGAACTGGCCTCGAGCGGCGTTTCATGGGCGATTCCCGTCAGCGCCGCGGCCGCTTCGCGAATATCTTCAAGATCCGGGTAATGATTCATTGGCCGACTCCCCTTTCCGCAACAAATACAATCCGCCCAGAATCACGCCGCCGCCCAGCGCCTGCAGCCAGCCGAAACTCTCCCCCAGCAGCAGGATGGACAGAACGACGGTCAACACCGGTTCCAGATTCATGACGATGGACGCATCCGACGGCCCAACCAGCCGCAACCCGACAAAAAACAGCACAATGCCGATATAGTTAGCGAAAAACGCCGTGCCGAAAATCGCGCCCCAGCCGCTGGCCGGAAGCACCCAGAGCAAATCGCCGGAAAACGAGCCATAGGCAAAAAACGCGGCGGCCGTGGCCAGCGCGGACCAACCGACCGTCAGGAGCGGCGAAAGGTCCGCGACAATCCGGTGGCTCAGCAGAACATGGCACGCCTGCCCCAGCGCGGCCAGCAGGCCAAAGACCAGTCCCGTTGTCGACACCTGACCGAACGACACGCCGAGGACCTGCAGCAGGCCGGCGAAGCAGACCAGCACGGCGACGATCTTGAGCCGGTTCAGCTCTTCCCAGCCCAGGATCACCGCCAGAATGGTCACCAAAGCCGGGTAGAGATAAAAAATCAGACCGGTCAGCGAGGCGGGCAATTGCTGCACCGACACTGCGTAAAAGGCTGACACGGCGACATGAATGACGCCGCCCAGAAAGAATACCCGTCCCCGCAACGTCGACGGAATGACCAGGCTTTTTCCGGTCAGCGCCAGCGTCGCAAAGCACAGCAGCGCGGAGAAAAGGAATCGAAACGCCAGCAGAGTCGTAAGATTCACGCCGGCGTCAAAAGCAAATTTCATAAAGATCGCCAACGTCGAAAAGGCGGCGGCGGCGATCAGCAGCAATACAAACCCTTGTCCCTTCAAAACTCCCTCTATTTCGGCAGGGCCGCGTCGATGACTTCGGCGAACTTCTGCGGCGGCTGGGCGCCGACCAGCACCGTTCCATTGATCACGAACACCGGTACGCCATCAAATCCGGCCCGCTCGAATTCCTGCTTGTCAGCGGCTATTTTTTGGTACGTCGCCGCGCTACGCACGTCCTGGTCCAATTTCCGCATGTCTACGCCCAGACCGGCGGCCACTTTTTTCAAATGGTCTTCGCCTGCCTGCAATTGTTGCGGTTCCGCAAACAACGCATCGTAAAACTGCCAGGCTTTTTCCGGACTTTGCACGGCGATCCCTTCGAAATAGAGGGCGGCCGGCAACGCCGCCGGATGGAAAGGCAGCGGATAATGGCGAACCGTCAGTTTGACTTTGCCTTCGTATTTTTTCATCATGGCGTCGAGAGTTTGTGCGCCGGCGCTGCAATATGGACACTGAAAATCCGTAAATTCGACAATGGTCACCGGGGCGGCGGGATTCCCGCGCACAATTCGGCCCTCGGCTTTCGGCGCCGCACAGGCGGCCGTGGTCATGAGCAACAGCACCAGCAACGTCACTCCGATAAAATTCCCGCGAAACTTCATTTGGTTCTCTCCTTTAGGCAAAAATCACTTCGCCCGGCTTCATGCGCTCGATCGAAGCGAGGGACTCGATCCGTACACCGGTTGCCCGGATGGCGTCGCCGCCCTTCTGGAATTTTTTTTCGATGACGATCCCGGCCCCCGCCAGTTTTCCTCCCGCCTGTTCCACCAGGGCAATCAGGCCGGTCAGTGCTTCGCCATGCGCCAGAAAATCGTCGATGATTAGCACGACGTCCTCGGACGAAAGGAAGCAGCGGGCTACGGAAATTTCCAGATGTTCCTTGCGCGTGTAGGAAAATACCGGCGCGGAATACACGTCGCCTTCCTGGGTCAGCGCCTGTTTCTTCTTCGCAAATACCACCGATACGCCCAGGGCCAGCGCCACCGCCATGGCCACTGCGATGCCGGAAGACTCGACGGTCAGCACCTTGGTGATCCCCTGCCCCTGAAACCGGTTGGCCAGCTCCGTCCCCAACCGGAGGATGAACTTGGGATCGATCTGGTGATTCAAAAAGGCATCGACTTTCAAAATGTTGTTGCCGATCACTTGGCCGTCGGCCAGGATCCGTTCCTGCAATTCTTTCACTTGTTTCTCCCCGCTATCATCGTTCTTCCCGGTCATAAGGCAGTCCCAGCGCACCCGGCGCAGCCAGCCGGCCGCCCCGTTTCGCCATGACCGCCGTCAGCACCGCGATCGTAAATATATATGGCAGCATCTGCAAAAAAAAGTGGGAAATATGAACTCCCGCCGCCTGCAGATGAAAACCAAGCGCATCAATGCCGCCGAACAGATACGAGCCGACCAGGGCCCGGCCCGGACGCCACAGGGCGAAAATAACCAGTGCAACGGCAATCCAGCCCCGGCCGGCCGTCATATTCTCCAGCCAGCTGGGAGCAGAAGCCAGGGAAAGATAGGCGCCGCCCGCACCGCACAACATGCCGCCGACAACGACATACAGATATCGCAGGGCAAATACATGGATGCCGAGGGAATCGGCTGCGCCGGGATTCTCGCCGATCGCCTGCAGATACAGTCCCGCCCGGGTCCGTTTCAGGAAAAACCACAGCGCGAACACCAGAACCCAGCTCAAATACACCAAAATATCCTGCCGGAACAACACCGGCCCCAAAACCGGGATGTCACCAAGCAGCGGCAGCGCCACTCCCCGGAACGGCTCCGCCACGGGAATGCCGATGTAGGACTTGCCGAGATAGCCGCTCAGTCCGGCGCCGAACAACGCCAGCGCCAGTCCGCTGACCACCTGGTTGGCCCGCAACGAAACGGTCAGCACGGCATGAATGAGCCCCATCAGTCCGCCGGCCAGCAGCGCAACCAACAGGCCGATCCAGCTGTTGCCGGAAACAATCGCCGCCATGAAGCCCGACACTGCCCCGATCAGCATCATGCCTTCCACGCCGAGATTCGTCACTCCGGCCTTTTCCGTGACCAGTTCCCCCAGCGCCGCGTAAAGGATCGGCGTGCCGGAAATAACCGCCGAAGACAGAATCGCCGTTAACAACGCCTGTTCCCCCATCACTCCGACTCCTTCCGGCTCAGCACAACCCGATAGTTGGTCAAAAATTCGCCGCCGACGACGAAAAATAGCACTGCCCCCTGCAGCATCGCCGAAACCGAAGCCGGCACGCCCATGGTCTGGACAAAAAATCCGCCCACCTGCAATGCACCGAATAGAACGGCCACGATAAGAATCGCCGCCGGATGGAGCTTGCTGAGCCAGGCCACAATGATGGCGGTGTAGC
>CAZRLN010000021.1:32604-42397 GCA_964601085.1 uncultured Veillonellaceae bacterium | reverse complement strand
CTCGTTTGGAGCAGATCGCGGCCATTTCCATGGTCCCGCCGATTCCCACGCCAACGACCATCGGCGGACAGGAGTTAGCACCCGCGGTCTTCACGGTATCCACGACAAATTTCTTGACACCGGCGATGCCATCGGCGGGAACCAACATTTTTACGGCGCTCTTGTTCTCCGAGCCGGCCCCTTTGGGCGCAAGTTTGATCTTCACTTTGTCGCCGGGCACGATCCGGGTATGGATTACCGCCGGGGTGTTGTCCTTCGTGTTTTTGCGATCAAATAACGGATCCGATACCGACGACTTGCGCAGATAAGAATCCACATAGCCCTTGGCCACCCCCGCGTGGATCGCCTCTTCCAAAGATCCGCCGGTGAAGTGGACATCCTGCCCGACATCGATGAAAATGACCGCCAAGCCGGTGTCCTGGCAAATCGGCATATCCTCATTGCGGGCGATGTCGGCGTTCTCCATCAACTGGCCGATAATTTCCTGGCCGCTGGGAGAAGGTTCGGCTGAGCGAGCTTTCTGAAATGCTTCATAAACATCTTTGGGCAGATAGCAACAGGCTTCTTTGGACAATTGCGCCACGGCCGCCGTAATCTCCGCCACGGGTATTTCACGCATGAATCATCATTCCTTTCCTCGTTATCCTAATCAGTACTCAACAGGGATGCTACGCCTGTTTAATACAATCCGGCCAATTTCCACCAGAACGAGCCAATGCCCAAGAACACAACCATATTGATTACCGAAACCACAAAACCGAGACTCCAGAAGGTTCCCTGGGGAATATAGCCTGCTCCGTAATAAATCGGCGCCGGACCCGTCGCATAGTGGGTGATGCCGCCCATCAACGCGGACAAAACACCCAGTGACATCGCCGCCAGGAATGGCGGGGCGCCGGCGCCCACCGCCACGGCGAGGAATGCCGCATACATCGCGGTGACATGCGCCGACAAGCTGGCAAATGCATAGTGGGAGTACATGTACGCCACCAACAAAATCCCCAACGCTACCTGCCAGGAAATGCCGACCAGCGAACCGGCGACCAACTTGGCAAACCAGGCGATCACGCCGACTTTGTTCAGAGCGCCGGCCAGACTGATCAAGCCGCCCATCCAGATCAACGTATCCCAGGCGCCTTTTTCTTCCAGAACATCTTTCCATTCGATAGCCTGTCCAATCAGCATCAAGCCGACACAAACGATGGCGACCACGGTTGCGTTAATCTTCGTAAAGCTGGAAGTGGCCCACAGGATCAACGCCAGCAGGAATACACCAGCCACCACTTTTTCGCCCATTGACATCGGGCCCATTTTTTCCAGCTCTTTGTGGGCGATCTCTTTCGCTTCCGGAGTCTTGTGAATTTCCGGCGGGTAAATCTTGTACAGAACGTATGGCACAATCGCCAGACTGATCAGCCCCGGCACAATCCCGGCAACCGCCCAAGTTCCCCAGCTCAGGTCCACTTTGGCGACCTGCATGGCCATGGCGGCGCACAGGGAGTTCGGCGCCACCGCCGTCAAGAACATGGCGGAAGTGATCGTATTGCCCTGAAAAGCGGTCTTCATTAAATAGGCTCCGATCTTCCGGGAACTTTCCCCCGGTTCGGAACCGAACGCCGCCGCCAAACTACGCACGATCGGATACATGATGCCGCCGCCGCGGGCCGTGTTCGACGGGGTCGCCGGTGAAATGATCAAGTCGCTGATTACAAGGGCATAGCCGAGCTTGAGGGAACTGTCGCCGATCGCGCCCATGATCTTATAAGCAATCCGCTTGCCCAACCCGGTTTTGATAAATCCTTTGGCAAAGATAAAGGCGGAGACGATCAACCACATCGTGGTATTGCCAAATCCCGACAGAATTTCAGCAGGTTTCAGAACATTCAGCAGGCCGGCGGTTCCTAACGCAATAAAGGCGACGGCGCCGATCGGTAGGGGCTGCAGAATAAAACCGAGAATCGTGGCCGCAAAGACGGCCACCAAATGCCAGGCCTGCGGTTTCAGACCGGCGGGAGTAGGAATGAACCAGAGAATAAGTCCGACTGTGATCGCGATAAGGCCGTTTCTTAGGTTTTTACTCATGAATTTTCCTCCTTCTCGATTTTGATTACCAGCAGAATGGCTGTCTGTCCATAAACTTTTTTCATGGATGCAAAACAGACAGACCAAACGGGCAGGCCCGGACTCCTACATGTATTTACTATAACATTCAGACTCTTCATTAATCAAATAGATGAGGAACATGATATAATAAATTATTGTAATGATTCGAACGAAACCTTGGGAAAGAATGAGGGGTCCGTATGGAAATCCGACAATTGGAGTACTTTGTTTCAGTAGTGGAAACCAGCAGTTTTACCCGGGCAGCGGAAAAACAGTACGTTAGTCAGCCATGTATCACGCATTCCATCCGCAAACTGGAAGAAGATCT
Organism: uncultured Veillonellaceae bacterium; assembly: GCA_964601085.1. Taxonomy (GTDB): domain Bacteria; phylum Bacillota; class Negativicutes; order UBA1444; family UBA1444; genus UBA1444. The sequence continues at coordinate 39,966 of CAZRLN010000021.1, read as the reverse complement.
GGGAATCGATCTGTTCGATCGCAGCCAAAAAAAAGCGGTCTTGACGGATGAAGGAAAACTGTTTTATACGCGGGCCTGCAAATTGTTGCATGAATTGCAGGACACGCTGTCGGAGATGAACGATCTCCGCACTTTGGCCCGCGGCACCATCAAGTTGGCCATCCCGCCGATGATCGGTTCCTGTCTTTTCCCCTATTTGTTTACCAGTTTTCAGACCCAATACCCCCAACTGACCCTGAATGTCTATGAAGAAGGCTCTTTTGCCGCCAATCGCCTGATTGAGCAAGAGGAGCTGGATCTGGGAATCATTATCTTGCCGGAAGAAAATCACGGCCTTTTGGAAACGGTTCGCCTTACCCGGCAAGAAATCCTGCTGACAGTATCCTGTAATCACCCGCTTGCACAAAAGCGTTTCGTAACGTTCGACGATTTGCGTCAGGAAAAGTTCATTTTATTGAAAAACAATTTTTTCCAACGTCATGCGGTTTTGAAACGATGTCAGGCGGAAGGGGTCGAACCCAACATCGTGTTTAACTCCGGACAGATCGAAACGGTCAAATCACTGGTGGCCCACGGCGTAGGCATTTCTTTTCTGATGCGGATGGCGTTGGAAGGGTTGGGAGAAATCGTTGGCATCCCGCTAAATCCGCCGATTCATGTGGAAATCGGTCTGGCCTGGAAAAAAGGCCGGCAGCTGTCTCCCTCTTCCCGGGCATTTATCAATCTTGTTTCCTCCCAGACAGAAAATGCTTTGGCCTTACCCCTGGATCTTCCGCCATCCCGGCATCGTTAACGATTTTTCCCGGGAGAAAGGCGCAGTCGCCCTCGCTGGCAGACCGCGCCTTTCTTCATGTTGGCCCAAATTTATTCTTGCCCGTATTGTTTTTTGATCATGGGCTTTATCCCGCCGCTTTCCAGGATATTCAACACATATTCCGACAACGGCTGGGCCTCGGCGCTGGCGCCGGTGGTTTCGTTCAGCACTTTGCCGGTTGTCATGTCAACGGTGAGAATATCGCCGCGCTTCACAATCTTGCTGATCCCGGGGCAAACAATCAGCGGGACTCCCAGATTGATCACATTGCGATAAAAAATACGTCCGAACGAATCCGCCAAAATAGCTCCCACACCTGCCGATTTCAGCGTAATCGCCGCATGTTCGCGACTGGAACCGCAACCAAAGTTGGTCGAAGCCACAATCAAGTCCCCCGGCTGAACTTCCTTCACAAAATTCGGATCGGCCCCCTCCAAAGCATGCTTGCCGATTTGATCCGGCTCTGTCAGGTCGAGAAACCGGCCGGGATAGATCTGGTCCGTATCAATGTTCGCTCCATAAACAAAGGCTTTGCCTTTCAATACTTTTTGCATTCTTCTCACCCCTACTTCAGATATTCCGTCGGGTCGACAATTTTTCCCGTCAGCGCCGCAGCGGCGACCGACGCCGGAGATCCGAGATAAATGTTTGCTTTTGTCGATCCCATGCGGCCGGGGAAGTTTCGGCTGGAAGCCGTAATGCAGGTTTCACCGGCGCCGAGCATCCCTTCATGAGTGCCGAGACAAGCGGCGCAACCCGGCGTCACAAAAGTGGCGCCCGCTTCCACGAGCGTCTTCATTGTGCCATTGGCCATCGCTTCCAGCAGTACATTCTTGGAAGCCGGAACCACTATGAAGCGGGTCCGGGGATTAATTTTCTTGCCATCCAGAATCTTGGCGGCAATGGCCAGATCGTCCGCCCGTCCGCCGGTACAGGTGCCGAGGAAGGCCTGGTTCACCGGCGTCCCAACATATTTCGCAATCGGCGCCACATTGTCGACGCTATGCGGCGCGGCGATCTGCGGCGTCATCCCCGTAACGTCGAAGGTGTGTTCGGCGGCATATTGATAGCCGGGACCTGTCGTAAAGATTTCATAGTCATGGTTCACTTTCCCCTTCAGGAACTCCAGCGTAATTTCGTCCGGTTGGATGTATGCCGTCTTTGCGCCAAGCTCGGTCGTCATGTTGCATAGAGCCATCCGTTCCGAAATACTGAGTTGCTTGAGGACCGGCCCGGTGAATTCCACGGCCCGGTATACCCCGTAATCAGCGCCCAGCGAACCGATCACTTTCAAGATCACATCCTTGGCATAGACGCCCTTGGACAATGTCCCTTCCAGATTGATCCGGATAATTTCCGGAATCCGGAACCATAACTGCCCCGTCACCATGATAATGGCGAGGTCGGTAGCGCCAACGCCAGTGCCAAATGCACCGAACGCGCCGTGAATGGTGGTGTGGGAGTCGGTGATCACCAAGACCTGCCCCGGATACACCAACCCCTTGTCAGCCATGATCTGATGGCAGACGCCCTGGTCGACATCCATCAGCAGATCGATTCCCTGGTCCCAGCAAAATTCCCGGAACTGTTTTTGGTTATCCGCCTGCATGATGGTCGAGGCCGGCGCATAGTGATCCAGAAATACAACAACCTTCTTCGGATCATGGACTTTCTTTCCGCCCATCTCATGAAAAGAGCGGATGGTCTGCAGATACAGATCGTTAATTCCCGCCATATCCACTTTACAATTGACGATTTCTCCCGTCGTTACCGCCGATTTTCCGGCAGCCCGGGCCAGTATTTTTTCTATCGCATGCATGAAACAGCAACCCTCCTAATATTACTTCGTCGGTTTGGCATTGAGCGGAACGGTGATCGCACCCATGGGCATAAGCGTAATCGTGGGATTGGGCCCTAATTTTTCAAAGGCGATTTTCAGGGCCTCGTCGATCGTTTGCGCCGGGGTAAACAGCAACATTTTCGAAAACTCCGGTTCCATACAGGAAACCAGAATGAATTCGGCCTTTTTCATCAGACGGGTCACCGCGTAGGCTTTGTGGGCGCCAATTTCAAAGTTTTGCCGCAGCGCCGCCTCGATCCCTTCCGGAGTCTTGTGTTCTTTCATCATTTTCTCATATTGGGCGGAACCCGAGCCTTCGCAGCATTCGCCGAGGATGATGACAACGCCGCCTTCCCGGACTGCGCACCAGGCATTATCCATTGTCTTCTGCAGCTGATACACATTGATATCCTTGGGGAACCCGCCACAGGAAGCGATCACCAGATCCGCTTCCTTTTTCACTTCGGCGCCGTATACTTTGTCGACCATCTTGCAGGCTTCCTTGTGGGCCTCGATGTAATCGCCGGCATAAACCGCCAGGAATCTTTTTTCCTCATCCAGAACAACATTGATCAGGAACGAGGGGCGGCACATTTCCGTGCCTTCAACTTGATCATGGTACACCGGATTGCCTTCCAACTTGCCGATGACCGCGTTGGGATCGAACATCATGCTGTGATTGTGCCGGATCGTCTCATAAGCCGCAACGCCCGGCAGCATCGCCTTCCGGCCGCCGCCAAACCCGGAAAAGAAGTGGTGGACGATGCCCCCTGTACAGATGATATGGTCGACTTCCGTAACCAGTTTGCTAAAACCGACTTTCGTGCCACGGGAAGTCGTGCCAAAATATTGGATCGTACTCTCGTCCCGACAATCCGGATTATACATCTTCACCCGTTTGGCTACGGCTTCGCCGACCGCTTCCACCATTTCCTCCTCAGTCATGGCGTGATGCGTTCCCAATGCAAATACGATCCGCATGTTGGCGTCGGGAATACCGACTGCATTCAGTTCATCCATCATCACCGGCAAAAATACATAGCTTCTTGCCACCCGGGTCGGATCATTGACGATAAACGCGACAGTTTGCCCCGGCTTGACGATTTCCCGCAGTGGCGGCGCGCCGATCGGGTTCCGGATGGCCTCTAAAACTGCGGCCGCCGGATCGGGAAGCGCCGGAAACTCATTGATCACTAATTCATCCATCACCAGCGCCGGGTCAAGGGAAAAATTCACTTCTTTTTTGCCATACTTGAAACTGTACTCTTTCATTTTTCTCCGTCCTTTCATTCATGAAATCAGCAAACTGTTTCAGCTTGCCGGAAGCGTTCATCGCTTCCGTAACGGCTTTCTTGCAAGCTTATCCCCGAAAAACGCTCAGGGCCGCCATCACTTCCTTCCAGAATATCGTCAGTAAAAATCCAGCCATTTCTTTCTTATGCAAAAACAATGCCAACTTCATTTTTTAGCCATTGCACGCCTGTTGTACGAATATTTTCAAATACCCGTGTTGTTTTGAAACAAAAAACGTGCTATCTTTGTCTCATAATGTTTCACATTGTTTCACGGGAGGTTTCAAAATGATTGTGTTTCTGGCGCCGGATGCAGAAATCTTCGCTACTGCCACTGCAACATTATCGGAAAACCATCCCGATATCCGAATCGAACAAGGGTTATTAAGCGCCGGGGTAGTGCGTGCCCGCGAGCTGGCCAGACAAGGCGTGGAAATCATTATTACCCGGGGCGGAACCGCTTCTGAAATCAAAAAGGCTTTGCCCGACATGATCGTAGTCGAAGTATCCATTACCGGATTCGATATTCTGCGCACCATCGACGAGGCCCGTCAGCATGGTCCACACATCGGCGTTGTCGCGTTTCCCTCGATGGTTATCGGGATTGATTGTCTGGCGCCGATACTTGATGTGGAGCTTCGCCACTATCTGATCCAGAACGAATACGAAGCGGAATTTCAGGTTCTCCAGGCCTTTCAGGAAGGCGCCGATGTTGTAATCGGCGGCGTGATCACCAGCCAGGCGTCGAAAAAGCACCATGTCCCCCACGTTTTGATCCGAAGCGGCGCCGAAGGAATCCTGCAGGCGGCCCAGGAAGCGCGACGCATTTTCGAGGCCCGTTTGCTGGAAAAGCTCAAAAGCACCTTGTTTCGAACGGTATTGGATTACTCCTACGAAGGAGTCATCTCTATCGATCGGGACGAGAGAATTGCCATCTTCAATCCAGTCGCCAGCCGGATCACCGGGATACCGGGGCCGGACGCATTGGGGAAGCCCATCGCGCAGGTATTGCCCCGATTGAACCTTGACCGCTTGATCCATACGGGACGCGAAGAACTCGGTCAGATTATCGAGCTCCAGGGCGCCCAAATCCTTTGCAACAAACTCCCCATTCTCGTCAATGAAAAAATTTCCGGCGCGATCGCCACCTTTCAGGACACCGGAAAAATCCAGCAATGGGAAGCCGCCATTCGCAAAAAAACCTTTGCCGGTGGTCACACCGCAACGTTTACTTTCGCCGATGTCATTGGATCCAGCCGGGCAATACGTGACGCAGTGGCGATCGCGAAAGAGTTCGCCGTTACCGATTCGTCGGTGCTGATTACCGGGGAAACCGGTGTCGGCAAAGAGGTATTCGCCCAGAGCATCCATAATTCCAGTCCACGTGTCCAAAAACCGTTCGTCGCCATCAATTGCGCCGCATTACCCGCCCAGATCCTTGAAAGCGAACTATTCGGCTATGTGGGCGGCGCTTTTACGGGGGCCAACCAAAAAGGAAAACCGGGATTACTGGAAATTGCCCATGGCGGAACCTTGTTTCTGGATGAAATCGCCGAAATGGATTATGCCATTCAAAGTAAATTGTTGCGGGTAATACAAGAACGCAAAGTAATGCGTCTTGGCAGCGACCGGGTTTTGCCGGTAGATGTGAGGATCATTGCCGCTACCAACAAAAATCTTAAGCAGCGGGTATCGGAACGCCAGTTTCGCGCCGACCTCTACTACCGGCTCAATGTATTGCGACTGCGACTACCGCCCCTGCGGGAACGGCGCGAGGATATCGGGCAGTTTGCGGCAGCGATGCTCCGCCGCTTTGCAAGTAGCTCCGTGCAACCATTGCAATGGAAACCGGAAGCCATCGACACTCTAACCCGTTATGAATGGCCGGGCAATATTCGGGAACTCCAGAACACCGTGGAAAGACTCGTGGCAGTGTGCCGGCAGGACCTCATCTCGCCGGAATTGGTCATTCGAATGATGCGCGACGATGATGAGGAAACTGGCAACCTTGAAGTTCTATCTCCTGTGGTCGGCAGCGCTGACGAATTGCACCAGGCTTTGGCCAAAACCCGAGGCCGACTTAAGGAAGCCGCCGCTCTGCTCGGCATCAGCCGTTCCACCCTTTGGCGACGAATGAAGTCGCACGGGCTGCATGAACAAAAACGCCGGAAACAGTGAAAATCCGATCACTTCTCGGCGCGATACCCGATCAAATCTTTAATTACTTCGCCGGCCAGAATCAGGCCGGCAACCGAAGGCACAAAGGAAATACTGCCCGGAATCCGGCGACCTGAATTTGTTTCACCGCCCGGCGTCAATGGTTTTTCTTTCGAGTACACCACTTTCAAAGCCTTGACCCCTCGCGCGCGCAACTCATAACGCATGACTCTCGCCAGCGGACAAACCGTCGTCTTAAAAATATCCGCCACTTCGAACCGGGTCGGATCCATTTTATTGCCGGCGCCCATGCAGCTAATCACCCGGATTCCCCGGTTTTGGGCCCGGACAATCAAGTCGATCTTGGCGGTCACCGTATCAATGGCATCCACAATGTAATCGCAAGGATTCACAAAGAATTCTTCCGCGTTCTCCGGCAGATAAAATTTCGCAATTCCCTCTACAGTGGCCTGCGGATTGATTTCCAGCACCCGTTCCTTCATCACTGCCACTTTGGGACGGCCAATCGTCCGGGTCGTTGCCTGCAATTGCCGATTGATATTGGTCGGACAGACGTTATCGTCATCCACCAACGTCAATTTCCCCACACCGGCCCGGGCCAGTCCCTCCACCACAAAACTGCCCACGCCGCCAATCCCGAAAACCATCACATGGCTTGCCGCCAATTTTTCCAGAGCCGGCGCGCCGACCAACAATTCTGTCCGGGAAAAAAAGCCCAATCCTGCCATTTTTAATTTCATCCCCGCTTCTCTGGGCCCGGCGGCAATCCCGGGCCTAATTTTTTGGTTTCACCGGAACCGCGTGTTGTCAACAGAACGCCGGACATCACACACAGCATTCCGGCGACGTGGGACCATGTCACAGTTTCCCCGTACAACAGAGCCGCAATCAATACCGCGGCGACCGGCATCAGATTAATATAAGCGCTGGCTTTGCCGGCGCCGATTTCCCGCACCCCGACATTAAACATCAAAAAAGCGATAAAGGAAGCAAAGATCGCCAGGTAGGCAAGTTCTACCGCAACTTGGAAAGAGATTCCGGGCAATTTTTCCCAACCCCGTTCCGGCAGAGATGACAGCGCCAACAAACTTCCGCCTGAAACCATGGAAACAGCGGTAGCCAACGTAGGAGAAATTTTTCGCATTACAATTTTCCCTAAAATGGCGTAACTCGTCCAGGTAACCACCGCCGCCAGCAAAATCAGCTCGCCTTTATTCAGGGAAAGTGAAAGCAACGCA
>CAZRLN010000021.1:4614-32504 GCA_964601085.1 uncultured Veillonellaceae bacterium | reverse complement strand
CACCGCCGCCAGCAAAATCAGCTCGCCTTTATTCAGGGAAAGTGAAAGCAACGCAGACAGGTCGCCCCGGGTAATAACAATTAGGACGCCGAGAAAAGAAAGCCCAGCCCCCAGCCCCTGACGAAAGCTCCATCGCTCGCCGAGAAACAAAACGGCAACCAGGGAGGTGGTCACCGGATTTACCACAATGACCAGCGCTCCATTAATGGCCGATGTGTACTGCATGCCGATATTAAACAACGCGTTATAGCCAAAAATTCCAACGGCGCCAAGCCCGAGCAATCCCGGCCAGGAATTCCTGACCGCCGACCAATCCCATTCGCGCCGTCCCATTGCCCAAAGCGTCATCAACGTCCCCGCACATAAAAAGCGAACAGCCGCCACGGTAAGTGGCGGCAGCTCAGTCAGCACATGTTTCGTCGAGCCAAATGCACCACCCCAGAACAAAGGCACCACCAACATCAACAGATAAATTCCCGCCCGACTTTTCGCCAACCTGCATCATCCTATCCCTTTTCATTGCGCAATATCAATTCTCCCAATCGACTACAGCGTAAGAACCCAAGTTTTTGAACCACAGGCTTTGTTCCTCCACCGCCGTCAAGGCTTCTCGCACTCGCGCCTCGGCGGCGCTTCCCTCCATATCCAAAAAAAACAGGTAGGCGCCTAGACCTGTCCGCGCCGGTCGCGATTCAATTTTGGTCAAATTGACATCCCGATTGGCGAATTCTGCCAAAATTCGGTACAAGCTTCCCGGCTTCGATCCATCGATCTGGCAAACCACCGAGGTCTTGCTGCGTTCCGCCCGGGAAACATCCGCCGCCTGCACCCGTAGCGTGACAAACCGGGTACAGTTGCTCGCCGTGTCCTGAATATCCGCCGCAATGATTTCCAACCCATACAAAGCGGCCGCGCCCCGGCTGCCGATGGCCGCCAACCCGGGTTCTCCCGTCGCAACCCGTCTCGCAGCTTCCGCCGTACTCTCCACCGGACGACACTCCGCCCGGGGATAGAGATGGGCCAGTGTCCGACGGCACTGCGCCAAGGCCTGGGGATGGGACAATACAAACTGGATATTGCGTCCAGCTTCTAGCGCCAACAGATTGTGACGAACCGGCATCACGATTTCCCGGGTAATGAGCAACTCCACTTCGTGTGCCAGAGTATCCAGCGTAATGTTTACAGAACCTTCCAATGAGTTCTCGATCGGAACGACGCATTCAGAAATTTCCCCCGCCGCCACGGCCCGGATGGCGGAGTCAATCGAAGGATAAGGCTGCAAGGCCGCCGTATCCCCAAACAGCCGCAAAGCTACTTCCTGGCTATATGTGCCTTGTGGTCCCAAAAAGCCGATCCGTCGAAGTGATTGTTGCTTTTCCGTTTCCTTCAAGAATCGCCGTTCCTTTCTATTCCGACCTCTGGCCCGCATGTAAATTGCGTTCCAGCCACGCCGCGCTCTCTTTGTTCATCGCCTTGGCGCCGTGGATCAATGCATCCAGTGGCGTCAATTCCTTCGTATTGCTGCCGAACATCCCCGCATTTACCGTTGTCCCGTCACTCACACGAAAAACGGCCTGATTGAGAGAAACATAATAGGTATTTGCCTCACGCACCCGTACAGCCTGTATCTCCGGCACAACAAGCAACGTGCAACCCGCCTTGGCGGCTTTGTCGAAATAGGTCGCAGCAACGGCTTCCGCCCGGTCCACCACGTTGCCCGCCGACACCAGTTCATATTCATTCCACAAGGCTTCCTGCATAAAAGGAAAATCGCTTTTCAGGGCCGGCGGCAGACTGTTTTTAATCGGGGCAATATATAACCGTGGTTTATCCGGTATCGGTTCCGGCAAACTGATGATTCCTTCATTGATGGCGGCGCGCCGCTTGGGATAATAATTTCGCAGCGCCATGTCCACATAAACAGGCACATCATGGCCGAAATACGATTTAAGCGTCTCCGGGGTCCGCCAGACCACTTCGCGTCCAATATGCCGATATCCGCCAAACACTCTCCGCAACGCGCTTGGAACCGGATCCGCATCCATTACATAACGGGTCACGGGAACTCGACCGTCATATTGCGCGGCAAAAGCTTCATTGCCGACGGCCGGGGCGCCAAATGTAACGACTTCGATTTGGTCCGGACGCACCCCCATGTCCAAGAGCCGGGCCGCCGCCAAGGTCACCACGGCGCCGCCCAGGCTGTGTCCGACCAGAATCACTTTATCCTGTTTGTCCTCTTTTAGAATATTGGCCACCCGACGCATGGTACCCGCTTGCGCATCATTGGACTGGGCGGATTCCGCCTCCAGCAACAATTGCGTCGCTTGATTAAAACCCTCGTGCACTCGCGGCGCATCCGGCGATACGTCCTTGCGGGCTGCATTATCGGCGAATTCCGGCAATGTCTTGCCGGCGAAATAGACTTTTTTTGTTCGCAAGTCGAGTTTCGCGTCCCTCACGCTTTCCGTCCCGGCTACGGCCAGCAGATACGTGTCCTGTTCCGATGTGGAAGTTGTATTCCACGCCAACATATATTTGACATCCACCTTTTCGCTGACTTGCTTGAACGGTTCAATACGCCAGCCTTCCTGTTCGAAAGCCGCTACCGCCAAACTGCCGGGGCGGCTGTTATACGCGGCCATGCAGGCGGCGGCGGCAATATATATTTTTTTGGATTCCAGATAATCCGTCATGGTTCCGGCCAACGCCGTCAACGGACAAGCCACCGCGAACACAACTATCAAGAGAATGGTCACAAATCTCATTTTTCCCAATTCCTCCGCTTCTTTACCGTGTTTCATCTCTCAGCAATCCTTGATGACGCAACAAATTGCTGAAAGGTTCCAGAAGTTCCGGATCAAATTGGCTGCCCGAGAACTTGCGCAATTCCGCCATCGCTTCCACCGCCGGCATGGCTTTGCGGTACGGCCGATCACTGGTCATCGCGTCATAGGCGTCAACAATCGACAGGATCCGACATTCCAACGGAATCTCCTCCCCGACGAGGCCAATCGGGTAGCCGCTTCCATCCCACCATTCATGATGGCGTAAAATCCATTCCGCAATATGCAGCAAATCCACGGATGACAATGCGATCCGATACCCGATTTCACTGTGCCGACGCATTTCCTCCCGCTCCACCTCGTCAAGCGCCCCCGGTTTGAAAAGGATCGCGTCACTGATGCCGACTTTGCCGATATCATGAAACTTGGCAAACAACTTCATAGCATCCTGTTGGCTGGCATCAAAGCCCAGTTCGGCGGCCAATCCGCTGACCAAAATCTCCAGACGCTCCGCATGTCCTTCCGTGATAAAATCCCGCGCTTCCAGCAGCGTCATAACCGTATTCACGATCCCGCTGCGCGTACTCTGCGAGCGAAGCAGTTTTTCCCGACGAACTTGATTGTCGGCATCGCGAAGCAACACATTCAGTTCGAGCGGTTTGTCGGCAGCGACTGCATAACCGATGGACAAGCTGAGAAAAGTATCCTTGTTGTTGTCGTTGTAGGCATCCACGGCTTCCCGCAACTGTCGGCACAGTTTTTCCGCCTGTTTGCGGTCCGCCCCGGGACGAATCAGCGCAAATTCATCCCCGCCGACCCGGGACAAGATATCCCCTGTCATCACCAATTCGCTCAACAGCACCGCCGTCATGACCAGACGCTGGTCGCCCGCCGCATGGCCCAAAGTATCATTTGTCATTTGCAGGCCGTCAATGTCACAGGCGATCAAGGTGCATGGCAAAGACATGGAATCCCGTCGCCGCTGAAACTCGAATTCCAGAAAAGTTCGGTTGTAGAGTCCGGTCAGCGCATCATGCGTACTCACATGATGCAGCATGGCATCTGCCCGCTTTCGTTCGGAAACATCACGCAAAATCGTCACGGCGAAAACATCGGCGCCCAAAAACACCACATCGATCGACCCCTCCAGGGGAACCCTCGAACCGTTGGTTCGGCGGAATTCAGTGGAAAATTCCTGCCGCCGGCCGGTTTGCGCATCAACATTGTTCAACCGTTGCAGTACAACTCCCGCTGTCGGAAACAATTCCCCCAGATTGGACTCGAACAGGCGCTCCCGCGAAAAGCCCAGAATGGAACAAGCCGATTCGTTGGCGTCCACAATGGCTCCAGACGGCAACCGAACCATCAGAATGCCATCATTCACTTTGTCCAGCAGCTTCCGAAACGTCTCCAGTTCCGCCAGACGTTTTTGCAGTTCCGGGTAATAGTTTTTGCGGATGGAATTTTCGCCGAGTCCGATCAACTTTTCCCGGAGAAAATCCGGCTGCCGGTCAGAGAACTTCTTCATAAATCGCTTCGATCTCCTGTTTGCTCATCAACATCGGATTCGTCGCCATACAGGCGTCTTGCATGGCAAATTCAGCAAGTCGGGGGAGGTCCGTTTTTTTGACCCCCAGACGTCCAACCGTCGGAGAGATTCCCACCTTTTCACGCAAAGAAGCAATTGTCCGCACCAACAGGCCCGCTTTGGCCTGGCTGTCCAGTCCAGTCAGGGAGAGTCCCATGGCCTCCGCAATCCGATCGTACCGTTCCGGACAGGCCGGATAGTTGAAGGCAACGACGCCGGTCAATAAGATCGCATTGCATTCGCCATGCGGCAAATCCAGATATCCCCCCATGCTGTGCGCCATGGCATGAACCGCTCCCAAAATCGCATTGGAAAAGGCCAGGCCCGCTTCCAGACTGGCCAGCATCATGGCCCCCTGATAGTCAATGGATGCCGGCGACGCCACCGCACCCGGCAGATTGGCCGTTATCAGGCGGATCGCTTCGAGAGCATGCAGGTCGGTAATCGGCGAATGAGCCGTAGATACATAGGCCTCGATCGCATGCGTCAGGGCATCCATCCCCGTACAGGCAATCTGGTAAGGCGCGAGCGTCGTCAGTGTCCGGGGATCGATCAACGCCGCATCCGGCACGACCGCCTTGCTGACAATCGCCATTTTTGTCCGGCGATTGGTATCGGCAATAATCGCAAACTGGGAAACATCAGCCGAACTCCCGGCTGTAGTCGGGATGCAAATCAACGGTGGAATCGGGAATTCAACCATGTCGACCCCTTCAAATTCCTCAATGTCGCGCTCATGGCTGGCCACAATGCCGATCGCCTTGGCGCAGTCCATTGGACTGCCGCCGCCCACGGCGACAATCAGATTACAACCGGCGCTTTCATACAAGCGCGCACCGGCTCTGACTTCCGAAGTTTTCGGGTTTTCCGTTACACCTTCGAAAATAACGCAGGGAATCTCCGCCTGCTTGAGACTGTCAAGCACATGGCCCGCCCATCCCGAAGCGCTGACGCCGGGATCGGTTACCAACAGCACTTTCTTGCCGCCAAGATTGCGGGCATATTGGCCTGCCAGATCAATCGCGCCCTCACCAAACAGAAACTCCGGCGCCACAAATTTCCGCAACGCCCATTTTGTGCTCATCCGGACAACCTCCCCACGCCATCCTGAATCCCATCACAACGAGGTTTTTCCCGCGATACTTATCGAATCCGTTTTCCGACAATGACGTCACTGATTACTGCATTTTATTCGACATGGAACCGCCGGGTCCTGCACAAAGTCTTGGCGGAAATTCGCCTATTATTTCTAAAGCCTTACTCGAGGGAATCATTGGAGATGGCTTCGAGATTTTTTCCTCGGGTTTCCACGCCCAGCAAAGCGACTGCCAGTCCGGCCAGCACAAATCCAATCGCGACAATCGACAAGGTCAGATACAAACCGATCAAAGGATAGAGAAAACCTACCGTCGTAGGCGCCAGCATGCCTCCAATCCTGCCCCAGGAATTCGCCAGGCCGGTCCCTGTGCCTCGCACCTCTGTCGGGTAGTTTTCCGGTGTATAGGCGTACACGATGGAGTATGCGCCAGCCATAAACACCACCGCCAGTGTTCCAAAGCCCAGCATGATCTCCACCGGCAATTTTTCGGCCAATGCCCAGCCATAGAACAGACTGGTGATGCCGGCCAGAATCAGGTAAACGGCGATCGGCAGCTTGCGGCCGATCTTATCCGCCAGATACGATCCCAGAATTCCGCTAGGAATCCAGGCGAGATTCATGATAAAGACATACCCGATCGAGGCGTACATGGAGTATCCCGCTTGTTTCAACAGGGTAGGCAACCAGGTGTTCAATCCCCAATAGCCGAACATGAGGCAAAACCACAATATCCATAGCATCACCGTTCGTTGGGCGTATAACGGACGAAACAGGATGCTGAATTTGTTGCCGGTCTGCAGGCTGATTTTCGGCATGGGCCGGGCTGGCGGCAGCGGACGTCCCAACTCCAGCTCAATTTTTTGTTCCATCAGCAGAACCTGTGCTTCGGCCTCTTCCGGCCTATTTTTGATCATATACCAACGGGGAGATTCCGGAATGTCCCGCCGTAAAAACCACACCAGAAAAGCCGGCGCCACACCGGCGAAGAAAGCGCTGCGCCAGCCAAACGCCGGAACAAGGAAAAAAGCGACTCCCGCCGCCAACAACATGCCTCCGCCCCACAACGCTTCGGCCAGTCCATTCAAGCGCCCGCGATACTCGCTCGGCATCATTTCACTGACATAGGTAAACACCACCGGCTGTTCGCCGCCAAGCCCCAATCCAGTGAAAAAACGCATGACCAAAAGGGCTTCATAACTTTGAATAAAGCCCGTCGCAGCCGTCCCGACGGAAAAAAGCAGCAGCGTAATTTTAAATACTTTCAGCCGCCCCAGTTGATCGGCAATCATCCCGCCGGTTAACGCCCCTACAAACATCCCCAGAAACGATACGCTGAACGCAATGCCGATCTGAACCGGCGACAAGGCCAGGTCCTTGGCCAGCGCCGGCATGATGAAACTCAGCAGGGCAATATCAAACGCATCAAAAAGATAACCAATCGCTGTCAATGCAAAAATTTTCTTATGGACCCCAGACAAGGGCATCCGTTCCATCCTTGCCACTAAAGATTCCATACTTACTGAAGTGTTCTGCATCCCGCTCCGCCTTCTTTACAATATTTTCGAAGTGATAGATTGAGCGCGCGTGACAAAATGACTATAAAAAAAATTGTCACATAAAGCTTTACATTTTGAATTGTTTCCTACCAACAGCCAATTCACAGGGTTATCCACAGATTTATCCACATTGTCCACAGTAATCAATAAAATTTATTTATCGTCAAACAGCTGCAGTTCCCGCCGCAATTCCGTCGGGACCGCCGCCTGCAGAAAAGTGTATACTTCAGCGGCGGTCGGCAGTTGCATCGCGCGCGCCGCAACTTCATGCGCATACGCTTTGTCCACGGAAGTGATGATTTTTTTGATTTTCAGCAACGCGGTCGGATTCACGCTGAATTCCGTCAGACCCAGTCCCAGCAACAGTAACGTTGCCGCCGGATCAGCCGCCATCTCGCCGCACATCCCGACAAATTTATCTCCCTCGGCCCGGTTGGCGGCATCGATCACGGAGCGAATCAATCGCAACACACCGGGATGAAACGGGCAATACAGCGAACTGATTTTTTCGTTCATCCGGTCAACCGCCAGGGAATATTGCGTCAAATCATTGCTGCCGATGCTAAAAAAGTCAGTTTCCTGAATCAGCAAATCCGCCGTGACAGCTGCCGCCGGAGTTTCGACCATGATGCCCGATTTCATCGCCGCATCAAACACAGCCCCCTCAGTCTTCAGCGACTCCTTTGCCGAAGCCAAAATTTGATTTGCCGCTCGTATCTCTTCCAACGAAGCAATCATTGGGTACATGATAAGAGCCCGTCCATGAGCGCCGGCACGCAAGATGGCCCGCAACTGCGTCATGAACAGCAATTGTTCCTGCAGGCAAATCCGGATGGCCCGATAGCCAAGAAAGGGATTGGCATCCTTCGCTAGGTTCAAATAAGGAATCTCTTTGTCGCCGCCAATGTCCAGCGTTCGGATAATAACCGGTTTTCCCGCCATGGTCCGGACAACTTCCGCATAGGCTTCATATTGTTCTTCTTCCGTCGGAGCCGCATTCCGGTCCATAAACAAAAATTCCGTCCGATACAGGCCGATGCCATCGGCGCCATTCCGCACCGCCGCAGCTGCGCCGGCCGCGTCCATAATATTTGCCATCAAATGCACGGGAAAGCCATCCCGGGTTTGGGTCGGCGCCCCCAGAACTTCCCGGAGCTTGTCTCGGACGTCGAAACGTCGGGCCATCTCTTGCGTAACCGTCGCGATTCGTTGACCGGACAGCGCCAATTCAACGATTCCGGTATCGCCGTCGATCGCCAGCAATTCATCCTCGCGGACCCGGTCCAGAATCCCCGCACAGCCCAAAACCGCCGGAAGTCCCATGTTATTGGCCAGAATTGCGGTATGGGAAGTCTTGCCGCCGACTTCGGCGACAATCCCTTTGACATTGGCGGAATCCAACGCCGCCATCAGTGAAGTTGTGATTTCCTTTCCCACTAGGATCACATCGCCGACCAAATTCAACCGTTCGTCTTCCGGCTTCCCCTGTAAAATATTCGTCAGCCGCAAGCCGATATCGCGAACATCCGCCGCCCGCTCCCGCAGGTACGGATCTTCCAGTCCCGCCAAAATTTCCGTTTGTTCCGCAATCGTGTCCTGCACCGCCTTCAACGCCGAAAACAGTTGCGTGCCGATCTTGTCCCGCACCCCGTCTTCGAGGGTTGGATCCGCCAGCATCAGACATTGGGCTTCCATGATCTCCGTCCGGATCTTGTCGCCGCTCCGGCGCGCCCGTTGCAGGATGACCTCCAGTTGCGCCGTGGCCTGGACAACCGCATCGCCGAAGCGTCGCAACTCGGTTTCGATTTGTTCCGGCATGATGGTCTGAACAGACGCATTGAATTCCGGCGCCGGTCGAAGGACCTGGCAACGGGCGACAGCGAATCCGGGCGCCGCGCCAATTCCCCGCAAAAGCATCCGCTCATCTCCTTCCTTTATTCCGGCAGTGTTTCAATGACCCGGCACACTGTGGCCAACGCTTCCCCCTCGTCTTCGCCGTCCGTCATCACAACAATCTGTGCGCCGCTGCGGATGCCACCACCCAGTACACTGAGCAAGCTTTTGGCGTTGATCGTTTTTTCGCCGAACAGTATGGCGACTCTCGCTTTGAACTTTGCCGCCTGCGCGACCAGCAGCGCCGCCGGACGGGCGTGAAAGCCCGTAGGATTGGCTACCGTTACTTTCTGCTGAACCATGAAGAATCCCCTTCCCCATCAACCAATCGTAAAAAACCCCTGTTCCCCCCGCCGAACCTGCCGTCCCTCCTCCACCTTCACCGTCATTCCGGCTGGCAAATTGGTAAAAACCACCGGGGATACCAATGACGGAACTTTACCCCGGATCTGTTCCAAATCGACCTTCAGCAGCGCCTGCCCCGCCGTAACCGGGGCATCCTGGCCAACTAATCCGATGAATCCTTCCCCCGCCAGTTGAACCGTATCAATCCCGATATGGATCAGAATCTCCAATCCCTCGGTCGAGGTGATTCCGACCGCGTGACGGGTATCGGCCATAAAACTCGTTACCGTTCCATCCACCGGCGAAACAACTTCCCCATTGGCTGGTTCGATCGCAAATCCATCCCCCATGATTTTCCTGGCGAATACAACGTCCGGCACATGGATCAGTTCGATCAGCCGGCCCTCGATAGGCGCCCCGAAATTCTCGAACATTGAAATTTTCTCCTGCCTTTCCCTGAAATCAAGAAAAACGAACAATGAAATACCAATTCGGTTCGCAGTGGGCAAAACCCTTTTCAATAAAATGGGAAGCGGGTGAAACCTTGCTGTTTCACCCGCTTCAAAAAGCATCGCAGGGTTTTTATTTCCCCCGCTGCGCCAGTATTTTGGCATTGTATGGTTCAATCTTGGCATACTCGGCATCCCAGAAGCCCTGATCTTTCATGCTGTCGAGATATTCCTGCGTATAGCCGAATTTCAGCCAGTCGGATTCTTTTTGCCGGAATAAGCGGGCTTTGGCGGCGTCACGACGGACATCGAACACATTATCTTCCGAAGCCCGAATGAAAATGTCCTGCGTCCAACGATCCAGAACCGTTTCGGAAAGCTCCAGATAGCGTTTGTTCAGATCCGCCAGCACCGAATCGTAACGATCAAAGCCGTCAGTGGCCACCGTCACCACGTTGTCGCCCGGGCCAAACCGCATATACTTGGCCAATTTGATCGCGCCGATGATGTTGCAGATACCCGATGGCCCGATGGCGTATGTCAGCACTTTGGCCAAAGCCGGATCCACGCCCATTTTCAGTAAAATTTCCGTTCCATCATGGAAAACCTTGAGTCCCTGCACGGTCTCTTCATCTTTGATCAGAACGACAAAATCCGTTGTCAGCACATTGTGAATCAAGGTGCACATCTTGTCGCCGATTCCTTCGATCCGATGCTGTCCCCGGCCGCCATTGGCCAACGTCGAGCACTCATACGGCTCCAGCGCGGCAACTTTTGCTTCGGGGAACGCGACTTTGATCTGATCGCCGGCGGCAAGCGTACCCGCCGATCCCGGAGCCGAAGTGAAACCGGCGATGCGCCCGTTGCCGACGCCCTGAACTGCTTCAATAGCGCTGTTGCCGGTGATGTGTCGATGGAAACGATAGTTCGGCATCAGTTCAAACTGCGCCAAGGCCTTGTTTTTGGGATTTTTCATCATTTCATGCGTCCGTTCCAGCGTCAGAATGACATCGGATTCGGATCCCGGCGTAAGTTCGAGTTCGCCGCCGTATTTGCGGATTCTTTCATACCGCTCTTTGCTCATGTTGTCCGGCATGATGACGACGGCCTTCAGGCCAAGCAAATTCGAAATATACGCCGTCCCGATGCCGAAATTTCCCGTCGAAGGGCCAAGAATCGTGTGTTCCGGAGTAATCTCGCCGTCCACCAAGCCTTCGATCAAAGTGCTGTACGCCGGCCCCACCTTGTGCGATCCGGAAGGAAATCCACAGCCGAGCATGACCACAATATTCGCGTCCACGCCGGTCAACGCCGGCGGCAGGACAACTTTTCGCACCCGGTTGTTCTCGTCCTTCCAGGTAATATTGAACAGGTTGATGGGGTCCAATTCATTTTCATGCAACTGTTTCAGGGCCTTTTCCCGAACTGCCGGGTCAAGCTTCTCCGGATGCAGCATCTCGTCATACGTAGGCCCAAATGGAATTTTGCTCATTCGTCTTCCCTCCATTACTTCTTTCCGCCTATTTGCACAAAAACTCCGCGGCAATCGCCTGATAGCCGACAGCCGCCTGATTCACCTGCAAAATTTCCATGTTTTCATTTCGGACATGCGCGCCATCCTCCGCTCCCGGCCCGAAGCCGATGGTCGGAATCCCGGCGATTCCGGCGGAATAACTGCCATTCGTGCAAAAACTGTATTTTGTTACTTCCGGCATCAAGCCGGTCCGGCGGATCGCCGTCAACGCCCCAGTGACCAGTGAATGCTCAGAAGGTAAAACCCAGGCCGGGAAAAACCGCTCCCCGCTCATCACTTCTCCAGTATGGCAGGTCTGGCTCGCGGATGCAATCTGGACTTCCGCCTCGAACGAAGAATCTTCTCTTTGCAATTCCCGAATGCATCGCCATAAAGGAGCGAGCACTGTATCCGGAGTTTCCCCCACCAACAGACGCCGATCCAGCGTCGCCCGACACTTATTTGGAACCACCGATGCCCCCGGATACGGTGCGGAAAGGATATCCGTCAGCTCCAGGATGCCTTCGCCGAGAAACTCGTCCTGTGATACCGGCAGACGCCGGATTCGGTCGACCAGTTCCAGCATCATATATACCGCATTCTTGCCGACAGCCGGATTGGAGGAATGCGCCGCCTTGCCGGTTGTAGTCAGAACGATTTCGGCGCGGCCCCGTTGCCCCCGTTTCAAGTTCAGGGCTGACGCTTCGCCAATCACGACATAGTCGGGATGGATCTGCGCCACGACTTTGGACAGACCCAACCCTTCAAACGTTTCTTCGCAGACCGTTCCGGAAACATAAACCGCCCCCGCCAATTTTTCCGTAAAGGCCGTCAAAGGCGCCAATCCAAAAATCATGGCGGCAAGGGCGCATTTCATGTCACTCGCGCCGCGGCCGTAAATCCGGCCCTCCCGGATGACTCCTTCAAATGGCGGCACGTCCCATTCCGCAGCATCCGTCACATCCACCGTATCGATGTGTCCATCGAATAGAATCGACGGGCCCGGCAGTTTGCCGCGAATTTCGCCGATCACGTTGCCAAAGTCATCAATCCAGGCCCGGCTGTATCCCAATTCTTGCATGGTATTCCGGACTTCCGCCGCCATACTGCCTTCGTCGCCGGTATAACTTTGCAGGCGAACCAATCGCCGGCACATTTCCAGCAAACCTTGCTCGTCAATCGGCGCCACCGGCGCTATTATTTCATTGTTTGCCAAAGTTTTTCATTCCTTTGCCGTCAATTTTCCGTATTGAAGGATTCCACAACCGACTATCGTTTTCCTTTTCGCAAGACCCGGCCGGATAATGCGCCGGTTTCTACGCCGCGGCTGACAGCGGCCACGCCATTGACGAATACGTATTCGATTCCTTGCGGATGCCGGCAAGGATCGGCGAAAGAATTTCCTTCCGCAATCTGCGCCGCATCGAATAAAACCAGATCCGCTTTGGCGCCGATCGCAATGCGGCCCCGGTCCGTCAATCCCAGTCGGCGAGCCGGCCGGCCCGTCATCCGGGCCACGGCCTCCTCCATTGTCAGTACCTTTTTTTCGCGCACATATTGGGCCAAAATTCGCGCCGTTGAGGCATAGGCCCGGGGATGGGGCTTGCCGAGCAACAAGCCGTCCGTACCCAACATGCCGCAACTGTGCTGCAAAATTTTCGCCACGTCGGCTTCCGACATGCTGAAATTTACCATGGAAACCTGCAGGTTTTCCTGCAGGAGCAAATCAAACACCACTGCCTGCGGGGTAGTGCCCAGTTGAACGGCAATATCGGCCAGAGAGCGTTCCTCCCAGTGTTTGTTGGGTCCGCTGTCAATCCCGGTAACATAGATCTCGTCCCAGCCTGCCGCTGTGCAGATGTTCTCCCAACCCGGCAGTCCTTCCGCCATTTCCCGCGCCAGTTGCGCCCGCATTTCCGGGTCCTGAAGTCTTTCAATCAGCTGTTCCGGACCACCGGCGTGGGCATGGGGAGGAATGAGTGCGCTGAGCATGGTGCTGCCGGCGGGATACGGATACTGGTCGAATGAAGCATCTAGCCCTTCAGCGACAGCGGCATCAAACAAGGCGAGAATATCGCCTGACGTTCCCCAGTTTTCCCTGCCGATCACCTTAAGATGCGAAATATGGGGGATCACGCCGGTTTGGCGGGCAATGTCAAAAATTTCGCCGATGGATTCCTTCACCAGTCCCCGTTCGTTCCGGACATGCACGACAAACACACCGCCGGTTTTCGCGACCTCGGCGGTAAGCGCCGTCAGTTCCGCGGTATCGGCGGAAATGCACGGCGGATAAATCAACCCTGTCGACAAGCCGAAGGCGCCCTCCGCCAACCCGGTCGCGGTCATTTCGCAAAGCCGGGCAATTTCCGGCGGCGTCAGCGCCCGCTCATCCATCCCGGCGACCGCCATGCGCAGCGGGCCGTGACTCAACAACACCGCCAGATTGGTGGCGGTTCCCGCTTTTTCCAGGCACGCATAATATTCCGGCAGCGTTCGCCACGACCAGTCCACATCGGGATCGCCCAGCAGGCCGGAAACATGCCGGCGATAGGAATCAACCTGATCTTCCGGCAGCGGCGCCAAGCCCAGTCCATCCTGCCCCAACAATTCGGTGGTGATGCCCTGCCGAATTTTGGCCGAAGCTTCCGGTTTCACCATCTGCAACAAATCGGAATGACTGTGCATGTCGATAAAACCCGGTGTCAGTGTCAATCCACGGGCATTAACGACTTGGGTAAAACTGTCGCTGTTAACCGATATTCGGCCGATTTCGGCAATAAAATCACCGACGATTGCAACATCGGCGACAAAAGTTTTTTCGCCGCTTCCATTGACTACGGAAGCTCCCTGAATCAATGTTTTTTCCATATGGTTACCCTCTATTCCTGTGACCACCGTTCCCGTGGTTTCCAACATTTCTCTTGCCCCGCTCCATCGCGGATGTTCAGTGGCGAATCCGTTTCAAAAACAACTGGGTCCGTTCCTGCGTCGGCGTCTCAAAAATTTCCGCCGGCGTTCCTTCTTCCATGATGATGCCCTGATCCATAAAAATGACCCGGTCCGCCACTTCCCGGGCAAAAGCCATTTCATGCGTCACGACGACCATCGTCATCCCTTCGCGGGCCAAATCCTTCATGACGCAGAGCACCTCGCCGACCAATTCGGGATCCAGCGCCGAAGTCGGTTCATCGAAAAGCATGATTTTGGGGCTCATGGCCAAGGCTCTGGCAATGGCGACCCGCTGCTGCTGCCCGCCGGAAAGTTCCCGCGGATAACTGTCCCGTTTATCAGCCAAACCCACCCGTTCAAGTAATTCGACCGCTGTTTTTTCCGCGTCGGCCGGCGACATCTTTTTCACAATCAGCGGCGCTTCCATGATATTTTCCAGCGCCGTCTTGTGCGGGAAAAGGTTGAACCGCTGAAATACCATGCCGATATGGGTCCGCAACGCGCAAAGATTGGATTGCGCATTGATCTCCTGCGACTCGAAACAAATGGTGCCGGACTGAATCGTTTCGAGCCGGTTGATGCAGCGGAGCACCGTGCTTTTGCCGGAACCGCTGGGACCGATGATAACGACTTTTTCGCCTTCCAGCAACTGCAAATTGAAGTCTTTCAGGACTTCCACCGGACCGAAGGATTTGTAAACGTGTTTCATCTCGACGATGCAGCTCATTGTCGCGCCATTCTCCTTTCCAGCTTGTCGGCGATCACCATGAACACCGAGTTCATGATCAGGTAGAATACCGCGACGGCCGTATACACCTCAAAACTGCGGAATGTTGTATAAATGATCTGTTCACCGGTCCGGAACAATTCGGTAATTGTTACCAGGGACGCGATGGACGAATTTTTCAGCGTCATGATAAACTGATTGACCAGCGGCGGAATACAGATTTTAATCGCCTGCGGGCCGATAATTCGGCGCATTGCCTGCCGGTAACTCATGCCGACCGAAAGGGCGGCCTCCATTTGTCCGCGATCGACCGCCTGAATCCCCGCCCGGATGATTTCCGTGATATAGGCGCCGGTGTTGATCGCCAACCCCAACACGCCCGCCACCATGCTCGGCAGTTTAATCCCCAGTTGCGGCAGGCCAAAATACAAAATAAACAACTGAACCATGACCGGAGTCCCCCGAATCACCCAGACATAAAAAAACGCCGCCGCGTTCAGAATCCTATTGGAAGAAATTCGGCACAGCGCACCCGCTATGCCGAACACCATTCCCAATAAGAGCGCGAAGAAGGAAATTTGAAGGGTGACCCAGCACCCTTCCAGCAATATCGGAATTTTCGTGAGTACGACTGAATAGTCAAGATTCATGGTTCTTCCCTCTTCCGCCCCGTTTTATTTTGTGCCGATCAACCACTTCTTGTAGAGCTTCTCAGCTTCCCCGCTCTGTTTCAGCTCTTTCAGCACGGTATTGATGAGATCCAGCAATTCCTTGTCGCCTTTTTTCACCGCGATTCCCAACTGGGCCTTGGTGAAAGGCTCGCCGACAATCTTGACATTCGGATTGGCTTTGTTGTATTCAAGTTGATTGAGCAAATCATTGATTGCTGCATCCAAACGGCCATTTTGCAGATCCAGCAGATAGTCCACCGTTTCCTTGTAGCTCTTGATCGTGATTTTGGCGCCTTTTTCATTCAGTTCCTGCGCCACTTTTTCGCTGGTGGCGCCAGTTTTCACGCCGACCACTTTTCCGTTCAGATCGTTGGGTCCCTTGATGGTTGTGTCATCTTTGCGGACCGCCACCACCATCCCGGTGTCCATGTACGGATCGGCGAAGTCAACGACTTCTTTACGCGCCGGTGTAATATACATGGCGGCGATGACCAGGTCCGCCTGCCCGTTCTGCAGCGTCGGAATCAGGCCGGTAAACTGCATTTCCTTCACTTCGAGAGGAACGCCGATTTTTTTGGCGATGGCTTCCGCCACATCAATATCGTAACCGATCACTTTGTTCGTTTTTTCATCATGATATTCGAATGGACGATAGTTGCCGGTAGCCAAAATCAACTTACCGTTTTTCTTGATCTGATCGATTCGGCTCACGGCCGGTTTGGCATCCTTTTTCGCCTCCGGTTTGGCCGGAGCCCCGCCACAGCCGGCGGCCGCCAACGCCAACAACAAAAGACCGAGCAACAGGATCAGGGGTTTCTTCATGTTTTTCATCCTCCATACCTTCTTTCTGTTAGTTTTTTAATAACAATAGCGAAAAAAGAGCCCACGCATCCAAAAAATGCATCAGGCTCCTTTGCCATTCATTATTAGCTCACATATGACGAGAGGAATTATATCTTCATGTAGTTTCATCAAAAATGATCCATTCAGATCGAATTTTTGTGCTTCACGAATGAAAATTTACCATGTTTTTCATCAAAATGCAAGCTTTTTTTGTTAAAGTGTAAAAGTCTATCTTCCTCCCATCAACAATGTCATTACGGCCTTAGCGGTGTGCAGACGATTTTCCGCTTCATCGAACACGATCGAATGCGGTCCGTCGATGACCGACTCTTCCACTTCATTGTTTCGGTCTGCCGGCAAGGCATGCATGTACAGCACATCTTTGTCCGCAGTCGCCATCTTGGCTTCCGTGCATTTCCAGGAACGCTGCGCCATTAATTTTTCATCGACGACTTTGACGGCGCCGGCCGCGGCGACGCCGGTCTGGTCCGTAACCCAGTTGCCCCAGTTTTTCGGGATCACGATTTGGGCGCCTTCATAGGCCGCCGCCTCATCATTGGTGACGGTAACCGATCCGCCGTATTTTGCGGCGTTGGCTTTTGCCTGTTCAATAACCCAATCCGGCAGTTCCCAACCTTTGGGATGCGCCAGCCAAACGTCCATGCCATAGCGCGGGAAGGCCAAGAGTTGCGATACCGGCACGGAAATCGGCTTTTTGTGGCTTTCGGCATAGGCCCAGATAATCGAGACTTTCACGCGTTTCAGGCTGTCCAGCTTTTCCTGCATCGTCATCAAATCCGCCAAAGCCTGGAACGGATGATAAAGGTCGCACTGCAGGTTCATGATGGGTTTGGTCGACCACTTCGCCATTTCGTTCAGATATTTGTTGCCATAACCCCAGTTGCAGTAACGGCAGGCAATCGCATGGCCGAACCGGGACAGGATGATGGCCGTGTCCTTGGCGCTCTCGCCGTGCGCGATCTGCATGCTGCTGGAATCCAGAAATCCCGCATGCCCCCCCAGTTGGGCAAATCCCGCTTCCATGGAGTTGCGGGTCCGCGTGGATTGTTCAAAGAACATCAGGAACATGGATTGATTCGGCAAATAGTTGGTGGGCACGCCCATGGCGAATTTTTTCTTCAGATCAAAGGATACTTCCAGCATGGTGTCAACTTCTTCTTTGGTGAAGTCCTCCAGATTGATGAAGTGCCGGCCACGGAATACCGTTTGCATGATAACACCCTCCCGCAAATTATGTTTGTTAGGAATTGACCAGATTTTTCGTTTCTTTGGGCATTTGCGCCGCGTAGTTCCGGGTATAGATCAGCGGAATCACGGCATATACCGCCGCACAGTCGGTGAGTTCTTTCTTCCAGGTCCGCTCATTGGGCGCGTGCGCCTGATCTTCATGCCCCGGTCCGAAGCCGATGCACGGGATCCCGTATCGGCCCATAATGGAAACGCCATTGGTGGAAAACGTCCATTTGTCGACTTCGGGGGCCTTGCCGAACAAGCCCTGATAGGAATCGACCACCGCATGGCACACCGGATGCTCATTCTCGATCAGCCAGGTCGGAAAATAGCATTCGGTGGGATAAGTCAGTTGGGTGTAAGATGGGCGCTCGTACTGATACATCGTGACTTCCGCATTGGCCGCCTTGACGGCCGGCAGATTCTTAATCTGCTGAATCGCATATTCACCGGTTTCCCCGACCGTCAACCGCCGGTCGATCGAGATCCAGCAGCTGTCCGCCACCGCGCAGCGGGACGGCGAAGTGTGGAAAATTTCCGAAACCGTCAGGCTGCCTTTTCCCAGAAAATCATGATCCACGAGATTTTCATGCAGGGCCCGCAATTCCGTAAGAATTCCCGCCATTTTATAAATGGCGTTGTCGCCCCGTTCCGGCGCCGAGCCATGGCAGCTGACGCCTTTCGTCGCAACCTTGATTTCCATCCGGCCCCGCTGCCCCCGATAAATTTTGCCGTCCGTCGGTTCGGTGATGACCACGAATTCCGGCCGGAGTTTGTCCTCATTGAGAATGTACTGCCAGCAAAGGCCGTCGCAGTCTTCTTCCTGTACCGAACCCACGATCACCAGCGTAAAATCATCCTCAAGCTTGAGGTCCTTGATGATTTTTCCGGCATACACCATCGCGGCCATGCCGCCTTCCTGGTCGCTGGCGCCGCGCCCAAAGATCAGTTCGGCCGTTTCATCGCCCTGATAGGGATCGCAGTTCCAGTTCTCGGGATTTCCCACCCCGACCGTGTCGACATGTGCGTCCATGGCGATCAAGTGTGCGCCGTGGCCGATGTAGCCGAAAATATTCCCCATCGGATCGATTTCGACCTTGTCAAACCCAACCTTCTCCATCTCTGCCTTGATCCGCAGAATCACCTTTTCTTCCTGGCAGCTTTCACTGGGAATCGCGATCATGTCCCTCAGAAATTTGGTCATGTCCGGTTCATACTGTTTCGCCAGCTTCCGGACTTCATCAAACGGAATGTTCAATTTGTCAGCTCCTTTCATATTTCGCCGGTCACTTGCCGCAGCCGGCCAGCGCCGCCTTCACCGCCGCCAGTTCCGGTTCGATATAAGTTGGGGCGCCGGCCGCCTTGATCGCCGACTGAATGTCTTTCAGGCCGTTGCCGGTGATCAGGAGCGCCACCGTCTCATGGGCGGCAATCACTCCCTGTTTCACGGCATTCCGCACTCCCGCCACGCCGGCCACGCCGGCCGGCTCGCCGAACACCGCCGCCTTGCGGGCCAAAGTCCGGATCGAGTCCAGGATTTCTTCGTCCGTCACGCTGATAAACGCCCCGCCCGATTCCACGATCGCTTTCATGCCCTTGCGGAAGTTGCGGGGATGACCGACCGCGATGGAATCCGCCAACGTATCGGCGTCCGTCGGCTGCAACGGCTCGTTATTCTTCCAGGCCGTCAAAAATGGCTGACAACCGGCGGCTTGCACTCCCAGAACCTTGGGCAGTCGCGACATGAACCCAAGTTTATGCATTTCCACAAGCCCTTTCCAGACCCCGCCCACGGTGCAGCCGTCGCCGACGGATACCACCACCCAGTCCGGCATTTCTCCCTGATATTGCTGCACCAGTTGATCGACCAGCTCGATGGATACCGTCTTCTTTCCTTCGATGAGGTAGGGATTGATCGCGCAATTCCGGTTGTACCAGCCAAACTCGGCGGCGGCTTCCATGCACAACTCCCAGGCCTGATCATACGTTCCCTTCACCGCGAACACCCGAGCGCCGAACACCAGCAATTGCGCTACTTTCGCCTGCGGGGCCCGTTCCGGGACGAAAATCGTCGCCGGCAATCCCGCCGCGGCGGCAAATCCGGCCAGTGAGGACGCGGCATTGCCGGTGGAAGCGCAGGTAATGCTGTCCGCGCCTTTTTCCAGCGCTTTGACCACTCCCATCGCGCTGGCCCGATCCTTGAAGGAAGCGGTCGGGTTGCGCCCTTCATCCTTCACGAACAGGCGCGCCACTCCCAACTCCGGCGCGAGTCGCACCGCATCGTACAAGGGCGTCCATCCCACCTGCAAATGCTGGATTCGGGAGGGTTCCTCCACCGGCAGCAACGGCAAATACCGCCACATGGAAAAAGTACGACTCTGCCGCAACGCAGCAGGATTCAATTCCTTCGCCGCAGCGTCATAGTCGTACTCCACATCGAGTATTCCGTCCTCATAGCCGCAATCCGGACAATAATAGTCAACCTCGCCAACCGTATAATGCTTCCCGCAATGAATGCAGGACAGCCCTGTTACATAGCTCAAACCGCTGCTCCTTTCCCAATCAGGCTTAGTTTGTCCATCGCCTTTATTTTGTTATTGGTTCGGCGTCACGCCATGACATTCCTGTCGCTCGAGTCGAGTCGAGCGATATTTTCTTCAGTGCCGTATGACAAAAAAAAGCCGCTTATCCTGCCGGGATGAATGGCGTTTCCGCAGCGGGAGTCTATGTCTGCCGAGGCGCAAAGAGAGCCAGCCAAATGCAGGGAGGTTCTACCGAGGTACGCTCCACCCGGTGTTTTTGGTGAGCGGGAATCAAAAGCCAGTCACCAGGGCGCAACGCTGTTACCTGGCCGTCCTCCCACTGTAAAACGCCTTCCCCCTGCAATACCGCCACCCACTCATCCTCTGCCTGGTCATACCAAAAGCCGGGCGGCGAAGCCTGCCCCGTCGACAGAATCCTTTCCATCCGGATGCCGGGCCGTTGGAACAACAGTTCACTCACTTCAGCCGTCGGCGGGTCCGGCGGCAAACGCAGCAAATTCGACGTTGAAATCACTTGGTCACCGGACCCTTCCAAGTCGACATCCCGCCGGTGCTGTTGAAAACATTATCAAATCCTTTGCCGCGCAGGAACTTGGTTCCTTGCGCGCTCCGGTTGCCGGTCCGGCAAATGAGCACCACTTTCTTGTCTTTCGGGATTTCCCCCAGCCGCTTTTCGAGCTCATCCAACGGAATATTGGCCACACCCGGGATATGACCTTCCCGATATTCGGCCGGCGTCCGTACATCGATCAGGATGGCTTCCTTGGCTTGCCACAGTCGAAGCGCCTCATCCACCGATACGTCGACGCTGGCCCCGGCCGGGCTCTGACTGCAACCGGCGGCAAGCAGGGCAACCAAAATCATCAAGCACGCTCTGATCCATCTTTTTAACGGGAGAATCATGTCGTTTCCTCCTGTTTCATCCGTTTCCCGCGTTGTTTATAGTTCAGGTAGCGTTGTCGCCCGGCCTCAAACAAACGTTGTTCCTCCCCGGAAATCAGTTCAAGTGCCGGAGCAGGGCAAGGATTGCCCTGCTCATCCAGCGCCACAAAGGTAAAATATGCGGTAAGAGCGGTTTTGGCGGGTTCGTCCTTTGTCAAATCCTCCACGGTCACTTCCACCGCCACTTCCATGGAACTCCGTCCAACAAATGTCATTTTGGCGTGACACATCACCAGATTGCCGATACGAATCGGCTGCAGGAACTCCAGTTCGTCCACCCGCAACGTGACCACCTGCATCCGCGCATGACGCTGCGCCACCACGCCGGCGGTATTATCCATCAGTTTCATGATTTCGCCGCCATGGACATTTCCCACCGGGTTGGCGTGCTCCGGCAGCATCAACAGCGCCATGGTCAGCCGGGAATCTTCAACCGTTTTTGCAGTCATTCCATCTACTCCATTCGAAAAATTCATTCGAGAATCCGTCGAACACGCGCCTTACCGGTCAGTTCCGAAACCGTTCTTGAAATCCGCCCCGCCCCAGGTCCACATACCCCCAATCTGTCAATTTGAGGGAAGGGATCACGGACAAAGACAAGAAAGACAACGCCATGCAAGGATGGGTTCCGGTAATCCCCAATTTAAGGGCCGCAGAATCGACTTCGCGCAAGGCGGCGGCGACTTCCGGCAAGGGCTTGTCGCTCATCAGGCCGGCGATTGGCAACGGCAAGGCCGCTAATATCCGGTCCTGACAACAGGCCACCAAGCCGCCCCCATTTTCCCGTAGCCAGGTAAGCGCCCGCAGAATGGAGGCATCCTCCGCGCCGGCCACAATGAACGGGTGCGCATCGTGTGCCACGGAAGCCCCCAATGCGCCGTATTTCAGACCCAGTCCCTGGACAAGGCCCACCGCCACTCTCCCTGTGTTCCGGTTGCGTTCCTGTACTACCAGTTTGGCGATATCCCGGCCGGGATCCGCCACCACCAGGTTGTTCTCCACGGTTGGCGCCATCGTCAGCGATTCCGTCAACAACGAACCGCTCCGCCAGCCGATCACCCGGATTTGTTCTCTATCCCGCGGCATCTCAATTTGGATCGTTTCCGCCGAAACAGGCGACGGGGGAGAGATTTCGCCAACCGGAAAATCCGTGTTGATTGTCGTGCAGAGCTGACCGTTTTGCGCCACCAAACGGCCATTCTTCCAGACTTTTTCGATTTGGCACGATTCCAGCGAATCGACCAACGCCATGTCCGCCAACCATCCCGGCGCAATTCCGCCGCGTCGCGGCAACTTGAAATATTCCGCCGGACTGAGGGTTATCATTCGCAAGGCCGTCAGCGGATCGATCCCCAACCGGATCATGGCGCGCAGTTTCGCATCCATATGGCCCTCCGCCGCCAGCGCCGTCGGTGTCAAATCATCGCTGACCGTCATGCAGCGAGAAGCCCGAGCCGGATTTTCCACCACCAACCGCGCCAACGCCGGCAAATCATTGGCCGCCGCGCCGGCCCGCAGCATGATCCAGCCGCCCCGGCGCAATTTTTCCAGCCCTTCTTCATAACGGGTCGTTTCGTGGTCGGCCAGACAGCCGCTCAGCAGGTAGGCGCAAAGCGCCTTGCCGGCCAAACCGGGAGAATGCGCCGTCAGCGGTCGGTCCCCCGCCGCGGCGAGTTTCGCCCACGTCGCCTCGTCGCCGCCGATAACCGCCGGAAAGTTCATCATCTCGCCCAGATGCTGGCAAGTTTCCTCGGCAAATAATCGGGCCAGATCTTCGCCGGACAAAGGCTCCCGGCAAGTTTCAAAATCGGAGGCTGGAACGCAGGACGAAGCGCCCCAGAAAAAGTCCAGCGGCGCTTCCCGCGCATTACGCCACATAGCGATAATTCCCGGGTTCCCCCACACATTCGCGATTTCATGCGGGTCAGCCATCACCGCGGCGGTTCCGCGCGGAACAACGGCTGCCGCAAATCGCGCCGGCGTCAGCAAGGAGCTTTCAATGTGGATATGCCCGTCGATCATCCCCGGAATCAATACCTTACCGGCCGCATCAACCGTTTCCAGACCTTCGTAGCCGCTGCCGACCCCCACGATCATTCCTTGGGCGACCGCCACGTCCGCCCGTTCATATTCCAGGGAGAAAACATTGGCGATCCGGGCGTTACGGATCAGCAGTTCCGCCGGCCGGTCCCCCCGCGCGAACGGCAAACATGACTGATAGAACTTGTTGTTGATCATAAACCACTCCAACCCTGCCGTTGTATTTAGGGAATTTCTGGACAAGAACGGCCGCGAGCTCTACAATGAACCTGTGCGCGTTGTTGCCGCAATTGCAAACCAAAGAGGTGCAGATATTATGTTGAGAGAAAAGATTCTCGCCGCGCTCCTGTTTGTCCTGCTTATCCCGCTGCCATTCGCCCATGCCCAAAGCGACTACCAGCGGATTGTCGTCCTCGGGGATCCGCACCTGCCGTTCAGTACGGAACGCACCAGCGACCCCGACAAACAGAATCGGATCGTCGCCGCCAAAATCAAAGTCCGGGACGATATCAACGCCTGGGATGATGTTGCGTTGGTCGCGGTCGTGGGCGACATCGTCGCCGAAACCGGAATTCCCCGGGAATATGATACCGCAAAACTATATTTCTCACATTTGAACAAACCTCTTGCCTTGGTGAACGGCAACCATGATTTCGCCTACACGGACATTCGGGGACCGAACGGGAATTTTCCGCGCGGTGACGCCGCTTCCCGCCGCTTGAAACTGCAACGGTTCCGCGACACCTTCCAGATGCCGGCGCTCAGCTATACGAAAACGCTGGGGAATTATCTGCTGATATTTCTTTCGGCGGAAATGGAAACGTCCCGCTACCTTCTGCAATACTCGCCTGAACAATTGCGTTGGCTCCGGGACCAGCTGGCACGGCATCCCGGGCAACCCACGCTGATTTTCACCCACCCGCCATTGAAAGATACCTTGTCCCACTACAACAAACATGCGAATACCCCTGGGTTCTATGCCCAGCCGCACGAAGAAGTCCAGCAGTTGCTCTCGGACTTTCCGCAAATCCGGCTTTGGGTTTCGGGACACACGCACACCCCGGCGACAAATCCGGATTTCGCTTCGCCAATCAACTGGCATAACGAGCGGGTTTTGAACCTGCATAATGCGGATATGGACCGGGAAACGATCTGGACCAATTCCATTTTCCTGCATGACAATGAGATTGTCATCAAAACTTTCAACCATCGGACCGGCGAATGGATGGAAAATCTGGAGCGGGTCGTGACGATTTCCCGTTAATTCAACCGTTCATCGCCGGTAAAGCTCTTGCCGCCGCCATAAATATTTCCGTGGTTTGACGGTCGTGATTGCACATCACAACCTCGTTGAGACTGACCGCCGGTTGCTTCAGAAACTCGGCGGCGGTCGCCAATAAAATCTCCGCGCACAAGGGTTTGGGGAAACCAAACACACCGGAACTAATCGCCGGCATCGATACCGATCGCAAATTGTATAGTTCCGCCAAAGTCAGCACATTCCAGACGGCGCGGCGTAATTTTTCCGGTTCGTCGCCTTCGCCCCAGACCGGTCCGACCGTATGGATGACGAACTTGCAGGGCAATCTTCCGGCATCCGTCATCACCGCTTTTCCGGTCGGCACCTCGCCGATCCGATCAATCAGGCGCCGGCTTTGCTCCTCAATCGCCGGACCGCCTTTCACGGCAATCGCCCGGGCGGCGCCGCCACCGTGAAGCAATTGCGAGTTGGCCGGATTGACGATGGCATCTGTCGTTTCCGCCGTGATATCTCCCTGTTTGATCGAAATGTTCTTGCCGTCGATGTGGATCATCGCTCTTCACTCCCCCGATACTCAACATTCTTGAAGCCCCGTTGCCGAACCAGGTAATCATACACTCGATCCAAAATCCGCCGTTTGTCGGCGGATTCTATTTTTTCTCCGGCGAATGGCTCTTCCCAAGCCATGGTCAGGATATCATCCAAATAAATCACGGAATCGCGAAAATCAATTTCCAGCAGCATTTTTCGGTTCGCTTCCCGATATTCCAGACAGTAAAAATGCGGAATGCGAATCTCATAGTCGGGACACATGGTAGATACTCCCCACTTTACGATTTTTCCGCAGTTCCGGCAATTCGACCGTTATAAACACTCCCGTAGGGCGAGCGCCAGAAACAAAGCAGAAAACGTCGCCCGCCGCCTGCTCGGCATAGCGCCGGGACAGACGCGACCACACCTTCGTCGCTTGTTCCGGTTTCAGAGGGCTCCCCTGTTCGAACAGTTTCAGGTCATCCAAAAACTTGCCGCCCGGCGTCATCTCCAAGGTCATTTTATCCTCGGCAAGGGCGAATTGTTCCGCCAGTTTCCGATTTCCCGCCCCCGAGTAAAAGACCGATTTACTGATGCCGGTGGTGACATCCAGCTTGTCCGCCAAACCCAGGTAGTAATCCATCGCCGTTTGGGCATTCGCAAAACTGGGTGGCTTATCCGGCAGATCCGCCGCAGCCGAAACCGAAAAAGGCGCCATCGCCAACCAGAGCAATACCCCGATCAGGGCAAAGATTTTGTAGGATTTTGAAGCTGTCAGCCCGCGCATCTACTCATCTTCTCCTTTGCCATAAGTTTTTATCGGGAACCATCGCAGTTGTCTCATTGTTGGTAGTATTTCGCAACGGTTCGCCCAGTTCCTCCCGAAGTTGTCATTTCCGGCGGATTCTTCTACAATGGGAATATCTTTGAGAGAAGGTGCGCCATGTCTATCACCCAAAACAAGGGAATCCTCTCCGCCGTCGTCGCCTATCTGATGTGGGGATTTCTGCCGATTTACTGGAAGCTGCTGCGGCAGGCGGAAGCTCTGGAAATATTATCGCATCGGATATTCTGGTCGTTGTTCTTCCTCGCCGTTTTTTTGTTGTTGACCGGCCGCAACTCGATTTTTCGCGCTGAACTCCGTGTACTGGTCCAGGACCGCCGGCGCGTCTGCGGCGTTCTCGTTTCGACAGTTCTCATCACGCTGAATTGGTTGATTTATATCTGGGCGGTCAATGACAGCCGCATCGTGGAAACCAGTCTCGGCTATTATATCAATCCTTTGGTGAATGTTCTGCTGGGCGTGGCGCTGCTGAAAGAAAGGCTCTCAACCAAACAATATCTGGCTGTTGCGTTGGCGGCAGCCGGGGTATTGAACCTGACCCTGAATTTCGGCGCGTTTCCTTGGGTAGCCTTATCCCTGGCCGTCAGCTTTGGATTATATGGACTATGCAAAAAGCTTCTGGGTCTCTCCCCCATCACCGGCATCACTCTGGAGACGCTGCTGATCTCGCCAGTAGCGCTGATTTATCTTTTTTCGCTGGAAGTTGAGCACGCAGGAACTTTTGGCTGGGCCAATCCCCTGCCAACCGCCCTGTTTGTCGGCGCCGGCATCGTTACCGCCGTACCGATGGTGCTGTTCGCCAATGCGGCAAACCAGCTGCCATTATCCTTGCTGGGGTTTATTCAGTATTTGTCGCCGACGATCGCCCTGCTCACGGGAGTCTTCCTCTTCCATGAGCCATTCACCCCTGTGCACGCCCTGTCATTCGGCCTGATCTGGCTGGCTTTGGCGCTGTTTTCCCGGCGCTGACCCATCGGCTTATTACAGATGCTATTCGTTAACGATTCGCGTCTTCCCGTCTGGGCGGGGTTAAAACAGTTATATTTTCAGCCAATTTATCAGCATTGACAGCGCATGGAAATTGGCGGTAGAATTTTCTTGGACACGTGTTGCTGTGAATGAGGGGAGGAATTTCTTTGAAATTGACGAACTGCCGTTTCTTCCGCGTATTCATTCTCTGCCTGATGCTGCTCTCGCTGGTCTCGGTTGCAGCCGCCGCCGGTTATTCAGCGGATGTCGTGACTACCGACAAAAGCGGTTCCAATCACTCCAAAATGTGGGTATCCTATTCCCTTTGGGCCCAACGGATGGAAATGCCCTCGCAGCCCAACATGATCATCATCGTCCGGTTGGATAAAAAGCTCGTCTGGAACATTGACAAGGAATCCAAAATGTACATGGAAATCCCAATGCGGCCGGGAATGTCCGTCAATACCATCGCCAGCGGCGAGAAAGCGCCCACGGAAGTGGAACGGACTTATCTGCTCACGGAAACTGTGGAAGGGCATGTAGCGGATAAATACCAAATTACGCATCAGATCGGCAACGATCGGAGCACCTTCTTTCTCTGGTTACTAAAAGACAACAACATGTTCCCGATCAAAACCCAGCACAAAGATTCCGTTACCGTGTTCAAAAACCTAAATCTCACGGAACCGCCGGCAAGTATGTTTGAAGTACCGTCCGGCTACGAAAAGATGACGATGCCGTTCATGCCATAGCGGCGTGATAGACGAGACTCCCGGACAGAACTCGAAAGCATATTCCCCGGTTACAGTTTGGAAAACAAATTTCCTGCTGTCGCCGGGGAATTTTTTTGAGCAGGAACTGCCCGCCATGCAGCGAAATTGTAAAGGGAAACTTAACTGCCCATCCATTATTACAGCGAAAAAGAAGGTGTCGGAATGCGATTGCGATATTCGCTTTCTCTCGTAGTCTTCGTACTCGGCCTGTTCTGCCTGCTCCCTGCAGCCTATGCCGATTCCTGGCTCCCGCCGAAGCCGTCAGTCACCTACGAATCGTTGAACGGCGACGCCCGATTCATCGTCACTGCTTCCGG
>CAZRLN010000021.1:0-4514 GCA_964601085.1 uncultured Veillonellaceae bacterium | reverse complement strand
TGGAAGATCTGCTGTCGAAGGAAGAACTGGACCGGGTTCCGCGCAGCGTCAGTTCCCGTTGGTGGCGCAACCGGGTCCGCCTAGATGATACTCTCGGCGTATTGTCTGTCGATGTAGTCCAATCTTACGGCGACAAGCGCTCCATCAAGTCCATTTCTTTCGATCTTGGGAACGGCGGGATCTTATCGCCATGACGCCGGATCCATCTTCCGTTTACGATCTCTGCATCATCGGCGCCGGTGTCGTCGGTTTGAACATTGCCCGGGAAATGTCGCGGTACCAATTGAAGATCTGCATCGTCGAAGCGGCGGATGATGTCGGGCGCGGTTGCACCAAGGCCAACAGCGGCATTGTGCACGGCGGATACAGCGACGAACCGGGTTCGTTGAAAGCCGAGCTGTGTGTTGCCGGCAATCGTCTGTACGCCCAGCTCGACAGCGAGCTGCATTTCGGCTATCGCCGGACCGGATCGCTGGTCCTGGCTTTTTCCGACGCGGAACTGTCCTCGTTGAATCAACTGTTGGCCAACGGACAACAGAATGGCGTTAACGGGTTGCGAATCATCGGCAGTGACGAGCTGTTGACCCGTGAGCCGCATGTGAATCCAGCGGCGATCGCCGCATTGCTCTGCGAAAACGCTGGCGTCACCTCTCCCTATGAATTTGCCATCGCCCTGGCGGAAAACGCGATCGTTAATGGTGCAAATTTATTTTTGTCGGAAACGGTCCAAAGCATCACCAAAACAGTAGAAGATTTCCGCATCGTCACTGATAAAAGCGCGCACTATGCCCGCTTCGTCGTGAACTGCGCCGGCGTCAACAGCGACCGGATCGCCTCCCTGGCCGGCCTGGACGACTATCGGATCACACCCCGGCGCGGCCAGTATGTCCTGCTGGACAAGGAGCAAAGCCATCTGGTCCGCTCGGTGATTTTTCAGACGCCGTCGCCGCTGGGCAAAGGAATCCTCGTCACGACGACCTATCACGGCAATCTGATGGTCGGTCCGAATGCCGAGGATATCGATGATAAAACCGATGTCGGCACCGACATCCAGACCCTTCAAAACATCGTGGTACAGGCTCGCCGCTCCGTGCCGGGCTTCGACATGCGGAAGGCGTTGACTTCCTTTGCCGGCAACCGGCCGGTTTCCAATCAAAAGGATTGGGTGATCGAGGAAAGTCGCGTCAAAAACTTTATCATTCTAATCGGAATCGACTCGCCCGGCTTGACCGCGTCTCCGGCGATTGCCCGCAAAGTCGCCCTCATTCTGAAGGACTGCGGCCTGGAATTGAAGGAGAAGTCGAATTTTCAGGCGCAGCGGCCGCCGATCATTCAGCGGAAACCGCCCGATTTCGCCGGCGATGTGAATGCGTCAGATCCGGTGCAGCACATCATCTGCCGCTGCGAGCAGGTGACCGAGGCGGAAATCTTGGACTGCCTGCATCGCGGCATCCCCGTCCGCTCGCTGGATGCCGTCAAGTATCGAACACGGGCCGGAATGGGTCGTTGCCAGGGCGCTTTCTGCGGACCGCGAGTGCGCGAGCTCCTGTCTCGGGAACTCGCCATTCCGGCGGCGGAAATTTGCGGCCCGGGCGAATGTTCTTCCCCGCTGGCCCAGCGTGCCCGTCGTAGCGACCTGTTCAAACTGTAAAGTATTGTCGAGACAGTCGGTTTCCGCTATGATTATCAGTGTTCATCAAAAAACTTGTCGAGGTGGAAGCAGGCCATGCGTATAAAAAGCAACATCCCCGTATATGAATCGATCGCCATGGATGTGGCGGAACGGATCGCTGACGGTGAATTTTCCGTTGGCGAAAAGATTTCCGGTCGAACCATATTATCCAGCCAATATAATGTTTCTCCCGAAACCATTCGCAAGGCTATGGGGCTGTTGGCGCAAGCGGATGTCGTCGCGGTTTCTCAAGGCAAAGAGATTATTGTATTGTCGCAGAAACAGGCCAGTGAATTCTTTCAACACCACCAAACGATGCATTCAACGTACTCCCTCAAACAAGAGTTGGAGCTGTTGATGAGCCGAAAAAATGAAATCAATGAACGACTGGATGAAGTTTTGGACCAAATCATCCGCTATACAGACCGACTGCGAAATCTCCAACCTTTCAATCCTGTGGAAATAGCGATTCCGGAACAGGCCAGCGCAGTAGGACGATCCGTTGCCCAACTTGGCTTGTGGCAGCGTACCGGCGCCACCCTCGTCGCCATCCGTCGCGGCACCGACATCATCATCTCTCCTGGATCGGGCGCAACCTTGCAGGCGGGCGACCGGATGGTCGTCGTCGGTTCAGGCAATGTTTTGACGAAAGTGACGGAACTAATCAACGAATAGCACATAACTGCCATATCGCTGCAATAAGCGCCGGGGAAATCCCCGGCGCTTATTGCTTCCTTGATAGAAAATATACGATTTTCTTGACATGAGTAAGAACGACATAGGCTTTCCTTTCCAATCTGACAACCCCTGTTTTATGTTCAAGTTGTTAGGCATTGACATCTTACAACTCACTATTGTATTATAAGTTGTAAGATGTATTTCTGCCGCCACCACCATTTCCCCAATGATTGCAGCGGTGCAAAAATTCGAAAAGGAGGGGTTTTCATGATTGAATTTCAGAATATCAGTAAAACATATAAACCTGGCCACCCTGTCGTGAAAAATCTGAACCTGCATGTCAACAGAGGCGAGATCCTGGTGTTGATCGGCCCGAGCGGCTGCGGAAAAACAACAACCATGAAAATGGTCAACCGCCTGGTGGAACCAACCGCCGGCAGAATCCTGATCAACGGCGAGGATATCAGTATGCAAAACCCCGTCGAACTTCGCAAAAATATCGGCTATGTCATCCAGAACATCGGTTTGCTGCCACATATGACAATTGCCGAAAACGTGGCGTTGGTCCCTAAATTGAAAGGGTGGAACAAAGCCGATTATCTGCAGCGAGTCGACGAACTGCTGCGCATGGTCAATTTGTCGCCGGAAATATACAGACGGCGCTATCCTCAGGAATTGAGCGGCGGACAACAGCAGCGGATCGGCGTGATCCGGGCCATGGCGGCCGACCCGCCGATCATCCTCATGGATGAACCGTTCAGCGCCCTGGATCCCATCAGCCGGGAACAACTCCAGGACGAGCTGCTGCGATTACAGGAAACCGTATCGAAAACTATCCTGTTTGTAACGCACGACATTACCGAAGCCCTGAAAATCGCCAGCCGGATCTGCCTTCTCAAAGACGGCGACATCGTCCAGTTGGGAACGCCGGAACAGATTTTACGCCACCCGGCCAATGATTTCGTGCGCGATTTCATCGGCGAGAACCGCCTCCGCAGCGAAGACAGTCTGCCTACGATCGCGGAGGTCATGAAACCGCCGGTCACATCCCGCCCGAACCGGGGATTGGCGGAAGCAACGATGCTCATGCGCAAACAGAAAGTCGACACGCTACTCGTCGTGGATGCCAACCGACAACTGCTGGGAAAGGTCACTATGTGGGACATTCACAACCGCTTCCAGAACGAAGCGATCCTGTTGAAAGACCTGTTGCGGCCGGTTCTCTACAAGGTCGCTCCCCAAGATTCGCTGAAGGAAGCCCTGCAGATTATCAGCCGCCACGCAATCGCCTACCTGCCGGTCGTCACGGATCAGAACGAACTCGTCGGCGTCATCACCCGTTTCTGCCTTGTCGACGTCATGGCCGAGCGCTGGCTCGACAGCGAAACAATCACTCTACAGGAGGTGGTTCCCCATGTGGACCAGTCTGCTTGAAATCTTTGCCGCCCGCTTCAACGACATCCTTCTCGCCTCCTGGGAGCACCTTCAGCTGACCTTGATTTCTTTGCTCCTGGCCAATCTGATCGCCATCCCCGCCGGCATCTTTCTGACCCGGAGTCGAAAATGGGCCGAACCGGTCATCGGCGTGACGGCGGTATTCCAGACCATACCGAGCCTGGCCCTGCTGGGGTTCATGATTCCGCTGCTCGGAATCGGCAAAATACCGGCCATCGTCGCGTTGACCATTTACGGATTGCTGCCGATCCTGCGCAACACCTATGCCGGGATCACCGGAGTCAACCCGGCGGCGATCGAGGCCGGAACCGGCATGGGGATGACTTCACTGCAAATCCTGTGGATGATCGAATTGCCGATGGCTCTGGCCATTATCATGGCCGGCGTCCGGACAGCAACCGTGTTGATCGTCGGCGTGGCCACACTGGCGGCGCTGATCGGCGGCGGCGGCCTCGGTGAGTTGGTCTGCCGGGGAATCGCGATGGCCACCTCTCCCCTGAGCCTGGCCGGCGCCTTGCCGGCTGCCGCTCTGGCCGTATTTTTCGACTATGCGCTCAAGCATCTCGAATACCGAACCCAACCCGGCAACCTGGCAAAAAAATGAAACCGTATCGAAATCAACACTGATGAAAAAAGGGGTCTATCTATGAAAAAAAACATCTTCTTGTTTGTCTTGGTTATTGCTGCCCTACTACTGGCCCGCTTCCGC
>CAZRLN010000020.1:0-43514 GCA_964601085.1 uncultured Veillonellaceae bacterium | reverse complement strand
ACTTCGCGGAATGTCCACGAAAAATTCATGTCAAACACCCAGGACATGCGAAACAACAGCAGGTCCGCCCCGGTACGGATATGTTCGAAACGGGCGACCTGCCCCGTCATGATGAACTCCAGCGTGGCCGCCGAAACTTTCTGCATCCCGCCGTATTCCGGCATGGGCAGCATTCGGAGCTCTTCTTCCTCGCTGGTGATCATCTCCAGGATATCCAGTTTGTCCGCATCGCGGATCATCCGGGCGAAAAAGACCGTTTCCGCATCATCCGCCGGAATCTCGCGCCCGTTATGATACCGTACCGCTTTCTGAACCAATGCCTGCCGTACTGGCGACAATTCGGCCAAGACGCCGGTTTCCCGCAAGATCCGCACTCCCAGACAGGCATGATCCTCCGATCGAAAATCATTGAAAGTCCGGTATTGCGTATACTGGCGAAACCGCCCCACATCATGGAACAACGCGACCAGACGGGCAATGATGTCTTGTTCCGGTGTCAGGCGCAACGAGTCCGACAACTGTCCCATGCGATCGCAAACCCGGGCGGTATGCGCTTCCTTCAGGCGAATATGCGCCTGGACATCCGCATCCCCGGAATAAAAAGATCGCGCGTATTCCAAAAACCAGCGCTTCATTTGCGCCAGGATCGCAGGATTCATGTCTTCCCCCGTTCTATGACCTCATGTTAATAAATTGCAGGTCGATTCCATAATCCTGCGCCTTCAAAAACGTGATTACTTTTTGCAAGTCATCCTTTTTCGCACCGGCCACCCGAATCTGATCCCCCATGATGGAAGCCTGAACCTTCAGTTTCAACCCTTTGATTCCGGCCACGACATCCCTGGCTTTGTCCGCGGCGATCCCCGTCTGAATTTCCATCGTCTGGCGCACCGTCCCCTTGCTGGCCTGTTCCAGTTTTCCCGGCTTCAGGGCTCGAGCCGAGATTCCGGCTTTCACCATCTTCAGACGCAACACATCCATCATGGCGTCCAGTTTGAATTCATCCTGGGCTGAAAATTTCAACAGGGATCCTTCCAGCGTTATTTCCGCCACCGCTCCCTTGAAATCATAGCGCTGGCTGATCTCTTTCATCGCTTGGTTCACGGCATTGTCCATATTTTGCATGTTAACCTGGGACACTACATCGAACGAACAATCTTGGGCCATACCCTCATCCCTCCCGCAAATTGATCTTGATTTTTTCCACCAGCCGGACCGGGTAGTAGGACTCTTTCGCCTTGCGCAGCCCTTCCTCCCCCATGTCTTCCTCACGGTTGATATATTCCACATTGCCCCAGGCCTGACGGCAACATTCCCGGTTGATCAAGGCATACAGGCCGGGGATGGAGAAATCCGCCTTTTCCATATGAACAACCGCGGTATCCGCGTTCAAGGTTTCACCGATGCTGAAAGCAACCGGTTTCCCTGCCAAACGGATCAGTCCGCCACGCAGCTGCAAAGTCTCAAAATGGTCCAGGGCTTCATTTAGCGCCCGGTCTTCGGCGCCCACCATGGAGTCGCCGGTGCAATCCCTCTGTTGACACCAGATTTGCTGAACCTGCAGGCAGTCCGCCTTGGATGCGGCAGTCAACGGTTCAAAGGACCAATCCTGATGCTCGGCCAGAAAACGGTTCACAAAGTTCCGTTTTGAATGATATTTCCGCCCGGCCAGTGTCCGCAGGTCTTCCGCCCGGTAGACATAATCGAAATAATCCCGTTGCGCCGTCATCGAAAATCGACCGGGAAAAGCAGCATCCAGCTCGGTCCACATCGCCGGAGACAGGCCCTTCATTAGGAAAGCTTCATTCCGTTGTCGGCTCTCCCGTACCGCCACGTCGACAGCAGCCGCAAGCGAACGGTTAGCTGCAGCGAACGGCGCCAAAAAATAAACCAGGCCATTGGCCTGCATCCTGAGATATAGGCAATCTTCAGAGAGCGTCCACGTGGTAACGAAATTCTCACGCCAGGTGAAAAAGGTCGTAAAGGTAAACCATGAATTCTCGTAGTAGCGCTCGCGCAGCATTGCGTCAAACACCGGTTTGTCCGCCAATTCCAGCGGTTTAAAATCCAAACTTCATCAACTCCATGTTATATAGTATTCTCGCTGCAGCGGGAAGTTCCTGTCGCAAAATCAAAACTTGACGCAAAACAGGGACCGCGGAGAGTCAGCCCGATCCCCGCGGTCCCTTTGCTCCGACAACCGAATTCTCAGCCGCCGGTTTGCACTTCCATGTCGATTTTTCCGCTTTCCGCCGTCAGTTTCACGATTGAACCTTCCGACACTTCCCCGCGAACAATCCGCTTTGACAGCTCGGTTTCCACCGCCCGGCCGATCAGCCGCCGCAACGGCCGCGCGCCATAATTCTGGTCGTATCCCTCTGTCGCCAGCCGCCGCAGCACCGCGTCGGTCCAGATCAGAGTGATGTTGAGCTGCTTTTGCAGCCGCTTCGCCAAGCCCGTCAGCAGGATTCCGGCGATCTTGCCGACCTGTTCGGCGGAAAGAGCGTTGAACACAATGATGTCGTCGATCCGGTTCAGAAATTCCGGGCGGAAATGTACCTTCATCAGCTCAAGCACCCGCTCTTTCGCCACCGCGAAGTCATTGTTCAGAATTTCGGCGGATCCCAGATTGGAAGTCATGATGATCACGGTATTCTTGAAATCGACGGTCCGGCCTTTGCCGTCTGTAAGCCGTCCGTCTTCAAGGATCTGAAGCAGAACGTTGAATACATCATTGTGCGCTTTTTCGATCTCATCCAGCAGTATGACGCTGTAAGGACGCCGTCGCACCGCTTCCGTGAGCTGGCCGCCCTCCTCGTAGCCGACATAACCGGGCGGCGCGCCGATCAGCCGGGAAACGGTGTGTTTTTCCATGTATTCGCTCATGTCCAGGCGAATCATGCTGCGCTCGTCGTCAAACAGGACTTCCGCCAACGTTTTGGCCAGTTCCGTCTTGCCGACGCCGGTCGGTCCAAGGAAAACGAACGAACCGATGGGCCGGTTGGGATCCTTGATCCCGGCACGGGCCCGAATGATCGCCTCGCTGACGGCGGTCACCGCTTCCTCCTGGCCGACCACCCGCTCATGCAGAGTGTCCTCAAGATGAACCAACTTCTCCCGCTCGCCGGTCAGCATCCGGGACACCGGAATGCCGGTCCAGCGGCTGACCACCTTGGCGATGTCGTCCTCGTCGACTTCTTCCTTGAGCAGCATTTTATTGCTGCGTTTTTCTTGCAGCAGGGCTTCCTCATTTTTCAGCCGCTGCTCCAGTTCCGGCAAGCGCCCGTACTTCAGTTCCGCCAGCCGGTTGAGATCGTAGGCCCGCTCGGCGGCTTCCATGTCGTTGCGGACTGATTCGATCTCCTTTTTCAGGCCGCGTAACCGGGTAATCGCCTGTTTCTCCATCTGCCACTGCGCCTTCAGTGAATCGGACTGCTGCCGGATTTCTTTCAGTTCTTCCTCAATCCGGGCTAGCTTCTCCACCGAGGCCGGATCGTTTTCCTTTTTGAGCGCCTGCTGTTCGATTTCCAGCTGCATCACGCGGCGCAGCAGTTCGTCCAGCTCGGTCGGCATCGAATCGATCTCGGTCCGCAATTTCGCCGCCGATTCGTCCATGAGGTCGATAGCCTTGTCCGGCAGGAACCGGTCGGCGATATAACGGTCCGACAGCACCGCTGCGGCCACCAGCGCCGCATCCTTGATCTTCACGCCATGATGCACTTCATAGCGTTCCTTCAGCCCGCGCAGGATGGAAATCGTGTCCTCCACCGATGGCTGGGCCACCACGACCGGTTGGAACCGCCGCTCCAGCGCCGCGTCTTTTTCGATATGCTTGCGGTACTCGTTTAGGGTCGTCGCGCCGATGCAACGCAGCTCGCCCCGCGCCAGCAACGGTTTGAGAATATTGCCGGCATCCATCGCTCCTTCGGCCGCGCCGGCGCCCACCACCGTGTGCAGTTCATCGATGAACAGGATGATCCGGCCTTCCGACTTGGCGATCTCCGTCAGTACGCCTTTGAGACGTTCCTCGAATTCGCCGCGGTATTTCGAGCCCGCCACCA
Organism: uncultured Veillonellaceae bacterium; assembly: GCA_964601085.1. GTDB lineage: Bacteria > Bacillota > Negativicutes > UBA1444 > UBA1444 > UBA1444. The sequence continues at coordinate 39,453 of CAZRLN010000020.1, read as the reverse complement.
TCGCGCCGAGGTCGAGCGAATACACGGTCTTGTTTTTCAGGGATTCCGGCACGTCCCCGGCTACGATTCGCCGGGCCAGTCCTTCAACGATCGCTGTTTTACCAACGCCGGGATCGCCGATCAGCACCGGATTGTTTTTGGTCCGACGGGACAGGATTTCCACCACGCGGCGAATCTCGTCGTCCCGGCCGATCACCGGGTCCAACTTGCCCTGCTTGGCCAGTTCCGTCAGATCCCGTCCGTACTTGGCCAGCATCTGCGCCCCGCCTTCCGGGTTGTCGCTGGTAACATTCTGCCCCTTGCGGAATTCCCGGCTCCATTCGCGAATCTTGGAACGGCTCAGGCCAAAATCCCGGCAGACCTGTACAACATCGCCGTCACCGTCTTCCGCCACCGCCATCAGCAAATGTTCCACGCTGACATATTCGTCCTGGGCATCTTTGGCCAATTTCTCGGCCAGCGCCATCACCCGCACCATCGCCGTGTTCCAGCGCAGATTCCCTTCCTGTCCCTTCACCGACGGCTGGCTCTTCACCAACTGGGCCGCCTTGGTTTCGAGCAGCGACGGCTCGATCTTGGCTTGGGCCAGAATGTGGTCGACAATCGGATCCCGGTCTTTCAGCAAGGCGTGAAAGACATGCCGGGACGTCACTTCCTGATGATAATTCATCGCCGCCGATTGCTGCGCGTCCTGCAGCACCGCCGTCGCTTTTTGCGTCAATTTTTCTTCCGCCATTTTCTTTCCTCCCCCGCTCTACCGGTTTCGCAATTCAAAAATCTTCTGATACAGTTCGACTTCCTCGGCGCTCTGCTCTATCGGCGTATCGATCTTCACCCGCACGAACATGTCGCCGAGCGTGCCATTTTTCCGTTTCAGGCCTTTGTCTTTCAGCCGCATCTTCTGTCCGTTGTGAATCCCGGCCGGAATCTTCAGCTGGATCATGCCATCCGGCGTCGGCACCGACACCTTGTCGCCCACGACCGCCTGTTCCGGATAAATCGTCAGATCGGTCTCCACATCGACCTGGTCTTCGATCCGCCAAATCGGATGGGGCAGGACATTCAGCTGCAACAGCAAATCACCCGTCCCGCCGCCGCCAAAGCCGCTGCCGCCGAGGCCTTTGAGCCGCAATACCGCGCCGGGATAGATGCGTGGCGGGATTTTCACCTTGACGGTCTTCGTTGCGCCGCCGGCCTGGATTTGGATATCCTTTTCGCCACCGTTGTAAAGTTCCTCGACCAGCAGATTGATCTCCGCCTCGATATCCTCACCCCGCACAGGTCCCCGTTGCCGCTCCGTCCGGGCGCCTCGGCGACCGAAAATATCCTGGCCGCCAAACATCGACGCAAAAAAGTCACTAAACCCATGCAAATCCTGGCCGTTGATATTCACATTGCGAAAATCAAATCCGCCCATGTCGGGCCCCGGCTGAAAATCCTGACCCGACTGCCAGTTCATGCCCAAGCGGTCGTATTTTTTTCGTTTCTCCGGATCACTCAGCACTTCATACGCTTCATTAATCGTTTTGAATTTTTCTTCCGCCGCCTTCTTGGCATCACCCTGATGCAAATCAGGGTGATGCTGTCGGGCCAGCTTGCGGTAAGCGGACTTTATCTCTTTCTCCGTTGCCGTCCGGGGAACGCCCAGCGCTTCATAGTAGTCGATATATTTCATGGATTGCTCACCGCCATTTCGTTTGCTTTATCGTGTCCTATTTTTCTTCGTACTCCGCATCCATCACGTCATCGCTGGATTTTTTCGGCCCTGTGGGATTCTCCACCGTCGGGCCCTGACTTTCCGGCTTGCACTGGCAGGCCTGCCCATAGGCTTGCTCCAATTCCACTTTCACGCTGCGCAGCGCGTCGACGCCGACATTGTCATCCAGGGCCTTTTTTGCTTTTTCCAGAGAGGCTTCGAGCAGCCCCTTCACATGCGCCGGCAGGCTGGCCGCCTGATCCGACAGAAGCCGCTTGGACTGGTACACGAGCGTGTCCACCTCGTTGCGGACCTCCACCTGCTGTCGCCGCTGTTTGTCTTCGTCCGCATGTTGCTTGGCGGCATTGACCATCTGCTCGACTTCGGTTTTGGGCAGATTGCTCGAGTTCGAAATCGTGATGGTTTGTTCTTTTCCTGTTGCTTTGTCTTTGGCGCCGACCGTCAGGATTCCGTTGGCGTCGATGTCAAAGGTCACTTCGATTTGCGGCACTCCCCGAGCCGCCGGCGCAATGCCGGACAGTTTAACCCGGCCGAGTGTCCGGTTATCCTTGGCCATTTCGCGTTCGCCCTGCAGCACATGCACATCCACTTCCGGCTGATTGTCGTCCGCCGTACTGAACACCTGGCTACGGCGCGCCGGAATGGTCGTGTTGCGGTCGATGATCTTCGTCATCACGCCGCCCAAAGTTTCCACGCCCAGCGACAGCGGCGTCACGTCGAGCAAAACGACATCTTTCAGTTCGCCGGTCAGCACGCCGGCCTGGATCGCGGCGCCCACCGCCACGACTTCGTCCGGATTCACGCTCTGGTTCGGGTCTTTGCCGGTCAACGTCCGGACCATTTTCTGCACGGCCGGAATCCGGGTGGACCCGCCGACCAAGATCACTTCCGCAAGATCTTTGGCTGTCAGCTTCGCGTCAGCCATCGCCTGTTCCACCGGCTTGCGGCAGCGATTCACCAACTCCGCCGTCAAATCATCGAATTTGGCGCGGCTCAGTTTTTCTTCGAGGTGCCGCGGCCCGGACGCATCCGCCGTAATGAACGGCAAACTGATCGTCGTTTCCATCACGGACGACAGTTCAACCTTGGCTTTTTCCGCCGCTTCCGTCAGACGTTGCAAAGCCTGCTTGTCGCTGCGCAAGTCGATCCCGTTGGATTTTTTGAACTCGTCCGCCAGCCAGTCGACCAGTACTTTGTCGAAATCATCGCCGCCGAGGTGGGTGTCACCGCTCGTGGATTTCACTTCGAATACGCCGTCGCCGACTTCCAGGATCGAAACGTCGAACGTCCCGCCGCCAAGGTCAAAGACCAGGATGGTTTCGTTTTTCTTCTTGTCCAGGCCGTAGGCGAGCGCCGCCGCCGTCGGCTCATTGATGATCCGTAGCACATTCAGCCCGGCGATTTTCCCGGCATCCTTCGTTGCCTGCCGTTGCGCGTCGTTGAAATAGGCCGGAACCGTGATTACGGCGTCGGTGATTTTTTCTCCCAGATACTTGGCGGCGTCATCTACCATTTTCCGGAGCACTTGGGCCGAGATTTCTTCCGGCGCGTAGCCTTTGTCATCCACCTGGAATTTCACGGTATTGTTGGGCCCGGTCACCACTTTATACGGAACCAGTTTCATTTCGGCGGTCACTTCATCATAACGGCGACCGATAAACCGCTTCACGGAGTAAAAAGTTTTAGTGGGATTCATGACGGCCTGGCGCTTGGCCAATTGCCCCACCAGCCGTTCATTGTTGTCCCGGAAGGCCACCACGGACGGCGTGGTTCGACCGCCCTCCGTATTGGCAATCACTTCGGGACGTTCTCCTTCCAGCACCGCGATCACCGAGTTAGTCGTCCCCAAATCTATTCCTACTGCTCTTCCCATTTTCAGAACCTGCCTCTCTGCCTGCGCTTGGCGCAGTTATTTTTCGGGTCTATATCGAATCCAATTCAAAAACCCCATTTTGTTGACCGATCCACGCGGCGGAAAAGAGAACGCTTCGACGCTTCACTTAACCTCCGCTTACCTCATGTTCCGCCGCTTGACGGTTGGATTGCCCTGTGACTCGACGATCTCCGCCTCATACAGCCCTGTCGATAAAAAACCGGCCTCCCTTTCAGGAGAGAGACCGGTTTCTCAACAACATCCCATTACTGGATATCCACCACGTGCCCTTTTTCCGGCTTAGTCGCCTTGGGAATCGTGATCGTCAGCACGCCGTCCTCGAACTTGGCGCTCGCCTTGTCGCCAGCCACCAACGTCGGCAGCGGCAACGTCCGGCTATAGGTTCCGAAGAAGCGTTCCGAATGGAAGTAGTTCTCCTTCTTCTCCTCAAAGTCCGACTTGGTTTCGCCACGGATCGTGATCGTATCTTCGGTAACCGTCACGTTGATGTCTTCTTTCTTGACTCCGGGGACATCCGCCTTGACAACGACGTCCGTTTCATTTTGGATGATGTCGACCTTGGGTTCTCCCCCCTTGAACAGAACGGGTACGTTCGGCATGTCAAGCATCCTTGTCATGTCCGCAAAGTCCCGGAAAAGGTGGTCCATCGGCGACCACAATCTGATATTTGCCATTTTGAACCCTCCTAAATTTTTATTGTCGGCTCTCGCCTCTGATTTGATTTTAGCAAACCAATTTTTGAAAGTCAATATTTTTGACTTTATATTTTTTCTTATTCTTCGCCTCATTCACAACCCGCCCGTCACCTGAAAAAACAAAGGGTACTGCAAAAACAGTACCCTTTGCGACTGCCTTTTATTGCGCCGGATTGGCGATCCGCCCCATAAACAGGATCGATCCGGTGGGTTTGTGATGGATCAGGAAGAGAAAGGGGTGATCCGCCCGAAAAACGGTCGCTGGCGGCGGCATGCTCTTCAGCCCGACCACTACGGCCGTCGCCGCAGCCGCCTCCGTGCCGCTCTCGTTCACATCAATAAACGCTTTGTGAAATACGCCTGAAACAAATAAGCCCTTATGGCCTATCAACCCTGAAAAATCGGCTAATTGACTGTCAAAGGCATCGACCATTCCCAAGGCCGGCAAGTAGTCTTTGTTCTGCAAGGCATACCGGGCATCGAATTTGAAACGCGGCAGAAACAGGCTGAGCCGCTTCGGCTGCATTTGGGTCAACAATATCCCCACTTGCTGCCGTGACAAATATTGTTCCAGGGAACCGAGATCATCCTTCGGCAATAGAAGGACCATCGCCAGATCTTCACCGGCATACGGCAGCTCGACCGCCTGCAGCGAATCCGTCTCCGCATAGGGCAATTGCCCGGTCCGTACCATCATCGGAACCTCGACGGTGTTCCCGGGATTGACTTTGAATGGCGCTGGGCGGGTCTGGTTTTTCTCAAACGGAGTTTCCCATTCGCCTTTGAAATAAATCGCGTTGGTCAATACCAACCGCGTCAGCGAGGTAATATCGCCTGGCTGCAGCAAGTTCCGGATCTTGTCGGCCGTTTGCCGTTCCACCCAGTGGTTGATCGCCACCCGGCTTGGCTCCGGTGCCTGCGAAAAATCCAATGTCTGGAATCCGCCGGCGTAAAATTCGCCAATCAGGGACAAAAACTTCGCTTCGAACGGATAGTTCCGCTGCCCCCAGAGCGCATTGGCGATCTTGAGCTGATACGGCTTGCCGGTTCCGTCCAGCCGGGTCGCCAAGTCGCGAAAAGATTGGTGCAACGTTTCCTGTTCCGCGTCAAACCGCAGCGCCGCTGACATCTGCTGCGCCGTTTCGCCGCGTGCTCCCGCATAGGTCATGCCCAGCGCCGTAGAAATGCTGTACGGAGAAAAAAAGACATTTTTTTCAAGGTTTGGTTCGGCGCCGGCGATCTTTTGATACAAGGAAAATGCGAATTCATTGTTGTCGGCGACCCGGGCCCTGATCCTATCCGGTTCGGGACAGTCGGCGCTCTCCCCCAGACTTGGCCCGCTGACAACCAACAGCAATATCAGCGCCCCCAGAATCCCGAATCGGCTCCATCGATGCCACATGTTTCCGCCTCCCCGCGCTATATTCTCAAACAAACTTATCCGGGAAAACTCAACGCCTGTTTCGGGCATTTGGCCACGCAAACGCCGCACTTGATGCAATCCGGATCGGCGAATAATTCGCCCTGTTTGTACGGCGCCAGATCCATCGGACAGGCTTTGGCGCACAATCCGCAACTCACACATGTCTTTTCGACGTGAATCGGATTTTTCCCTTTTGAGAACAGCGAAGCCATCGTACCCATCGGGCAGAAGCTGCACCAGGTTCGGGGACTGAACTTCAGGGCCAAAAAAATACCAATCAGGGTCGTGATGAAAATAACGCGCAAAAAAACTTTTCCGATCGCCGCCGGATCCGGCCAAGCCCCCGCCATTTGCCAGGTAAACAGGCCAAAAATCGTGAACAGAACCCCGTAGCGGAATCCGGGAACCCGAGCCCAACCGGGAATGGTCCGGGATGGATTGATCTTGGCGAACACTTCATCCCACAGGCTGCCCCGGGGACAATAATTGCCGCACCAAGCCCTACCCTTGAACGGTGCCAGCGCCACCGGCGCCAACATGCAAGCCAGTGCGATCACCCCCAGCACGGGGTAAAAAAAGAATCCGACGAACAAATAGGCAATCAGTACAAAATACGCGTACTTCTTCCACACAAAAACCACCGCCTTATTTATACCCCCCCATCCCGGGGAGGGATGCTTTCATTATAACCAGCAAGCTGATTTTTGTCCAGACCAATAGTGAATTTGTAGCGGAAAATTGCAGAAAATGGTGAACCAGCCGGACCGCGCTGGAAAATGCTGATTGCGTTGGATTTGAACCGCATAATTCGTCGGCGAAGCAGTGATGGGGTTGCCGAGAAAACCAACAAGGATGTTGATTTTAGGGTCCACTGGCGCCGGATGAGCCATTGGACCCGTCCGGAAAAGCATCACTTCGAGCCGATACGAATTTCGGTGAAAATCCCGACAATCAAATTTCCGCGCGGTCCGGCTGAGCCGGTCTGCCAATGAAACGGGGCTGTCTCAATTGAAACAGCCCCAGATACTCGTTCTTATTCGACTGTTACGCTCTTGGCCAGATTTCTGGGCTTGTCCACGTCGCAGCCCCGCGTCACGGCCGCATAATAGGCCAGCAACTGCAATGGGATCACCGCCAAAATCGGCGCCAGATATTTTTCCGTGGCCGGGATGAAGATCGTGTGATCGACATACTTTTTGATCTGATCGTCGCCTTCCATCGCCAGGCCGATGACCACCGCGTCGCGCGCCTTGACTTCCTTGATGTTGCTCAGTGTTTTCTCGTAGACATCCATTTGGGTCGCCAGGGCGATGACCGGTACCCCCTCAATAATCAGCGCGAGGGTTCCATGCTTCAGCTCACCGGCGGCATAGGCTTCGGCATGAATATAGGAAATTTCCTTGAGCTTGAGTGCGCCTTCCATGGCCACGGCATAATCAAGCGACCGGCCGATGAAAAACACATCTTCATTAAAGCCATACAGTTCGGCAAACGTCTTGACCGCCTGTCCATTGGCCAGGAACGCATCCGCCTTTTGCGGCAAATTCCTGAGCTCCGCCACGATCTGTTGCAACCGCTCAGCCGGCAGGCTTTCACGCAGTCCGGCCAAGTAGAGCGACACCATCAACATTACCAGCAGTTGGGTGGTGTAGGCTTTGGTGGAAGCCACCGCGATCTCCGGACCGGCCCAGGTATAAATTACCTGATCAGCTTCCCGGGCAATGGAAGAGCCGACGACATTCGTGACCGCCAATGTTCGGGCCCCCAGCCGCTTGGCTTCCTTCAGGGCCGCCAGAGAATCGCTGGTCTCGCCGGATTGGCTGATGATAATCACCAGCGTGCTGGAATCCACCAACGGATTTCGATAGCGGAACTCGGACGCAATATCCACCTCGACCGGGATCCGCGCCAGCTGCTCCAGATAGTACTTGCCGACCAGACCGGCATGATAGGCCGTCCCGCAGGCGGTAATCATGATTTTCTTGATGGCGGCGACTTCTTCCCGGTTCCACTTCAGTTCGTCAAAGAAAATGGTGTTGTCGTCTTTGTTCACCCGGGCCGTCATCGTGTCGCGGAAGGCTTTGGGCTGTTCGATGATCTCCTTGATCATGAAATGATCGTAGCCGCCCTTTTCCGCCGCTTCCGCATCCCAGTTCACTTCAAAGACTTTCTTGGATACAGGCGTCCCCTGCCGGTTGGTGACCCAGACCGAATCCTTGGTCACGACGGCCATTTCGCCGTCGCTGAGAATGAAAGTCCGCCGCGTGCGATGGATAATCGCCGGAATGTCGGAGGCAATGAAATTTTCGCCTTCGCCCAGACCGATGACCAGGGGATTGTCCTGTTTGGTGCAGATGATCTTGTCGGGCTCATGTTTGGAAATAAAGACCAGCGAGTACGATCCCCGGATCTCGGCCAGAACTTTTTTCACGGCTTCGACAAAATCGCCTTCGTAGTATTCTTCCACCAGATGGGCCACTACTTCGGTGTCGGTCTCCGACAAGAATTTGTGACCTTTTTCGATCAGGCGCTCCTTGATATGAAGGTAATTTTCAACGATTCCATTGTGCACCACCACAAAATCGCCATGGCAATCGGCATGAGGATGCGCGTTAGTGTCGGACGGCCGGCCATGGGTTGCCCAGCGGGTATGGCCGATGCCCAGATGCCCCTGGGGAATGCGCCCTTCAATTTTCTTTTCCAGGCTGTCGAGACGGCCCATGCACTTTTCCAGGGTAATGTTGGCGCCATTATACACGGCGATGCCGGCGGAATCATACCCGCGATATTCCAGTTTTCGCAGACCTTCCAGCAAAAATGGCGCAGCTTGTTTTGGCCCGACATAGCCCACAATACCACACATATATGTTATTCCTCCAATATTCATTGATCGGGTTCTGCCACAATCGTTTTGTCCCGCCGGTCACCCCGCGGCTTTGTCGATTGCTTGCGGCTGCAGACAGCCGGAAGGCATCCGCTGAATTCTCGATGAACCTTCCCCTCGTCCACTTGCCCGAGAGCAAGCGCCAGCGCTATATAGTTCTGGATTCAACCCGCGTCCTCCGGTTGCTTCCTCCTTTTTCAGACAGATTGGGTTGATCCGGAATATATTTTGAGTGAATACAGAAGTTCTCGCTGTTACTGCAGCGAAGGCTGTTCAAAAAGGTCCAGATGCAAGAAATGACGTGGCTTGCGCCGTGCCGCGCACTTCGTTGTACGCAAGCCAGCAAACAAAGTCATGCCGCAGCAGATGGCCCTTTATCAACAGCCTTTTAATTCATTTTATCGAAAACAAGCCGTCCGGTCAACTCAACTCGGCCCGGATCACCTGGGCCACATCAGCGGCCAGTCGTTCCAGTTCGTCCTGGGCCGGTCCTTCCGCCATCACGCGGATAAGTGGCTCCGTACCGGAAGCGCGGACAAGAATCCGGCCATCTTCCCCCAGCTTGGCTTCCGCAGCTTGCACAGCGGCGGCAATGCGGGAATTTTCCTGCCAGCCGGCTTTGCTGCGCACCCGGACATTGACCAGAACCTGAGGAAAACGAGTCATGAGCGCCCCAAGGGAGGATAGCGGCTCACCGCTGCGTTTCATGGCGGACAGCAGCTGCAGCGCCGTCATCAAGCCGTCGCCCGTCGTGCTGTACTCGCCGAAAATAATGTGTCCCGACTGTTCACCGCCTAAGGACAGCCCGTGTTTCTGCATCGCTTCGAGCACATACCGATCTCCGACGGCAGTGACCATGACATGGCCGCCGACCCGACGTATCGCCTGATGCAGGCCGATATTGCTCATGACGGTAGCCACCAGGGTGTTTTCGCGGAGCGCCTTGTTCCGGATCAATTCATGCGCCAAAATCACCATGATCTGATCGCCGTCCACCGGCTGCCCTTTTTCATCCACAGCCAGACACCGGTCCGCATCGCCGTCAAAAGCGAGTCCTAAGTCGGCCTTTTGTTCCAGCACAGCCGCCTGAAGGGATTCGATATGGGTTGATCCACAATGGTCGTTGATATTCAGGCCGTCCGGCGCACAATGGAGAACATGGAGATCCACTCCCAGCCGGGAAAGCACAGCCGGCGCCGTTTCGCACGAAGCGCCGTTTGCACAGTCAATAACCACGCGCAATCCGGCCAACGATTCTTTGACCGTGCTGCAAAGAAAATCCTGATAATCGGCGATCCGGTCGTGTCGGTACCCAATCGTCCCCACAGATTTTCCCGTGGGGCGGGGTAGTGTTTCCATGCCGCGAGCCACGATTTCCTCCAGTTCGTCTTCGACCGCATCCGGAAGTTTGTAGCCTGTCCCGCTGAAGAATTTGATGCCGTTGTCGGCATAGGGATTATGGGAAGCGGAAATCACCACTCCCGCCGCGGCATCGGAACTGCTCGTAAGCCAGGCGACGCCCGGAGTGGGAATTACGCCGAGAACCGTGGCGTTGCCGCCGGCCGAACAAATTCCGGCGCAAAGGGCCGCTTCCAGCATCTGTCCCGACACACGGGTGTCACGGCCAATCAGAAATGTCGGTTTCTTCTGCTCCCGGCCAAAGTACCAGGCTGCGGCCCAGCCCAGCCGAAATGCCAGTTCCGGCGTCAGCTCGGTATTTGCGATCCCCCTGACTCCATCCGTGCCGAATAATCTTGCCATTATCGTTGCCTCCCATACTCCTGCTATTCGGGTTTATATTCGCGAATAATCGCGTTTGCCGTATTCATTCCGTCCATCGCCGCACTCATGATGCCGCCGGCATAGCCCGCGCCTTCGCCCATGGGATAGAGTCCCGCCACATTCACCGATTGGCGGTCTTCCCCGCGCAGAATGCGCAGTGGCGCCGAAGTACGGGTTTCCACCCCAGTCATCACCGCGCCCGGATGGTCAAAGCCGCGAATCTTTCGGCCAAAATCCGGCAGCGCCCGCCGCAGCGCGCACGAAACAAATTCCGGCAGGCATTCGCTGAGATCAACGCTACGAATGCCTGGGCCATAGCTGGGCGGCGTCAAAAAATCCCGTCCGCCCGAACGGCCTGCCAAAAATTCGCCCACGGTCTGCACCGGCGCAAAATATGACCGCCCGCCCAATTCAAAGGCCATTTTCTCATAGCGACGCTGAAATTCCATTCCTGCCAAAATCCCGTCGCCGAAATCTTCCGGCGTCACATTCACGGCCAAAGCGCTGTTGGCGGAACCGGAAGAACGGCTATAATGGCTCATGCCGTTGACGACGACCCCGCCGGCTTCTGAAGCCGCGCCGATGACAACACCGCCGGGGCACATGCAGAAGGAATATGCGGTCCGACCAGTGTCCCGATCATGATACACCAAAGCATAGTCGGCCGCCCCCAGTCGCGGATGACCCGCCGCTCCACCGTATTGAGCTCGGTCGATCAGTTCCTGGGGATGTTCGATGCGTACCCCGATCGAAAAAGGTTTTGCCTCCATCGCCGTCCCGCAATGCAGCAACGACTGATACGTGTCCCGGGCGCTATGACCGATTCCGAGCAAGACGGCCGAGCAGGACAGCTTTTCGCTCCCATTGACGGTCAGTCCGACGAGAACTCCCTGTTCCACCTGAAAATCCGTCACCTGTCGCCGGAAGCGCACTTCGCCACCCAACATTTCAATCTGCCGACGGATGTTCCGGACAACCTGTCGCAAGCGGTCGGTGCCAATGTGGGGTTTGTACCAATAGCGGATTTCCGGCGGCGCTCCCGCTTCCACCATAATATTCAGCGCCTCGGCCATCAGCCGGTCATGCACTCGGGTTGTCAGTTTCCCGTCGGAAAAGGTCCCGGCGCCTCCCTCGCCAAACTGCACATTGGCCGTTTCATCGAGGACGCCCTGTTCCCAAAACTTCCGGACTGCCAATTGCCGCGCTTCCACGTCCGGTCCTCGTTCCAGCACCAGCGGTTTATAGCCATATCGCGCCAAAGTCAACGCCGCAAACATCCCGGCGGGACCAAATCCCACCACGATCGGCCGTTCCGACAAAGGGCGGCCGCCTGGCTGCAATGCCGGAATGAGATCTGGTTCCACTTGCGTCACATGCTTGTCGGCGGTCCAGGTCTTCAGCCATTTGTCGGTTGCCTCCGGCACTTCCAGCTCGACGGTATACACAAAAGAAATATTTCCTTCCCGTCGGGCATCCAGCGCTTTGCGCAGAATCGAGACTTTTCCCAACTGGCCGCGACTGACACGCAAACGCGCAGAAACAAGGGTTTCCAAAGATCGTTCTTCATCGATGGAAACCCGAAAATTAGCCAAACGCAAAAACACCGGCATATGCTGATTCATCTCACGGCCCCTGCCCAACAGTAATTCGGACCATCACAGTCTTCCGGGCCACAGTAATCCCTGGTTGCAGCTGCAGCGGTACTTCCCGGGTAACGTCTTTTGTAATTCCGGTCAACGCCACCGGTTCCGTGGACACGGCAGCCAACCGGTCGAGAATTTCCTTCGGCCCCCGTAGTTCCACTTTCGCCGGTTCAGTAAATACCCTGCGCAGCAGGATGCCTTCCGGCAAGTTGCCTGTCAGCACGGTTTTCACGTCAACCGTCTTCGTGACGGTTCCCGGTTCCAGGACGCCGGAAACCTTGACGTGCACCGGATCCACTTTCAGATTCTTTAATTCGTTCCCATCCACTCCGGCGATAAACAGTTTCGACTCCAGTACGAACGCCGGAGTCCGATCCCGGATCTCAACCGGCGCGAGCACCTTGCCAACCGAATCCAGCATGCTTTGCGGGCCGGTAATAGTGACGGTTTTGGGGGCCACTTCCACTTTCCCCAGAGTCATCTGACCGACGACAGGGCCGGTCAGGCGTGGTTCCACCGGAAAAATTCGGGATTGAACCGCTTCGATTATTACACTGACCTTGTCTGGAAGCACTTCCACCAGTTCATAGCCCGTTGGCAGCGCCACGACAACCGGCAGGTCGTACTGTCCGGGCGACAGTCCTTTCAGATCGACATACGCCTGAAAATTTCGTCCCGCCGCGCCGGCAATAGCATTCCGTAAGCCGCGGACCTTGACCCGCACCGATTCCGGCGCCTCCATCACGATCATTTTTCCCGATAAATTCCGGTTGCTCAACGAGACCTGAAAGGTTCCCTCCACCGGCGGATTCTGTTCATTCATGACAAAAATCCACAAGATCAGGGCGGCTAATATCGCCAACAGTTTGGGAAGCAGATTCCGGCCCAGAAAATAATTCATTGCCGGCCATTCCTCCGATTGATGTAATCACTCAATCCTTGCGCTTTGGGCGCAAATAGTTCTTCCAGGCGTGACTGCAGGGAATTGTAATCGAGACGCCGTTCCAGACGGCCGCTCAAGGCAAGGGAAATTACACCGGTTTCTTCGCTGACCACGATGACGATGGCATCCGTTTGCTCGGTCAGGCCGATCGCCGCCCGATGTCTCGTCCCCAACTCCTTGTCCAGACCGGACCGTTCCGTCAGCGGCAACAAGCAGCCCGCGGCCAGAATCCGGTTGCCACGGATGATCAAAGCACCGTCATGTAACGGAGTGTTGACGACAAAACAATTCAGCAACAATTCGCTGGACACAATCCCGTCGATGCGGATGCCGCTTTCGGCATAATCGTTCAGGCCGGTCTCCCTTTCCACCACAATCAGGGCTCCCGTCCTTGTCTTGGACAAAGCTACCGCCGTTTTTGCCAAATCCCGGAACAATTGCGTCATTTCTTCTTCGTTCAGTCGTTTGGATTTACTGAAAAACCGACCCCGGCCGATATGCTCGAGGGCTCGCCGCAGTTCCGGCTGAAATACGACCGGCAGCGCGACCGCGACCACGGTCAGTGTCTTGCCCATGAGCCAATACAGCACGTTCAAATGCAGCCAGTTGCTCACCAGGGCCATCACCAGCACCACCAGCAACCCTTTCAGCAGAGTAACGGCGCGGGTATCCTTGATCATATCGTAAAGTTTGTACAATACGAGCGCAACGATAAGGACGTCGAGCAAATCGATCAGCCCAAACGGCGGTATGAAATTTCGGATTTGCTGGTCCATCGTTTGTACACCCCATCATAACGAATCTTTCTGTCTTTCATTATTCGTCCTCTGGCAGAAAAATCCTTTCTATGCCGTACAAATAACGAAAGCCTCCCGTAGCTGCGGGAGGCTTGAAACCCTTTGGATCAGAGTTTCGTGACCGTATTGACCCAACCGCGCGTATCCGGCAGAGTTCCGTACTGCGTCCCGGCTACTTCGTCAAACAGCTTTTGCGAGGTAGGACCGGTTTGATTATTGTTGATGATGATTTTCTTGCCTTTCCAGGACAATTCGCCCACCGGCGAAATCACGGCGGCGGTGCCGGACCCGAAGGCTTCCTGCAGTGTGCCGTTTTCAGCCGCGGCAAAGACTTCGTCAATGGATATTTTTCGTTCGGACACTTTCATTCCCCACTCCCGGGCCAGTTCCAGCACGGTGCGGCGGGTGATGCCGCCCAAAATGCTGCCGTTCAGTTCCGGGGTGATCAGCTCATCGTTGATCTTGAAGAAAATATTCATGGTGCCGACTTCTTCGATATACTTGCGTTCGACGCCATCGAGCCAGAGCACCTGGGCGTAGCCTTCATGCTTGGCTTCGACCTGCGCCCGCAGACTGGCTGCGTAGTTGCCGGGAGTCTTGGCTTCGCCGATGCCGCCCGGTACTGCCCGGACATACTTGTCTTCCACCCGGATACCGACGGGATTGAACCCCTGTGCATAATACGTTCCGGATGGCGACAAAATGATGAACAGGCGATAAGTGTCGGAGCACTTGACGCCGACATACGGATCGGTTGCAATGATAAACGGCCGGATGTAAATAGATGTTCCTAATTTTCCTGGCAAGAAACGCTTATCCATCTCCAGCAGTTTGTACAATCCTGCCTGCACCTGGTCCACATCCGTGTTCGGAATGCAGAGAATATCCGCGGAACGGTTGAACCGTTGCAGATAGTCGCGCGTGCGGAACACTACCAGCCTGTCGTCATGGGTCTTGAATGCCTTCATTCCTTCAAAGATCGCCTGTCCATAATGGTATACCATTGCCGACGGGAACAGGCTGAACTCTTCATACGGAACGATCCGCGGCGAGTGCCAGCCTTTTCCGGTCTGGTAGTCCATCACGAACATATGGTCCGTGAAATACGTGCCAAAACCCAGCTTGTCCTCGTCGGGCATGGTACCCGGCCTGGTCGTCTTTTGAATACTGATGTCTGTCATACCGTTACCCCCCTATTGCCGCTTAATTTATCCTATTATATATTGCTTTTTGTATACATGTCAATCGTCGTTTGCTGCAATTGCATAATAGAATGGCAATTTGTAAGGGCCTGTCTAACCTGCGCGGACGCGGTCCCGCCTTCGGAATTTCTCGCTTCAATACAGGTTTCAATCTGGAGCGCCGGCAGGATATCTTCCTCGAATAACGGGCACAACGCCAACAATTCCGAAAGGGGGAGTTCGGTCAGGCTGCGCTGTGTTTCGATGGCGAGGCGAACAGCCCGGCCGACCACGGCATGGGCTTCCCGAAATGGCAGACCTTTTCTGACCAGATAGTCCGCCATGTCGGTCGCATTGGAAAAATCATCGTCCAACATCTGGCGCATCCGTTGGGAGTTGATCTTCATTCCCTTAAGCATGTCGGCATAGACCGAAAGGCTGAATTTCAAAGTATCGATGGTATCGAACGCGCCTTCCTTATCTTCCTGCAAATCTTTATTGTACGTCATGGGCAGGCCTTTCAGGATCGTCAGCATGGCCATCAGGTGTCCCACGACTCGCCCGGTTTTGCCGCGCACCAATTCGCACACATCGGGATTTTTCTTTTGCGGCATAATGCTGGAACCGGTGCAATGGGCGTCGTCCAGTTCGATAAAAGCAAACTCGGTCGACGACCACAGGATCATCTCCTCGCTAAGTCGGGACAGATGCACCATCAAAATGGAAGCAAAGGAGAGAAACTCCAAAATGTAGTCCCGATCGCTGACAGCATCCATGCTGTTGGCATAAATCCGGGAAAATTTCAATTCTTCGGCCACCATCCGCCGATCGATCGGGAAAGTGGTCCCCGCCAATGCGCCGGCGCCAAGCGGCATGATGTCGGTGCGGTCCCATACCCCCCGCAGTCGGTCAAAATCACGGGCCAGCATATGAAAGTAAGCCAGCAGATGATGCGAAAACAACACCGGCTGCGCCCGCTGCAAATGGGTGTATCCCGGCAGAATCACGTCGATGTTGGCTTCAGCGACCTCAAGGAGTGACTGTTCCAAGCGATGAACCAAAGCGGCGATCGACTGAATGGCCGCTTTCATGTACATGTGGGTATCCAGCGCCACTTGGTCGTTGCGGCTGCGGGCTGTATGCAATTTGCCGCCCACGGGGCCGATCCGTTCCGTCAGTCGCTTCTCGACGTTCATGTGGATATCTTCCAGCGCAATTTCAAACGTGAAATTGCCGGCTTCAATATCTGCCAGGATCGACGTCAGGCCATTGATAATCAGTTCCGTTTCATCGCCGGTCAGGATACCGCATCGGCCCAACATCCGGGCATGCGTCATGCTGCCGAGAATATCCTGGCGATACATGCGCTGATCAAACGAAATGGAGGAGGTGAACTCCTCCACATTCGCGTCAGTGTCCCGGGTAAACCGGCCACCCCATAACTTGGTCACTTTTGTTTCGCCTCTCTCTGCATCATCAGCGCCCGAATCTTGAGCGGCAGACCAAACAGATTGATGAAGCCATCTGCATCCTTCTGATCGTATACTTCGTCCTCGCCAAAAGTGACAAAGCCTTCATGGTAGAGGGAGTATGGCGATTTGACACCGGCGCTCATGATATTGCCCTTGTACAGTTTGACCCGTACGACACCGGTGACCGTCTGCTGGGTCTGGTTCACAAAGGCGTCCAGCGCTTCCCGCAGGGGTGAGAACCACATTCCGTCATAGACCAGTTCGGCGTACCGGACGGCCATCTGCTCCTTGTAGTGCAGAGTGGCGCGATCCAACGTGAGGGTCTCCAGCTCGCGATGGGCATAGTACAGGATTGCGCCACCGGGAGTCTCATACACGCCGCGGGATTTCATGCCCACCAGACGGTTTTCCACCAGGTCGGCGATGCCGACGCCATGTTGGGCGCCCAGCTCATTCAGTTTTTCCATCAACGCGATCGGGTTCAACTTGCTGCCATTGACCGAAACCGGAGTGCCTTTTTCAAAACCGATTTCCACATATTCCGCTTTGTCGGGAGCGGTTTCCGGCGTTTTGGAAATCATGCACAGATCGGGTTTGGGTTCGTTCCATGGATCTTCGAGGTCGGCGCCTTCGTGACTCAGATGCCAAAGGTTGGCGTCCATGCTGTACGGGCGGGCCTTGGTCACCGGCACGGGAATACCGCGTTTTTCCGCGTAATCGATGGCGTCTTCGCGCGAGCGGATATCCCACAGCCGCCAGGGAGCAATAATTTTCAGATGCGGCGCCAGGGCCTTGATGGTCAGCTCGAACCGGACCTGGTCGTTGCCCTTACCGGTTGCGCCGTGGGCAATGGCGACCGCGCCTTCCTGTTCGGCGATGCGGGCCAGCGCCTGAGCGATGATCGGCCGAGCCATCGAGGTCCCCAGCAGGTATTTCCCTTCATACACCGCGCCAGCCTTCAGGGTGGGCCAGATGTACTCGGTGATAAACGCTTCGCGCAGATCTTCCACATAGACCTTGCTGGCGCCGGTTTTGATCGCCTTCTGTTTGACAAATTCGAGATCGTCGCCCTGACCGACATCGGCGCACATCGCGATGACTTCATAGCCGTAATTCTCGGTCAGCCAGGGAATGATTACCGAAGTATCCAGCCCGCCGGAGTAGGCCAATACTACTTTTTCCGCTTTCGGGTTCGCTGTCTTGCTCATGTTTCTTTCCCTCCATAAACTAATCTAATTTATATATTTTACCTCTTTTGTCGTCACATCACCAGTGCCATTATCGCTTTTTGCACATGCAGCCGGTTTTCCGCTTCGTCGAAAATCTCCCCCGAATGCGCTTCAAAAAGCTCATCGCTGATCTCTTCTCCCCGATGCGCCGGCAGGCAGTGCTGGATCATCGCCTTGGGTTTGGCGATCGCCATCAGCGAACTATTCAGGCTATAGCCGCCAAACGCCTTGAGGCGGGCCCGGTGCTCCGCTTCATGCCCCATGCTGGACCAGACATCTGTGACCAGAACATCGGCGTCACGCGCCGCTTCCCGCGGATCACTGCAAACTTGAACGCTGCCGCCGGTTTCGGCGGCCGCCGCCTTGGCGGCTTCCACGATCTCCGGTTTCGGTTCATATCCGGGCGGGGTGGCGACCACGACATGCATGCCGGTTTTAGCGCCGCCTTCCATCAACGAATTGGCCATGTTGAAGCCATCGCCCAAAAACGCCAACTTCAAGCCCTTCAAGCTCCCCCGGTGTTCCCGCACCGTGAACAAGTCCGCCAGAACCTGACAGGGATGATGGGAATCAGTCAGTCCGTTGATAACTGGAATTGACGACCATTCCGCCAACTCTTCCACATCCTTCTGCGAAAAAGTGCGGATCATGATCCCGTCCAGATAGCGGGACAGTACGCGGGCCGTATCCCGAATCGGTTCGCCGCGTCCCATCTGCAGATCGTTGGCGGAGAGAAACAATGCGGACCCACCGAGTTGGTACATCCCCACCTCAAAGGATACGCGGGTTCTCGTGGAGGATTTCTGAAAGATCATGCCCAGCGTTTTGCCTTTGAGCAGGGGGTGTTCGACGCCGTCCTTCACTTTTTGTTTCAACTCGGCCGTCAGGCGGAAGATCTCCTCCACCTCCGCCGGGGATAAGTCGTGAAGCGCCAGCAAATCTTTTCCTTTCATGCTCATGATATACCTTCCTTTATTTCCGACGGCATAAGCCGGCGGTTATTGCCATTGCGCCAATACGTCATCCAGAACGGCAATGACTTCGTCGACGTGGTTCCGCTCGATGTTCAGCGGCGGAACAAACCGCAGCACATTGCCGGCCGTGCAATTGATGATCACGCCCTGCTTCAGGCAACGGTCGACCACTTCCCGTCCTGGTTTGCTCAACTCGGCGCCTACCATCAGTCCTTTGCCCCGAACTTCACGGATCAGCGCCGGATATTTTTTCTTCAGGCCGGCCAGCTGATTCATCAAATAATCGCCCATTGTCACGGCATTCGCCAGCAGATTTTCTTTTTCCAGAACCTCCAGCACCGCCAGCGCCGCGGCGCAGGCCAAGGGGTTCCCGCCGAAGGTCGAGCCATGATCGCCCGGTGCGAACGCCGCGGCGACCTTTTCCGTCGCCATGAAGGCGCCGATCGGCACGCCGCCGGCCAGTCCTTTAGCCAGCGTCACGATGTCCGCTTTCACGCCATAGCCCTGGCAAGCCAGGAACGTACCGGTCCGGCCCATGCCGCTCTGAATCTCGTCAAAGATCAATAATGCGCCGTATTTATCGCAAATTTCCCGGGCATATTGCAGATACCCGTCGATCGGAACATGAATGCCGCCTTCGCCCTGCACCGGCTCGATCATGACCGCGCAGGTCCGGGCGGACACGGCATTGGCCAGCGCTTTTTTGTCATTGAACGGCACATACCCGAATCCTCCCGGCAACGGCTCATACCCTTCCTGATATTTGGGTTGGCCGGTAGCGGTCAACGTCGCCAGCGTCCGACCATGGAAGGAGTGCTCGGCGGTCACGATTTCAACCTTGTCACCGCCCTGCATTTTCCCATACTTTCGGGCCAGTTTCATGGCGCCTTCGTTGGCTTCCGCGCCGCTGTTGGCGATGAACACCTTGTCCAGACTCGACAGTTTGGCGATCTTTTCGATCAACAGAACCTGCGGTTCCGTATAATACAAGTTTGAACAATGAATCAACTTCCCTGCCTGTTCGCAAACGGCTTTCACCAGCGCCGGATGGGCGTGTCCCAAAACATTGACAGCGATCCCCGCCAAAAAATCGAGATATTTCTTGCCGTCGGTATCAAAAACATAAGGGCCCTGGCCATGGGAAAGCACCAACGGATAGCGGCTGAATACCGGCATGAAATATTTGTGATCCTGTTCAAACACCTTCATTTTGTCCAATTTCATTCACCCCTTATGCTTTACTACCGCCGTACCGGCGACATTGCCCGGTTGCAGGGATTCAACGATGCAGTGCGGACGCCGCCCATCAACCACCCGGGCCAAACGGGCGCCTTTTTCCAGCGCCCCCATGCACGCCTGAAGTTTGGGAATCATTCCGCCATCCACCACACCATTTCGGATCATCTCCGTCGCTTCGTCGAAGGAAAGTTCGCCGATCAGACTGCTTTTGTCGTGGTAGTCGCGGAAAACGCCTTCAACATCGGTCAGCAGCAGGAACACATCCGCCTGGAGCTGCGCCGCGACCGCAGCAGCCGCCGTATCAGCGTTTATATTGTATGTCTGGCCTTCCCCATCGGCGCCGATGGGCGCGATGACCGGCACATACCCGGCAGAAAGCAATGTATTCAACAACTCGGGCCGTACCGACGCCACTTCGCCGACAAAGCCGATATCCACCTGCTGAGCGACGCCCTCCTCATAGACAGTCGCCAGATGCCGCCTGACATCGAACAGATTGGCATCTTTGCCGTTCAGACCAACCGCGCGCACGCCGGCGCGGTTGATGAAATTGACCAGCTCGGGGTTGGTCTTTCCCACCAGCGCCATTTGCGCCAGCGTCGCCGTTTCGGCATCCGTCACCCGCAACCCGGCGATAAACTCCGATTTTTTGTTCATCGCTTTAAGAAGACCGGTAATTTCGGGCCCGCCGCCATGCACTATGACCAGGCGAACGCCGTCGCATGATAAATCGGCGATATCCTGGGCGACCGCTTGCTTCAGAGAGTCATCCAGCATGGCGTTGCCGCCGTATTTGACGACAATCGTCTTCCCCCGCCAGTTTTGAAGTTCCGTGGCCCCGCTCATGTTGTATATTCTCCGTTAATCTTGATATATTCATAGGACATGTCGCAGGTATAAATCGTCGTGGTGGCCGCACCGACCCCCAGATTGATCACGACCTTGATTTCCCGTTCGGCCATGACCGCCCGGAGATCCTTTTCATCAAACTTGGCGCCCAATCCCGCCGCCACGATCTGCACACCGCCAATCGACAGCGTTGTCTTTTGGGGATCCAACTCCGCGCCGGAATAGCCGGCTGCGCAAAGGATACGGCCCCAATTGGGATCCTGGCCAAAGAACGCGGTCTTTACCAGGGGAGAATTGGCAATCGCCATGCCGGCCTTGCGGGCGTCCGCTTCACTGACGGCTCCCTGAACTTCAATTTCAATGAATTTCGTTGCGCCTTCGCCATCCCGCGCCACTTTTTTGGCCAGGTTCAGCGCCGCTGCCTTCAGGGTCGCCGCAAAAATCGTGTATTCCGGAGTTTCCACGCTTGTTATCTGGGGATTTCCGGCCATGCCGTTGGCCAGGACAACCAGCATGTCATTCGTACTCATGTCGCCATCCACTGTAATGCGGTTAAAAGAGGCTTCCACGGCGTCCGTAAGGGCCGCTTGCAGCACGTCCGGCGACACGGCCGCATCGGTGGTGATGAGGGCCAGGGTCGTCGCCATGTTGGGGCAAATCATTCCCGCCCCCTTGGCCATGCCGCCGAAGCGCACGGAAACACCGCAGATTTCCGCCACATAGCCGCAGGTTTTGATAAAAGTATCCGTCGTCATGATGGCCTGCGACGCCTTTTCGCCGCCAAACTCCGATAATTCCGCCACCGCCTGGCGAACACCAGCGGACAGCTTTTCCATCGGCAACGGCACTCCAATCACCCCGGTTGAGCCAACCGCAACCGCTTCCGGCGGGATATCCAGCAACGAAGCCACTTGTTTCGCCGTATTGATCGCATCGGCCAGTCCCTGTTCGCCTGTGCAGGCATTGGCGCAACCGGCATTCAGAATGACCGCCCGCCCTGACACTTTCTTCATGGCTGCGCGGGAAACAAGAACCGGCGCCGCCGGGAAGCGATTGGTCGTAAACCGCCCGGCCCAATTGGCTTCAACCGTACTGAAAATCAGCGCCACGTCTTCCTTGCCGTTCTTCTTGATCCCGGCCTTTACGCCGGCCGCTTTATATCCCCGGGGGAAAGTAATCCCGCCGGCCACTTCCTTCAACACGATCTTTCCAGCCTCCTCTATCATGGATACAGGGGGGCCTGGGTCAAGCCCGCCTTTTCATCCAGTCCAAACATCACGTTCATATTCTGCACCGCCTGTCCAGCGGCGCCTTTGACCAGGTTATCCAGCGCCGATACCACGATGACCCGGTTGGTTCGGGGATCGATGTGCCAAGCGATGTCGCAGAAATTAGAACCCCGGGTATTCTTCGTAGCCGGATATGCGCCGCGTCCCAGCAGGCGGATGAAAAATTCATTGCCATAGGAGCTCTGGAAAGCCTGATCGACCTGCTCCGCCGTCACGCCACTCTTCAAATTACCGTAGCAGGTGGCCAGAATGCCGCGGGGCATCGGGATCAAGTGGGGAGTGAAATTAATGGTAATCGCCTCGCCCGCCGTTTCCGACAGGGCCTGTTCAATCTCGGGAGTATGCCGGTGGTTGGCGATTCCATACGCTTGCACATTCTCAAAAGCCTCGCAGATCAGATACATCGTTTCGGCCTTGCGGCCGGCTCCGGATACGCCAGACTTGGCGTCGACAATCAGAGTGTTTCTGTCGACCAGATCATTTTGTACCAACGGCGTCAACGCCAAAATCGAGGCTGTCGTGTAGCAGCCTGGATTGGCAAGGATTTTCGCTGTTTTAATCTGGTCGCGCTTTAGTTCTGTCAGTCCATACACCGCCTGTGAGTCAGCATGGACATGTTTCAGTTTATACCATTTTTCATAAACGTTCGGATCGGCGAAACGATAATCGGCGCCCATATCGATCAGCCGGGCGCCTGCAGCGGTCACCTGTTCGCCGATCGCCATCGCATGGCCATGCGGCAGACAGGCAAAGACAACATCGCTGTTCGCCGCTATATGTTCGACTTCCTTGATGGAAATCATCGTATCATGGTAAAATTGGTTCAAATGCGGATATGTCTGCGCAATCGGCGCTCCGGTCTGGTTCTCGGAAGTCAGGTATTGAACCCTGGCCTGGGGATGATTCGCGAGAATCCTGAGCAATTCTTCGCCGGTATATCCTGTGGCGCCCAAAATACTGAATTTCATATACACCGCCTCCATTCGTTGCTGATTATTATACATCATCGGTGTATTTTTTTGCAACACTTTTGAGCATTTTGTATTCTAAATTCCTCTTAAAAATTCTCATCAAAATTAACCCGCCTTCACGTAGCAACCCGTGAGCAGACAGCATCCCAACCGTTCATAACTCCTCAATGATACCGGACAACTTCAAAACGGTAGAGTTCGACAGTTTGATCGGGGTAAATTCCGGCTTTCCGGCAGGCGATCGAAACCTGTTCGCTGGCTGAATCAATTCCTTCCAAGTCCGGCAGCAATACGCCGGAGCGACCGGCATGCCGCACAATCACGCCATACCGTTGAGGATCGAGTTTATCCATCGAATCGACTCGTTCCGGATTTCCCAAGATATCGACCGACACATCAAGGTCGTCCAACTCCGAAGCCACGACCGGGTCAAACCGGGGATCCTCGGTGGCTGCGCTGATCGCATTACGGATGATTTCCCGCGCCGCATCGACTTGCGTCGGCAAGATGGTCCCGATGCAGCCGCGCAACTGCCCTTTTTTTTTCAAAGACACGAAGACACCGGCCCGTTTTGCAGACTCCGGCGGCAAAGGACCCGATGCTTCCGGCATGATTTTGGAATGCGCCATATAGAATCGCAAACTCTCTTTCGCGAGGCGAACCGGCCAGCTCTCTTCGCGGTTCATCCGTTATCCCTCCTTTATTTTGCGCCGATCTTTAATCGAAAATATGGCCACGCCATAACCAACCCCAAACGGACCTTCATAGGACAGAATCTCCGACTCCGTTTCCAATCCATCCAGTGTCCCCAACAAAAAGAAGATCGGCCGAAGTCCGCATTGGCCGGCTTCTTCCACCAAATCCGGCGCCAACCCAAACAGTGACTTTACATCCATGGCTTGCAGAGACTGGATGATTCGTTCATCAAATAACCGGCCCTGCGGACTGTAGCCGGCCGGAGCGTCTGGCGTTAACCGGTGGGAAAGATCGCCGGAAGCAACCACCGCAACTTTTTGGCGAGTCGATTCAATCGCTCCCTGTACCGCCTTGCCAAAGGCATACATTTCGGGATAGCTTAAAAAACCGACAGACAGATGGACCACCTGCCCCCTGAATCCGGCCCGATTCAGATAATGCAACGGAATCACCGCACCATGGTCCAATTGCAGGGAAAAGCGATATTGTTGGGCCATGGGTTCATTCAAAACCGCCAGGCTGACTCCCAGCCGTTCGGATTGTTTAATGATATTTTGCACCAACAAGCTGTTTGTTTCAAAGGACACTGCCACTTCTGGAGCACCGAATGCCGCGAGGTTCCCGCGCAAAACCGGCGAAACATTGATCCCGACGGCATCTTGGAATGCCGGGCCATGCGGCGTTATAATAACAACCGAAGTCGGATTTTTCTGCAGCAGAAATTGCGCTGCCGTTTCCGCCGCCTGAATACTTTTCCGGACCCGGCCCGACTCGGCGCCTCCCACCTCGGACAGCATGATGGGCGGATGTGGAAACAAAGCACAACCGGTCAAATGTGTCACACTCATCGCCCCCTCTTATCCATTCTGAATTGCATTTTCCACAACCTGCGTTTTAAATCCTGCTATTCCGCTTCTGGATCAAAAATTTTCGGAGGACTGCATGCGTTGCATTAAATGGATTTTACTTCTGGGTCTCCTGGGCGGACTCTATTTCGGCTGGAACAGTTCGGGCGGGGAGAATCCACTTCCCGCGTACCTGGAAAAAGCAAAAGCCGCCATCTCTTTTCGCGCCTATGTCGAAACCAAGCTGAACCGAAAAAACTTCGTTCCTCTCCCGCAAGTCCCGCTTTCCTTTCAACAAGCGCTCATCGCCGTGGAAGATAACCGGTTTCATCAACACGGCGGGATCGATCTGGAGGCGGTTTCCCGGGCAGTGCTTGTGAACCTGCAATCCGGGGAACTAAAGGAAGGCGGCAGCACGATCACGCAACAGCTCGTAAAAAACCTGTTTCTGTCCCAGGACCGGACCTGGAGCCGCAAAGCACTGGAAATTCCCTTGACACTAATCATGGAATGGCAGTTCACCAAATCGGAAATTCTGGAGATGTACGTCAATACCATCTATTTCGGCTCGGGCGCCTACGGCATCGGCGAAGCCGCACAGACCTATTTCGGCAAACCGACGCGAGATCTGACCCTCGCGGAATCCTCGCTCATCGCCGGACTGCCGGCGGCTCCATCCGTCTATTCGCCCCTGGTGGATCTCAACATGGCCCGGCAGCGCCAAAATATTGTTTTGGCGGCCATGGTAAAACACGGGTACGCCACCCGGCAACAAGCCGATGAGGTCCGCAACACGCCGCTGAAATTCGCCAAATAAACTCCAGAATTGCGATAATCAGTGAACATCGACTGCGACAAGCTCAATGATTTCAAAACGAATGAGGTAAGCGAGGCCCGGGAAGCAAAGTGCTTCCCGGGCCTCCGATTTTTCAATACACCGGGCTCTACTTCCCGGACGTTTTTGATTTGCTGGTTTTTTTAGCCGGCGGCGTCACCGGTTTGGGATTCGGCAGGAAAAAGTTTGTGATCTCGTTCCATTCGCCATTCAGATTGTCCTTCAAGACAGAAAGATAGGTCCGCTCGATGGTAAACTCCCGAATGTAGGTATTCGCGTCGATGTACTTGGCATCCTTGATCAACCGACCTTCATCCTGAACGTTGAAGGCCAGCAGTGTAAAATAACCCTTGCGGCTTCCGCCCAAATCCGTTTTGACGGCCACACCCATCGTGACCGGTGAATTTTTTTCCATCAGGTTGCGGCTCAGTTCTTTGTATGTGGCAAACACCACGGATTCGGAAGAAGAAACCAACGGATACAGTTCCGGGAACATTTTTTGGAAGTCTTTGATCTGGAAAGGCATATCCGGTGTAACCCGCTGCATTCGCACAAACGATCCCGGTTTATCCCCTTCATATTTCACATCCATGCCGATCCCGATGTCGTTCCGGCGAAACCGATACGTGTAAGTGTCGGCCTGCGCTTTTTTGTACCCGCTCTTTTCCCACTGTTCCTTGGTCCAGGGCTGGTTATCGCTGTCGATGACCAAGCGGAAATCACCATATTGCTGCCCGATGGTCTCCTTCGTGTCACCCAGTCCGGCGAAAGCCGGCGTTCCTACCAATAAAATCCCGAGAACCAACCACCCCAACAAAAACTTCTTCATTTTCCATTCCCCCGTTAACATTGAAAGTCGCGCCTACTGCGTCGCATGAATTCCATAAATATTATATTTGACCTGAACGCTAGGGAATCCTGCATAAAAACAAAACCCGGAAAATACTTTTCCGGGTTTTGAAACTGACAATTAACGCTTCGAGTATTGGGAAGCTTTACGCGCTTTCTTGAGGCCGTATTTACGACGCTCTTTTTCACGCGGATCACGGGTCAGGAAACCCGCTTTCTTGAGAGCCGGACGATATTCACTATCGACCCGGAGCAACGCCCGGGCAATACCATGCCGAACCGCGCCGGCCTGTCCGGAAAACCCGCCGCCATCGACACGAGCCAATACATCGTATTTGGCCAATGTATCAGTCAGGTTCAACGGTTGTTTGATAATCAACTGGAGCGTCTGCAATCCGAAATACTCATCGAAAGCATGCCCGTTGATCATGATTTTGCCGGTGCCGGGAGTTAAACGAACCCGGGCAGTGGAAGTCTTGCGCCGGCCCGTTGCGTAATAAATAATCGGAGTCTTTGCCATCAACTGTTCCTCCTCACCAATCGCTATCGTACATTAATCTCAAGGACTTCGGGCTGTTGCGCTGCATGAGGATGCTCGGCGCCGGCATAAACCTTGAGTTTTCTGTAGATATCCGCACCCAGGCGGTTTTTCGGCAGCATCCCTTTAACGGCTATTTCCACAGCGCGTTCCGGCCGGGTCGCCAACAGTTTCCCTGCTACGGTAAACTTCGCGCCGCTCTGAAATCCAGAGTGCCGGAAGTAGAGTTTTTGCGTCGCTTTTTTCCCTGTCAGCACGACTTGGGCGGCGTTAATCACAATAACATGATCGCCGGTATCCATGTGGGGGGTGAAAATAGGCTTATGTTTGCCGCGCAGGACCTTTGCCACTTCCGCAGCAACCCGTCCGAGCGCTTTACCGGCTGCGTCGACCACATACCACTTACGCTCGACTTCAGCGGCTTTTGCCATAAATGTATCCATCAGGGCTCCTCCTCGTTCAAAACATGTTCAGGGATTGCGGTATCAAAGCTCCGGGGCTAGTGGATACTCTGACAAATCTCGCATAGTTCATTTTATTTGAAGTTTCCAGTGTTGTCAAGGTTTTTCGTAGAATACTTCTTTCAGATAGAGTCCGTTGGGAGGCGCAGTGGCGCCGGCCTGTTTGCGGTCCCTGCCAGCGAATATGGCCGCAAAATCGTCCGGAGATATTTTCCCCGAGCCCAGATCCACCGCGGTGCCGACAATATTCCGAACCATGTGATATAAAAAGCCATTACCGTGAAATTGGAACTCCAGCAGCTGTTCCCGGCGGATGCAACGCGCCGCGTACAGAGTTCGCACCGGATTTCGCGCCGAACTGCCGGTCGCCTGAAACGCGCCGAAATGATGCTCCCCGACCAACGAACTCAAGGCGCGGTTCATGGAATCCAAGTTCAATTCCCGTTCCATCTGCCATACGTAGTTTCGCAGCATCGGATCGGTTTGTTGCGAATTCAGCACCCGGTACAGATACATTTTGCCGATCGCGGAAAACCGGGCATGAAAGTTGGGCGGCATCGTCGCGGCGGACAATACGGCAATGTCGCGCGGAAGAATCCCCCGGGCCGCCGCCGGAATACGCTCCGTCGGAATCGAGCCGGTCGTGCAAAAACTGATCACCTGTCCGTAAGCGTGAACCCCGGCATCGGTGCGGGCAGCGCCGGCAACGGCAATCGTTTCGCCCAACAAGGCTGACAGTTTTTCTTCCAGGACCTGCTGAACCGTCAGAGCGTTCAGTTGGCGCTGAAAACCATGGTAGCCGCTGCCGTCATAGGCGATCGTAAGTTTCAGGTTCCTGCGTCGACAGTCATCGTGCCTCATCCCCACTTCAACCATCCCAGGATTATCATAAGGAGCGCGAACGTCAACACGGCGAGAAAATCCCGCCGGCCCAGACGGAGTTCCTTCATCCGGGTCCGGTGTTCCCCGCCGCGATAGCACCGAGCCTCCATCGCCGTCGCCAGGTCGTCCGCCCGGCGGAACGCGCTGATAAACAGCGGCACCAACAGCGGCACCATATTCTGTCCCCGTTTCAGCAGGTTACCTGAAGAAAAATCAGCGCCGCGCGCCATCTGCGCTTTCATGATCCGGTCCGCTTCCTCCAGCAGGGTCGGCACAAACCGCAGGGCAATCGTCATCATCATCGCCAGCTCATGCACTGGCGCATTCACATGCTTGAACGGCGACAGCAGGCGTTCAACGGCGTCGGTCAAGGCGATGGGAGATGTGGTAAACGTCAGCAAAGAAGACATCATAATCAAAAACACCAGGCGGGCCGACATTTGAATCGCCTGGCGCACGCCCTCCTGGGTAATGTTTATCGGTCCAAGCGTCAACCAGGGCGTTCCCGGAGTCAGCAGGATGTGGATTCCGGCAGTCAACAGCAAAATGATCCATAACGGCTTGATCGAGCGCACCATGATTTTGGCCGGAATTCCGGCCACTGCGGTGGACAGGCACAAAAATGCGCCCAGGACAAGGTAGCCCACATAATTCGTCGCCAGAAAAATGCTGCTGATAAAGACAAGGGTCAAAACAATTTTGCTTCGCGGATCCAATTTATGAACAAAGGAATTTCCCGGGAAATATTGTCCCAACATGATATCTGTCAACATGGCGCGTCCTTCTTTTTCCGAAGCTCCGTCTGGATCGCCGTAGCGACAGCATCAGCGGACAGCAACGTATCGTCGAGATCGAGTCCCCGAAAGCGCAGGAGACGCAACAATTCCGTCATGTACGGCAAACTTATGCCATATTCATGCAGCGGCAGCGATGAATCATGAAACAGCTGCGCAGGTTTCCCGTCAAATTCGATCCGCCCATGGTTCATAACCAGCAGCCGCTTCGCCAGGCGGGCGACATCCTCCATGTTGTGCGTGACCAAAACAACCGCCATCCCCGTACTATGATACAATTGCAGAATTTCTTCAAAAATCTCGTCACGCCCCCGGGGATCCAATCCGGCGGAAGGTTCATCCAATATCAGATACTCCGGTTTCAGGGCTATGACTCCGGCAATGGCTACGCGCCGCATCTGTCCGCCGCTCAGACGAAACGGCGATCGCGTTGCATATTCCGCCGGCGACAAGCCCACGCGTTCCATCGCCTCTTCCACACGTTGCATCACTTCATCGGCAGTCAGCCCCAAATTACGGGGACCGAAGGCGATATCATCAAATATGGTTTCCTCGAAAAGTTGATGCTCGGGATATTGAAAAACCATGCCGACACGTTGTCGAATGAGTTTCTGTTCCGCGGTTTTTCCCTTCAAATCGATATCATCCACTTTGGCGCTGCCCGATGTTGGTTGCAGCAGACCGTTGAGATGCTGAACCAGTGTGGATTTTCCGGAACCGGTATGGCCGATGATCCCGATAAATTCGCCCGGCGAGATAGTCAGGCTGATGTCTCGCAGTGCTTCACGTTGATAGGGAGTATCCGGCATGTAGGTGTAGGAAACATGATCCAATACTATAGACATAGCGCCTTCGCCAATCCTTCGTTCGTAGTGATTCCCCCCGGAAGATTCATCCCCCGCCGGCGCAATTGCGCGGCGACATCCGCCGACACCGGTACATCCAGTCCCAAGTCGCGGATTCTGTCGACATCCTGGAACACATCGCCCGGCAATCCATCCAGAATAACCCTGCCGGCATCCATCACAACGACGCGTCCAGCCGCTACAGCCTCTTCCATAAAATGCGTAATGTAAACAACAGTTATGCCTTCCTCCCTGTGCAATCGGCACACTGCGTCCAACACCTCCGCCCGCCCTACCGGGTCCAACATGGCGGTCGGTTCATCGAGCACCAAACAACGGGGATGCATCGCCAACACTCCGGCAATCGCAACCCGTTGCTTTTGGCCGCCGGAAAGCAGGTGCGGACCATGCAGACGATACTCCGTCATGCCTACCTGCCGCAACGATTCTTCCACCCGCCGGACAATCTCCGCCGGTGGAAAACCTAAATTTTCCGGACCGAAAGCCACATCCTCCTCCACAATGGAAGCGACTATCTGATTGTCGGGATTCTGAAAGACCATTCCCACCCGTTGCCGGATATCCCAGATATGAGCGGAATTTCGGGTATCCATGCCGTCAATGATGCAACTGCCCTCATTGGGGATCAGCAGGGCGTTCAAATGTTTTGCCAACGTCGATTTGCCGGACCCATTCCGTCCGATCACCGCCACGAACTCGCCCGCAGCAATTTGCAAGGTTACATGATCCAACGCCAATAGTTCTTCATCATTCTCATTCCGGTACGCGTGACATACATTCTTAATTTCCAGCATTATCTTGAACTTCACGCATCCTTCCCCTGTACATAAAAAAGAAAGGCGACCCTTGCGGTCGCCCCTAAAGCCCTTTACACCAGTTCCAGTATCGCCATCAGCGCCGCGTCACCTTGGCGGGGCCCCAGTTTCAGAACCCGGGTATAGCCGCCCTGACGTTCTTTATACTTCGGTGCAATTGTGTCGAACAATTTGCGGACCACAACTTCATCGGTCATAAACGCCAAAGCTTGGCGGCGGGCATGCAGGTCGCCGCGTTTTGCCAATGTAATCATCTCATCGGCCAGTCCGCTCACTTCTTTTGCTTTCGCTTCGGTTGTCTCGATCCGCTCCTTGTCAAACAGTGCGGTGACAACATCGCGCAGCATAGCTTTACGGGCGCTTGAATCCCGTCCGAACTTTCTGTAAGCCATTCTCCACCCTCCTTACTCAGTCTTCTTCTTCCCGCATGGACACACCAATATCAATCAACTTCTTCTTGACTTCATCCAACGATTTGCGGCCAAGATTCCGGACTTTCATCATTTCGTCCTCGGTCTTCTGGGCCAGATCCGATACAAAGTTTATTCCGGCGCGTTTCAGGCAATTGTAGGAACGGACCGATAAATCCAATTCTTCGATTGTCATTTCTCCGGGGTTTTTATTCCCGACCGGAGGCTCCACGACACCGGGAACTGGCAGATCTCCCGTCAAACGGAAGATGGATAACGATTCCTGCAAAATTTCGGCCGCTTTGCCCAGGGCCTCATCAGGGCGAATGCTACCATCCGTCCAGATTTCCAGGGTCAGTTTGTCATAATCGGTGCGGTTGCCGACCCGGGTATCTTCCACGATAAAGTTCACTTTCAAAACGGGAGAAAATATGGAATCCACCGGAATAATCCCGATAGCATGATCCGCTTTCTTGTTTTTATCGGCGGATATATATCCCTTTCCTTGCTCAACCGTCATTTCCATCCGGAGGGCAAAGCCTTCCTCCACCGTCGCCAAATGCAGTTCCGGATTCAGAATATCCAGATCGGAACTGACTTCAATGTCGCCGGCGGTAACTTCGCCGCCGCCTTCAAAGTCGATACGCATGGTGTGGGAATCTTCGGAATGGGACTTTAGGCACAGTTCCTTCAGGTTGAGAATAATATCCGTTACATCTTCGCGAACTCCCGGAATCGTGGCGAATTCATGGAGAACGCCATCAATTTTTACGGAAGTGACCGCGGAACCTTCCAGCGAAGACAGCAATACCCGCCGCAAACTATTGCCCAGGGTAGTGCCGTAACCACGTTCCAACGGTTCGCACACGAATTTTCCGTACCGATAATCCGCGCTTAATTCAACAGTTTCAAGTTTCGTTTCATTCATCCTGCAAAAGCCCCCTCTCTGCATAAGCTATCATGAATCATCAGCCGAGGGTGGTCATTACCGCGAATACAATTCGACGATGAGGTGTTCCTGAATAGAAACGTCCATCTCTTCGCGGCTGGGGTAACGAACCAGGGATCCGCTCAGGTCATTGACCGCAACGCTCAACCAAACCGGAATCGTTTTATGCGGCAGTTCCTGGGCAATGCCCTGAATCAACGGAGATTCCTTGCTCTTTTCGCAAACTTTGATCACTTCACCGCTGCGAACGAGATACGACGGAATATCGACACGACGTCCGCCCACTTCGAAATGCCCATGCATGACCAACTGACGGGCCTGGGTACGACTCGAGGCAAATCCCATCCGATAGACGAGATTATCCAGACGACGTTCCAGCAAAACCAACAGGTTTTCACCGGTAATTCCCTTTTGCCGCTCAGCTTTTTCAAAATAACTGCGGAACTGACGCTCCAACACGCCATAAAGCCGACGGGCTTTTTGCTTTTCCCGGAGCTGCAGACCATATTCAGAAACTTTTTTTCGTCCCTGCCCTTGGCCGTGTTGTCCCGGTGCATAGCCACGACGGGAAAAAGCGCATTTGTCGCTATAGCAGCGCTCGCCCTTCAAAAACAGTTTGACGCCTTCGCGGCGGCATTGCCGGCAAACCGGACCTACATATTTCGCCATTGCTTTTCAACTCCTCCCGTAATGACTATACTCTTCTGCGCTTTGGCGGCCTGCAGCCATTATGCGGAACGGGAGTGACATCTTTGATCATGTTCACTTCGAGCCCAGCTGCCTGCAAAGAACGGATCGCTGCTTCTCGCCCCGCTCCGGGTCCCTTTACATAGACCTCCACTTGTTTCATGCCGTGATCCATCGCCGCCTTGGCTGCGGTTTCCGCTGCCATTTGCGCGGCGAAAGGCGTGCTTTTACGCGAGCCTTTGAAGCCCTGGATGCCAGCGCTCGACCAGGAAATGGCATTGCCACGGACGTCAGTAATCGTTACCAATGTGTTATTAAAGGTGGAACGAATGTGCGCCACACCCGTTTCAATATTTTTTCGTTCCCGCTTTTTAGGTCTGACAGCTTTCTTGGTAGCCAATCCTCAATCCCTCCCTTTACGCTTTGCTGCGTTTCGCACCGACCGTTTTTCGCGGGCCTTTGCGAGTCCGAGCGTTTGTTTTTGTCCGTTGTCCACGCACAGGCAAACCCTGACGATGACGCCGACCGCGATACGACCCAATTTCAATCAGCCGCTTGATATTGAGCGATTCTTCACGGCGTAAGTCACCTTCAACCTTATACCCTTTGTCGATCGCCTCACGGATTTTCGCCACTTCTTCTTCCGTCAGGTCGCGAACCCGAGTATCCGGATTAATCCCGGTCGTTTTGATGATCTCCTGGGAGAGTGTGAGCCCAATCCCATAAATGTATGTCAAAGCTATTTCGACTCGTTTATCACGCGGTAAATCTACACTTGCAATACGTGCCATGGTTATTCATACACCCCCTTATCCTTGTTTCTGTTTATGCTTGGGATTTTCACAAATGATCATTACGATCCCTTTGCGTTTTATCACCTTACATTTTTCACAGATCGGCTTAACTGACGGTCTCACCTTCATGCTGATCCAAACCTCCTTTATGCTTTGGCTGCCGAATAATCATCCTCTATTTGAAACGGTAGGTTATGCGTCCGCGTTTCAGATCGTACGGCGTCAATTCGACCGTGACCCGATCACCCGGCAGAATCCGGATAAAGTGCATCCGAATTTTGCCAGACACATGAGCCAACACAACGTGCCCATTTTCTAATTGTACCTGAAACATAGCATTTGGTAAAGCCTCAATTACTTTACCTTCCACTTCAATGACATCTTGTTTGGACACGTGATCCCTCCTCGTCCGCTAACGACAACTTGTGGCGGCATCGGTTATGGAAGCGTCAAAATTAATGGTTCTCCATCCGTTACAGCGACTGTATGTTCAAAATGCGCCGAAATTTTACCGTCTGCTGTTACTACGGTCCAATCATCTGCTAAAACTTCGACTTCAGGAGTCCCCAAATTAATCATCGGTTCAATCGCCAATACCATTCCGTTTTTTAGCAAAGGACCCCGCCCCGGCGGCCCGTAATTGGGAATCTGAGGGTCTTCATGCATCCTTTGTCCAATGCCATGACCCACATAATCACGAACCACGCCATATCCGTGAGACTCGGCATGAAGTTGAACCGCATGGGATATGTCTGATAACCGGTTTCCTTTGATCGCTTTTTCAATTCCTTTATATAGTGATTCCTCAGTAACCGTCAATAAATTCAGCAATTCATCATCCACATCGCCAACCGGAACCGTAATCGCCGCATCGCCATAATAACGGTTCAATTTGGTTCCGACATCCAGGCTGATCACATCGCCGCTATTAAGTTGACGGGAACCGGGAATCCCGTGAACAACCTGTTCATTGACAGAAGTGCAGATATTGGCTGGAAATCCGCCATATCCTTTGAAAGCAGGAATCGCGCCGGCGTGGCGGATATATTGGTCGGCGATGCGATCCAGCTCAAGGGTGGTAACGCCGGGCACTATGGCCTTCTTTAATTCCTGCAGCGTTTGACCGACAATTTTTCCCGCATCCCGCATATAGCCAATCTCTCGGTCCGTTTTCAGAACGATCATGGCTCTTCGCCCGTCAGGCTAACAATGATATCGCGGAACACCGTATCGGCCGGTTGGGCGCCGTTAATTTCGGTATATAGATCGCGGTCCAGATAATACTGAATCAAAGGTTGCGTCTGCCGCCGATAGACTTCCAGGCGTTCCCTAACTGTCTTTTCCTGGTCATCGGACCGCTGATAGAGTTCCCCCCCGCAACGGTCGCAAACACCAGACTTAACCGGGATTCGGAATTCCATATGATAGGTTGCCCCGCAAGACTGACAAATGCGCCGGCCCGTTAATCGCGGGATCAAATCCTGATCCGGTACTACAATATTGACAACCCGGTTTAGACGGATTCCCATCTTCGCCAACATTTGATCCAGTGCATGCGCCTGTTGGAGAGTGCGGGGAAATCCATCCAAAATGAACCCGCCCAAACAATCGGACTTTGCCAGTCTTTCCCGGGTGATTCCGACCGTAACCTGGTCGGGGACCAACGCTCCAACATCCATGTATCGTTTGGCTTCCAATCCCAGTGGCGTTCGTTCTTGCAACGCCCCCCGGAAAATGTCGCCGGTGGAGACATGAGGAATATCATAGCGTTCAACAAGTTTAGCCGCCTGAGTCCCTTTGCCGGCGCCGGGCGGTCCCATCAATAAGAGATACACGAACTGTCATCCCCTTACTTCATGAAGCCCTGGTAATGCCGCATCAAAATCAGCGATTCAATTTGTTTCATCGTATCGAGAGCGACGCCTACAACAATCAATAATGCGGTCCCGCCAAAATATACGCCTTCAATTCGGGTAACCACGGCAACAAAGTTTGGCAGAATGGCAATGAGTGCGAGGAACAGCGACCCAGCCAGGGTGATTCGGGTGACAATGCGATCCAAGTAATCCGCCGTCGGTTTACCAGGCCGCAATCCAGGAATGAAGCCCCCGTACTTTTTCATGTTGTCGGCCATATCAGGAATATTCATGGTAATTGCAGTATAGAAGTAAGTGAAGAATACGATCATCAATGCATACAGTATTGTTTGGAACGGTGTGCCCCAATCAAACCAGTGCGCCACCGTTTTCACCCAACCTACATCGACAAATTGGCCGATAGTGACTGGAAACATCAGAACGGACGATGCAAAGATGATGGGAATTACGCCGGCCTGATTAACACGCAGCGGAATGTGAGTGGAGTGGCCGCCGTACATTTTCCGGCCAACCAGCCGTTTGGCGTATTGCACAGGAACTTTCCGGTGCCCTTGCGTGATCGCGATTACAAAAACGATCATGGCTACGGCAATTACTACAAAAAGAATTACATTAAAGAAATTAATGGTTCCGGCTTTCAAATATTCGAAAATCACAAAAAGGCCATCCGGAAGGCGTGATACAATCCCGGCGAAAATAATCAGGGAAATCCCGTTGCCGATGCCTTTTTCAGTGATCTGTTCGCCAATCCACATCAGGAATACCGTTCCAGCCGTCAGTGTCAGCGCAATCAGCAAAATCGAGCCGATTCCAGGGTTAATGATGGCATGCTTCAAGCCAAACGCCATTCCCAACGCCTGAACAAATCCCAGGAGCACCGTTCCGTAACGGGTAATCTGGGAAATCTTTTTACGCCCCTCTTCGCCTTCTTTTGACCATTGCTCAAATTGTGGCACCACAACCGTCAACAGTTGCATGATAATCGATGCATTGATGTAGGGTGTGATACTCATGGCAAAAATCGAGAATTTGCTGAGAGCTCCGCCTGAGAACAGATCAAGCAATCCTAGCAGGTTTCCCGTGTTGAACATTTGCTCGATCACGGCTGCATTCACGCCAGGGACCGGAATATGAATACCGGCCCGAAAAACAATGAACATAGCCATGGTGAAGCCTACTTTTTTTCGCAGTTCCGGAATTCTGAGCACATTGGCCAAGGCCGCCAGCACTTAGACCACCTCGACTTTTCCACCGGCTGCTTCTATCTTGGCAACTGCAGCCTTGGTAAAACCATTTGCCCGTACAGTCAAAGCCTTGTCCAGCTCCCCATTACCAAGAACTCTCAAACCATCATTAACTTTTTTGATTAGGCCTGCTTCGACAAGGGATACCAAGTCGACCACCTCACCAGCTTCAAAGCCATTCAATGATCCGACATTCACTTCCGTGTAAGTCAAAGCAAACTTATTGTAAAAACCCCGTTTGGGCAATCTAAGATATAACGGCTTTTGTCCGCCTTCAAAACCAGGCCGGGTTCCACCACCGGAGCGGGCGCCTTGTCCTTTGTGACCGCGTCCCGATGTTTTTCCTAAACCAGAACCCAGTCCGCGTCCGACACGGGTCCGGGATTTCTTGCTGCCTGGCGCGGGAGACAATTCATGCAACTCCATTGTGTGCGCCTCCTCGTACTACTATTCTTTCTGTTCTTCCACGCTGACCAGATGCTCCACCTTGCGAATCATACCCCGGATCGCCGGTGTATCTTCCTGAATCACAAAATGGTTGATCTTTGTCAGACCCAGAACTTGTACAGTTGCTCTTTGATCTTCCGGCCTGCCGATGAGGCTGCGTCGCAGAACAATTTTCAATTTTGCGGCCATGCCAAACTCCTCCTAACCCAATAGCTCCTGAACGGTCTTGCCGCGCATTTGTGCGACAACTTCAACGCGTTTCAGGTCCTGCAGCCCTGTCAAAGTGGCCCGTACCATGTTATTCGCATTGGACGAACCCAGAGACTTGGTCAGAATGTCCCGTATTCCCGCCAACTCAAGTACGGCTCGGGCAGGACCGCCGGCAATAACACCGGTGCCTTCGGAAGCCGGTTTGAGCAATACCCGGCCGGAGCCAAAAATTCCCGTAATTTGGTGAGGTATGGTTGTTCCTACCAAGGGAACGTGGATCAGGTTCTTCTTCGCATCTTCCACGCCTTTACGAATCGCTTCCGGAACTTCGGAGGCTTTACCAAGCCCAGCTCCGACATAGCCGTTGGAATCACCCACGACAACAAGCGCGCTAAACGAGAAACGACGTCCGCCCTTTACCACCTTGGCCACACGGTTTATGAAAACCACTTTTTCTTTCAGATCCAGTTTTGTTGGGTCTATTCTAGCCACTGTTTTCCCTCCCTCGCCTTAGAACTCAAGTCCCGCTTCACGGGCTGCAGCGGCCAGCGCCGCCACACGACCGTGGTAAAGATAGCCACCCCGGTCGAATACGACTTTGCTTATTCCTTTGGCCACTGCGCGTTCGGCGACCACTTTACCAACAACTTGGGCAGCGTTGATGTTTCCACCGTATTCCATTTTTGCACTGACTTCTTTGTCCATTGTGCTGGCGGAAACCAACGTGGTCCCTGTTTCGTCATTGATAATCTGGGCATAAATATGATTCAGGCTGCGAAAAACGTTGAGTCGCGGCCGCTCCTGCGTACCTGACAGGTTTTTGCGAACCCGGGCATGACGTTTTTTACGCGAATTATTTTTGTCCGGCTTTTGAAGCAAGTCTTTTCACTCCCCTCTGCTAAGCACTTGTTATTTCTTGCCTTTGGCTCCGGCTTTACCCGCTTTGCGGCGGACCACTTCGCCCTCGTATTTGATCCCTTTCCCTTTATAAGGTTCGGGTTCGCGATACGAACGAATCTTGGCTGCAAAAGAACCAACCGCTTCCTTGCTGATGCTGGATACAACAATCCGGTTCGGTTGCGGTACTTCTACCGTCACGCCAGCCGGCGGTTCCAGTTCCAACGGATGAGAAAAGCCCAGCGTCAATCCCAGTTTGCTGCCCACCTTGGCCGCACGGTAACCAACGCCGTTGATTTCCAGTGTCCGGCTGAACCCTTGGGTCACGCCAACCACCATGTTGGAAATCAATGTACGGGTCAATCCATGCAAAGAGCGGTGTTCCTTGTTGTCTGTCGGACGCTCGACAGAAATTGTCGAGTTCTCCAACTTAATGATCATATCGTTATTGAACAGTCGACTTGTTTCTCCCTTAGGACCTTTGACCGAAACGTTGGAGCCTTCGATCTTCACTTCCACCCCGTTAGGGACTGCAATCGGCTGCCTGCCAATCCTTGACATTGTCGCACCTCCTCAGTTCGCGTCGCCTTCAGTATTACCAGACAAAGGCGATTACTTCGCCGCCCAGGCCAGTTTTCCGAGCCTGTTTGTCCGACATGATTCCCTGAGACGTCGAAATAATAGCAATACCCAGTCCGCCGAGAACCTTCGGCAACTGTTCTTTCTTTGCATACACCCTAAGTCCGGGTTTGGAAATACGTTTAATTCCGGTGATTACTCGGTCGCGTTCCGGCCCATATTTCAAACTGACCCGCAAAACTCCCTGCTTACCGTCCGAGAGTACTTCATAATCCTTCACGAAGCCTTCTTCTTTCAGGATTTGAACGACTGCCCGTTTGATTTTTGAAGCAGGAATTTCTACCTTATCGTGATGCACAGCATTCGCGTTTCGTATGCGTGTAAGCAAGTCCGCGATCGGATCCGTCATTACCATTGAATAGTACCTCCTTCCTGATGGAAATTACCAACTTGCTTTCGTAACTCCCGGAATGAATCCTTTGTAGCTGAGTTCACGGAAGCAGATCCTGCAAATTTCGAATTTACGCATATAACCATGCGGGCGACCACAAATCTTGCAACGATTGTGATGCCGCACCTTAAATTTGGGGCCTTTTTTCCACTGTTCAATCAAGGCTGTTTTGGCCACGTGTCTTACCTCCCCTTAGCTACGCGCTGAACGGCATGCCCATCAATTTGAGCAGTTCCCGCGCTTCTTCGTCGGTGTTGGCCGAAGTTACAATCGTGATATCCATCCCGCGGATCTTATCAATTTTATCGTATTCCATTTCCGGGAAAATCAACTGTTCCTTTACCC
>CAZRLN010000019.1:0-44721 GCA_964601085.1 uncultured Veillonellaceae bacterium | reverse complement strand
GCAGTTCTTGCGCTTTAGCGCTTAGAAATGCGGCCTGCTCCTTGCGAGTACGAAGCAGATGAGCCTTCATCAACAGCCTGCCTGTCTCGTTTCCCAGGCTGTTCAGAAAGGTTCATATGCAAGAAACGGCGAGGCTTGCGCCGCGATGCGTACTGCCTGTACGCGAGCCAGCAAACGCAGCCGTGACGAAGCAGATGGGCCTTTATCAACAGCCTGCCTGTGATGTTAAAACTTCTTGCTTATATTGTATGTCGGCAAACATCGCGGGTCAAGCGACTCCCAGTCATACAGATGGTTCACGTCGTTGACGAGGCGCAGGATATTGAAACGGTCCTCGTATTCCACGATGTTCACCGCCGTGTTGTCCTGGCGGATATTCCAAAGATTGTCCAGGCCGATTCTCAGCGCCGAACACAACATCGTCCGGATGGCGCCGCCATGCGTCACCACGGCGATGCACTCCCCCTCGTGGCGCTGCCGCAACGTAGCGATCGCTGCGTCGGTCCGCTTTTGCACGTCAAAAAAGCTCTCCCCGCCGGGGATCTCCACTTGGCTGGGCGCCTGAAAAAATTTCTCGATTTCCGCCGACCAGCCGGCGTAGATCTGCTCGTACTTCAGGCCTTCCCACTCGCCGAAGCAAATTTCGCGAAACTCCGGCATCGCCGCCACTTTCAGAGAATGCTGTTCCGCCACTTTTTCCGCGGTAAAGAAAGCCCGTTTCAAATCGCTGCTGTAAATCGCCGTGAATGGTTCCCGTTTCAGTCGCCGCGCCACTTTTTCCGCCTGTCGGATTCCTTCTTCGGAAAGTTCGATGTCACTGTGACCCTGGTATTTGAGATTTTTGTTCCATAGCGTCTGTCCATGCCGGATAAAAAAAATCGTTGTCATTCTTTCACTGCTCCACCAATAATTTGTTTTACTATCGTCAGTAACCGCTGATTTTTTTCGTCGTCTTTCACCGCGACCCGCATATAGCGGTCGGATAAGCCATCAAAGTTCGCGCAATTTCGGATCAGAATCCGGTGCTCCTGCAGCGCGGTCTGAAGTTTTGGCGCCGTCCAACCCGATCCGCCCAAATCCGCCAATACGAAATTCACGGCCGGGGGAAATGCCTGTACGCCCGGAATACTTTGCAAGCCTTGCCGCATGATTTCCTTTTGCGCAGCGATCAGGGCCACGGACCGACGCCGGTATTCCGCGTCCACCAATCCCGCCACCCCCGCCACTTGCGCCAATACATTGACGTTCCAGGGATCCCGCAGCTTTTTCAGCCGGTCCGCTAGTTCCGGACGGGCCAGCAGAAAACCCAGGCGCAAACCCGGTACGGCCAGAAACTTGGTCAAAGAATGCAGGATGACGACACTGGGGTAGGTTCCAATGAGCGTCCGGCAACTCTCCGCAGCCGCCGGCGGCCGAAAATCGATGAATGACTCGTCAAAAACCAAATGAGCGCCGATGCTTGCCGCCCGCGCCGCCAAAGGTTCCCATTGGCAGCGTTCCAAGACGACCCCGGTCGGATTGTTGGGATTGCACAGAAACCAGAGATCCCCCGATTGGAGCCGCCGCGCCAATTCCGCAACATCCGGAACAAACCCGGTCGCCCGATCCAGCAGGATTCGGTCGCAGGGCACTCCCGCCGCCAGCGCCGCCGCCTCGTATTCACTGAACGTCGGCGCCGGAACCACCACCCGTCGCGGCGACAAGGCCCGACATAGCAGATAGATCAGTTCGACCGCGCCGTTGCCGGTCTCGATCCATTCCAAAGGCGTCTGATACGTTGCCGCAATCGCCTGCCGCAATTCCAGCGCATCCGGATCCGGATAGCCAGTCACCGTGTCCAGCGACTCCAATAGCGCCTTGCGAACGCAGGCAGACAAGCCCAAAGGATTAATATTGGCGCTGAAATCCAGAAAGTCGGCAAACCCGCCGCCACTGCCGCGAATTGCCGCATAAATGTTGCCGCCATGTTTGGCCGTCATTTCCCCACCCATTGTCAGACTCCCTCAACCACGGACAAACCGCCGCTCACCAGCCGCACCGAGCCAAAATAACGGACCTCGGCGCATTCCCGGCATACGGCTTCCACGCAGGCCAAAAGTCCGGCCGCGTTGGCCGAATCGAACAATACTCCCAAGACCGTGCCGCTATGCGCCGCATTGACCCCGACCGCTCCATGAGCCCGCGATATTTCTATTATACGCTCTAACGCCGGTTTCCACAAAATCGGCTGATTGGCCAGCGCACTCCGGGTCGCGCCTTCGCCGACCAAAAAACAGTCACCGGCTTTGACGCCCTGTTCCACGAGTCGCAGGGCCTGCTTCACTTCCGCCTCTTTCCGCCGGTTCAGCGCCGCAAGATCGCTGCGCTGGTTAAAGTCGATGGTGTCCACTTCGCCCCCGACATCCAGAACCGCAATCGTGATCGCCGGCGGATTTCCCAGAGAGCGGTGGACCTTTCCCGTCACGTGATCGATCAACGTTATCCCCGGTAAAAAAATCCCGTCGGTCGGCTCGATTTCCAGGGCGATCCGGCAAATTTCCTCCGGACTGATCGTCCGGCCGGCCGCCAACGCCGTCGCCAAACAAGCAGCGCTGATATCCGCGCTGCTGGAAGCCATGCCTTTACCAGCGGGAAGTTCGGATTGGACCTCGACGGTATAAGAAGACACGGCCACTCGAAGATATTCCAGAGTTCGCCGCACCGCTTCCCGGGTTTTAACGCCGGCTTCCCGCGGCGGCGTTCCAGTTGGCCCCAGGTCAACCGTGACCGAGGAATATAGGCTGATCGGGCAGGTCACCAGAAAATTCATCCCCGCATCGGTCCCCTGGACCAGTTCGCCGCAGGAGCCCGGGCACCGGACAGTTGCTCTCACGAATTCACCTCATCATTTTGCGAAAGTGGACAGGACAAACACGGTTAAAACCACCAGTTCCGCGAGTTCCGTAACCGCACCGTACGTATCGCCGGTCATGCCGCCGAGCTTTTGCGTCGTCCAACGGCCGAACCAAAAGGCGAATAATGTCGCGGTTGCCGCCGCCACGGTAGCGATTCCGCAAACCAATGATCCTAAAAATAAATAAAACACCACGAGCAATGCCAATAAGGTCGCCAGCGCCGGTCCCAGGGAACGGCTTCCGGCATAAAGCGCAAACGCCTTGCCCATGCCATCCGGCCGAGCATAGGGAAAGCGCAGGATCGCCAGAATCATGGCAAAGCGGCCGAACGTCAGCATCGAAACCAACGCCGGCCCCAGCAAGGAGTCCGGCAGATCATGCAGCAGGGCCCATTTCCACAGTAGCAGCAAAAAGATGGCGATCACACCGAACGAACCGACCCGGCTGTCCTTCATGATCTCCAGCATCCGCTCCCGGGACCGGCCGGAGAACAGGCCGTCCGCCGAGTCCATCAAGCCGTCGCAATGCAGGCCGCCGGTAATAAACACGCTCAGAGTCACCAAAAGCGTGCTGCGAACCGTTCCTGGCAGCCAACCGCCGGTCAGAACGGCGACTCCGGCCAGGATCGAGCCGGCCAGCAGTCCGATCAGCGGAAAGAATTTGACGCTGCGGCCGAATAGTCCGTCATCATAGTCCGGATCGCGAAACAACCGAATCCGGGTCAAAAACTGCAGGGCGGTTATAAATTCACGGGTCATTGCGCACACCCTTCTCCGGTTTACATTCCCCAGAATCGCTGAAACCCATTGGTCCCCAGTACGGTGACCGCGACAGCGAACAGTAGCGTCACCATATACACCATCGAGGCCGTCTTGGGAATATGCGCCGCCGTGAGCGGCTCGATGGGATCACCCATCGTGGCGCGGTGCGAAGCAATCCCGCCATAATAGTTCAAGCCGCCGAGCTGCACATGCAACGCTCCAGCCACGCCCGCTTCGCTGAGACCGCTGTTGGGACTCGGGTGCTTGGCGGCGTCGCGCCGGATGGCCTTGGCTGCGCCCGGCGCGTCCAGCCGAAGCAGCCACGCGGAAAATACAATCAGGAAAGCGGTGATCCGGGCCGGGATGAAATTAAACACATCGTCGGTGCGGGCGGCTGCCATCCCGAAATCCCGGTACCGCTCGTTGCGGTAGCCAAGCATCGAATCCATGGTATTGACCGCCCGGTACAGGAAGGCCAGCGGCACTCCGCCCAACCAGGCGAAAAACAACGGCGAAATGATTCCGTCCACGATGTTTTCGGCCATGGTTTCCACCGTCGCCCGGGTGATTTCATGCTCGTCGAGTTCCTGCGTATCGCGGCCGACGATCTGTCCCACCAGGCGGCGGGCTTCCGGCAGGTCTCCGGCCAGCAGCTGCTCCTGGATCTCCCGGCCGGCCCCGGTCAGGCTGCGGGGAGAGATCGTAAACGACAGCAACAGCGCCTCGATAAATACGACCGCCACCGGCGGCAGCGACTGCCGGGCCAGTGACAGCGCCTCGAAGGCTGTCCCGTAGGTAATGGCCAGTACCAACAGCACCAGCAGCGCCCCTTTGATCCTTTTCCACACGACCGGATCGTCCATCACCAGCAAACGGCGCTCGAACCAGGCGATCATGCGGCCGATCAGGGCCACCGGGTGCAGATTGGAGCGGGGATCGCCCACCACCAGGTCAAACAGCAACGCCAGGGGATATACCCAAGTCACGTTGTTCACGGTTCCAGCCCCATAACTCGTCGGACATACGCCATGTCGAGATTGGCGCGGACCAGGTCCGCCAGCCGGTTGTACGCTTCTTCCTTGCGCTGCCGATACGGAACTGCTGTATCTGACGCGGCGGCCAGGCCCTTGCGCCGACGCAGCGCATCGAGCAGCGCGCGACGATAGTCGTCATTGTCAAAAATACCATGGATATAAGTCCCCATGACCAGCCCATCGGCGCTGACGCAGCCATCGGCGAACTCGACCGCCTCGCCCGACCGCTGGCGGATTGTAAATGCCGGCGTCACGGGGCCGATAAATTCCGTTCGCCCCATGTGGATCTCGTAACCGGTCAGCGGCTCCGCCGACGGCTCCACGCCCAGCAACTTGCCGGCTCCGCCGACGGCCACCACCTGATGGGTGACCTTGTCGGCGGCGAACGTGGTGATCGCCGGAATCAGGTCCAATCCGTCCAGTTCATCCAACGCCGATTCGGTATGGAACGGGTCGAGCAAATTGCGTCCCAGCATCTGATAGCCGCCGCAAATGCCGACGA
This sequence comes from uncultured Veillonellaceae bacterium, assembly GCA_964601085.1. GTDB lineage: Bacteria > Bacillota > Negativicutes > UBA1444 > UBA1444 > UBA1444. Next base: position 39,530 of record CAZRLN010000019.1, on the reverse strand, counting down.
CCGGCGTTCCTTGCGCCGCCAGCTCCCGAATGGCCTGGGTATAGCCCTTTTCCTGCAGATACAGCAGATCTTCCGTCGTATTCTTGCTGCCGGGCAGGATAATCAGGTCCGGCCGGCCGAGGGATTCGCCCTCGCGTACATACCGCAGCGAAACGTCCGGTTCCCGCAGCAGCGCGTCAAAATCGGTAAAATTGCTGATCTTCGGCAAGCGCAGCACGGCGATCTCCAGATCCCGTTTCGCCTCGTTCTTTTTGTCATCGAGCGACACTGAATCCTCGTCGTCGATGCCAATGTCGGCCAGATGCGGAATCACCCCGACCACCGGCTTGCCGGTTTTTTCGAGGATCACGTCGAACGCCGGCCGCAGCAGATTGATGTCGCCGCGGAATTTATTGAGGATGATCCCCTGCACCCGGTCCCGTTCCTCGGGCTCCAGTAGACTGATCGTGCCGACCACCGACGCGATCGCGCCACCCCGGTCGATATCGGCGATCAAAAACACCGGCGCCTGCAACATCAGCGCAATCCGCATATTCACAATATCGTTGGCCTTCAGATTAACTTCCGCCGGGCTACCGGCCCCTTCAACCACCAGGATGTCAAACCGCTGCTTCAGTTCTTCCAGACAGTCGCCGATCACACCGAGCAATTTTTTACTGTACCCCGCATGATATTCCGACGCGGACATCACACCAATCGGCCGTCCCATGACGATAACCTGGGAACGGGCATTGCCGGTGGGTTTCAGCAGCACCGGATTCATCTCGACCGCCGGTTCGAGTCCCGCGGCCTCCGCCTGGGCCACCTGCGCCCTTCCCATTTCGCCGCCCGAGGGCGTGACGTATGAATTCAGGGCCATGTTCTGCGCCTTGAACGGCGCCACGCGGTAACCGTCCTGAAGAAAAATCCGACACAATGCCGTAGTCAAAATGCTTTTTCCAACATGGGAACTAGTCCCTTGAAACATGATCGTCTTCGCCATCAAACCGTCCCCTCCAGTATTGCCAGCGCCTGCCGCTTGATTTCCACCGGCAGGCCGCAAACGACCCAATACACCTCGGTCGCCGCCTGAGCGGCCCTTTGATTGACAAGTCCCGCCAAATCGCGATATTCCCGGGCCAGCGAATTGTCCGGCACGATCCCGTCGCCGACTTCGTTGGTCACGAACAACACCACGCCAGGGAAACGCCCCGCCGCTTCGAGCAACCGGTCCACCGCCGCCAATACGGCATCGCGGCGCAAGGGGGCCGGCGCGTCTTCCGGCTGGGCCAGCAAGGCGTTGCTGGTATAGACCGTCAGGCAGTCGAACAAAATCAGTTCGGCCTGCTTGGCCGCCGCGATGGCGTCAATTGCGTTTTCCGCCTGCATCGGCGCCTCGTAGGTCTCCCATTCCGCCGGCCGCCGCCGCCGGTGCAGAGCCACCCGCTCGGCCATCTCGCCGTCGCCGACCTCGGCCGTGGCGATGTAGGCCACCCGCGGTCCCGCCTGCCGGGCCAGTTTTTCCGCAAATGCACTCTTGCCGCTGCGAGCGCCGCCGGTGATCAAAATGATTTTCGCCATTACCGGTTCTCCTTTCGTCGCTGACGATTCGCGGCGCAATGGCCGATAAAGCGCCGGGCCGCCACCGGATTGCCAGCAAAATGAATGTGCAGGTACGATGCCAGCACGTTGCCGTCGACATAGCCGGCCGGATACTCCACTCCCGTCCGGTTCTTGCGGAAACGAAAGGCGGGTATGACAAGTCCGCCGGACCCATCTTCTTCCATGCGCGAAAAATGGAACTCATGCCCGCGCAATGTTTCGCCTGTCGCGCAAAGCACATTGTCGGCCAAAGCGGTCGCTTCGACATACCCCACCGTCTGCAATGATTTCTCCATCCGGCAGATCTGCGGAATCAACCCCGTCATCGGATATTCCGCCCCGTCAAACGCTGCGACCTGGCAGCACAGATACATGTAGCCACCGCACTCCGCCACGATGGGAATGCCATCCTTCGCCGCGGCGCGGATATCCTGAAGCATCGATTCATTGGCGGACAAGCGATCCAGAAACATCTCCGGAAAACCACCGCCAAACAACAGGCCATCCACATCCGGCAGTTTTTGGTCATTCAACGGGCTGAACGGCACGATCGCCGCTCCCTGTTCCTCCAACACCCGCAGACTCTCGGGATAATAGAACGAAAACGCCTCGTCCTGGGCCACGCCGATACGGCAGGAACGCTGTTCCGGCAACGGCGGTTCGGTCGGCGGTTCCAGCGGCGGCGCCTGCGCCGCAATCGCCAACAGTTTCGCCACATCGAGGCTGCCGGCAATGGCGGCATGAATATTGGCCAACACCGTCTCCGCCGGATTCTCCGTCACCGGCAACAGGCCCAGATGTCGTTCCGGCACCTTCAGACTCTCCGTCCGCCGGATCACGCCGAGCACGCGCACACCGAGGTTCGCCAGCGCCTCGGTCACCATCCGTTCATGCGAATCCGAGCCGATCTGGTTCAAAATGACGCCAGCCAGGCGGATCTCCGGGTCATATTTTTGAAAGCCGAGCACCACAGCGGCGATGCTTTCGCCGGCGCTGCGGCAATTCACGACCAAAACCACCGGCGCCTGCAACAACCGGGCGATGGCCGCCGTACTCGCCACGCCGCCGCGCCCGCCGTCATACAGTCCCATCACGCCCTCCACCACGGCGATATCCGCGTCGCGGGACGTATGTTCAAAAATCGACAACAAGCGCTCCGTCGGCACCAACCAGCTGTCGAGGTTGTGACAGGGCCGGCCCGAAGCGAGCGCATGATAGCCGGGATCGATGTAATCCGGTCCCACCTTGTAGGACTGGACCTTCAGGCCCCGCTGCCGCAGCTCGGTCAACAGGCCGTTGACGATAGTCGTCTTGCCGACGCCGCTCTGCGTGCCGGCGATGACCAACCGTGGACTCTTCCTACCGCCGCTCAATACTCCACGCCCCACCTTCCCAGAATGCCCCGGCTCATCGGGTGTTTCACTACGGCGCATTCCGTCGCTTCCTCCGCCAATGCCAATACAGCCGCCGGCATATTGCGGCCCGTTAATACCAGCCGCAATCGAGAAGCGGCCTGATCCAGCCACTCCACCACCTGTGCAGCATCCAACAACCCCTTGTTCAGGGAATGACTGATCTCGTCGAGGACAAGCAGGTCCCAGTGCCCGGACTCCACTGCCTGTTGGGCGCACCGGAGCGCCTGGCCGGCGAAATCGTTCTCCGGCCGCCGGTTTTCGCGAAAACAGGTTCCGCAACGGCGACACAGACCCCATCCCTGGCCGATTTCGGCCGAATGCGGACAACCGGCGCCAAACTGGCGGATCTCCAAGCGTCCCTGCCAATATGGCGCCGCCGTCAGTTCGCCGGTGTAGCCGGTCCCCTTGAGAAATTGCACGACCAGTACCCGCTCGCCGGCTGCGGCCGCCACAACAGCCCGCCCCATGGCCGAAGTCGTTTTCCCCTTGCCGTTGCCGGTGACGACTGTGATCCGGGGTAAGGAGTCCACTACGCTTTCGGTCCCATCATGTAGAGAATGGCATTCAGGATCGACGCCGCAATCGGACTGCCGCCCTTGTTGCCCAGCACCGTGATGAACGGCGCATTCGATTTCTCCGCCAACAGTTCCTTGGATTCCGCCGCGCCGACGAACCCGACCGGCACGCCGATCACTACCGCCGGACGGATGTTTTCCTCCGCCATCAGCCGGTACAACTCGAACAGCGCGGTCGGCGCATTCCCCACCGCGACCACGGCGCCGTCCAGTTTGTGGCCAAAAGTCCGGAACGCGGCCATCGATCGGGTTATTCCCTGCTGTTTGGCCAGCGCCGCGACTGCCGAATCGGCGATCAGACAATGGACCTGGCCGCCGTATTGGGCCAGCGTTTTCTTGCTGATGCCCGTGCGCACCATCTCCACGTCACAAAAAATGTCGGCGCCACCGCGCAAAGCGGACATCGCCGCGTCCACCGCCCCCGGCTGAATCCGGATATGGTTCGCGTAATCCGGATCGCCCGCCGCATGGATCACGCGGGAAAATATCTTCGTCGAAGCCTCGTCGAGATTCAGCCCGGACAAATGCGGGGCGATCAGCGCCATGCTCCGGGTCTCGATTTCAACCGGATCCTTGATGAAATTCATGAATAAATCCCGCTCCTTTGTATGTATTCGAGTAACCCGGCCACGGAGTCGAACACCTGATCCCCCGTCAACGGCGGTCGCTGTACGACCACGATCGTCAGGCCAAGCGCCATGGCGGCAGCGATTTTCGCATCCGTCCCGCCCACCGAACCGCTGTTTTTGGTCACGACCACATCCGCCCGGTATTCGTTGAACAAGGCGACGTTCAGTTCCCTGGAAAACGGGCCCTGCGCCGCGACAATATCCGCCGGTGTGAATCCGGCGGCCAGACAGGCGGCAATGACGTCCGGCTGCGGCAATACCCGGGCGATCAGGCGGCAATCCGTCCCGGTCGCCGCTTTGCGAAACAACGGCAGCGTATGGCTGCCCGTCGTCAGAAAGATCGTCCGTCCCGCCCGAACCGCCAGCTCCGCCGCTTCCGGCATGTCCATCGCCACGAGCAGTTTGTCATACGCCGGCAAATCGGAACCGGGCCGTTCGTAGCGCAGACAGGGAACTTGAGCCTGTCGCGACGCCTCGGCGGCGTTGCGCGACACATTGACCGCGTACGGGTGCGTGGCGTCGATAACCAGCCGGATTCCCTCACTGCGGATATACTGTTCCAGCTCAACAGCCGTCATGGCCGCCGCCTGAACTTTGGCCCCGCTCTGCTCGGCCAGCGCCTTCCCGTAGTCGCTGACGACCGAAACCACGACCGCGTACCCGGCGGCGGTCAACTCCGCCGCGATGCCGCGTCCATCGACAGTGCCGGCCAGTACCAGGATCACAGGGAATATCCCCGCGGCGTAATCATGCGGTTCCCCTGCCGGAAGGTCTGGCTATTGCCGATGATCACCGTAGTGAACATATCGATGTTTTCTCCCGTGAAGCCGTCCAGAGTCGAAATCGTCACGGCCTGATCCGGGCGTGACACCGAGCGCACCACTCCTACGGGTGTGTCGGCCGAACGATGCTGCAATAAAATTTCCCGCACTTTTTCGATCTGTTCCGTCCGCCGGTTGCTTTTCGGATTGTAGATCGCAATCACAAAGTCGGCTTCGGCGGCAGCTTTCACGCGTTTCTCAATCACCGGCCACGGCGTCATCAGATCGCTCATGCTGATCACGGCGAAATCATGCATCAACGGCGCTCCCAACAAGGCGGCGGCGGAACTGACCGCGCTGACGCCCGGGATAATCCGGACTTCCGGTCGCTGCGCTTCCGGCAGCTTCGTCACCAGTTCCAGCACCAATCCGGCCATTCCATAGATGCCGGGATCTCCGCTGGAAACGACGGCGACCCGGTTGCCGGAACGGGCGGATTCCACAGCGGCGGAACAGCGCTCCACCTCCTGCATCATGCCGGACCCAATCACGATTTTGCCGACGATCATGTCGGCGACCAAATCAAGATACGTGTGATAACCGGCGATGACGTCCGCATCATCGAGCGCCTCACGGGCTTCCAGCGTCAGGCCAACCGCATGTCCGGGTCCGATTCCCACCACCGCAATTTGACCTCGGCAATGGCCACTGTCAACTTGGGATAAACCGTCTTTGGAAGCAAGAGGCTGCAGGCCCGGGCTCCCAGTAGCGCTGATCCTTCGCATACATTTCCCACTCCTATTTCATTCTTCACAAATTCCGATTCCGTCAGATCATATAGCTGAATCATGTGCTGCAATTCTTCATTGGAAAAAAACCGAATCGGGACTTCCATCTTTTGAACTGCCGCCAGCAAACCGATTTCCTCCTGTTTGACCACACTTGAAGCGACAATTGCAATGCTTTTACGGCTTCGACCAACTCGACGGCAGGCGTCGTCAATGGCCGCCAGCACTTCACTGCCGGTCGTGTCCCGGCGGCAGCCGATGCCGACCGCCAAAGTCGTCGGCCGCAAGTAGACATGCATTTGCGGCATGAACAATTCCTTGTCGGTAATGATGACCGCTGCATCATACCGGTCCGTATTCTTCAATTCCTTCATATCTACCAGTTCAACGCCCATTTCAGCGGCTTCCTGAACGTATTTGGCAACATGGGCGATTTGATGGTCGATAAAGAAAGGAACCCGTTTTCCGGCCACAATCGCGGCATTGATCGATTTTAACTCGTCAAACGGTTCGATTTCCAACTCCAGCTTGACCGACAGCACATCGGGAGCCGGTAAGTTGGCGACATCGGTGGCAGTCGTAATCACCGGCCGGGCGCCGACCGCCGCCGCCACGGTTTCGGTCAGTTCATTGGCGCCGCCGAGATGCCCGGACAGCAAACTGATCGCATGCTGGCCCTGGTCATCCATCACCACCACCGCCGGATCATATCGTTTATCCTTGACGTGCGGGGCAATCACCCGAACGGCGATACCGGCCGCCATAATAAAAACCAGTCCGTCATACTTGTGAAAAAGCTCGCTGACAAGATCGCCCAGGTTGTCATAAGGAGCAGTGTCCGCATGAAGCGGACCCCGGGTTTTGGTATACAGGTCAATTTTTTCCGCCAATTCATCGCGCAGCTTTTCACCCAGCAACGCCCCTTTGGCGGTCACGGAAATCACTGCAAGCTTCATGGTTTCGCCTCCCTGAACATATGCGTGAATTCCGGCGCATACAGGCGGGATTTTTCATAGTCGCCGTCCAGAACCTTGCCGATGATCACCATCGCCGTCCGGTTGACGCCGGCCGCCGCCAGCTGGTCCGCGATCGTCGTCAGCGTTCCCCGGAAAATCCGCTGATCGGGCCAGGAGGCTTTTTCCACGACCGCAACCGGGGTATCCGCCGGATAGCCGCCTTCCATCAAATCCCGTACCAAATCGGCAAACATATGCACACTCAGAAAAATGCACATCGTCGCCTGATGTTCGGCGAGCGACCGGATCTTTTCCCGGTCCGGCACCGGAGTCCGTCCCTCCATGCGGGTAATGATGACCGTCTGGGAAATGCCCGGCAAGGTGTATTCCTGACCGAGAGCCGCCGCTGAGGCAAGGAACGAACTGACGCCGGGAATCACTTCCCAGCGGATTCCCAACTGATTCAGGCAGTCAATTTGTTCCTGGATGGCGCCATAGATGCTTGGATCGCCGGTATGGAGGCGAACCACCATCTTTTCCGCAGCCACTGCCTTTTGCATGACCTCGATGACTTCCTGCAGGGTCATCGATGCGCTGTTATGGATCTCACAGGCTTCCCGGGTCGCCGCCAGCAACGCCGGGTTGACCAGCGATCCCGCATAAATCACCACATCGGCTTCCGACAACAACCGCCCGCCTTTGACCGTGATCAAATCCGGATCTCCCGGTCCGGCGCCGACAAAATAAACTTGCGTCTGACTCATACGCTTCCTCCTTTGCGACATACCACAATATAGATGGGATTGAGCGCCTTCAGCATATGGCGCCGCCCGACCGGCTGGACGCGGGTAATCTGCAACCCGCAAGATTCGACGGCAAAATCCGTCAGGCCATCGGCAAACTGCAACGTTTCCTGCAGCGTTTCCACCAGCACCGCGGTTACGATCAGGCGGCCGCCCGGCCGTAGGCGCTGCGCGGCGAGTGCCAGAATCTGCCGAAGATTGCCGCCGCTGCCGCCGACAAAGACGACGTCGGGATCCGGCAATTCCGCCAAGCCCTGCGGCGCTTTCGCCTGAACGACCGTCACATTCGGCAGATGAAACTGCGCCGAATTTTCCCGCACCAACTCGCAGGCTTCCGCTTCCACCTCAACGGCGACCACCTGTCCCGCCGAAGCCCGCAGCGCCGATTCCACCGTCAGGGAACCCGTCCCCGCGCCAATGTCCCAGATCACGTCCTGCGGCTGAATCATAGCCTGGGCCATGAGATAAACCCTGATTTCCTGTTTGGTCATCGGTACATCGCCGCGCTGAAAATGTTCGTCCGGAATCGCCGGCAACATCCAGTTCATCCCTTCACCACCATCACGCAACTGTCAAATCCCCCGACTTGCGCCGCATCCACCAAGGGAACCGACAAGATCGCTTCATTCTCGTAGGAAAGATTTTTGCACAGCCAAACCTCGCTCTGGCCAGGCCAGCCTTTTTCCAGCAGCCATCCGGCAATGCGGGCGGGATTGTTTTTCCCGTCCGTCAAGAACGACAGGATCGCTCCTTCGGTATACGCCAACGCCGCCGGCTCCGGTGCCCGGCCATGTGCGCTGAGAACGCGGGCATTCTGCCAGGGCAGGCCAATGCGGGCGAACGCCACCTGAAAGGAACTGAGACCGGGAATCACCTGCAGCGCCTCGGGCGGAAATTGTCCCCGCAGCGTTTCCAGCAGGCTGTAATAGCCAGGATCGCCAGAAACCATGACCACGACGTCGCGCTCGGCAACCTGCTGCCGCAAGAACTGCACCAGCCCTGCCATATCGCTGCCTACGACGTATGTCGCCTGATCCGGCCGGGCAAAACTAGACAAGGCCCGTTTGCCGCCGACCAATACTTCCGCCTGTGCAATCGCCCGCTGGGCGGCCGGCAGGAGATAGTCCGGCGAACCCGGCCCGATTCCAACAATGATCAGCCGATGTTCCAACCGAGTCTTCCTCCGATCCGGCGGGCGGCGTCATCCATTCCCAGCATTTCGCCCTTCATGGTGACAATGGCCGTCCCTACCGTCAAGTCGCCGAATACGTATCGCATGGCCCGGGCGCTGGCGCGCTCCGCCAACACGGAATATACGGCCTGAAGACCGTATTCCTCCAGAATCGGAATCGCCGCCTCCGTCGTCATGCAGCCCAATACCGCCTGCACCGCCGTCTGCGGCGCTCCCGCCGACGCCATGTAAGCCGCCAGGGTTTCCATCCGGGCATCCGCCATCCGATTATGGGTATGAAAAATCCCCGCCGCAACCTTCACCAGTTTGCCGAGATGGCCAAACAGCAGTACTTCCTTGACATCATACTCGACCGCTGATTCCAGCATAAAGCCGATAAAATTGCTCATCTGTACTACGGCCGCCGCCGGCAGCCCATAACGCTGCACCGCGAAATCCTGGCCGATCTTGCCCGGGACGAGGACAACCGAAGAAAAGCCCAGCGCCTTCGCCACGCTGATCTGCGGCTTCAGGGAACTTTTGAACGCATCTTCCGACATCGGCTCCACGATGCCGGTCGTACCGATGATCGACAATCCGCCCACAATACCCAGAGTCGGGTTCAACGTCCGCTTGGCGAGCGCCTCGCCGCCAGGAATGGAAACCGTTACTACCGCCCCGGTTCCCGCCGGCAGCAACGGCCGGATCGCCGTTTCGATCATCCGGCGCGGCGCCGGATTGATCGCCGGTTCGCCCACCGGAATCTGTAAGCCGGGCAATGTAACCCGACCGATGCCCTCGCCGGCGGCAAACCGGATTGCCGTGTCGCCGGGGCAAATCTTCACCTCAACGGCCACGGTGACGCCATGGGTAATGTCCGGGTCATCGCCGGCATCCTTGATCACGGTCGCCCGCCCGCCTTCCGGCAATGTTGCCGCATCAATGACCGGTATGGACAATTGCTTGCCGGTCGGTGTATCGATCGCCACAACGAAAGCAACCGTACCCTGCCAGGCCAGCACTGCGGCCTTAGCCGCAGCGGTCGCGCAGGAACCGGTGGTGATTCCCGATCTTAGTTCTGTTGTCGGCAATAAAGAAACCCCCTGAAAACAGGGGGTATCACAAATAATATTGTTAAGCATATCATTCATTCTACCCACCTGCCTATCTTTCGTAGGTCATAACGGCGTGTGTTGGAACAGGCAGGTCTCCTGACTCCGGTTCATCGCGCCGCTACGCCTTCCCAGGTTTCCCCAGTGGCATGATCATGTAGCTGCACTCACCGTTACAGTGGCGGGACCGCGCCGGGTTTTCACCGGACTTCTCTATTAAGCCTAAGCACCTTTCCCTTACCATATGCAGTTGGGTAATTCTATATACGTCCATTATTTTACCCTGATTTCACGCAAATGGCAACCGGTTCGTCAAATCGTCCAAAAATCAAAATTTTTTCGCAAAAGAAAACCGGGAATCAGCCACAACGCATCCCTGCGCCGGCTCTTCCCGGTCGTGTTGTCTGTTATCCGGCCTGTTTCGCCAGTTGGAAACCAAGGTCAAGGGCCTTGCGGTTCTTGTCCTCCGTCCCCTTCGGCACCCGCGCCAGCACCGCCTTCTCCAGAGACTGGCGGCTCACGGTTCCTGTCAGCCCCACGATCGCGCCCAGCGCGATGATGTTCGCGAACATGTCCCGGCCCAGTTCTTCCCGCGCCGCCTTCGTGATCGGCAGCGACACCAGCTGCGCCTTGGTTTCTTTCAGCTCCCGCACGAAGGTCGAGTCCACGATCAGTTTCGCGCCCTCGCCCGCCGCCGCGCTGTATTTGTTGAACGCTTCCTGGCTCATCGAGAGCACGGTGTCCGCTTTCTGCACTTTCGGGTAGTCGATCGGTTCGTCGGCGATCAGCACTTCCGCCTTGCTCGCCCCGCCCCGGGCCTCCGGCCCGTAGGACTGGGTCTGGATGGCCTGCTTGCCGTCGAGCACCGCCGCTTCCGCCAGGATGATTCCCGCCAGGATCAGGCCCTGGCCCCCGGTTCCGGTCAGTACGATTTGTTTCATTTCGTCGCCCCTCCTTTGGCCGCGAGCCGGGCGATCAGCTTGTCGTACTCCGCCGTGTATTCCGGCGCTTCCGCTTTGTGCAGCTCGCCGATGACGAATTTGCCCGCCAGTTCTTCCGGTTTCATTTTCGCGGCCGCCTGAATCATGACGGCGTTGTCTTTTTGCCACTGCATCATCGCCGCCGGCGAACCCATTTTGTTTTTGCGACCGTAGGAGGTCGGGCACTGGGTGATGGCGTCGATAACGCTGAAGCCTTTGCTGGCGATGCCCTTGGCGATGAGGTCGGTGAGCTGCATGGCGTGGTACGCCGTGCCCCGCGCCACGTAGGTCGCCCCCGCCGCGATGGCCAGGGCTGCGATGTCGAAGGAGCGGTCGGTCTGGCCGTAGGGCGCGGTGGTGGCGAACGCCCCCATCGGGGTCAGCGGCGAGGCTTGCCCGCCGGTCATGCCGTAGATGCTGTTGTTGAAGATGATGGTGGTCAGATCGATGTTGCGCCGGCAGGCGTGGATGAAGTGGTTGCCGCCGATGGCGGTGGCGTCGCCGTCGCCGCTGATGACGATGACGTTCAGTTCCGGATGCGCCATTTTGATGCCGGTGGCAAAAGGCAGCGCCCGCCCGTGGGCGGTGTGCACGGTGTTGAAGTTCATGTAGCCCGACGCCCGCGAGGAGCAGCCGATGCCGGAGACGATGACGGTTTTGTCCTGGTCGAGTTGTTGTTTGTCGATGGCCCGCAAGATGGCGGCCAAGAGGATGCCGTGGCCGCAGCCCGGGCACCAGATGTGCGGCAATGCGCTCTGACGCAGGTATTTTTCGATGACGGCCATTATTTCGCACCTCCCGCCCGCAGGATGGGCTCCAGGATTTCTTCGGGTTTGAATAGTTCGCCGTCGACCCGGGTGACGGAGACGACTTTGTCCCGGCCCAGGTAGCGTTCGACTTCGCCGACAAGTTGCCCGCAGTTGAGTTCGGGCACGATGACGGTTTTGGCGTGTTTGGTTTTTTCGAGGACGAGCTCGGATGGGAACGGCCACAATGTGATGAGTTTGAGCATTCCGACTTTGAGGCCCTGGGCCCGGGCGGCTTTGACGGCCGCGCCCGCAGCTCGCGCCGAGCCGCCGTAGGTCAGGACGATGACGTCGGCGTCTTCAAGCCCGTCTTCGGTGTAGAGGGTGATGTCGTTTTGGGCCCGGGTGAGTTTGCTCTCGAGCCGGTGTACGATTTCGTCGGTCATTTTGCCCCCGCCCACCGGCAGGCCGTTATAGTTGTGGAAGAGGCCGGTGACGTGGTAGTAGTAGCCGGTCCCGAACGGGGCCAGCGCCGGTACGCCGTCTTCGCCGGGTTTGTAGGCCTGGTAGTCGGCCGGAGAAGAGGTCGGGGCCTTGCGGTTGACGACGGTCACGTCTTTGGCTTCGGGCAGTTCGACCCGCTCGCGCATGTGGCCGATGACTTCGTCAAGCAGCAGGATGACCGGGGTGCTGTATTTTTCGGCGAAGTTGACGGCGGCGACCGCCACATCGAAGCTTTCTTTCACGGAGCCCGGCGACAGGACGATGATGCCGTGGTCGCCGTGGGTGCCCCAGCGCGCCTGCATGACGTCGCCCTGGGCGGGCGAGGTCGGCAGGCCCGTCGACGGGCCCATGCGCTGAACGTTAACGATGACGCAGGGGATTTCGGCCATGCAGCCGTAGCCGATGAGTTCTTGTTTTAAAGAGAAGCCCGGGCCGCTGGTGGCGGTGATGGCTTTGGCCCCGGTGAGGGATGCGCCCAGTACCGCGCCCATGCTGCCGATTTCGTCTTCCATCTGGATGAATTTCCCGCCGATTTTCGGCAGTTCTTCGGCCAGGATTTCCGCCACTTCGGTGCTCGGGGTGATCGGGTATCCGGCGAAGAAGCGGACGCCGGCGGCGATCATGCCTTCGGCGCAGGCCTGGTTGCCTTGCATTAGTCTCGCTGCGCTCATTTCGCCGCCTCCTTTTCTTTTTTTACGACCTGGATCGCAAAGTCCGGGCACCGCAGTTCACACTGCCCGCAAGAGATGCACGCTTCCGCGTTTTTGTCGACCACTTTGCCCAGTTCGTCCAGCTCCAAAACCTGCTTCGGACAGAATGCCACGCAGATTCCGCAGCCTTTGCAGAATTTTCGGTTGATGATTACTGCCAAGTCCAAGCCCCCTTTTTTCACGATAATGACAAGCGATTACATATAAGTTGACAGGAGCAATTCTTCGCCACCTTGTTGCGCTTCAATTCTTATTAATCGCAATATCGCTGCAACGTCCGGCTTTTAAGATAAAGCTGCCGGTATCATGGCCGATAATTTCTTGCACGTACTTGCCCAGCGCAATAACCCTACCGAGATCATAGCCGGTTTCGACGCCCATTTCTTCCAGCATGTGAACCGCATCTTCCGTTGCGATATTGCCAGAAGCCCCCGGAGCAAACGGGCAGCCGCCTAGTCCTGCAAAACAGGCGTCGAAGCAATCTACACCAGCCAACATGCCTGACAGAATATTTGGAAGCCCCATTCCGCGGGTATTATGAAAATGCAATACCCACTTCACATCTGGAAACCGTATTTTAGCGGCATTCACATAATCAAAAACCTGCTGCGGATTCGCCATACCGGTCGTGTCGGACAAAGACAACTCTGTAACGCCAATTTTTCGGAAACAGTCAACAACTGAGAACACCTGTTCCAACGGAACTGGTTTGCCATCGAACGGGCAGCCGAAACTGGTCGAGATCGCACCAGACAATTCCATTCCATGAGCAGCCGCGTATTCGGCGCACTCACCAAACCCCTGCACTACTTCTTCCGGCGTCCTCTTCATGTTGCTCAAAGAATGAGCCCGGCTAGCGGACGCCGTCAGTTTAGCCTTATGTATTCCCGCCGCTTCGGCGCGTTCCAGCCCGCGCATATTCATAACCAGCGCCCGATACTCGACCCCATCGACCCGATGCATGCGTTGGCAAACTTCGTCCGTATCCGCCATCTGAGGAATGGCCTTGGGGTGAACAAAGGAGCCAATTTCGATAATTTTTGCTCCAGCCTCAACTGATCGTTCAATGAGTTCGATTTTTTGTTCAACCGAAAAGGAGGCCTTTTCATTCTGTAATCCATCGCGTGGTCCGACCTCACAGATAGTCACCGTGTTCGGCAGCTGCATCAGATAACCCCCTCTTGTTTCAGTTCCTCCAGTTTGTTCGAATCAAGGCCAAGGAGTCCCTGATAGACTTCAGCATTGTGGGCCCCCAGCATCGGCCCCGCCCATTTTATTTCCCCAGGGGTCTCGCTAAACTTCGGCACGATACCCGGCATTTTGATTGTTCCCATGGGGCTGTACGGCACTTCCACGATATTCTCGCGAGCTGCATAATGCGGATCTTCAAAAATGTCGGCGATGCTGTAAACCAAATTCACCGGCACACCGGCTTCGTCAACGATTTTTTTCAACTCGGCGTAATTCAGGGAGGCAATCCAGTCGCTGACGATCACATTCATCGCTGCATCGTTGGCAACCCGGTTTTTCATGCTGCAGAACATGGGATCGGACAACAAATCAGGGCGATTCATTGCCCGGGTCAAGTATTCGTAGGTTCTATCAGTGCTGCAGACAAGCACCACCCATTTTCCGTCCTTGGTTTGGTAAGTGCCGCCAGGACTCGATGTCCCGCTGAGTTTCGGGGTCCGTTCTTTAATAATGCCATTTTTGTGATAATCGGCGACTGGGATCTCCAACATCCGGAAAATGCTTTCATACAAGCTGACGTCGATTTCCTGCGGTGCACCCGATAGACAGTCCCTGTGGTACAAGGCCATCATGGTTGACATCGCAGCATACAGTCCGCTGATATAGTCCGCGATGGAAAACGAAGGACTGACGGGCGGGCGGTCCTTGAACCCAGTAATGTAAGTCATCCCCGAAAACGCGGTAGCCGGCGTACCAAATCCCGCCGTGTGGGCATTGGGTCCTGTCTGCCCATAACCTGTTACGCGGGTAATGATAACTTTGGGATTGGCTTTCTTCATGGTTTCATAATCCAGTCCCCATTTTTGAAGGGTTCCGGTTCGAAAATTCTCGATCACCACATCGCACTTTGCGATGAGCGCCAGACATAATTCCTTGCCCTTTTCCTTGCGCAAATCCAACGTAATGCATCGCTTATTCCGGCCCATCGCCGCCCACCGCATCGGCTCGCCTTTATGATATGGCCCCAGTTTTCGAAAAGGGTCGCCGCCGTCCGGCTGTTCGACTTTGATTACATCGGCGCCAAAATCCGCCATGAGACCCGCCGCAAACGGCGCCGCAATCACTGTGGAAAGATCTAACACTCTGACTCCCGATAGCAAAGACATCTCTACCGCTCCTTTTTCATTAGATGAAAATTGTTTTCGTACAATAAAAATATATCACGTGCAAATCAAGAATGCAACGTGTTTTTATATTTTTTTGAACATTTGATTACTGCCTCCACACAGGATTATTGGATGGAATCTGCGAATATTACAGTAATAATCATGATCGGATCAGGAGGCTATTGTCGATGAATATCACGGATGATGCTGCGGAAAACGCACCCGGGCTCCGGACGCTGGAACGCGGTCTGGATGTTTTGGATTTATTCTGTCAGGGCGCCACACGGCTTTCGCTTACGGAAATTGCAGGAAAAATCGATTTGACTCCCAGTACAACCTCCCGACTGTTGCGTACGTTGCAAAACCGGGGCTATCTATCGCGTGACGAAGAAACCAAAAAATTCGTGATCGGACCGCAAGCGCTACGTCTGACCACCTCTTCGTTTCGAACCTTCGACTTGCGTCGGATTGCCGCCCCCATATTGCAAAAATTGCACGAGCAATACAACGAAAGTCTTAGCTTGTATGTTGTCTTGGATGGGCATCGCGTCTGCGTCGATCGTCTGGAAACGACGCACGCATTACGCCATGTTGTCAACATTGGGGAGCGACTGCCGCTCACACGTGGCGCCAGTGGAAAGGTTTTGCTGGCCTGGATGCCGGCAGCGGAGCGAAAAGCGATACTTGCCGCAGACTCCGCCGTTTCGGCGGCAGAACTGGATGCCATAAAAAAGAACGGGTTTGCTATTAGCATGGGAGAACGCGACCAAGGTGTCGGCGCCGTTGCCGCACCCATTTTCGACGCCGCCGGCAATCTGCAATGCGCGTTAGCGTTGGCAGGCCCTTTCGCACGACTTTCCCGGGAAGATTTTGAAAGAATGGCGCCGGACATTGTAAATGCCGCCAATCAGATTTCCTTTGCCTTAGGGCATATCCGTCAGCAGTAATAAAATGGTTAGAAAAAAAATCCGTTCATGCGTGATTGCCGGAATCGGCAAAACCACATGAGCGGATTTTTTTTGGCTTGTGAAATTTCTATTTAGGTCTAACCAACAACAAGTCTATTTGTTCTTTTGCAGTTTTGCGTTTTGCGCCGCCTTCAGATCCTCATTGCGGCCCGCCCTCAGCACTGCGCTGGAACCGCAATGTCCAACCATTTCCTCCGCCCGCCGGGCAGTGGCCATGGCCTTTAATAAGTCAACTCCCGTTTTCAGGCCCATTTCATGCAACATATGCACCACGTCGTCCGTAGCGATATTTCCTGCAGCCCCTGGAATATACGGGCAACCGCCCAGCCCGGCGAAAGCTCCGTCAAAGGTTGTGATTCCAGCCTGCAACCCGGCTATAATATTACCCATCGCCATGTCGCGCGTATTATGGAAATGCAGCGCCCAACGCACCTGGGGAAACATTTTGACCATATAACTGCAAGTCTCATAGACTTGGCGCGGATTTCCCATGCCGGTCGCATCGGATAAAGACAATTCCGTAATCCCCAGTTTCAAATACTCACGCACGATTTTTTCGATCTGCTGTAAGGGAATCCGTCCTTCAAACGCACATCCCCAAGCAGAAGACAAGGCTCCCGAGATGGTAATGTTGTTTTTTGCGGCATAATCCACGCAATCGGCAAATTCGGCGATCATTTCCTGCGGACCCTTGTTGAAATTCACCCGACAGTGCGTTTCACTGACAGAAACGGTCAGCTTCGCCTTGGTCAAACCGGCTTGATGAGCCCGTTCCAGTCCCTTCAGATTGGGGACCAATGCACGATACTCGACCCCGTCAACTCGTTTCATCCGGCGAACGAGTTCTTCGGTGTTCGCCATTTGCGGCACAGCCTTGGGGTGAACAAACGAGCCAATCTCAATAATTTTTATGCCCGAATCCTCGACCATGTTTAACAGTTCCAGCTTCTCCTCTACGCTGAGAATTTTCCGCTCATTTTGCAATCCATCGCGCAGTCCAACTTCACAAAGCGTTATTTTTTTCGGCCAGTTCCAGGCAGTTATTTCATTCATTGCAATTTGTCCCCTTTACTTCTCTGGTATGTGTTAACCCATGAAAATGACCATCGGAAAAGTTCGACTCGCGTCACAGGCCAAATCGCCGGCAACGCGAGTCGTTGTTCGTTTTGCGGCAATCTTGCCGCTAATATAAGCCGATCCAGCGCCAGTACGTCGCCGCACAAACCGCGTATACGATACAGGCCAAGATCGAAACTGGCAGCCCAACGCGGGGAAAATCGCCCACCGTCAATTGCCCGGTTCCATAGACCAATACGTTCGGATTGGTACAATAGAACATCAGGATCGGATACCCGCCGATAATCATACCGGCCGGCAATGCCAGCAATGCCGGCGGCAGACCCGCCTCGACCCCCAGAGCTAT
The DNA here is from genome assembly GCA_964601085.1 of uncultured Veillonellaceae bacterium. Lineage (GTDB taxonomy): Bacteria > Bacillota > Negativicutes > UBA1444 > UBA1444 > UBA1444. The sequence continues at coordinate 22,051 of CAZRLN010000019.1, read as the reverse complement.
AACCATCGGCAACATAGCGGTTGCCATGACTGTGGTACCAACAAAAACAAAGTGCATGAACTGGACAATAAACATAACAATTGTTAACAACATCAGCACAGCCATGCCTTTCAAGCCGAAAGCGGCGAAGGCTGTTGCCGCCATCCATTTGGCGGCGCCGCTGGTCATCAGCAATGTCCCCAGCGACAATCCGCCGCCGGTAATCAGCAGAACGTCATAACTGACATGCGGCGAGGCTTCTTTCCAGGTCATGACGCCAATCTTGGGGAAAAACAGCGGCACCGTCGCAATCATGCAGGCAATGGTCGTATCAATCTTGGTGACCGACCCGGTCGCCCACAGAACCACCACACAAATAAATACAAGCAAAGTGTAGGTTTCCGCATAAGTCATTTTTCCCATGGCTTCCAGCCGGCTTTTTACATAGGCGGCCCCACCGGGAATCTCTTTATGCTCCGGCTTAAACACACATTGAATAATAGCCCAGGTTAAGACGGTCATGACAAGCGCCGGCGGAAACCCAATCTTCAGCCATTCAACATATGAGATAGCATGACCGCCAGCTTTTTGAATCAAATCGACCGTAACCGGATTCGGCACGGTGGCCGTCAATATCCCGGCGCTGATGGTCGCATTGGTGAATGCCAGCGTTAACAATAAATTCGCGCCAAATTTTGTCCGTCCTTCGGCCTTGAACAAAGCAATGATGCTGATGCAAACCGGCAACAGAATAGCAGTGCGGGCTGTACTGGACGGAATCAGAAAAGACAGCATGATGTTGGCCAGAGTAATTCCAATCGTAATTCGCAACGTGGTACTGCCGACAAGGTTCAGTATCAGATACGTCAGTCGCTCGGCCAACTTTGTTTTTATCATGGCCGCTGCTAAAACAAAGGCGCCGAACATTAAGAACACCGAGGAAGAGGCAAAGGGAGCCAAGCCGGGACCGACCTTGACAATTCCCATCAAAACGGCCAGGGGAACAATGGCAATGCTCGTGGCAACCAAAGGAATGGACTCTGTCAGATAGAGGACAAAAATCCCTGAAAACAGAGCCAGAGCCCGTTGCCCCACGGCCGACAATCCGGCCGGAGTGGGAAGAAACCATACAAGCAGCGTGACAATAATAGCGATGGGCAATCCAAAATTCTCGCGGAACTGATCCAATTTGCTTTTACCATGATTGGAAGCCATGTTGCGCACCTCTTTCAACTTGCGTATGTGTTTGGATTCTTCGGCCTGGATATTGAATTTTCGTAGCACGGAGGATGATTGCGGTCTATTTTTCCAATTCCGGATCAAAGAACTCCCCGAACAGCTCGGCATCGGAGGGCTTGTCTTCGGGAATCGGCACTGAAACCCAGGTCGTGTTCATGTAATGTTTCAGGCTGATATTCTCCGAAATGATGTTGCCGCCCCAAGTGCCGCAGCCCAAGCTCGACGTCATCGGCATCCCGTTATTGAAGGCGCCGGCGTTGGCCTTGGACTGCGGTTGCCGCACCATTACCCGGCTCACTGGAGCCGCCAGGGCGTGTTGATGGATATGTTCTTCATTGAAGGAATAAATCCCGCAGGAATGTCCCTTGCCCCCCACTTCGTAAATGGCTTGCATCATCTTGACGGCATTTTCAAATCCGCCGCTGTATTTGTACACCGCCATCAACGTAGTCAATTTTTCGCCGGAGAAGGGATACTCTTTGCCGATGCCGTCGCCGCAAACCACGATAAACTTGCGGTCGGCGGGAATGGCGAATCCTGCGGCTTCCGCCAGTTTCTGCGGCGCGATCGCCACTGTGTCCGGCAAGCGATGTCCGGCCTCGTCCCACATTACAGCGCGGAGTTTTGCTTTTTCCGCTTCGGATGCGATATAGCCGCCAACGGCTTCCAGTTGCTTCACCATTTTGTCAAAAATACTTTCGGCGATGATCAGATTGCCATCCGCTGAACAGCCGGAACCAAAGTCGGAAGTTTTGCTGAGCATGGAGTTTTGGGCCGCTTCTTCAATGTCGGCGGTTTCGTCAATGACCATGGTGGAATTTCCCGCGCCAACGCCATAGGCGGGCGTGCCTGAGGAGTAGGCTGCGCGGACCATCGGCTGTCCGCCGGTAGCCAGAACTAGATCCGCCCGGGCCATCAATGCCTGTGACATGGGAATATTTACGTTTTGCAGGCATTGCAAGATGTCTGCCGGAGCACCTTCCCGTTCCAGTGCTTCCCGCATGAGCCGCACCGTTTCAAACGAAGTCTTTTTGGAGCGGGGATGAGGCGAAAAAATCAGGGCATTGCGGGCCTTGATCCCGTAGATCGCGTTGCCGGCCGGTGTCAAATCCGGATTGGTGGTGGGAATGATCGAGGCAATCACCCCCACCGGCTTGCCATACTTGACGATACCCTTCTCGGGGATTTCTTCGATGATGCCTACGCTTTTCTGCCGCAGGGCATCCCGAAGAATCCCGCGGATCTTCATTCGTTTTCCCATTCGGCTGACCGGATCGCCCAGACCGCTTTCCTCGATTCCCATCGCCACCAGGCGCTCGAAGGTTTTTTTGTTGGCGACCGCCCAGGCTACGGCCTGGCATAACCGGTCCACCCGGGCCTGATCGTAAGTTGCGATTATGGCAGCTGCGGCGCGCGCCTTCCCGAATACTTGATCCAATTCTTCCTGTTGTATTTGGGTCAGTCCCTTGTTTTTTTCCTGTGACATATCTTTCGTCTCCTCCATTTGCTCGTTCTCCAAGGTTTCAGGATGCTTTCGCTATCATCTTATTTTTTTGACTGAATAATCGCAAATCATGTTATGTATACCAACAATCGGTTTCATCAATAGCAAAGGCGCACAACCATCTTTCCGCAAGTTGTGCGCCTTTGCTATTTTTATATGCGATCTTCAATTATGTCAAGCCGATTAACTCAGTGAATCGATCCATTGCAGCACAAAATTGTGGAATCGGGCCGCCACCGGCGAAAGCCCTCCTTCTTTACGCGCCGCCAAGACAATATCCTTTTTCAGGGGTTCACTGAGCCGGGCAATTGCCAGATCGATCTTTGTATTCTCGATCTTTTCCAACGGAAAAAAACCGATCCCCATTCCCGCGCTGATAAGGGAAAGACAGGTTGGCGAGTGATTGCTTTCGCAGACGATATTGGGGTGGAATCCGGCGCTAACGCAGGCTTCCATGCAAAGAAAAAACATACGGTCGGTTGCTGGATGGAAAATAAATTTTTCTTCCGCAACTTCCGCCAAATCAATCGTCGGTTTTCCCGCAAGGCGATGCGACGGCGGGAGCGCCAGAATAAACTCATCATATGCCAGGTGTCGAAACGAGATGTCACGGTACTGGTCGTCCGCCGGCAGAATGACAAAAGCGATATCGATGGACTTTGAAGCTAATTTTTCCAGCAAACCGTAGGTGCCGGCCTGAACGATTTCCAATTTGACATCCGGGTATTGCCGGCAAAATTCCGTCATCAAATTGGCAAAATCAATCCGCCCCAGCGAAGCAATCGCACCAATGCGCAAGGTCCCTTTCAACAGTCCTTTGTATTCTTGCACAATTTGTTTGGATTTCTCCAGGTTATCCAACAAAATTTTGGCCTGGTTGATAAAATCTTCGCCAACCTGAGTCAAGCCTACTGTGCGCGAATTGCGGTCAAACAATTTGACGCCCAGCTCATCCTCCAATTTGCCGATCTGTTGTGAAAGCGTCGATTGGCTGACATTGATTTTATCTGCAGCCCGGGTGAAATTTTTTTGGTTTGCAACTTCAACCACATACTGTAACTGGTGTAACTCCACTTTCAACCCTCCGCATAGAGTTCAGGGGCCATTTGACTTGACTGTTTCGCCGTTTAATTTTATCACATTTACCATAACCCCGTAATTTTTTGAACCAGCAAGGAAGCGCCGGCCACTGCCGCCCAACAGCATACTCCCAAAAAAATTGGTTTAACCCCGTTGGAAAGAAGTTTTTTCAGATTCGTATTCAAGCCGATCGCGGTCATGGCCATTACGATCATGAACTTCCCTGCCGCAACCAGGGGAGCGGAAACCGCAGCCATTCCCCAAAAAGTATTGATGACGGCAGCAGCGACAAAGCCAATGACAAACCAGGGAAATACCCGGGCAAAGCTGAATTTCCCGCCACTGCTGCGCGCCGAATTTTCCCGCTCTTTTCGTGCCGTATATATTGCCAACACAAGTGTAATCGGCACAATCATCAGGGTACGGGTCAGTTTGACAATCGTCGCGAAAGCCAGCGCGTTGTTGTTGCCGGCGGCATTACTCCAGGCCGTCCCTGCCGCGACCACCGAAGAAGTATCGTTAATGGCGGTTCCCGCCCACATGCCGAACCCCTGGTCACTTAACCCTAAAATCATCCCCAGCGAAGGAAACAGAAACACCGCCAAAATATTAAACAGAAAAATCGTGGAGATGGCATGCGCCACATCTTCGTCGCGGGCGCTGATGACCGGCGCCGTGGCCGCTATGGCCGACCCGCCGCAAATGGAAGTGCCAACGCCAATCAATGTCGCCACCTTTGCATCCAGGTTCAAAAACTTCCCGACAAAATACGCCGTGACAAATGAAGCCGTCAGCGTAAACATGATCACATACAGAGATTGTCCACCCACTTTCACGACATGGAACAAGTTCATGCCAAACCCCAACAGAATAATCGAATATTGCAGGAGTTTCTTCGAAGTATATTTCACGCCGTCTTCCAACCGAACACACCGTGAGCCTTGACTGTTACCGGCAAGTTGCCGTTCTTTCACCAACATCCCGGGGGAAATCATGATAAAAATCATCCCGCCCAGGATTCCAAAGACCGGGCTGCCGATAATCGGGAAAGCATTTCCCAAAAACCAGGCCGGAACCGAAATCAAAAAGCATAGTGCGATGCCAGGGATTATTTTTCCTAACTGCGTCATCTACTTCATCCTCTCCAAAATCTCATGTATATATTCTATTGTATTTGCAATGGTTTTGTTAAATACTATATTATGATAATCAACATAGCAATTAACCTATATATGAGGAAGAGGAGTCGAATCCAAATGACCTTTCGCCACCTGAAAATATTTATCCAGGTAGCCGATACTCTCAGCATGACCGCTGCCGCCAAGAGTCTGTACATTTCGCAGCCAACGGTCAGTCAGGCCATCTCGGAACTGGAAGAATATTATGGCGTCAAGCTGTTTGACCGTCTTTCCAAGCGCCTTTACCTGACCGATAAAGGAACGAGGCTGCTCAGTTATGCGCGGCATCTCATTTCGCTGATGAACGAGATGGAGCAGGTCATGCATAGTCCGGATCAGATCGGGGTGATTAAAGTCGGCGCCAGTCTGACGGTCGGCACGTACCTGCTGCCTCAGCTGGTTCATCAGTTCATGCGACAATATCCGCTTCTTCAGGTCAAGTCGACAATCAAAAACACGTTGGATATTGAACGCCTGCTATTGCAGAATGCGATCGATTTCGCCGTGGTGGAAGGTATGGTGCATACCCCCGACATTGTCGCCACCCCTTTCATGGACGACAAATTATTATTGGTTTGTGGCAAAAGCCATCCGTTATATCATGCGAACGCTTTACAACCAGCCGAGCTGACGAATCTGCAGTTCATCGTTCGCGAGCAGGGCAGCGGCACCCGGGAATTGTTTGAAAACATGATGGCGACGCATGAAATCAAGTGGCAACTCGCCTGGGAATGCAATGGTTCCGATGTTCTTAAGACTGCGGCCGTAAACGGCATCGGCGTGGCGGTCATATCGCAGCGTCTGGTGGAAAAGGAATTGGCGGCTGGAGACCTGTCCGTCGTTCATGTTGAAGGAATCGACCTGAAGCGCAAGTTCAGCGTGGTATATCATAAAAACAAATATCTTACCGCCGCTATGCAGGAATTTATTGCTTTATGTCATGAATATCCGCAAAACAGCGGTGTATCGACATAAAAACAGCGTCCGGACGAAAGCCCGGACGCTGTTTTTATGTTCATTCAAATCTCCAGTTTTTCCGCATCATTCACCGGCAGGAATTGTTTGCCGGCAATGCCCGGCTGGGTCATCTCGCCCGGCGAGAGAATCACGTCGAGTTGAGCGGCCGTCAGCAAGCCCTTGGCCACTACGATTTCCTTGACCTGCCTCCCTGTCGCCAACGCCTCTTTGGCGATCAGGGACGCTTGTTCGTAGCCTATATGCGGCAGCAGCGCCGTCACTACTCCCACGCTGGCGTCGATCATCGAGCTGCACTTTTCGACATTCGCCCGGATTTCCTGCACGCACTTCAAATTTAGCGTGTTGACGGCATTGGTCAGCACCGTAAGCGAATGGAACAAATTATAGGCAATGACCGGTTCCATGACGTTCAGCTCGAACTGTCCGGCTTCCACAGCCAAACTGATCACCAAATCGTTGCCGCAAACCTGAAATGCCACTTGGTTCATGGTTTCGGGAATGACCGGGTTGACCTTGCCCGGCATGATGGAAGAGCCCGGCTGCATCGCCGGCAGCAACAGTTCATTCAGGCCGCATCGGGGGCCTGATGCCATCAGTCGCAAATCATTGGCGATCTTGGACAGAGCCAGGGCGCTGACCTTCAAGGTCGTGGAAAACTCCGCCAGTTCATCGGCGTTTTGCGTCGCATCCACCATGTTTTTCGCGGAGCGGATGGGTTCGCCAATGAGCTTGCCGAGTTCTTCCGTCACGAACGCGATATACTCGGGTTCGGCGTTGATGCCGGTTCCGACCGCCGTTGCGCCCATGTTCACCGCATGCAACGACTCCATGGCAAATTCGACGCGCCGCATGGACCGCCGAATGGCTTCGGCATAAGCCTGGAACTCCTGTCCCAAAGTAATCGGCACCGCATCCTGCAGATGGGTCCGCCCCATTTTCAAAATCTGGCTAAACTCTTCCCCTTTTCGGTTAAAAGCATCAGCCAATTCTTCCATGGCCTGCAGTAGTTTGCGGGTTTTGCGGATCGTGCAAATCCGGATCGCCGTCGGAATCACGTCATTGGCGGATTGCGCCATATCCACATGATTATTGGGAGAAACCAGTTCATAATTTCCCTTTTTGGATCCGAGGATTTCCAAAGCGCGGTTGGCAATCACTTCATTGGCGTTCATATTCATGGAAGTACCGGCGCCGCCCTGAATGCAATCGACCACGAATTGATCCTGCCATTTTCCATCGGCGACTTCTTCCGCCGCCTTCGCGATGGCGCCGCCGATCTGCGCCGGCATCCGGCCGGTTTGCAGGTTGGCCCGGGCGGCGGCGGTTTTAACGATGCCCAGCGCCGCAACAAAGTCATGATCCAGTTCATAGCCGGTAATGTTGAAGTTATGCATGGCCCGTGTCGTTTGTATCCCATAATACAAGCGATTCGGGATCTGAATTTCCCCCAAAAAATCTTTTTCAATTCTCATGTCGTCCTGCCTCCGCCTCGCTTACAGCTTTTTTGCATCATCGGAAAAAGGATCGAAAGGATCCCCTACCGGTAAGAATTGTTTGCCGGCAATACCCGGCTGGGTCATCTCGCCCGGTGAGAGAATCACATCCAGTTGTTCGGCGGTCAACAAACCTTTAGTCAGTACGATCTCCTTGATCGGCCGACCGCTGGCCAAAGCTTCCTTGGCGATGGCCGACGCCTGTTCGTAGCCAATGTGGGGCAACAGCGCCGTTACCACTCCCACGCTGGCGTCGATCATCGAATGGCAATGTTCCACGTTTGCCCGAATGCCTTGTACGCATTTATGGTTCAGCGCGTTCACCGCATTCGTCAAAATGGTTAATGAATTAAACAAATTATAAGCCATCACCGGCTCCATGACGTTCAGTTCGAACTGCCCCGCCTCGACCGCCATGCTGACGGCCAGATCGTTGCCGATCACCTGAAATGCGACCTGGTTCATCGTTTCGGGGATAACCGGATTGACCTTGCCCGGCATGATGGATGAACCAGGTTGCATCGCCGGCAGCAACAATTCATTCAGGCCGCATTTAGGCCCCGATGCCATCAGCCGCAAATCGTTGGCAATCTTCGACAGTGCTAGCGCGCACACTTTCAAAGTGCCGGAAAACTCCGCCAGCTCGTCGGTGTTTTGCGTCGCGTCCACCATGTTTTTCGCGGAATGGATCGACTCACCCGTCAGACGGCTGAGTTCTTCCGTCACCAGAGCGATATACTCCGGTTCCGCGTTCAGGCCGGTACCGACTGCCGTCGCGCCCATATTCACCGCATGCAACGACTGCACCGTCATTTCGATTCGCCGCAATGACCGTTTGATGGCCTCGGCGTAGGCATGAAACTCTTGCCCCAATGTAATCGGCACGGCGTCCTGAAGATGGGTCCGGCCCATTTTCAACACTTGGGAAAACTCCGTACCCTTCGCTTCAAAGGCTTCGGCCAGGGAAACCAGTGCTTCCATCAGTTTCTTCGCCTTGCGAATGGTACAGATGCGAATCGCCGTTGGAATCACATCATTGGTAGATTGAGCCATATTGACATGATTGTTCGGCGAAATTAACTGATAATTGCCCTTCGCCTCCCCCAATATTTCCAGAGCACGGTTGGCGATCACCTCGTTGGCGTTCATGTTCATGGAAGTGCCGGCGCCGCCCTGAATGCAATCGACCACAAACTGATTTTGCCATTGCCCGGCAATGATTTCTTCCGCCGCTTTGACGATTGCATGACCGATGCGAACCGGCATCCGGCCAGTACGCATATTGGCCCTTGCCGCTGCCGCCTTCACGATCCCCAGGGAGGCAATAAAATCATCATTCAATACATGCCCGGTAATCAAAAAATTATGCAGTGCCCGTGTAGTCTGTACCCCATAGTAGAGCTCATCCGGAATTTCGATCTCGCCGAGAAAATCTTTTTCAATCCGCATTGTTTTTCTCCCTTACCTCCGTATATTTGAACCTTCTCTTCCCCGATCTTAACACGGGAAATAGTTCTTGCCCGTTCCACCCAGTTCACAGCCTATCCCTTCACTCAGTAACATATCATCGTAGAACAAGCCGTAAAGATGAGGCATTTTTCCTATACCAGTGTAACTCATCCCGAATTTTCACGCAAGCATATTGTATACAAAATGTTTTCTTTAAAAAACGCTGACATGATCCGCAGCGGGAAACAACTGAATCTGTTTTGGGCCTTTCGTCGCCGCATATGGCTCCTGAGACATTGCAACCGGTACAAGGGCATCCGCCTCGCGGTGAATGTACAGAATCGGGGTAGTCACCTGACGAACCGCCCGGGTCGGTGATGCCTGATAAAACGTGAAATGGGAATTGAAATAGGCGATAAGATTGGTGTAATGCAATACATATTATTCTTTCATTCCCCGGCGCAATCGCTGCACGAACTCGGCCCAGGGAAACAGCCGGCCGGGACAATCGGTATCCGTGTTGACCGCCCGATGCGGCATTACTATTTCCACCGGCAGCCGGTATTTTTTCAGCAGTTCCACCGTCAGCCGGGCAGCGGATTCCAGTTGGACCGGATCGGGGCGCTCCCGGTTAAAATCGCCCACCAGGACGATGCCGAGGCTGCGCCGATTGGCGCCGAACGCATGCGCGCCAACCGTCTGGTCCGGCCGGCCGTCTGCCACCGAACCGTCGGCAAAAACCAATTTGTGATAGCCGACGCCGGCCCAGCCGTTCGATAAATGCAAATCCTGGATGTCGTCCCGTGACGTCGTGATGGGCATGGCCGCATGATGAATGACCACAATGTCGGTTCCCCGCCGCGGGATCAGCCGCTCGGAAAAATACAACCCAGGCCGAAAGTAATTATCGGCTCTCTGCCAGGTTCCGTCGGCCGGAAATTCGCCAAACTCTCCATTAAACCGGCAACCGATGGTTTTTTTCGTTTTGTCCGGACCGGCAATCGTTCGCGGAGGACCTTCGGTGATTTCAAATCCCTGGATTTTCGAATGCATGTTGAGGCAGGTTGGGTCGTCATTCGTAAAAAAGAAACGAACCCAGCGTTCCGCCGCCTTGCCCGAACGGATTCCGACAGCGAACTGATCCCGCGGATAGCTTCGGATCACGGCCGCCACACTGTCGTTAGTGGTCAGCACAGCCTGAAATTCCGGGAAATACCGCCAAAAATGCCTGATTTTTATGTTACCATCCAGAATGACCATTTGTTTCGCCACGCGGTCCTGCGTATCGTATTCAACCCACAGTGTAGAGTTCATCTCCCGAACCGCCAGCGAATATCCGTACGCCCTGGCTCGTTTCCTGCCCAACTCGCGCCATTGTTGATCCGTATAAAAATGGATTTTGTCTTCCTGTACGATGTAAGCCGGGCCGTGTTGCTGTTCGACCAGTTTCCGGGATTCTCCCAACGCCGGCAACTCAGCCGCCACAGCCGTCTGCACCGCCCCGCACACCGCCAAAAGCGCCAGCCCACACAGTACTATTTTTATCACCCTACCCAAAATATATATCACCACCGCTGAACCTTCCATGTTTTTCCCGTCAACGCCATTTAGATGGTCAGGGCTCCCTGCAAAGTCACCGGCGCTCCGTCGCGCCAGACCTTGATCGTCATCACCGGACCCTTTCCCAACAGCTCAATCAGATGAGATGGCGAAGCTATGTCGATGCCGTTAATGGACAGAAGAATGTCTTTTTCCTTGACTTGCATCTTATCGGCGGCACTGTCCCGGGCGACCGACAACACGAGAAAGCCCACGGAACGGTCGATTCCCAGAGGTTTAAGGGCCTCACCCTCCAGCAGGCGTACCTGGAGCCCGAATCCCTTGGACTGATTTCCCGGGTTCGGCGGCGCCCCCGGGCTGACCTTGACGCCGAATGCGTAATTCACGAGTTTGACAGGCTTGTCCAGCTTGGCGCCATTGCGGATAATCCGTGCGAGAACCATTTCTTCCGCCTTGCCGGCCACTGCCTGCGTACAAACATCATTCCAGGAATCCCGGCCCGTAATGGGGATCGTTTTTTCGTCGGCTACGGCCTCAACGATAACATCCCGATAAGTCAGCAACGAACCGGGAGCGCCGGAATGGACGACCGCGCCCGCGGATACTTTCGCCTCTTGGAGAACCGATTCCAAAAAACCGGGGCTGCCAATGGCAATCGAAAAGTCGTAGTAAGGAACCAATAGCGCATTCTGGGCAATCGCCAAAGCGGCAACGGCGTCGGTGAGTCTGCGGCCATGGGCCGGACCCGCCACATATATAGTTGCGGCCGGTTTGATATCCATCATGGAATAGAGCCGGCCCGTATCATCATCCATTCGTTCAAATGCGCTGACCTGGTTAAAACTCAATCCCCACCGGCGAATGTTGGCGCCATTGGAAAAATCGATCTTGATTCCAAACTGGTCAATCGCAAAATCCTGGATCTTGTCATAGTTTCCGTCCAGGGCGATGAAGGCACGCATATCTTTGATCGCGGCGATAGCGGCATCGATCGAGGACATCGGCTGGGGAATCCGCCAATCATAGACATACCCGGCATAGCCAGTGGCGATATTGCCGGCCAGCAGGCATACGAACAGTACCCCAACAACGGTGAACCGCAGCATCTTCATGGTCTGTCTCCCCTCCCTTGCTTGTTCCGTCAAATAGTCGCCGATTCAGCCTTATTGTCCAGTCTGGTTGCAACAGACTTCCCAACCATTTTCGCTCGCTTCATTAATTCGTCGACATACGGAGATTTCCTTTTACGTAGACAAAAGAAACCCTGCCGTTCACTGAAAACAGCAGAGACTTGCCTCATGCATGGAATATTGCCCCGATCTTTTAAGAAAAGGAAATCTGTTACCGATAGACGAATACTAATGGTCGAGGAATTACGGGGAAAGGGGCAGTATCATGGAATCATTGCGTTCCAAAAAAGGCTTTTTATGCGATATGGACGGCGTGATCTACAAAGGGAACCAGTTGCTGCCGGGTGTCAGGGAGTTCGTGGAGTGGCTGTACCAGGAAAACAAACAATTCTTGTTTCTGACCAACGGCAGCGGCAAAACACCGCGCGAACTGCAACAAAAGCTGGCCCGCATGGGCCTGGAAGTGGCGGAAAACCATTTTTACACCAGCGCCCTGGCCACCGCCAAATTCCTAAGCCACCAGAGTCCCGGCTGCAGCGCCTATGTAATCGGCGAACCCGGCCTCTTTAACGCGCTGCACGACGCCAATATCACGTTTAACGACGTCGACCCCGATTATGTGGTCATCGGCGAAACCATCAATTACAACTATAGCCTGATTTGCCGGGCCATGAACCATGTCCTGAACGGCGCCAAACTGATCGGCACTAATACGGACCTGACCGGGCCATCCGAAAGCGGCATCATTCCGGCCTGCCGCGCCCTAGTCGCGCCGGTGGAGATTACGACCGGGAAAAGCGCCTACTATGTCGGCAAACCCAATCCACTGATGATGCGCACCGGCTTGCAGATCCTGGGGATCCATTCGGGCGAAACTGCGATGATCGGCGACCGCATGGACACCGATATCATCGCGGGCATTGAAAGCGGCCTTGATCCGGTCCTGGTGTTATCCGGTGTCACCAGTCGCGAGCAAATCGAACAATACCCCTACCGTCCGCGGCTGATTCTCGAAGGCGTCGGCGATATTCCCAGGGCTTAGCGCCCTGCACGCACGCCGCGACGACAACCTATCAAACGGCCATTCTCCGCGGCTTGGGCGACAATGACAAGGGCACCATGACCTGCCTGTTCGAAGCTCTGGCGGGAGTTAAGTTCCGGCAAGGGGAAGGTGCTGCTTCAGCCACCGGCGATAAAATTCCAGCTGCGCCGGCGTGTGAAAATAGTGTTCGCCCTGCTTCATCACGGTCAGGGAGCAACCGAACCGTTGGGCAAACAAAGTAATCACCTCATATTCGCACAGGTTGTCCGCTTCGCCATACAGAATGGCGGTGGGGGATTCCCAGACCGTGACCGGATTGTCCCGGACATAGCAATAATAATCCCAATACAGGGTTTGCCCGATAGCGGGGAGTGCGATCTCCTGCTCAGCCCGCAACCGGTCCGGGCTGACGTCAAACCACGCCATCATGTTGTTGATGAGGCGTTTCATATCGACAATCGGCGATAAGAAAAGGCTTTGCCGTACCGGCAGATCCCGGCAAGCCAGCAAACTGAAATACGCCCCCATACTGCAAGCAAACAGGCTGACTTGCCCGGCCTGCCCGGCGGCGAAGTCCATGATCCGGTGAATGTCCTGAACGCAATTTTGAACCTTGCACAGTGCAGGTTCATTTTTTCTGTCGCCATGTTGCGGCAAATCAAAGCTGAGCACCTGGTAGCCCAGCGGGACCGCTTCCCCGGCCAGCAGGGCGATCGGTGCATCCGTCTTGCTCGAAGCGTTCCCATGCACCGCCACCAAGATCTTGTCGCTGGGTTCCCCCCATAGAACCGCCGGAATATTTTTAATAAGTAACTCTTGCCGAACCGGCAAATCCATCGTTAAAGACCTCTTTTCTTGTTAGCGTTTTTCATCAGTTGGCGAGCATTTTTCCGGCCACCGACGGCAGCGAACATGACTGCCGTTTTTTCTTCCTCGATCTGGCGCGAATTCAGCCCGGCATAACGGGATTCCTGCCGCAACTTGCGCCAGGAATCCAGGCGCGCCGGAGGCAACCGTCCCTCCGCCACCGCTTGCAGCACCGCGCAGTCCGGCTCCTGATCATGGGTGCAATCGCTGAACCGACAATCGGCTGCCAGTTCGGCGATGTCGGCGAACGCCGCCGCCAGATCCGCCCCTTCCAGCGCCAGTTCCCGCATCCCTGGCGTGTCAATGACGATGCCCCCGTCGGGTAGAACAATCATCTCCCGCCGAGTGGTCGTGTGCCGCCCCTTGCCGTCCCGCCGCAGACCGCCGCTAGCCAGCTCGTCGCTTCCCAGCAAACGGTTGATCAGCGTCGACTTGCCGACGCCGGATGAGCCGATGAAAGCCACCGTCCGGCCTGGTCCCAGATATTCCGTTAACGCCGCCGCCCCGTCTTGCTCCAGACTGCACACCGGCAACACCGGCGCACCGCAGGCGCTGAAAGAAATCTCAGCCAGTTTGGCCGTCAAATCGTCGCAAAGGTCGGTTTTGGTCAGCACGACAACTGGCAGGGCGCCGCTGTCCCAGACCAGGCTGAGGTAACGTTCCAGCCGACGCGGATTATAGTCACCGTTCAACGCCATGCAGATGAACACAGTGTCCAGATTGGCGGCGATCATCTGCTCCTGCCCGGCGGTTCCAGCCGCCCGGCGAATCAACGCGCTATGGCGCGGCAGCACTTGCCGGATCAATGCCGGCCCAGCCGGATTCGGCTCCAGCAGCACGAAATCCCCCACTGCCGGAAACTCCGCTGGCCGAAGCGCGGCATGTCGCAACCGGCCGGCAACAACAGCCATTACCTCGCCCTGCTCCGTCCAAACTTTATATCCATCCCGATATTGTGACGCCACCCGGCCGATCGCGGCGTTTCCGCCAACAGCCTCGGCCTGCTCGGCTCTCAATCCCAGACAGTTCCTGTCCAATCGTTGCATTTTCTTTCCTCCCCGAACGGTTTCATCCGCAGTATAACACATCGGGCCGCCGGTCGGGGTCGCCATCTTGGTTCAGAAATAAAAGAGCACCAGAAGGATCCGTCCTCCTGGCGCCTTTTTTTACTCCCGGTCATACCCGGTGACAATCTTATACACCGTCTTCGGCGACAGATAATAGGCTTCCGCCAGTTGGCGCACCGGCACTCCCACCTGGTGGCGCCGGCGAATTTCCTCATTACGCCGCCGGGTGACCTGACGGCTGGTCGTGCTTTCGCCCCAGCTGCGCTGACATCCTTCCTTGCGCGGAATATATAGATACTCACCGTCGACGTATTCCTGAACCAGCTGCAACAGCGTCGCCGGCAATACGTCATTGGCCGCTTTGTAGCCCATGTTGCTCCCTCCCAAATTTCATTCAGGATCGAGCAAAGGCCGTCAGCTATTCGTGATCAGTGCGACAGCCCCTGCTCCGCACGGACCACAGACTCCGATTTACCGATAAGTCATGCTCCCTTTCTTGTGTATTTCACGAGTATCATATTCATTTCCGGTGGTAAAGTCAAGACACCTGGTCCTTGCGAGTCCGCCGTTGTCCTAAGTCAAACCGAACTCTCGACGCCTCCACGCCAAACCGGAGTATCACCGGTTCAAAATCCAATACCCGTAGTTCAAATAACTGGCAAAGCCCACCCAACACAGATAGGGCAGCAACAGCATCGCGCTTTTGCGGGAAATCCGGCCGAACAGAGAGATATTGCACAGGATCGCCGCAATCAGGATCAGAATCACAAGAAAGCCGCCGGCCGGCGAACGCAGGCCGAAAAAAACCGCCGACCAGGTCATGTTCAGAACCAGCTGGAACGCAAATGCCATCAGGGCACGCTTTTTTGTTTTTTGCCCGTCGCTGCTCCAAACGAAATACAGGGAAACCGCCATCAGTAGATACAAAATATTCCAAACCGGGGCAAACACCCAGTTCGGCGGCGCGAACGCCGGCCTGCTCAGTCCGGGATACCAGCTATTCACCGAAGTTGCGGTGAACAAGCCGCCCACTGCTCCGGCACCAAAACAAACGGCAAGACTGGCGGCAAACTTTCGGAAGCTTTTCATCAATCTCCCCCCTTTGCTGACGTTTCCGGGAACAATCTCCGACCCTTGATAAATTGACGCTGACGATGGTTAAGAAAAACCTTGGTTTTATAAGTTTACTAGTTTAAATATTTTTAGGTTTTAAGTTTTATAGGTTTATAGTACGCTTTCAGCCTTGATTTACCGCCGTTTTTTGGGTATTGACGGGTCCGCGGACGGGTCCGTGGACGGATCCGCAGACGGGTTCATGGACCGGTCAGTGGATCCGTCCATTGACTCGTCCGGACGCAAAATCTCAAACCAATTTATACAAATTCACCACACTCGCTCTTACACACCATCAGGAATTTTATCCGCCATTAAATGACGCAGATTGATCATTGCCCCGTCAACCACAAACGTGCCATCGCCATTGGCATGGAATGTGCGCCGCTCCTGGCGTTTTTTGTCGATCCAGGCCTTTACACCCTGTAACAAAAAGATGCCTGGCCCTTCCAGGTATCCGGTCACCCGGCATTCCAGACAGGCAAGGCATTCGGCCACCAGCGGCGCCCCAACCTTCCGGGCCGGCAACGGCGTCAACTCGAATGTTTTGAACTTGTCAACATCCTTCCCGGAGCAGTCGCCAATTCGGATGACCCGTTCGGCAATATCAACGGTCGGTACGGCCAGCACACATTCTTTGGTTTGCGTCAACGCATGGAACGAATGGTTCCAAGGGCCGGTCGTCAATGCCAGTTGCGGCGTAAAGTCAGTGACCATGTGCCACGAAATCGTCATCAGATTGTATTTGGCGCCATCATTCGTAGACACCAGAATGACCGGGCCCGGTTCAAACAGCATAAAGGCCTTTTTCAACGGTAATTCGCTAAACGCCATGCCCCCGCCACCCTTCACTTGTTTGTATATATTGTTTCTTCAAAAAAGGCTACTACTCCTCCCAACTTGCGTCTCGCGCAAGTTGTTTTGGCAAAAATGGCAGGAAATGCGCTGGAACCGCCGAACATAAAGGGGAAAAGAGGTATGTGCAATGAAGCAAACTCCGGATATGGCGCAGGGCAAGGTCTCCTCCGTGCTTTTCCGTCTCGCCTTGCCCATGATGATCTCCCTGTTTTTTCAGAACCTATACGTTTATGTCAATACCATCTATGTTTCTTGGCTCGGCGACCTGCCGTTGGCGGCTGTTTCGCTGGCGCTGCCGCTGACCTATCTGGCCATGTCGCTGTCCAAAGGCGTCGCCATGGGCGCAATGGTGTTGATGAGCCATGCCCGGGGCGCTGCGGACGAAGCGGCGGCAAAACGGACTGCCGACGCGGTGATGCCGCTGATGCTTTCCGTCATGGCCTGTTTCTTGCCATTGATGCTGCCTCAAGTATCCAGCCGCTTTTTTACTCTGATGGGAACCGGACCGGAAGTAGCCGGTTATGGTATCGGCTATGTGTTTTGGCTGGTGGCCGGATTTCCGGTAATGGGATATGTGATGGCCTGTGAAGCCGTATTCACGTCCCACGGCGACACAGTAACCCCCATGAAGGGGATGTTGTGGGGAAACGGCGTCAATCTGGCGCTAGATCCAGTGTTTATCTTCGTCTTCGGCTGGGGAACGGCCGGAGCAGCGGCGGCTGCCTTCCTGTCCCAGTTGGTCTGCGCAGCCTATCTGCGACATTTTTTGCAGCGCCAAGCCGGCGCCTTGGTCTGGAAACCACGAAAGGGTTTTCTCAGGGAAGCTCGCCTTATCGCAGGACAAGGCGCTTTTGTGGCGATGGCCTATCTCGTCAGTCCGCTGGCGCTGATCCTGCTGAACATGATCCTGATCCGGTTCGGACCGGTGGCCGTTGGCGCCTGGAATCTGATGTCCCGCACCGAACTGATGATCACGCTGCCGGCCATGGGGTTGTTCAATGCCCTGGCCGCTTTCACCAGTTTCAATCTCGGCCGAAAGGATTACGGCCGCATCAAGGGAGGACTACAATTTTTTCTAAAATTCGCCTGGACCTTTTTCGCTGTCATCGCATTCTTGTTCATTGAGTTTTCCGAAGCCTGGATGGTTTTGTTCCAACCGGCGCCGGAACTGAAAGCGTTGGGCATTCTCGCCATGAGAGCTTCCGGAATAGCCTTGCTGTTCATGCCGATCAGCATGGCGATGAGCGGAATCGCCCAGGGGTTGAAGCGGCCGTTGTACATGACGACGTATGCGATAGTTTATCTGTTCGTGCTGCGGTTGCCGCTGGCCTATTGGATCGCCGGCCATTGGACGGAGAAGGAGGTCTTCTGGGCCCATCCGGCAGCCACGGCGGGCGCCGCCCTGTTTGCAGCCGCCATTTTGTGGCGAATGATGGCAAACTGTCGCCAGAATATTGCCGGATCAGCGGAGCCAGTCCATATCCCAAGGGAGGATTCTGCTAGTAACCAAGGGTTTCATTAATGACCACCACTTCGATTTCTGTAAGCATGGGCTTCCAGTCGATGATGGTGGTGATGCTGCACGCCCGTTGAGGCGCTCTGCAATCCACGCATTTTTTCGTCTTGACACAGGGAGTATCCAGATTGAGTCGTGCACAATTTACATGGACGATGCTTTTTATTCTTTCCAGCGCCTTATCCACATTTTCCGTTATTTTGTTCACGCCGCAGACGATGTAGACCTTTGAAGGGCCGTAGAACATACCGGCGACCCGGTTGCCGATTCCGTCGATATTAACCAGTTTTCCGTCCATCGTCAGGGCGTTGGTGCTGGTCATGTATACATCAGCGCCAAGCGCTTTCCGCCGAACCTTGTTTCCCTCTTCCCAACTGCTGGCCAACCAGTGGAACAAAACCTCATTGCCCCGTTCCTTTAGTCTGGCGATGATCCCGATGGAGTTGACAGTCATGGAGCCGCCGATCCCGACCGAAGCTTTTTCGGGTATGGCCTCCAGCAGATAGTTCACTGCCTCATTTGCCGTTTCGAAATATTTCGTTTCAAACCGATTCCTCTTTAATGCCTCCAGGGTTTTGAGCACCTTTTCGTCCATTGATATGCACCTCCACAGATTTCGATACTATCCAGTCGCTATTTCACAAACAGCTGTCTGTCACACTGACGTCCTCGGCTCAAAAATTTAGGAGATCACATTCAGGACACAATTCCTTCCTTTTGTCGGATTCATGTGCAAAACACGTAAAACAACTTCTTCGATTGAATCGAATGTGTCGCGGAAATAGGCAGTCTAATTCGCGATCCTCAGCAAAGAACGAATCGCGTTCCACTGTTGGTACGCGTCAATGCGATCCTCGACATTCGTCTGCAGGTTGCGGTAAAAGAACTGATAGTCATAAATATGATACTCGCCGGGTTTGAACAGATCTAATACCGGCGGGTAAGCCGCCGCATCGACGTCCGTCACCTTGACGGTGCCGCGGATCGGGTCGAGGTATGCTCCGGTCAGGTAGGGAATCTCATTGAGTATGCGGCCGTCATAGCCGGTGAATACTGCCCCTTGGTTCAGCGACCTGTCGGCATGCTCCCCCGTCGTTTTCCAGTTCAGCGGATTGATGCCCAGCGTTTTTACCGGCACGCTGAGCGAAGTTGCCAGCGTCGGTGCTTCCGTGTTGAAAGAAACAATCACGCCAATATCATATTCTCCCCGCGCCATCCGCAACTGCGGGTACCGGGCGATTTCCTCCGCCGTCACCCTCCAGCCGACGGCATACGCCGCAACCAGTCTTTCCTGCAATCTGGGATCGTGGAACTTATCTTTCATCAGTCGCACGATCATGTCGGCCCCCTGGCTGAAGCCCGCCAGAATGAAGGGGCGATCCGGATTCAGGTGCTGCAGGTAATGCTCGAAAGCCGCCTTCACATCCTGGTAAGCCAGCGCAAAGTAGGGAGCCGCCGCTCTGACATCCAGTTTGTAGACATTCAGCGCCGCCTGCCGATAGTATGGCGCATAGAAATTTGCCTTGGCATCGTAAATTCCTTTTTCCATGCTGATTGCGCCCAAAAAACTGCGCCGCGATTCGGGTTCAGCAAGCGGCAGGTTAAACTGCGTCGCATTGCCGAGAAACGTAGTCGGTCCGACAAAAAAGACGTCCACAGCCTGCGTTGGGCCCGCCGCGCTCCCGCGGCAGGCCCAGTTGCGTTGGTCGCTGTAATCGACAGCAGCAGCGTTAGCCGTGCCCAGAATAAAAAACGTCAATAAACATAGCCAAAGAGCCAGTCGGCTTTTTGCAGTCTTATTCATAGTGCAACCTCCGTTGTTTTTTCAGCCGTTCTTCCCTTCGACATGCTTCTTCAGCTTTCCTGCGGGCTACTTCTTCCGGGACTGATATCTCAAAAATTCCGGAAGATTGTCTGCTCATTTCTCCCCCTGTCCTATCGTTTCACACCACAAAAAATGATCGACATCAACCATCAGCAGGGAACATACTCCGCCATGGCACCGGATTCGTTGCAACTCTTCATTGGCCCGCGTCCAGAAATATCCTCGATTGAAAATCCCAGTAAGTCCGTCGGTGGTCGCCTGTAGTTGCAGTTTCTGATCCTGTCGTTTTCTCTCAGTGATATCGCGCGTGACGCCGTGCAACCCGACTAAATTCCCCTGGATATCTTGGCGCCGGTTTGCTCTTCTGCCTGACGCTCGGCGTTTTTCCGTTTGACATAGTCGATACCCTCCGGCTTTAAATGACTCCAAATCGTCGTACCGATTACTTCGTCTATCCGGTATCCGGTCAGCCGTTCATCGGCTGGACTGATATAGTCAAACCGGAAATCGCGGTCAAGGTGCCAAATGACGTCGCTGGCGTTATCGGGCATATTACGGAACTTTTCTTCACTCTCGTGCAGCTTGTCGAGTGCCCCCTGCCAATCGAGCAACGGGGCCCCCAGGTAGTGAGGGATATGAACCGCCCGTCTCAGTCTCATCACCTGCTCGGCCATTTCTTTGCCGACTGGCCGATGTTCCGGAGTGAAATTGACTTCACCGGCGGGATAGATGACCACGATTTCATTGGTCACTTCATCCAGCAAACTGATGTGGAACAGGGACGCCGGCAATATGCGGTCGATCGACCGATGCACCCTGCGATATAGTTCATCCACCGATGCGGCCGAAATCGCAGTCTCGGCGATTTCTCGCAAGACGTCCTGAAATTCAGCACTGCGATGCACGGCAAACTGTCGTTATTTTTCTGCCTTTATCCATTCTGGGAAACATATCAACTTAAAGCAAGTCGCTTTTCCCTAAGTTGCACTTAGAACAAAGTGTTTGCAAATTCTCCGTTACTGTTTCTCCGCCTTTTGCCCATGGTACAATATGGTCAACATGTAGTTCTACGGATGGATCTTTTGCTGGAGATGCTCCACAAGCACAACATTTAAAATTATCTCGCTTAAGAACTTTAAACCTAAGTCGCGTGTTAATTTCTCTTGAAGCACGGTGTGGTTTACCTTTATTTGTGCCAATCACACCCACATTTTTCGAATCATCTGAGCTTACATCGTCAGCGATTATGGTTTCGGTTTCTGGCTGAAACGAACCTGTTTCAGCTTCAGTACCACTTATATACTCAACAAATGCTTCCAAGGCTCTTCGCCACCCACCAAACCTACGAGCGTAAGAATTTAGAGAATATTTCGACAATCCGTTCTTAATGTCTGTTGTAGTCGGTTGTTTTCCCTTTTTAATCCAAATTCTTTCTATTTCATCAAATAAATCTTTATCACTTATTATCTTAAATCCAGTTTGTTCAAGATTTGCTTTTGTTAAGGCTTCAGACCATGTTGAGAATCTAGAAAGAATTGTTTGCACGCTATATTTTCCATACTCAGCATAATCTTTTGTAGAAATAGAGCTTACCTTTAATTGCTTAGCTACCAGATACATGTCATGCAACAAAGTCATATCTGAAATACATTTGTTGTAATCATGACTACTTCTAACCGTTTTGAGTCCAGCCGCCTTGCAAGCAGCTAACCAAGAACCGAATTTACCAATATACGGCGTCGCTGAGTATTTCCCATTTTTCTCATATACACTTCGAGAAAGATAACTAATATTTAGTTTTTTTGCCACAACACATAAATCCCTAATAAGATCATCTTTGCTTATATCTCTATGATACTCATTTATTTTAAATCTCACATGCCCACCAACTCTTATTTATTTATCCAGCTTTTTTGCACATATATTTCATCTATCCTATTCACTCAATCGACAGAAGTTGTCAATTTAAATGCCATCGATATATTCCCACAAACGAAACCGCACACTTTGGGTCGAGTATTCAATTTAGATGTTACTAAAAACACAGTATTTTTAGTAGTTACACCTTGACATCAAGATCCACACTCTCAACGTGCCATCTCATAGTCCGTCTATACTATTTCGCGGAATTGGAGTTCCGCGAGACGGTTCGACCTAAAGGTGTTGTTTGTGT
>CAZRLN010000018.1:36523-46167 GCA_964601085.1 uncultured Veillonellaceae bacterium | reverse complement strand
TTGCAGAATTTTCGGTTGATGATTACTGCCAAGGTATCCCCTCCAGTCAAAAATTAGTATATTATATCCAATTAGGCGGCGCTTTTCAGCCGTTTACTTTTGGCCAGCTGCAAAAACACCACGGCCCCCAACAGACCAAAGCCAAGAATATCGGTCATCAGACCGGGATAAATCAAGGTAATGCCGCCGACAAAACTCATCAGTCGAATCAACGGATTGGCCGGCGCCAGGAAATAACCGATCATGGCGGCCCCCAACCCGACCATGCCGATCACGGAGGTCGCAAACGCCCACACCAATTCGCCGGGAGTGGTATTGATCATCAACAGCGCCGGTGACAGCACAAAAATATACGGAATGACGAACGCCGCAACGGCCAGCTTGGATGCCGTTACCCCCGTTTTCATCGGATTGCCGCCGGCGATGCCGGCGCCGGCGAAAGCGGCCAAAGCCACTGGCGGGGTCACGTCGGCGATAATTCCGAAATAGAACACGAACATATGGGCCGCCATCAGCGGCACGCCCATCTGGATCAGCGCCGGCGCGGCAATGGTCGAGGTGATGACATAGTTCGCCGTCGTCGGGACGCCCATGCCCAGAACGATCGATGTGATCATGGTGAAGAACATGGCAGGCAACAGCATGCCGCCGGCCAAATCGATCAATGCGCCGGCAAGTTTCAGTCCCACGCCGGTTTTGGTCACGATGCCGATGATGATGCCGGCCGAAGCGCAGGCGATCATCACGCCCAACACGCCTTTTGCGCCGTTTTCCAGGCCATGAATGATTTCCATTGGTTTCATGCGGGTCGACTTGCGGAGGAACGACGCGACAATCGCCAACAGGATCGCCGCCAACGCCGCCCGGGTCGGCGAATAGCCGGCAACCAGGAGATACACGATGCCGAGCAGCGGTAACGCCAGATGGCCCCGTTCAAACAGCAGTTCTTTGAATTTGGGCAATTCTTCCCGAGGCAGGCCTTTCAGGCCATTTTTCTTTGCTTCCAGATGAACGCCGATCCAGATGCCGGTGAAATAAAGAACAGCCGGAATCGCGGCGGCCTTAACCACCTCGATGTAAGCCACCCCCATGAATTCGGCCATCAGGAATGCCGCGGCGCCCATAATCGGCGGCATCAGTTGGCCGCCGGTGGAGGCGGTTGCTTCCACCGCGCCGGCGAATTCCTTGGAATAGCCCATTTTTTTCATCATGGGAATAGTGAAGCTGCCGGTGCCGACGACGTTGCCCACCGAACTGCCTGACACCGTTCCCATCAGGCCGCTGGACAGCACCGCCACCTTGGCCGGGCCGCCAGCCGCCCAACCGGCGATGGCGTTGGCAATATCGATGAAAAACTTGCCCAGGCCCGTCGTTTCCAGATACGAGCCAAACAAAATAAACAGGAAAATGAACGTGGACGACACCCCGAGCGGAATCCCGAAGATACCTTCCGTAGTGAAGTATAGATGCGACACCACGTCACCCGTATCCAAGCCACGATGCGCCAGAATGTCCGGCATATAGGGGCCGGCGAACCCATAGCACATAAACATGATCGAAACAATGACGATCGGCCAGCCGACGACGCGGCGGGCGCCTTCGATCACCATGAGGATGCCCAGCGTGCCGACCACCATGTCGGCCGGTGTGATCTGCCCGGACCGCAGTACCAGATCGCCATAAAACACGACCACATACATCGGCATCGCCGCCCCGATAATCGACAGCAGCAGATCAAATGGGTGGACGCTGGATTTTGACCAGGATTTTCTTGTCGGGTACAGTAAAAAAATAAGTGCCATACCGAAGCTCAGATGCACCGCTCGTTGCAGATGGGCATCCAGTACACCGAAGATGGACGTGTACAGTTGAAACAATGAAAACGTGATTGCGATGGCGCTGACCAACTTGGCCATAAATCCGGTCAGTGTGCGGGTATTGGATTCGGAATCGTACTTGCGCAGAACCGCTTCCGCATCCACTTTGGCCTTTTGCAGCATCTCCTCTTCGGTCATTAGTTCATGGTCTTCAGGTTTTTCCGCCACGTATTTCCCTCCCTAATTTGCACTCGCGAAGCTGTCGCCTCGTTTTGCCCTTTGTATACATCTTCTGTATAGTCAAACAATTCTACACTATTTTAAAAGTTCCTGCCGAATAATCACTAATGACCCCGGCGGATACCATTCATACAACGGAATTTTTTCTGAACCAACTTCCAGGGACAGTCGAGCCTCCGGTCCGACACGCAAGCGAATCTCCCGGTATTCCCGCCGCAATCCGTCCAGCGTCAGCCACCCGTCGGCAACAGTCAATCGCCCTTCCTGGGGCAATGACGGCAACCCCACTCCATACGATTTGTACTTCGTCGACGTCAATAAAAAAGTCCCGTTTTCCTGAATTTGAAACACTTCGATGACCGGTGTTTTTTCCACGGAATGCGTATAGTGCAAAGAAAAAGTTCCGGTCTGCCGCAGTTCAATCTTCCGGTCGGGCAACCCCGGCGACGACACCACCAAGTCATTTGACTTGCGGCAACCGGACGAAAATATCAAAATCATTGTCAGGGAAACCAAAATCGCCATACTTACGCGCAATAGTCATTCACCCGCAAAATGCCGGGAACCCTGCGGTTCCCGGCGCATTTCGAATCCAACTGGTTGTTTGGCAAACGATTTATTTTTCCTTGAAGAACTTATCGGCGCCGGCATGCAATTTAATTCCCATTCCTTCCAGAGCGGTGGTTTTCTGAACATTGGCGCCCTGGGCGTGCGCAGCTTTGATCCGGTCCAGATTGGTGAACATGGCTTTGGTCATTTTGTAGACCAGATCGGCGTCGACTTTCTCGCTGGTCACCAGCATCGCCTTGACGGCGACGGTCTGAACGTCAGCGGCAACGGTCGGATATGTTTTCCCTTTAATAGTCTGTTTGGCATAGAACGGATACTTTTTGATCAACGCTTCCGCTTTGTCGGCCGGAATGCCGACCAGAGAGAGTTTATGCTGGGCGGCGATATCCTGGATCGCAGCGGTCGGGGCGCCGGCGGTCACGAAAGCAGCGTCGATGTTGCCGTCTTTCAAGCCGTTGGCGGCTTCGCCGAAGGACAGGTATTGCGGTTTAATGTCATTGTAGGTAATGCCAAAAATCTCCATGATCTGACGGGCGTTGGCCTCGGTGCCGCTGCCAAGTGCGCCGACGGCAACCCGCTTGCCTTTCAGATCCGCAACCGTTTTGATGCCTTTGCCTTCGATCGTTACGATCTGAATGGTCTCGTTATAGAGGGAAGCAACGCCCTGGATGCCGGGAACTTTCTTGTCCTTGAACATTTCGGTTCCATTGGCCGCATAATAGGCGATGTCGTTCTGCACGAGCGCCAACTCAACTTTGCCGTCTTTGATCAGGTTGATATTGGCAACGGATGCGCCGGTGCTTTGGGCGCTGGCATTCATACCGGGAATGTTCTTGTTGAAGATTTCAGCCATGGCGCCGCCCAGCGGGTAATACACGCCAGCCGTACCGCCTGTTGCGATATTAACGAAAACTTTTTTGGCAGGAGCCGCAGGGGCCGCTGCTTTTTTGTCGCCGCCGCCGCAACCGGCCAGCAAACCGACAACCAGCATACATACTACGAGAAGCGCAAACGTCTTTTTCATGTGAACCCTCCTGATCTTCTTTAATATTTTTTCCTGACCCGTTTAAAAAAGTTAGAACCGCCTCCTTTATTATTGACCGTTGATAACGTAATTAGTATTCAACACACATTTCCAATCCCCTGCAAAGTTTCGCAAATTTCCGTTATTGTATTTTGTATATTTTAATCTCGTGTGTTTGCACAATAGTTTTTGTCTGTGAGCGGATAGGTCTTAATCACTGGTCTGATTTCACTCGGATCGCTGGCTGTGCTATAATATCGAAGTAATCTTAACAGAAAGAGGTCATGTCATGTTTGAAACAACAGCCGGCTCGTATACTCTCAAAGTCGCCAAAACACTGTGGTTCAATATCTACCGCGGCGTGATCAACGGCGCGGCGGGCGAATACATCGCCACCGTGCGGATCATTCCCGGACTGCCCCTGGATCGGGACGAAGTTCCCGCCGACGCCCCGGAAGCCCGCCCCTACCTGATCGTCATTGTCGAGGACGCTTCCATCGATCTGAACGAATTGGTGCAATTCGAATCCGCCGTCACCGACTCCCTGTTGCAGGCCCTGTCCCGCGACACGTTCAAACCGGAATTCATCCAGTTCTTTTATCCGACCCCGTCAACGGACGATCCGGAAACCGACCCGGAAACGCTGCTGTCCTGATCGGGACGCGTTATTGCCGGATCCGGTAAATCACCTTATCTGCCGCCGCAGCCAATTCGACCAATTTTTGCCGCTCGCTGAGCGGTATTTTTTCGGCCATTTTTCGCTGGGCCACGACATAACCGGTCTCGCCGCGCGCCAATAAGGCGGCCAGCTGGTTGTCCGTCTTGAACTCCGGCCCGAATACGCCGGCGTAGAAAGCCATGCCCGGCTGCAGGAACTTCTGCACATGCATTGTGGAGGTTCCGTCATAGTGCTTGTGAAACTCGGCCGCGATCTCCCGACAGGATAGGGAAGGAACCAGCGCCGGCATGACCAGGGATGTCGCCACAGCGGCAAACAGCATCATAGCCACGACATGGACACCGAACGCGGCCGTGATGTTCCGCCGCCAAATGAGAAAGACCGAAGCGACGGTCATGACCAGAATGACGCCGGAAAAGCCCAGCACTCCCGCTTCCAGATGCGGCATCGTATCGAGAACCTTGAACATTCCGCCGATCAGAAGCGCTCCCTGGATGACCAGTCCGACGATCCAGCTGAACCGGGGCTTGTCGCGCCCGTATTCCAGCGCCTGGTCCAGATACCAACCGGCAATGACGGCCAGCGCCGGATACATCGGCAAAATGTAGGAAACCAGTTTCGTGGCGGAAACGGAAAAGAACCCGAACACCACCGCCGCCCAGATCAGAAAGAAGATCAGCAGCGGCCGGTCCTTGCGGTTCGTCGTCAGCGCCGCCCACAGTGACTGCACGAGGATCGGCGTCCAGGGGAAAAAGCCGACGAGCAACACCGGGAAATAGTAGTACCAGTAAGCGCCGGCATGCTCCGGCGTCGTAAAGCGGGTCACGTTATGAAAGCCGAGAAACGTATCCACGAACGCCGAACCATGGAACCAGGTCATGAACAAATACCAGGGCGCCGCCACCGCGGTGAACAGGATAATCCCCGTCGGAATCGACATCCGCCGTAGCTCCTGCCAACGGTTCATCACGAGCAGATAGCAAAAAGCGATGGCACCGGTAAAAAACAAGCCGATCGGGCCTTTGGTCACGACCGCCAGAGCGGCGAAGAGATAAAACCGCCAATAGCGTTTTTCAAGGAAGGACAACAGCGATACCATCAGGCAGAAGGTCAGCGTCATGTCGGTCACCGCCGCTTTGCCCAGGTAAAAGTATTCCATGCTCGCCGACAGGATCAGGGCGCTGAACACGCCCGCCCGGATCGAGATCAGCCGCGACACGGAAAAATACAGGGTCACAGACCCGGCGACAGCCAAAAGTGCGGACGGAAACCGTGCCGCAAACTCACCCATGCCGAAAATCTTCGCCGCCCCGGCCACCAGCCAGTAATACATCGGTGGTTTGTCATACCAATAGTCGCCATAAATCCGCGGCGACAGCAAATCGCCCGCCGCCAGCATCTCCCGGGGAGTCTGGGCATAAACCGGCTCATCCGGATCCAACAGGGGAAACCCGCCCAACTGGAAAAACATGATAAACACCGTAACTATCAATATGGCCCAAAACTCCGCGCCGAATTTTCTCAATCCATTATCCTCCCGCCACATATTCTTGGGTCATGATGACTCGAAAAGAACCCAAAACCATCCGTCGAAATCGAAAAGATCCGGGATCTTCCGCCTTCAGGAATGCAAGGACCGATAGGTCCGGGCCAGGCCTTCCCGGAGACTGGTCGCCGGTTCCCAGCCCAGATGCCGCCGCACTTCGGCATTGCGAAGCATGGACCGCAGGATATCGCCGGGCCGGGCCGGCTCGTACGCAACCGGAACCTGGGCGCCGGACACCTCCGCCAATAATTCCGTCAAAAGATTCACCGAAGTTTCGGTCTGCGTGCCGACATTCAGCACCTGATCCGTCGCCGTCGTCGTGAGCGCCCGGACATTCGCCGCCGCCACATCGCCGACATATACAAAGTCCCGGGTCTGTTCGCCGTCGCCAAAAATCCGCAGCCCCTCGTTCCGGCGCACGGCGCGCGAAAAAATGCTCACGACGCCGCCTTCACCGCGGTCGCCCTGCCGTTCGCCGTAGACATTGGCGTAACGCAGGATCACATAATGCAATCCGTATAATTCATGATACATCTGGATGTATTTTTCGGCCGTCAGCTTGCTCAGCCCGTAAAATGACGCCGGTTGTTTCGGCGCGTCCTCCGGCACCGGTAACAGCGCCGTGTCGCCGTAAACCGCGGCGCTGGAAGCGAAAATGATCCGGTCGACGCCGGTGTTCCGGCAGCCTTCCAGAACCTGCAGCGTCCCCAGCACATTCACCCGGGCATCGACATCCGGATGCTCCAGCGATGAACCCACGATGGTCTGCGCCGCCAAATGGCAGACGCCGTCGAACCGCTCGCGTTCGAAAACATTCAAAAGGTTGCCGTCCAGAATATCCATGTTGATGAATTTTGCGGCGGCGGCGACATTTTGCAGCGCTCCCGTGGAAAGGTCGTCTAAAACCACGACCTCATGGCCGGCCGCCAACAGCTGATCCACAATATGCGAGCCGATAAACCCGGCGCCGCCGGTAACCAGTATTTTCATTTCCATCGTCCCTTTCCGTGCGCTTATTTTTTATCCCCACCCCGGGAACCGAACACCTTCAGCGTAAAATACCCGCCGATGCATGCCGGCAGATATTCGGCGAAAATTCGCCAGGCGACCGCTGCAACGCCAACGGTCCCGAGCGGCAGAAACGGCCTGAAACTGCTGATGAACAGGCCTTCGGCAACGCCGGCCCCGCCGGGGGTCGGTGCGAAATACAACAGCAGATTCAAAAAGATCATCCGCCCCATTACCTGCAGCCAGTCCATCTGCGCGCCCAATCCCGCGAACAGCATCGGCACGATGGCGTACAGGAACAGCAGACTAATTCCCGATTCCAAAAACGCCAGCCCGACCGCTTTGGGCGAGACCGCGATCATCCCCAGCGCGCCCCGCATGTCCCGGTAAATCTTCATCAGCCGGAACCGCCAGCGCACCGGGAACCGCTTCAAAACAACCACGGCGATCCGGTCGGAGATCCGGGTGCGCAGCACCGCCATTCCGGCAATGACCAGCCCCGCCAGCAAAATCGCGCCGCGTACGATGGCCTCCCTGTCGAACCATGGCAAGATCAGCGGGTCAAAATAAAACACCAGCGGCAAGCAGAGAATCAGGAAAAAGATCGACAGAATAGTCCGGACCAACACCACCACCGTGGCGCTGCCGGTCGGCACTCCGGCCTTTTTCAGGAACAGAACCTGAATGACCGCCCCGCCGGAGGCGCCCGGCGTCAGCAGGGCCATGAAGTAGTTCCCGAACACCACCCGCATCGCCGCGCCCAGGCGCACATGCCGGCCGGCGACAGAACTCAGGCGTTGCAGGCGAAGGGCATCGAAATACATCCCCGCGGCAATCAGCAAAATCACGCCGAGCAGGGACGCCGGATGAAAATCCGCCAACCGCCGGAAAGTCTCCACATCCACGGTAAAATATAAAACAATAGCGGAAACCGCAACGACCAACGCGGCAAAAAGCACGATACGACGACGCGAAATCTCCATGTTCTCCTACAGCTCCCGAAAAGAAATCAACCGGACCCCGTTTTCTTGAAGAAGTCGCCGCGTCTGGGGCGCACACAGCGCCGCCAGCTCGTCGCTCCAATGATAGTCCCAGGAATACTGCCGCGCCAGCGCCGCATCCGGCCGTCCGGGATGACACATGATTTCCGCCGTTCCCGCCGGCAATTGCTGCAAAATAGTCTGCAGCGCAATTTCGTTCAGTTGGCCGCCCGCCAGCATGCCGAAGAAATGCTCCGGAACCCGCAGCCCCGCCGCCAGCGCCCGCCGCCGAAACAGTCCGGCCAAAACCGTCAGTCCGCTCCGGCCGACAACCCGGCCGACTGAAGGCGACAGTCCGCCGAAGAACCCCAGCGGCTCCGCCGGAATCCGAATCGCCGGAATGGCGAACCGCCGGGCCAGGTCCAAGACGATGGCCGAAATCCCCGGTACGACATGCAGATGCTGATGACTGTCCAGATGGGTCGGCCGGATGCCGGCCCGGGTCACCTTCTCAATCTGCGCGGCCAGTTCCCGTGCCACTTCATCCCGCCGGATCGTTCCCTGCAGATAGCGCCGCAAGAACACCGGATAACTCGCGCAGAAATTCCCTTCGCCATCCACCAACGACGCCACCGCCGACGCCACCGGACGGGCGCCGACCAGCGTCAGATGCACGCCGACTCCTAGCTCCGGGCAGTCCTGCGCAATCGCCACCGCCTCGTCAAACGCCGCCCCGCCCGCCATCAGGCTGGTGCTGGTCACGATTCCGCCGCTATGGGCGTCGCGAATCCCCTGGTTCACCGCCGCATGCAGGCCGAAATCATCGGCGTTGACGATCAGCCGTTTCATTCAGCGACCCCAATGTCTTCCGCGTGATACGCATACGCGCTATGGTTGTGAATGGACTCAAAACTCTCGCACTCCACTTCGAACCAGACGGCCCCGTCCTGGCTGCGTAGCGCCAGTACGAGATCCCGCAGAACATCCTCGATAAACTTGGGATTGTCATAGGCGTTTTCCGTCACATATTTTTCATCTTCCCGCTTCAGCAGCGGATACACCGGCGAACTGCCCTGCCGTTCCATCAGGTCCACCAGATCTTCGATCCAGATGAACCGGCCGGGAGCATATTTGATCCGGACCCGCATCGCTCCCCGCTGGTTGTGTGCGCCATAATCGGAGATCTCGCGGCTGCAGGGGCATAACGAAGTAAACGGCGCTTCCACTCCCAGCACGAAATCCAGCGGCCCGTCCTGCGTCAGCTTGCCGTCAAAAAGGCAGTCATAGTCGAGCAAGCTGGTCAGGCCGCTGACCGGCGCTTTTTTTTCGATGAAATACTTGAACCGGATTTCGATGTGCGCCCGCTGGGCCCCGAGCCGTCCCATAATATCGCGCAGCATGGCTTCCATTTCCCGGTTGGAGACCGGTTTCTGGCTCCAGTCGCTCAGAACCTCGATAAACCGGCTCATGTGGGTTCCCTTGTATTCCTGCGGCAAATCGACTGTCAGGCGAATCCGGGCCAACACGGACTGAAACGATCCGGCCTTGGTCTTGATCAGGAATGGCAAATGTACATCGTTGACGCCGACTTTCTGGATGGGGATTCCCCGGACATCGGTCAGGTTTTGGACATCCTTCACGCATTCTCCCTCCCCGCGTACGGTATCGGATCGCGCAGGCCCGCTTCCGCGAACCCCTTGAGTCGCAGCAGGCAGCTGTCGCAAGCGCCGCAGGCCGCCTCGCCGCCCCGGTAGCAACTGGTCGTCAGTTCCAGCGGTGC
>CAZRLN010000018.1:0-36423 GCA_964601085.1 uncultured Veillonellaceae bacterium | reverse complement strand
TAACGGGAATATCGTGGCGAGAAACATCGCCGTCGGGAACGCCCAGCGCCGGATCTGTCAGAGCGCTGCCGCCAATCGCCGCCATATTCGTGTCGATCACCAAATGACTCGACGTCTGGTAATGTTCGGCCACGCGCCGGGCGCACTCCACCTCGCGCTGATGCCGCTGCTGGTAATTAAAACTGATCGGATATACTTCAAAGCCGCGGCTGCGGGCCACCGCCATGCACACTGTCGAATCCAGTCCGCCGGACAACAATACCACTGCTTTCATGGTTACAATACTCCTTCAAATGTTTTGAAATGTGTTTTCCCGACTGTGGTCAGGACAGCCTTGCCATGCGCGGCGACGAGCCGCCGAATCGTGTCCTGCACCTGGCTGCCCGCCCCTTTGGGGAGCTCCAGCCCATAGCGCTGCGACAACATCGCCAGATTCCGCAAAAAACTGTCCCGGGCCAGCACCGATGCGGCCGCCACGGCGATATTTTGTTCGGCGCGCGGTTTCTGGACAAGAACAATGGCCCTGCCGCGGGCCATTAATCGCGATTCCACAAACCGCACATCGGCGAACTGATCGGCGATCGCATAGTGGCAGGGCGCTTTTTCCAGCACATCTTCCAACACCCGGGCATGCGCCCAGGCCATCAGATGGTTCAGGTTCTTTCCTTCGCGCTTCATCGCCGCATACAGGCTGTTGTAGCGCTCCGGCAACAGCACTAGCTCCTGGTAGCCTCCGGCGCAGATCTGGCGGATCCTGCCGGCCAGTTCGGCGGCCTTTTTGTCGGACAGCTGCTTGCAATCCTTGACGCCGATGCGCGTCAACTCCGCCACCGTCGCCGGATTCACCGCCACCGCCGCCACCACCAGCGGACCGAACACATCGCCTTTGCCGGACTCGTCGGTGCCGATCCAGCCGGCCTCGTAACCGGTCAAATTCTCGAAGCCGTAAGGTTTGTCGGATGCAGCCCCCGGCGGCGGCGCGCCCCGGAGCAGGCATTCCACCGTCTCCTTCAGCGGACCGGCCTTGCCGGCGATCACCAGCGAAAATCCCTTCTTGCCTTCGTACAGCGTGACGGGGAGCGTAGCTTCGCCATCGGCCACATCGATCCGCAGACCATAGGGAACCGGTTTTTCCGCCCCCGTCTGCAATCCGGCCTGCACGATCTTCGTTTTAAAACTCTGGACATATTCGGCGAAGGAATTCATCGCTTCAAAGCACTCCATGCGTTCAACGCCGCCTGATAGATTTTTTTCAGCGGTGCGCCGGTTTTGTCCGCCAACTCCCGGCAATCGCCGAATTCCGGGGCGATGTTGATGACCTGCCCGTTGCGTTCGGCCACCTTGACCCCGACGGAACCCCATTCGGTCACGACCGGCACGATGCTGCGGTCCGCCACCGTGCGCCGCACTTCCTGCCAGCGGACGCCGATGCTGGAAGTTTCCGCGAACACGACATCCTCCACTTTGCCTTTGCACGGTTCATCGGCCAGGGCGGAAAGGAGAAACGCCGGCCGACCCTTTTTCATGATGATCGGCGTGATCCAGGCATCAACCGCGCCGGCCGCCATCAGTTTGTCGATCACATAGGAAATCACTTCCGGCGTGCTGTCATCCACGTTGGCTTCGAGCAGCCACTTGCTGTCCCGGTCTTTTTCCACGGGTACCGTGCCAAGCTGCAGCCGCAGCACATTCGGAATGATCAGATCCCAGGTCCCGGCCCCGTAGGCCGTCTTCTCCGCCAAAAATCCGGCCGGACGGTCGCCGAAGCCGCTGCACAACTCCGCGACCAGCGCCGCGCCCGTAGGCGTCACCAGTTCCCGGTCGATGTCGCCGGGATACCAGGGAATCCCGTGCAACAGTTCCGCCGTCGCCGGCGCCGGGATCGGCATGACGCCGTGGGCGGCTTTCACGAAGCCGCGTCCCACCCGCAAGGGGGAGGAAAAAATCCGTTCGACGTCCAGATAGTAAAAGCCGAATACTGTTCCCACGATGTCGACGATCGCGTCGACCGCGCCCACTTCGTGAAAATGGACCTTCTCCACCGGCATGCCGTGCACTTTGGCTTCCGCCGCCCCCAGCCGCTCGAACACGAGACAGGCTTTGTCCTTCACGGGATCGGGAAGGTCCGCCGCGCGGATCAGTTTCAGGATGTCCGTCAGGCCGCGATGATGATGCCGGCTCGTCAGGTCGACATCGATATGGGTTGCCTGGATGCCGCATTTGTTGGCAGAGCCGATCTTCAATTCAAATCCATTAATGTCGATCCTGGCGATAGCGTCGCGCAGCGCCGCTGCCGGCACGCCGGCGTCGACCAGCGCGCCCAGAAACATGTTGCCGCTCAGCCCGGAAAACGCGTCCAAATAAGCTGTCTTCAAATCCTTCACCTCAACCGGTTGATGATCGCCGCCAACCGGCCGGCGCCAAAACCGTTGTCGATATTCACGACCGCAACCCCCGCCGCGCAACTGTTGAGCATGGCGAGCAACGCCGACAGGCCCTGGAAATTCGCGCCATAGCCGATGCTGGTCGGCACGGCGATGACCGGTTTATCGACCATGCCGCCGACAACACTCGCCAAGGCGCCTTCCATTCCTGCCGCGACGACAAGCACGTTCGCCTGCCGCATCAGCGGGCCCTGGGCCAGCAGCCGGTGAATCCCCGCCACGCCCACATCAAACACCCGTTCCACACGGTTTCCCATGACTTCCGCCGTCACCGCCGCCTCTTCCGCTACCGGCACGTCGCCGGTTCCCGCCGTCATCACCAGGACAAAACGGTCCGGATCCTTCGGCAGTGGCTCCCGTTCCAAAATCACCAGCCGGGCGCGTTCGTTGTAGCGCACATCCGGCAGCGCTTCCTTCACCGCCCGGTAAATTTCCGGCGTCGCCCGGCTGGCCAGAACATTCGGGCTCACCCGGGCCAGTTCCGCCATCGCCCGGACGACCTGCTCTGTGGTTTTCCCCGGGCAAAACACGACTTCCGGGAATCCCTGCCGCAGCGCCCGATGATGATCGATCTTGATGTCCTCCATATCTTCAAAGGGAACAAAGGTCAGTTTCTCGATGGCTTCCGCCTGACTTACCGCACCGTTCTTATAAGCGTCCAATATGGTCATGACCGTGTCGCGGTCCATAATCTCACTCCATTTCTCTATTCGGCATGAATCTTGGTCATTTTTTTATTCCTCATCCCGACCTGGAACCGGTCGATCATGTAGTAAGCAAGCGGCACCACCACCAGTGTCAGGATCGAGGAGGTGATCAAGCCGCCCACGACGGCGACCGCCATTGACTGGCGCAATTCCGCCCCAGCGCCAAGGCCGAGGGCCAACGGCATCATACCCAGGATGGTCGAAAGGGTCGTCATCAGGATTGGCCGCAACCGAACCGATCCGGAACGGATCAACGCCTCGATGATCGGCACTCCTTCCTCCCGCAGTTGGATCGTATGATCGACCAGCAAAATCGAAGTCTTGGTGACCAGCCCCATCAGCAGGATGATGCCGATCAGCGACATCGTATTGATGGTATGGCCGCCCATCAATAACCCCAGCAACGCGCCGATAAAGGCGAACGGCAGCGACAGCATGATCGTCAGGGGATGAATGTAACTTTCAAACTGGGCGGCGAGCACCATATAGATCAGAATGACCGCCAGCCCCAGCGCCTTGCCGATTTCGCCGAACGATTCCGCCATCATTTTCGCCTGGCCGACGAATTTGTGCGAATAGCCGAGCGGCATGTTCAGACCCGGAATCAGTTCCTGCACCTTGGTGACCAAGTCGCCGACCGACACGCCGACGGCGTTCGAATACACGATAATCTGGCGCTGCCGGTCCTCGCGGTCGATCTGGGTCGGCCCCGACGACAGCGTCACATCCGCCACGTCGCCCAACCGGACGAACGCGCCGGTCTTGGTGGAGATGCGCATATTGGCGACGTCGTTGATGTCCCGGCGCCGGTGCTCCGGCATCCGCACCCGGATCAGATAATCCTTATCGCCGGCGGTATACTGGTTCTTGGTTTCCAAGCCAAGGAAGGCGATCTGAATGACTTTGCCGGCCGACGTCGGGTCCATGCCGACCTCGCCCGCCCGTACCGGATCGAGCTTGACGACGATCTCCGGTTCGTATTGCTCGCTGGAAAAATCGACATCGGCCGTGCCGGGAATCTGTTTCATCTGTTCCGCCAGTGTCTGCACATAGCCGGTCAGTTGCACCAAATCCGGTCCCCGCAAGGCGACCTGCAACGGCCGGACATCGCCGCGGCCGGACATCTGGGCGATCTGAACGCCGATTTTCAATCCGGTGGTGTTTCGCACCTTGGCGCGCAATTCATCGGTGATCTGGGTCATGGTCCGCCGCCGTTCGGTGCTGGGAACCAGTTTGATCCCCATGCTCGCCTTGTAGGGCGGTGTACGGCCCGATCCCAAAAGCAGATAGGCCGAATCCAGTTCCGGAATCGCCAGCACTTCTTTTTCCACCGGCGAGACCAATTCCTTCATCTTGTCGATGGATGTTCCGGCCGGCGCGGACATCGCGATGCTGAACTCGCCGGAATCATAAGTGGGCTGGAATTCGAACCCGATGAACGGCGTCAGCATCAAGTTGATTAACAGTGTCAGCGCTGAAATGGCCAGGATTTTTTTCGGCCGTTTCAGACACCACCGCAACAATTCCACATACCCCCGGCTCATGGCTTCAAACCAGTATTCCCATTTGTCGAGAACGGCTTTGACGGCGCGTCCGAAGCGACTGGCCGGGATCGCGTCGTGATCAACCGGTTTCAGCCAATAGGCCGACATCGTCGGCACCATGGTGAACGCGACAAACATCGAAAACCCGATGGCAAACGCCACGGTGAGACCAAACTGCTTGAAAAACTGACCGATGATTTCGCCCATCGTGCCCACCGGTACGAATACCGCCAGCAGCGACAATGTCGCCGCAAACACCGCCAACGCGATTTCGTTCGTGCCGTTGCCGGCCGCCTCCATCGGCGTGGCGCCCTCTTCGATATGGCGGACGATGTTTTCCACCACCACGATGGCGTCGTCGATCAGAATGCCAACCGCCAAACTTAGCGCCAGCAGCGACATATTATTCAGCGTAAATCCCTGCACCTTCATCAGAAAGAACGTCGCCACGATCGAAGTCGGAATCGAAATGCCGGCCACCACCGTCGCCCGCCAGTCCCGAATGAACAGGAACGTGATCAACACCGCCAACAAGCTGCCGAAAATCAGGGAAGTATTGACATCGTCGACATTGTCGCGAATATAGACCGAACTATCGCGAACGATTGATACCTTGACGTCGGCCGGCAACAACTTCTGCAGACGATCCATTTCCTTTTTGACTTTTTCCGCCACATTCACGGTGTTGGTGCCGGACTGCTTCTGAACGGATACCAGCACGCTGGGAGTCCCTTTAGTCCGGGCGTACACCCGTTCTTCCATCCAACCGTCGACAACCGTCGCCACATCGGACAGGCGGACAATGCGACCCTGTTGCGCCGACACGACAATCTTGCCGATGTCTTCGACCGACTTGTATTTGCCCAATGTCCGGACGGTGATCTCATTGCCGTTGGATTTCACGCGGCCGCCCGGCGTATTGTAGTTGGAGGCGTTGACGATATCGTAGAGCGACTGGAATGGCACATTGAAGGCTTCCAGCTTGACCGGATCGATATAGACATGGATCTCGCGGTTGCCGGAACCGTAAACATTGACCTCGGCCACGCCCTCGATCCGCTGCAACTCGTCCTTGACCACGTTTTCGGCGATCTTGCGGATCTCGCCGCGTTCGCGGGTTTCGGACGCCAAGCTGAAGGTCATGATCGACTGGGCGGTAATATCATAGCGCTGCACGACCGGTTCGTCGATTTCATCCGGCAGTCGCCGCCGAACGCCGGCCACTTTTTCGCGCACGTCATTGGCCGCCATTTTCGCGTTCGTGCCCAACTCGAACTCGATGATCGTCTCCGAAATCCCTTCACGGGAAGTCGAAGAGAGCGTCTTGATGCCGGACACCGAACTGACGGCATCCTCGACCGGTTTGGTGATGAGGCCTTCCATTTCCTCCGGCGAAGCGCCGGTATAAGTGATCCGGACCGTGACGATCGGAAAATCGACATCCGGATACAAATCGATCCCCAGGGAGGGGTAGGAAGTTACTCCGAACACCACCAGCAGCATCACCAGCATCGTGGTGAATACCGGGCGGCGAATAAACATCTTGATCATTTGGTTTCCTGTCCTCCCGGCGCGCCAAGGCGAATGGAGGCCCCGTCCTTCAGTTTATGCTGCCCCGCGACGACGATTCTCTCGCCTTCCTTCAGTCCGGAGAGCACTTCCACCCATCCGCCGGCGGCATCGCCGAGTTTCAGCACCTTTTGTACGACCCGGTTTTCCTCTGTGACCACAAAAACAGTCTTCTGATCTTCCCGCATCACCAGGGCGCTTTCCGGAACCGCCAACACATTCTTGCGTTCCTGGCCGACCACTTCGGCGTTGGCGAACATCCCGACCTTGATCTGCCCATCAGGGTTGGGAATACTGACTTCCGCCGTAAACGTCCGTGTCGGCACCGATGCAGCCGGCGACAGGCGGGTGATGGTCCCCTTGAATTCCTGCCCCTTCAATGCGTCTACCTTGACATTCACGGATTTGCCCAACGCCAGCTCGGTAATCTGGGCTTCGCCGACCACCGCTTTCGCCAGCAGAGTCGAAGTATCGGCCACCGTGAAAATCGCGATCCCGGCTTTGGAGAAGGCGCCGGCCTGCACATGCCGCCGGATCACTACGCCGGAAAGCGGTGACAATATATTGGCGTTGTCCAGCCGCGCCTTGAGCAGAAGAAAATTCCCCCGAGCCGCCTGTAGCCCCCCCATTGCCAGATCGCGCTGCGTTCGGGCGCTGTCGAGAGTGTGGGCGGAAACCGCGTTCTGCTGGTATAAGGCATTCATCCGCTGGAAATTCAGCTCATTTTGTTCGAGCGTCGCCTGCGCCTGCAAAACCTGTCCCTCGGCCTGCATCACCTGCGCCGCCAGTTCATTCATATCCAGACGCGCCAGGACCATGCCCGCCGTCACCCGGTCGCCTTCCTCGACAAACAATTTGTCGATGCGCCCGTCGGCCTTCGTCGAAACCTCAGTGCTCCAAACGGCTTCCAGATTGGCGGAAAAGGTGAATACAGGCGACAGATCGCGTCGTCCCACCGCCGCGGCTTCCACCGTCACCGTCCGGCCGGCCAGAGCCCGGGCGGCCCGTTCCTTGCCGGTGGAGATGTTCGCATAGATTTTGTAGGCGATAATGCCAATCATGAGGAGAAATAAGCCCAGACCGATAATCTGCCATTTCTTGTGGGGAACCTTCATCTGCAAGTTCAATCATTCCTTTTTATCACAGCGTTTTCCGACAAACCACCAAGGCAACTTATGTATATTCTACTCTACTCAGAGAATGACCTGCAACGCCTCATCCACAAACTCCAGCGAAACATCCTTCCGGATGACGGCCCGACCGGTTTCTTCCAGCAGCACCCATCGCAACATTCCCGCTTCTCGTTTTTTATCTGTTTCCATGCGCCGGATCAGCTCATTGGCCCGAAGTCCGCCGCAATGCACCGGCAATCCATAAGTTTCGAGCAACGAACGTACTTCAGCGACCGTTCCCGGCGGGATCATTCCCGTCAGCTCGCTGAGTCGCGTCGCCGCCAGCATTCCCAGCGCCACGCCCTCGCCATGGGTAAAGCGCTCGAACCCGCCCGCCGTTTCAATGGCGTGTCCCGCCGTGTGGCCGAAATTCAGCAACATTCGGTCGCCGACATCCTGCTCGTCCCGTTCGACGACAGCCGCCTTCAGGCGGCAGCAGCGAGCCACAATCCGCTCCATCTGCTGCGGATCGCGGCCGAGAACCGCCAGAGCGTCCGTGCGCAGTTCCGCCAAAAAATCCGCGTCAAAAATCAGGCCGTATTTGATAACTTCCGCCATCCCCGAAGCAAACTCCCGTTCCGGCAAGGAAATCAAGACCTGCGGATCGATCAGCACGCCGCGCGGCTGATAAAAAGCGCCGATCAGATTCTTTCCCAACGCATGGTCCACGGCGACCTTGCCGCCGACACTGGAATCCACCTGCGCCAGCAGCGTCGTCGGAACTTGCAGAAACGGCACGCCCCGCAGATACGTCGCCGCGGCGAATCCCGCCAGATCGCCGACCACTCCGCCACCCAGCGCCAGAATGGCCGAACCCCGGTCCAACCCGGCCCGGATCGCCTGTTCGTAAATGCGATCCGCCATCGCCAGCGACTTGGAGGCTTCCCCAGCTGGAACCGTCACCATCGTCGGCAGGAAGCCGATCTGTTTCAGACTCTGCACCGCCGTCTCGCCGAACAGGGCCTCCGTATGTTCATCCGTCACCAGCAGCAGCCGGTTCCCCAGAGAAAAGCGGGCCGCCCATTCGCCAATCGTGCTCAGGCCGCCCGTCCGGATCGTGATGTCATAGCTTCTATCGCCCAGATTTACCCGGATCGTTTCCATCGAGCCAACCTTCCCGCCGCAAAATTCGTTCGAGTTCCGCCGCCGTTTCCGTCGCGGATTTTCCGTCCGTGTCCAGCCAAAGATCCGCCTGCCGATACTGCGGCAAACGTTCGGCAAGCAACTCCCGGATCACTAGCAGCCGATCCGGCCGGTTCAGCAGCGGCCGCCCGGAATCCGCCGCCGTGCGGGCGACGATCTGCTGTTCGGAGGCCGCCAGACAGACAACAACGCCGGTCGCCTTCAGGCGGTCGATGTTTTGCTGCCGCAACACGACACCGCCGCCGGTCGCGACCACCTGTCCCGTCCGTTGGCAAATCCGTTCCACGGCTTCCTGCTCCCGGTCGCGGAACGCCGTTTCCCCGGCTTGCGCAAAATAGGCGGCGATGGACATGCCGATCGCCTGTTCCACTGCCGAATCCACGTCGCAAAACGGCCAACCCAGCGTATCGGCCAGAATTTTGCCGACACAAGTCTTGCCGGTTCCCATGAACCCGATCAGAACAATATTTTTCATCCCCGTTCGCCGATTTTTTCCCGGTAATTGGCGATATTCTCCAACAGCTCGGACAGCGAATCCCCGCCGAACTTCGCCAACAGTTCGCCGCACAACACGATGGCCAGCATCGCTTCACCCACGCAAGCCGCCGCATGCACGGCGCAGACATCGCTCCGTTCGCTGTTCGCCTGCACCGGGGCATGGCGGTGCAAATCCACGGAAGCCAGCGGCCGGGTCAATGTCGGAATCGGTTTCATGACCGCCCGCACGATGATCGGTTCCCCGTTCGACATACCGCCTTCGATCCCGCCGGCCCGGTTGGTTTCGCGATAAACTCCCCGCTCCTCGCTGTAAAAAATCTCGTCGTGGACCTGGCTGCCCGGCAACACGCCGCACTCAAAACCTGCGCCAAACTCGACCCCCTTGATGGCGGGGATCGATACGACGGCCCCGGCGATCTTCCCGTCCAACCGCCGATCCCACTGGATATGGCTGCCCAGTCCCGGCATCAC
This sequence comes from uncultured Veillonellaceae bacterium, assembly GCA_964601085.1. Lineage (GTDB taxonomy): Bacteria > Bacillota > Negativicutes > UBA1444 > UBA1444 > UBA1444. Next base: position 26,875 of record CAZRLN010000018.1, on the reverse strand, counting down.
TCCGGTCGCGGTGATTTCGAAGCAACCGCCCAGCGTATCCCCGGCCGCCTTCGCCGCCATGACCTTCTCTGCCTGCTCCTCATCCGTCGCCGCGCCGCCGATGGACAACACCCGGGACTGCACGTCGATCCCGCATTTTTCGAGCACTTGCCGGCAAACCGCGCCGACCGCCACTCGTGCCGCCGTTTCACGGGCGCTGGCCCGTTCCAGAATATCCCGCACATCCTGGCGGTCATATTTCAGACAGCCGGTCAGATCGGCATGTCCCGGTCGCGGCGCATTCACCGTCGGTCCGGTTTGTTCGCCGAACGCCGCCATTTTCGCTTCCCAGTTCACCCAGTCCGCATTGGTGATTCGCAGCGTGATCGGGCTTCCCAACGTCTCGCCGAACCGCAGCCCCGACAAAAAATCCGCCCGGTCCTGCTCGATCTTCATCCGGCCGCCACGACCGACGCCTTCCTGCCGTCGCGCCAGTTCGCGGTTTACCCGCACTCCGTCGACCCGGACTCCCGCCGGGAGTCCTTCCAGGATGGCCGTCAAACAAGGCCCGTGAGATTCCCCCGCTGTCATGAATCGCAACATTTTCTTCCCTCCAACCTACTTTCCTGCCATACTACAAATTCTATTTGGCTAAAGCTTTTTTCATTTCATTAGAACCTAATACCAAAAGCAGGCCCCGACAAGGCCTGCGGCAACGAAACTCTACCGGCTGGGCGGCGTCTGGGGCGGCGTCTGATTCGGCGTCTGCAACACCTTCGGCAACTGCTGCTGCAGCTGCTGCAACTGTTGCTGCGTTGTCGACGCCGGTTGCGGTTGCGCCGCCGGCCGCACACTGACGCCATAACAGAAAATCTGCAGATTCAGCCGCGTCGCCAGCGCATTCTGTTTCTGCTGGATCAAAAAGGAGGCCGGCACATTGAAGCGGGCCGTATCTTCCAACTTTTTCAGAAAGCTCAGCGTGGCAAAATAGTTTCCTTCCACGGAAATCTCCACCGGCATTTCACGGTAACCCGCCCGATCTACGAGGGCCCCCGGCTTCACGCCGGTCAGCCGGACTCCAGCGACGCGGGCTTCTTTTTCAATCTCCGCCAGAAAGTTAGCGGTATCCATCGACCCCGGCAAGGACTTTTCGGCCCGCAACAGCGCCTGCTGCAGATCCGCCAAATGTTTGTCCATATCCGGGTTGGTCAGCACAAAGTTTTCCACGGCCGCCACTTTTTGCATTTCCTGCTGCAGCTGCCGCTGTCGCTCGCTGATCCGTGTTTCCTGCGGATAGAGCACCAGCGTGGAAACCCCAACACCCAGCGCCAGGATCAGAGCCAGGTACAGGATCACAAGATATTGGGGCGATACTTCCCGAATCAATGACAATAACTTCTGCCGATTCACCGTTATTGCCTCCCGACTTTCGCTGTGATCTCAAATTTGGTAAAGGCCTCTTTCCCGCCGTGTTCCGCCTTGAGCAACGTCGAATCGACAAAAATCCTGTCTTGCTCAAGCTTCGACAGAAAAGCCATCAGATCCGGGTACGTCAGCGCATTGCCCTTCAGCTGCAAAACGCCTTTTTGCGCGCTGCCGATCTCCGTCAGCCAGACCTTGCGGGGCATGAAAGAACCGAGGTGAAGCATCGCGCCATGCCAGGAATTCCGGCCGCCGCTCAATTGCACCAAAATTTTTTCCCGGGCCTGCACAGCCGCCTGACGGGTCTGCGCTACCCGCATCTGCTGCTCCGAGGCAGCCAGGGACTCATAGCGGCTACGCACCGCGTCAAGCTGCTGTTCGAGCTCCCAGTAACGATATTCGCCATAACCGTACACACCGGCAATCACCAACAACATCAGCACCACCGGCAACAACAGCAACCGCCCGTAATGCCAGCGGGGAGGACGCTGCTCCGACGGCAGCAGATTGATCCGGATCTTCATTCTTCACATCCCCGTAAGGCCAGTCCCACGGCAACCGCCATTTGCGGGCCGACGCCGCGCAAGTACTGCCGGTTGAAGGACGGTGCAATCTCCATGTTCAGCAAAGGATCATGCAATACTACCGGCAACTCCAAAATCGCCGACAGTTTTTCCGGCAACTGGGCCATTTTCGCCCCGCCGCCCGTAATAAATACGCTGGAAATGCTCACATTGCGATTTTGAACCTGGTAATACTCCAGTGTTCGCCGCACTTCGCCCGCCAGCTCGGCGACAACCCGGTCGATCTGACCCTGCACGACATCCGTCGCTTCCGCCGTATTCGCCACCGGTTCCAGCAGATTGGCGCCGCGATGCTTCACTAATTCCGCTTCTTCCCGGCCAATCTCCAGCCCTTCCATCATGGTTTCCGTAAACTGGTTGCCACCGATGGGGATATTCCGGGTAAATACCGGACTATGCTTTTGAAACAACGTCACCTGGGAAACCGCCGCCCCGCTGTCGATCACCATGCAGTCGGCGACCGCCGGCAGGGTTCGTTGGATGGCCAGCGGCTCAATATCGATCGCAATCAGTTTCAGGCCGGCTTTCTTCACAACCCGGACCAGGGAATCCACGACCTCTTTCGGCACGGCGACCAACAGAACCCGGACTTCCATCTCGGTCGCTCCAGAACCCACGATCCAGAAATCAAAATACAGATTATCCGGTGAAAACGGCACATACTTCTCCAGATCCCAGCGAATGGCCTCGCGCATTTCCTTTTCCGTCATCCGCGGAAAATTCACTTCCCGGATGAACAGATTCCGGCCGCCCAGCGCAGCGGCTACCCGACCGCCGGCAAAGCCGTTTTTCGCCGCCAGTTTCTGCAAAGTGTCCGCAAGCAGATCTTCCTCCGCAATCGCCCCTTCCTCGACGGCCCGCTCCGGCGACTCCATTAGCGCCATCCTTTTCAGGTACGGCTTGCCGTTGCGCAGAACCACGTCCGCCATTTTGACGGACCCGCTGCCGATATCCAGACCGATGGCGTCTTCGCGCCGACCGGCGATTTTCCGCAGTAGTTTTTCCGCAAACATCAAATTTATTTCCCCGCCTCCGTCTCATGCTGGGGAGCGCTGCTCACCACTTTGACGGCATGGGTGATCGCGGTAACGATATCAATGTTGAACTGCTGTTCCAACGCCTTGATTTTGGTGTAAATCTGCCCCCGGTCCGTGACGACATAGCGGGGCGGCAAAAAATTCATGGCCAGCGCGGCGATATCATAGCGGCATTTCTCGCAACGGCATATGCCGGGATGAGAATCCAGCACATCATCCAGTCTCTGCCACATCAAAATTTCCATATAGTTCTGCAACTCCATCGCAACGCGCCTCCTTCTATTTATCCCAGGAAAGAATTGTCAACTCCGTGAAAGGATGATCCGGATGGGAATCAAGCGTCACGGACACCAGCGCGGAAACGCTTCGCGTCGCCGAACCCGCCTTGCCGTTGGATCGCACCCGCAGGGCGCTGCCCTCCGCGCTCGTTACAATCCGGTAACTGCCGGAAAAAGAATCGCGATTCAAAGTTTCCGCCAACCCATGGGGATTTCCATTCTTATATAATACCACAAGCGCCCGCCGGAGTCCTGCTTCGGCGATCCATTGCGCGGCGTTTCCCGCGAGAAAATTTTGCGTGGCGGCAATTTCCGTCCGGAGCAGGGGCGCCAATGTCCCGCCCAGACAAGCCAGAATCGACAGGGCGACGATCGCCGCGACCATCGCGGATCCGTTTCTGTTTCGCAACTTCAATGCATCTCATCCCTCCCCCGCTACCCAGCCGTTTTCAATCCGGCGCATTCCGGCAGGTAACGCCCGTCTCCACTGTAGCCGTGACTCGTCGTTCCGGATCGGTCACCGTCAGGGATATCCAAACCCGGCGTGGCGGTTCGAACCGGAACTGCAAGGCGTCGACTACATTTTGCGTCAGCGGGGAGGGCTGGCCCGATCCCGGCACCCGGTACAGCGTCTTTGCATTCAGGCCGGAGGGCGTCCCCAGCCGGAAACTCAGGCTTTCCGTCTGACCCGATATTTCCCGCAACTGAAAGCGAACGCTGGAAGATGGTTGCCCCGGCGGCGGCCAAGTGAGGGCGGACGCCAGACTCAACTCCCGGATCATCGACTCCATCGCCATCCGCGCCGTCTGATGCGCCGTCATCCGCGCCACCGAGGATTTCCAGGCCAGCAGCGAAGTAGCGAGCATAGGAAACAAGGCCTGCAGCAACAACGCCGTCAAGCCGATCCCAACCAAAACCTCCGTCAACACAAAGCCCGATCGCTGCAGCCGTCTCATCGCAGCTCGTCCAGACCCGTGTCCACGGCGAAATACGTGACCAACGCCACTGTCCGGGGAGTCAGGCGTTCCCGCCAGCTCACGCGGACTTCCGCTTCCAGCAGATGACCGTCGGCATCCAGATCCGGCCGGTTTTTCAGGGCAGTGACGCGGGAATATTCCACGCCGCCCCGCCAAATCGTTTCCACTCCCGCTTCGGCCAGAAAATCCTCCGCCGCCCATTGTTCGCCGCAGTCATGGCGTAACTGTTCCAACCGGTCTTCCGCCAGGTACGACGCCTGTTCGCAATGATCCAGTTCCCGGCCCGACCGGACGGCGGTAAGGAAAAAGCCGGCCAACGCCAGCAAACCCACGCTCAGAATTGCGCAAGCGACCACCACGTCCACCAAAAACGCTCCCCGGCGCTGCGTTTCCATCACTCGCCCGTCTCCCAAGCCGGCGTGTCGCTGATTCGGACCCGGCCGGTCACTGCGGCCAAGATCACAAAGCGATTCTTGCGCAGCGGTAGACTTTGCAGAACGAACGAGCAGCCCTGATTCGGGCGGCCGTTGGAATAAAACAGGACCTTGTCCCGGACATCCTGCAACCGGACCGAAGCCGGCAACACAGTCCATTTCAGCGTCTTGGCGGAAGCCGTGATCTGATAGCGGGCGCAAGTCGCATGATCCACGGCCAGCGTATAAAAAGGCCCGCCGGCGATTGCGGGAGAGTTGACCGCCATCTGCTGCATCCATCGCAGGTCGGCCGCCAGTTCCAGCGCCGCGGCGGACAATTCATGCTCGGCCAGGCTGTTTCCCAGTCGCATCATGCCCATTCCACAGATCATCGAGATCATTGCCGTTGCCATCAGCAATTCCAGCAAGCTGAAACCGCCGTGAATCTGGCGCAATGAAACCACCTCAGATCCAAAAAGCCCAATACCAGCTCAAAATTTCCCGACCGTACAGCAACGCGACCCAAGCCCCGAGCGCGATAAACGGCCCAAATGGGATGAAATCCTTGCGACCGCGCAGTTTGGCCAGTAACAGGAATAAACTGATCGCGCCGCCGGCGACAAAACTGATCAACAGGCACAGCAAAATCCCCGGCCAGCCCAGCCAGAATCCCAATGCCGCCGCGAACTTCACATCGCCGCCGCCCATGCCGCCGCCGCTGATCACCGCCAGCACCAGCAGCAGTCCGCCGCCCACGCCGGCCCCGATCAGCATGTCGACCCAGCCCGGCTGGCCGAGCCAGAGGCCCAGACCCAGGCCCGCCGCCGCCAACAGCGCCAGCATCCCGTCGAGAATGATCTGATGGTCCAGATCGATAAAAGTGATGGCCACCATAAACGCGGAAAACACCAGCGCCGGCGCCAACTGCGGCGACAAGCCGAAACGCAGGAAGCACCAGACGAACAACAGGCCCGTCAGGAGCTCGACGGCCGGATAACGCGGTGAAATCTTCGCGCCGCAGTACCGGCATTTTCCCCGCAAAAAAATCCAGCTCAGAACCGGGACCAAGTCCCGCGCTCCGAGCGCAGTGCTGCAAACCGGGCAGTGCGAACCCGGCCGGACAATCGATTCTTCGCGTGGCAACCGCCAGATGCAGACATTCAGAAACGAACCGACGACCAGTCCCAGCAACAGGCACAGCGTGCCGACGGCAACAAAGGCTACATTGAAGAACAGTATGATCTCGTCACTCATAAAAATATTTATTCGGGATCAAGCCGGGGAATCCTGCCGGGAATGGATAATATTCTCACCTTTTTCCACGGTCCGCCGAGATTTCATTCTGCTGTTGGAAAACGATTGACAGGCAGCCGAAATTCCGATATCATAACTCTCGTCGAAAGCTGAATAAGGCTCCAAAGGGGAGTAGCTGTACAGTAAAGTCGTCATCACGGGTTCTGCCCCGGCTTTATTGGCAATATACCGATTGTTAGCGAGACCTTTGCCGTCAGGGTGAGGTCTCTTTTTTTTGCGTAAGGGTCCTAGCCTGAACAGGCGGGGATCTTTTTTATTGTCGTGAACTTTGCATCAACGAGAAGGAGTAAGTTGATATCGCGACGCCGCACTACCTGAAAAAACGGGAGGTTAATTTATGGAACTATCCTTGCTGCTCGAATACTCATGGATTTTACTTGTACTTGTTGTAATGGAAGGAATATTGGCGGCGGATAACGCCTGTGTCATCGCGGTCATGGTAAAGCACCTCTCGGAGGAAAAACGCAAGAAGGCATTATTCTACGGCCTGGGCGGAGCCTTTATCTTTCGTGCCGCCTCCTTGTTCATCATCTCGCTGTTGATCGATATGTGGCAGATCCAGGCCATCGGCGCCACCTATCTGATCTTCTTGAGCGCCAATCATCTCCTGAAAAAATACACCGCCAAAAAATCGGACGACGACGATGCGGCCCAAGAGTCAAAGTCACACTCCGGCTTATGGATGACGGTTGTCAAAGTCGAAATCGCGGACATTGCCTTCGCCGCCGACTCCATTTTAGCCGCAGTGGCGCTGGCGATGACGTTGCCTGCCACCGGCCTGCCCACCATCGGCGGATTGGATAGCGGAAAATTCGCCGTGATCTTCGCCGGCGGATTTATCGGCGTAGTGATGATGCGGTTCGCGGCCCAGTGGTTCTGTGAGCTGCTGGTAAAACGCCCGGGCCTTGAGACGGCCGCGTTCGCGATCGTCGGCTGGGTCGGCGTTAAACTGGCCATCTATACGCTTGGACACCCGGATATTAATATTCTGCCGAGCGCCTTCGCTCACGGCGCCGTCTGGAAGATTTCCTTCTGGGTCGTATTCATCGGCATCTGCGCCGCCGGCTGGTTCATGAGCGAAAACAAGGCCCAGCTGGAAACCGAAACCCTCTAAGCCGGGCGGCATCGAAAAGGCGCGTCCCGAAATAAAAGAGATGAGAAACGAATCAAAAAGCGGGACAAAACCCTTGACTGGGCTTTGTCCCGCTTTACCTTATGCGAACTGATCAATCACTCCGCCAACTGATTTTCTCAATTCCGGGCGTGCCGCTGGATGAACCGCCGCTGCCGCTGGACGAGCTTTGGCTAGTAAACCAGAAGAAACGACTATATCAATAATTCATCCATTCAATTGTCTTAATTGAACTTTTCGTAGTAATTCCGGTAAACAGTGATGAATTGTTCGTCAATGCCAATTGAAGTAAAGTCGGATCATAAGTAACCGTTGCTCCATCTAAGCGAACAACCGCTCCGGTCGAAATCACCGACCCCGTGACGCTGCCGCCCTGTATGGTTATATCGCCCTTTGCCATGACCAGTGCATTGTTGATGGAAGTAGTGTTAGACATGTTAACTGTTGTTTCGGCCAGCAATATCAGCGATCCGCCTGTCGCACCAGAAATGGAAGAGGAATTTGCCATTTCAATTTTGTTACATTTAAACACAACGTTTGTATTCGCCACAGTATTGATTTGACTGGGATTGGACAGCTTCAAAGAGCCTCCGACATATACTTCGGTATCCCCTTCAAAATAAATTCCCGTACCGCCATTGGCAAGTTCCAAATCGCCTTGAACATAAATCTTCGCTTTGCCCTGTGTTCGCAAAACGGATCCATTGTCCAGTTTCATGTTCCCTTGGACACAGATAATGGCGTTGTCAGCCATTGTTAGCGTCGCCGAATTTCCCAGAGAAAAATCCTTCACAACATAATAAAAAGTGTTTGCTTGGGTTGTTATGTTTAGCCCTGTCGACTCAATCGTCAAATTATCTCCGCTATATAACGTATCGTTTGCGGCCATAGTAATTTTCGAATGGTTGGAAAATTCCATTTCGCCCGTCGCATAAAAAGTTGCGTTTGGCTGGATAGAAACAGTCGATTTCCCCACACTCCAGCGTCCTGTTAGTTGATACTTTCCCGATGGAAATACAACGCCAGACTCATTCCAGAGTTTTGGAGAAACAGGCCAGGCCGCTGCGCCAGACATATCCGGCGCTGCCGGCATCGAAAAGTTAGTGTAAAATTTGGGAACCGTCAAGGCTTGCGCTGGCGGAGTAGACGTGTTATCCGTCGTCGTCCCAGTTACAATGTTCTTTTGCCACTGATTACTGCTGTTATTAGCTTCAACAGCCAGCAAATCACCATTGATGGTTGTTTTCCACCCTTTAAAATAACTGTTGGTTCCCGCTGAACCATTAATGGTTGAATTATTGGATTCAATCGCGGCCGTGCCGAAAACTCCATTCGCAAAAACGCCGGTTGTCCCTCCACTGCCCGCCGTTAAATTGGCCTTCACTTTCACTCGTTTGATTGCATTGTTTACAGTTCCCTCTGACTGCAGATAATACCAGCCTGAATCGGGAGAATGCCCTTGTGTCAACGTTGTCGGCGAGTCAAGTTGAAGCGACACTTTGTAAGAGCTGCCGTTTTGCCCTATAAATGAGATTGTTTGGGCGTTTATGACCCAATCCCAATCCTTATCAGCGACAACCAGTCCGGTTAAAGCCCGCTTAAGGCCCGCCTCCGCCGCATACTGAGCTTCCACCGCATCACGATTTAATGTCCCGCTGCGCACCTCCTGGGTGATCATCGGCATAACTCCCGATAAGATGATCCCCAAAAACAACATGACGCCAATCGCCAAAATCGTGACCGAACCCTGTCTGTTATTCCATACGCTGCACATCCGCATCCATTCCTACCCCGCTCATGTGTCGCTGTTCAATGTCGTAATCACCGTAGTTACGGGAGTCGCGCTGTTTCCACCATAGGCGGCGCTTTGAAAAATGATCGTAACGGTAAAAACCCGCCGGTCCGCCCCGGAACGCTTAAATTCCAGAGTAGCCGCCTTAATCCTGCCCTGTCCGAAACGCCGGATCACGCTATTGTCGTCCCGGTTCACGACCACGATTGAGTTGGCGTCCTGTCCGGTTCCCATTGTGATTCGCCGGTTCGGCGTAGCGGCATCCGGATAGGTATACTCCACCGTACTGCCCGCAACATCCGTTCCACTGGTAAACACCGGTGAACTTACCAACGTGGCGTTGCGTAACTCGTTGGAGATCTCGTTCAGCGCATTCCGCGCCAACTGCACATTTGCGCCCTGATCCGCCGTATGCTGAAAGGACTTGACGGAAGTCGACAACACGCCGAATACCCCGGCCATGATCAACCCGATCACGGCCACCGCCACCATCAATTCCGGCAAGCCGATTCCCGCTTGTTGCTGAAGTAATTTCCTCATCATTCTGTCCATCATTTCAAATAATAATAGCTGGAAACTTGAACCATCCGGGTCATTAACGCGCCACCGGCCGTCTCCTGCCAGGTTACGGTGGCCCGAACCGGCACCATTTTCCCCTTGATCGTTTCCGGCAGAGAAGTATAATCAGCCGGCATGTTGGCGGCGTCAATCTGTTCCGTCACGAGCTGAAACGCCGGCATGACCCCGCTCGCTGGAACATTGACGGTTCCCGCCCAGGTTCCCGTCTCTTTTCCGTCATAGACCTTCAGCCGTTCCAGCGCCTGTTGCGCATAATACGTCGCCTGATTGTAATTGCGGGCGGACACCGTGGTCACGGTCGACTGGCGAAAGGCGAAGGCGATTCCCAGCAAAGCAACCGTCAAAATGGTCATTCCGAGCAGTGCGTCGATCAATGCGAACCCGGCCTGCCTATTTTTCTTTCCTGCGCTCCGCCACTGCAACAATGTCCTGCTCCCCTCAAACGCATATGTTTTAATTGTATCGCATTCCAGACAAAACGCAAATGATTCCTGATTGCAAAGTTAGCGAAGTAACGTCGGTAACCAAAATCAGGTTTTCATGCCCAGACAAACGCAAACTGTCACACCATGGATTCATGGGAAAAAAGTTCAGTAGTCGTTACCTTCGTTAACTCGTTACCTGACAGCGGGATCGATTCGGCGTCGGCTTCGGCCAGCGCCAGCCCGTCCCAGACCAGCACATTGCCGCTGCCGTGTCGTGTTTGCAATCCCCGCTCGCGCATCCGGCTGACAAAAGTGCGTTTTGTGACAGGCCGTTCGGCGGTCGCGGCGCACCAGGCCTCGTAGTCGCGGTAGGAGTCGGCGACCGGCGTCGAAGCCAACGGATTCAGCACGCACCGCTGCGCGACGAAATCGCCCAGGATGTCCATTTCGCCCCGGTACTCGTCCGTCGCAGCCACTACATCACGCGGCGGGTTCAGTCCCTCTTCGCGCCAGAGCCGGCAGCCTTCCACGGTCCAGCGCAGGATGCCCGGCCATTCGTTCTGCAGTTTTTCCGCCAGATGTCGGTCCCGTTCCGCGGCGGGAATGGCGACCGTGAACGGAATCAGCCGCACCCGCCGCCAGATGGCTTCGTCGCAACCCCGGATGATCGGCTTGTGGTTGGTGGCCAGCCACAGCTTGAACTGGGGTGCAAATTTGAACCACTCGCCATGGAGGAAACGAGCCGCAATCTTATCTTGCCCGGTCATCTGCTTGATCAGGCTTTCCGCCATGCGGGCCCCGTCGTCGGCTTCGACCGCCGAAACGAAACGGACGCCGCGCAGCGCGGCGATGTCATTGGGAATCTGGCGGTTCGAATGGACCAGCAGCGAATCCATCGGCAACTGTCGGGCATAGGAATCCAAAATCCCCATGACGGTCGCCAAAAAAGTGCTTTTGCCGTTGGCTCCCTGCCCATAGAGCAAAAACAGACACTGTTCACTCGTATCGCCGGTCAGCGAATAACCGACCGCCTTTTGCAGATAACGCATCAGGTCCGCCCGGCCGTCCAGCACCCGGAACAAAAACGCGTCCCAGGTCGGGCAGGTCGCCGCCGGATCATAGCCGACGGGAGCGACCTTGGTCGTAAGCTGCTGCGGATCGTGCGGCAAAAGAGTCGCACTCCGCAAGTCGAGCAAGCCGTTTTGCACATTTAGCCAGCATGGCTCGGCGTCGAATTCGTCCGCCATGGCGACCAGCGCTGGCTGCGTCTCCGCCAGCGACAGCAGGCCGCGCAGACGGGGCGCGGACTCGCAGCTGCGCGCGAAAGCCGTCATCGCCTTTTGCTGTTTTTCATCCGGCAAGCGACCGGCCAGCGCCAGAATATGCCGGACGGTTTCCGCCGCCCGCCGTTCCGCTTCGCCGGTGGCGTCCGTCTGCCAATGGCGGCCCGACCAGAACAGCCATTTTTTCCAGCTGCGGCAATACCGGAGTTGTCCGGCCTGCCGCTGGGCAAACCGCTCGGCGTTGCCCAGGTCGGTGAAGGGAAACTCCTCCTGCGCCTGTTGCGCCGTTACCAGTTTGAGCAGGTCTTCCCGACCGCCGCCTTGGGCCAGCCAGTCGGAAACATCGCCTTTCTCCGGCAGTCCCGCCAGCTCGACGCAATGCGCGTTGCAGCCCTGCCCCTGTAATTTTCGGGCCACGTCCAGGGCATGACGTCGACCCGGGCGATCATTGTCGGCAATGACCGCGATATTGGCGCCGGCGCTAAAGTGCCGGGAGCACGCTTGGGACCATTTCCCCGCGCCGCCATGGTTGGTCGTGGCTGTCAGTCCGAGCGCGGCTAGCGCGTCGGCATCCTTTTCGCCCTCAACCACAAAGATCGTTTCACCCGCCGCCAGACTGGCCATCACTTCCGGCAGCCGGTACGGCAGGGCCTCGCATTCGCCCAGATTCCAGATCCAGCCACCGGGCCGGTCGGGATCTGGCCGCCGGAGACGAAACCCTTTCGGAATCAACCGGATGATCTGATAGCGCAGCCGCCCTGCTTCATCCCGGTAATCATAGGTCGCGGCGATCCGTCGGGGAAGGCCGTCCTGGTTCGGCGCGTCGTCGGCGTCCGGTGATGGTCGCCCCAGGAGTCCCGCCAACTTCCGCATTCCGCCGCCAAAGCCTTCCTTGTGACAGAAGAAAGTCCCCTTGACGGCGTTGACGGAAAACGAGGGATGACGATCCCGGCTGCCATGCGTCGGCAACGGGCAGTGGCAGGTTCCCTCCTCGCCGCGCCAGCGGATCGGCCCGCAGGCCTCCTCCAGCCAGTCGCGCGCGTTCATTTCGCCGGCTCCGGCAGCTGCCCCAGGCAAGTCAGCACCTGAACACCGTTTTGGTGCAGCAGGGCCAGCACATGATGCCCGTCGCCCTTGCGGCGCAGCAGCACCATTCCCCGGGCTTTGCCCCAATGTTCGTCATTGGTCAGCGAAAACCGGTCATGCGCCAGGCTGGTCGGCTCCACCCGACGGACATAGTCGATGACCTGCTGCAATCGCTCCAGCGGATAGAAGAACGTCAGGAACTGACCGGGAAACGAAAAATTCAACTTGGCGAAATTGTACAGCAACCCCCATAGCAGCGCCCCGCCCTCCACGAACAGATCGAGCGGCTGGCCATCCATCAGTTCTTCGCACCCGCTCAACCAATGCGCGCGGAAAAGCACGACATACTCGAGGGAAAAACCAAAATCGTGGCTGGATAGGCGCTGGGCGGCGTAGATTTCACAGGGCGTGCTGTCGCGATAGTCGGAAACCTTGCCGACCTTGCGGCCCAGACTCTGCACCTTGGGCGGAAAAATCAGCAACCACTTTTTATAGTTGGCCAACGTGCTCTGCGTGATGGGCGTGCCTAGTTCGACGCACTTGGCAATCACTTCATGCGGTGTCATGGCAACCTCCGTTTTGTTTTTATATCAACAAATGCTACTGTTAATATAAATCGAAACGAAGCTGTTGTCAAGAAAAACAACTTGCGTTATTGGCCGTTCCATCTCTTCCGCTGGGACGCAAAGATCAAGTCGGGGTCTGTCGCCAGCGCCATCGCCGCGTCCACGTCGATCACGTCGAACATGCTGAGCATCTCCAGCGCCATGTCCATCGTTTGCATGCCGGAACGGCCGCTGGTCTGCATCGTCGAGTTGAGTTGATGTGTTTTTCCGGTCCGGATCATGTTGCGCACCGCCGGATTGAGCAGCAGGATTTCGCAGGCGGCCACCCGCCCGATGCCGCCCTTGCGCGGCAAAAGTTGCTGCGACACGATCCCCTGCAAGATCATGGACAGTTGCATGCGAATCTGCGACTGCTGGTGCGCCGGGAACACGTCGATGATCCGGTCGATCGTCTGCACCGCGTCGGTAGTATGCAACGTGGCAAAGACCAAGTGGCCCGTCTCGGCTGCCTGGATGGCAGTGGTCATCGTATCCAGATCGCGCATCTCGCCGACGACGATGACGTCCGGATCTTCGCGCAACGCCGCGCGCAGGCCCGAGGCGAAGCTGTCGACGTCCACGCCGATTTCCCGCTGGCTGATCAGACTTTGCCGCTTTTCATACAGGTATTCCACCGGGTCTTCCAGGGTAACGATGGTGCAGCGGCGCTCGAGATTGATCTGATGGACCAGGGAAGCCACCGTCGTCGATTTGCCGGAACCGGTCGGGCCGGTCACCAGCACCAGGCCGCGCCGGAGGCGGGACATTTGCAGCAGGACCGGCGGCATCTCCAGTTCCCGCAGCGTGGGAACGCGTCCGGGAATGATGCGGGCGGCGATGGCCACGGAACGGCGCTGCCGGTAGATATTGATGCGGAAGCGCCCCTGTCCGGGCAGCTCATGGGAGATATCCACGTCCCCCCGCTGCCGCAATTGCCTTTTCTGCTCTTCTGTTGCGATTTCGTCGACCAGCGCCAGTGTGTCCTCGTCCGTCAAAGGCTCCGGATACAAGTCCGTCAGTTCCCCGTGACGGCGGATGGTAACGGGGTTGCCGACCAAGCAGTGCAGGTCCGAGGCGTTTTGCGCAACGGCATCAGTCAAAATCTGCCGTAATGATAATCTCATATCTTATCACTTTCCATAAAAAAGTATCAGACTCAAGAAAAAAGCAGGGACGGAAATCAAACGTCCGCTCCTGCTTATTACTATTATTCGGGCAAAAAAACAACAGTTGGGTCAATGTCCTAATTTTAAAGTTGATCCGCAGTATATGTTCCAGCGCCCTCACCTGTAACAGTGACTGTTGCCCGTCCATCCGCAGTAATCGAATAAAAATCTTCCGTCACGCTTCCACCCGGCGTTCCACCAACATTAGGATGCTTCGCGGTAGAGAAAGTTCCAGCAGGTGATTTAGGAACAGTTGACAGACTGCGAATCACCGCTGCAGGCTCAGTCGCAGTCATTTTAACGTCGGTAGGAGTGTAACCATTCGCAACTGCAATGGCTATCGCACTGTCGATGGTCCGCAGATCCGCTTGCATCTTTGCGCCACGAGCGTTATCTGTAGCGCTAGTGAATTTCGGCACCGCAATCGAAGCCAAAATTCCGATGATCGCAACGACCACCATAAGTTCCACGAGTGTAAAGCCCTTCCGATTAGACAGGCGTTTTCTAAACAATTGAAGCATTTTTTCTCCTTCTTTCTTCATTTTTCTTTGAACATTCTTTGTCAAGCGCTGATTTCACGGGGTTTTCGAAACAGATGATATAGATAAATGCCTTCATTTCAAATTTTATGCTCTCGTTTCCATCTTGTCAATATCCCAATGGGATAATCAATTGGAATTGGCAGAAAAATCTTTCACTATAACAAAGCACATTATCCCTGCTTGATAATATTATCGGCAAAAACGTTCGTCTCGTTAAGCCTCCGTCTCACATGATCTTGTTCATGTTCGTGATCACGTCGAACATCGGCAGCATGATGGCGATGATGATCGTCCCGATCGCCAGGCCCAAAAAACCGAGCAAAAACGGTTCCAACAAGCTGCTGAGACGGCTGACGATGTCCTCGGCGTCCTCTTCGTAAAAATCGGCCACCTTGTCCAGCATCTTGTCCAGTTCGCCGGCTTCCTCACCGACCGACACCATCTGCACCACCATCGGCGGGAAAATCTTGCTCGCCCCCAGGCGGGAGGAAAGGTCCGCCCCTTCGATGAGACTCTCGCGCGACTGGGACAATGCTTCGGCGATGATGACGTTGCCGGTGGCGTTCTTCACCACTTCCAGCGCCGCCAAGAGCGGCACGCCGCCACGGATCAGGCTGGCCAGCGTCCGCGTAAACCGGGCCACGGCGACTTTGCGGATCAACATGCCAAAAACCGGCATTCGCAGGGCAAACCGGTCCCGCGCCGCTTTCGGCCCGGGAAACTGCAGCGCATAGCGGATTCCGACAACTCCGGCGACCGTCACGATGAGCAGCGCCAGCCAGTGCCGAGTCAGGAATTCGCTCACGGCGATCAGCCAGCGGGTGAGCAGCGGCAGTTCGACATTCATGGATTGGAAGATGCCGATGAAGGTTGGCAAAACAAACGTCAGCACGAAGATGACGACCACTACCGCCATCCCCATGACCACCGCCGGATAGACCATCGCCGCCTTGACCTTCTCATTCAGGCGGTGCTCCTTTTCAAAATGGACCGCCAGTCGCTGCATGACGACTTCCAGTACCCCGCCGAGTTCGCCCGCCGCCACCATGCTGACCATGATGTCGGGGAACACGCCGGGGCTTTCCTGCAAGGCCTGGGCCAAAGCCGTTCCTTCCTGCACCCGCTTGTATACGCTTTGCAGAGTGTCCCGAAGGCGGGGATTCTCCGTCTGTTCCGCCAGCACGTTCAGACAGGTCAGGATCGGCAGACCGGCTTCGATCATCGTGGCAAACTGCCGGCAAAATATGGACAGATCCCTGATCTTGATCGGTCGCCGGTTGCGCAGCAAAACGGCAATGTCCTGACGGGATTTAGCCTCACGAACCAGCGTCACATACAGGCCTTTGTTGCGGACATGACCGGCGGCGGATGCTTCATCGTCGGCCAGCACCAGGCCGGTGAACAGTTGCCCGTTGAGATCCCGCGCCCGGTATTCGTACTGTCTTGCCATGGCCCGCCTCGCTTAACCCCGCCGCAGGCGGAGGAAATTTTCCGGGTCGCTCGCCCGCATCAGCGCTTCCTCGTCGGCCACGACGCCGGCGCGGCACAGATCCCGCAGCGCCGCATCCATCGATTGCATGCCGGCCTTGGCGCCGGTCTGGATGACGGTCATCAATTGGTGGCTCTTCCCTTCGCGAATCAGATTGCGCACCGCCGCCGTCGCCACCAGGATTTCCACGGCCACCACCCGGCCGGTTCCGCTCCGGCGCGGCAACAGTTGCTGCGAAATGATCCCCTGCAGCGTGAGCGACAGCTGGGTCCGGATCTGCTGCTGCTGGTAGGGCGGGAAAACGTCGATGATCCGGTCGATGGTCTGGGAGGCATCGCTGGTATGCAGGGTGGCCAGCACCAGATGGCCGGTCTCAGCGGCGCGCACCGCGATGCTGATGGTATCGATGTCCCGCATTTCACCGACAAGAATCACGTCGGGATCTTCGCGCAACGCCGCCCGCAGTCCATTGGCGAAGCTGCGGCTGTCGGCGCCGATTTCCCGTTGATTGATCAGGCTTTTCTTGTGGCGATGCAGATATTCGATGGGATCTTCCAGGGTGATGATGTTGCAGGCCTGCTCCTCATTGATCTGATTGATCATGGCGGCCATCGTTGTCGACTTGCCGCTGCCGGTCGGGCCGGTCACCAGTATCAGCCCCCGCGGTTTGCGGGACAGTGTGGCGACCACCTCCGGCAGTTCCAGCTGGCCGAGCGTCGGCACTTGCTCGGGAATGAGCCGGACCGCGATCGCCACGGAACCGCGTTGCCGAAAGGCATTCACCCGAAAGCGACTCAACCCGTGGATCGTATGGGAAAAATCCACTTCCCCGTTTTGATCTAAATAAGTCCGGCGTTCTTCGGGCGCGATCGATTCAAACAGACGCAGCGTATCCGCCGTTCCCAGCGGCGGCAGGGGCAACCGGACCAGAGCGCCGTTGATTCGCAGTGTGGGCGGCACCCCAACCGTCAAATGAATGTCCGAAGCGCGCCGTTCGACCGCTTCGCGCAAAAGTCGTTCCACGATGTTTTCAACCTCCATTTTCCTCATAGGCGACGCGGACCACTTCCGAAACGGTGGTTAGGCCCTTCATTGCTTTATCGAGACCGTCCCGCTGCATTGTTTGCATTCCTTCCTCGATCGCGGCCCGCTGAATTTCCGTGGTGGAGTATCGGTGCACCGTCAAGTCCCGGAGCCGCGGCGTCATCGGCATGACTTCGTGAATGGCGACCCGGCCCCGATAACCGGTGTTGCCGCAATGAATGCAACCGCTGCCTTTGTACACCATGCTGCAGACTTGCGCCGAATCGACGCCGTCCATCATCAGGCATTCCGGCGAATTGACATCGGGGATATAGGAAGTCCGGCACTCCGGACAAATCCGCCGGACCAGCCGCTGCGCCACGCACCCCAGAACGGCGGACGCTACCAGAAACGGCTCGATGCCCATGTCGGTCAACCGGCTCACCGCCCCGGCCGCATCGTTGGTATGCATGGTGCTGAGCACCAGATGGCCGGTCAGCGCAGCGCGGATGGCGATTTCCGCCGTCTCCTTGTCGCGGATCTCGCCCACCATGATGATGTTCGGATCCTGGCGCAGAATGGAACGCAAGCCGTTCGCGAAGGTCATGCCGGCCTTGTTGTTGACCTGCACCTGGTTGATCCCTTCGAGGCGGTATTCCACCGGGTCTTCGATGGTGATGATATTTTTGGCGACCGTGTTCAGTTCATTCAGGGTCGAATGCAGGGTCGTCGTCTTGCCGGAGCCGGTCGGCCCGGTGATCAGGATCATGCCATAACTGTGGCGGTACAGGTTTTTGTACTTTTCCAGATTGTCCGGGGAAAAGCCCAGCGCTTCCACGGCCAGGATCGCCGACTTCTGGTCCAGTATCCGCATAACGATTTTTTCGCCGTATATGGTCGGCAACGACGAAACCCGAATGTCGATCGGCCGGTCCTCCTCCGTCACCTGGAGGCGGCCGTCCTGCGGCGTCCGTTTTTCCGCGATATCCATATTGCTGATGATTTTGACCCGGGAAACGATCGCACCCTGGGTGTGTTTGGGAAACGACGTCACCTCACGCAATACGCCGTCGATGCGAAACCGGACGCGCAAGCCCTTTTCGAGCGGTTCGAGGTGGATGTCGCTGGCGCCGTTCTTGACGGCCTGGCTGATGAGAGAGTTCACGATATTGATGACCGGCGCGTCTTCGGATGTTTCGAGCTCCGAGGCGAACAGGGGCTCATCCTTCTGCAGCTGGCTCACGGATTTTTCCACGAGATCGGAAACCGTATAGGTCTGCTGGATCGCTTTCAGGATATCCGCTTCCATGGTCATCACCGGTTCGATTTCACACTGCGTGACCATTCGCAGATCATCGATCGCAAAGAAATTCGTGGGATCCGCCATCGCCACCGTCAGGCGGTTGCCCTTTTTCCGGATCGGAATGACGAAATGCCGCTCGGCCAAAGATAAGGGAATCAGACGCGCGGCTTCCTTATCCGGCGGGGTCGCCGAAAGATCGATCAGGGGAATTCCCAGCGCCTGAACCAGAACTTCCAACAGGACCGTCTCCGTGATCGTTCCCAGCTTGATCAAGACGCGACCAAGCCGTTCACCGGAGCGTTTTTGCGCCGCCAGGGCGATTTCCAACTGGTCCGGAGTGATTTTCCCCGCTTCGATCAACATTTCTCCCAGGCGTTTGCGCCCCTTCATGGCGGTTCCTCCATTCAAAGCCCTTTTCTCAGACTTGTATCATTTCAACAATATCCGCCAATACTCCTTTTTTCCCCTTACCTCGACAGGAAAAACAGATTATAATGAAGAGGATCAGTCAGACTGTTTCGGGAGGGATTTTTCTGGAGCCTTATATCGGTGATGTCGGCATTCTGTTTCTGTTATTGCTTACTTTTTTGTATCATCAGTGGGATACCTTCTTCCGCGAATGACAAAAAGCTCTCCGCATCGCTTCGATCGCAGGGAGCTCTTCTGTTTTTCGCTGTTCGCGGTGCGACGTCAGAGCAGGGGGATTTCCTGATACTCCGGTTGCTTGACCGCCGCCGCCAGCGCCTGGGTCAAAAACGCCGCATGTTCGGCGAAATCCACACCCATCGACTGGGCGCTGCCCAACAGGGTGTCCCGATTCACCGCCCGGGCGAAGGCCTTGTCCTTCATCTTTTTCAGGACAGACTTGACCTCCAGGTTTTCCAGGCTGCGGTCCGGCCGGACCAGCGCGCAGGCGATCAGGAAGCCCGTCATCTCGTCCACCGACAGCAGAGTTTTCTGCAGTAGGCTGCGTTCCGGCTCCCACATCCGGTTGTGCGATTCCACATCGGTGATCAGAGCGTCGTCATAGCCCTCGGTCGTCAAGATCTCCCGGGCATGGTGCGGATGTTCATGCGGGAATTTTTCAAAATCCACATCGTGAAGCAGGCCTACCGCTCCCCAATATTCGACGTCTTCACCGAATTTTTCGGCATAAGCCCGCATCGCGATTTCCACGGCAAGACAATGCTTGAGCAGCACTTCGCTGGTCACGTGCTTGCGCAATACCGTCCAGGCTTTTTGTCGAGTTTCCGTCATTCTCCGACCCCTCCTTCATTTTTCCATGAAAAAAGACCGCCAGAAGCGGTCTTTTCGTCTTTTTTCTGTTACATGACCCGCCGGGCGCCGATGTACCGCTCACCCCAATAATAGCCGAACAGATCGGCTACGACCACGCCCCGGCTCGATGTTGCGCTGATGAACTGGCTGTTGCCGATGTAGATCCCGACATGGGACGGACCCGGCTCGTAGGTTTCAAAGAACACCAGATCTCCCGGCCGCAATTTTTCCGTCGATACCGGCCGGCCCACGGAAAACTGTCCATCCGCCATTCGCGGCAGGTTGATCCCGACCTGCGAGAAAACGTACCGGGTAAAGCCGGAGCAATCGAACCCGCGGGGTGTCGTGCCGCCAAACCAATACGGAACGCCGACGTACTGAAAACTGGAGGAGATCAAACGCCGGACGGTAGCCGTCGAGGCGCCGCGACTAACCGGCAGATCCCTGCCGATCAAGGTTTTGTAAAGTTCGGGACTGATTTTGCCGTCCACCGGCAGATTCTTTTCCTTTTGCAGGGTTCTGACGGCCTCGGCCGTCACTTCGCCGTACACTCCATCCATGGATCCGACCACGTACCCCATTTGGGACAATTTTTCCTGGACCGCCAGGACTTCATCCCCCTGATCCCCCACTTGCATCGGTTCCTCCGGTGCGGCCTGAACTACAGGGATCAGACAAAACAGAGAAAACAGCAACACCACCACAAAACGATAGAAACGCAATAGACATACTCCTCTCTGTCGCCTCCGAGGTTAGCTGACGGGTTAGGGTTGTAGGCACCCCACTCGATGGACCGAGTTTCACCCCACTGTTGGTTCCCCCGTACCTGAGCTGGATTCGGCTCATTAAAAGCTCACTTTAGTTATATTCTATTTATCGGCGAAAAATCCTGCCGACATCAGCTATTTTTTGTGCAAATCCTCCCGGATCAGATATAACGGGCGTTGTTTGACTTCTTCAAAAATCCGCCCCACATATTCGCCGACGATACCCAGGCCGACCATCTGCAATCCCCCCAGCAGCACGATGCTCGCCGAAGTTGTCGCCCAGCCGGGAACGGCCTCGTCCGTAAACAGTTTGATATACAGGACATGCCCCAGCAAAACAAAACTGGCCAAGCCGAGCAGCAGGCCCATATAAAAAGCGATGCGCAGCGGGAATTTGGAATAGCCGGTAATGCCGTCCAGCGCGAAATGCAGCATCTTGCCCACCGAAAACTTGGATTTTCCCGCCCGTCGCGGCGGCGCTACAAACTCGATGTATTCCTGTTTGTAGCCGATCGAGCTGATGATGCCCCGGATGAATTTGGCCCGCTCGCCGAACCGTCGGAAGCCGAGAACCACCTTGCGGTCCAGCAGCCGAAAATCGGAACCGCCCTCGACGATATGGACTTTGGAAATCGCATTGATCAGCTGGTAATAGCAGCTGGAAGTCAAATTTTTGAACCAGGATACGCCTTCGGTGCTTTTGCGGATGGTCTGGACGACTTCCGCGCCCGACTCCCAGCGGGCGATCATCTGCGGCAACAGGGACGGCGGATGCTGCAGATCGCCATCCATGGTGATGACCACGTCGCCGTCGGCGTTTTCCATCCCGCAGGTCAACGCGGTCTGAAAACCATAATTGCGGGCCAGGATAATGGCCCGGACCCGGGAATCCTGCTGGGTCAGCCGGTCCAGCACCAACGGCGTCGCGTCTTTGGAACCGTCATCGATGTAGATCAGTTCAAACCGATAAGGCAGCGGCTCCAGATAGCGGACCACTTCGCGATACAGGGCGTCAATGTTGTCCTGCTCGTTGAAAACCGGCACCGCCACCGAAATCAATTTTTGTCCGGCATTTTCCATCGTAATATTATCTCCTCAATTCCGCCGCGGTTCCGCCGGATTCAGATCCGGTCGCAGCACCACGGCTCCCCCCTGATAGATCGACTGGATTTCATGCTGGGGCTTGTCGGTGTTGAGTAGGATCAGCACCCGGATGCAAAGCGCCACGCCTGTCGGGCACTCGATTTCCTGCGTGCCGAACAGCGGCACCTCGTTCCAGCCCAGCTCCCGCGCCGCCGCCGCCGGAAATGAAGCGTTCAGGTCCGGCGTGGAACTGAAGATCACCGCGGCGATATCGGCCGGCCGCAGGGCATTGGCCTTGGTCAACGCCACCAACAATTTGCGGGTCGCATCCCGGATAGCCTCCGGTTCATTGGCGATAGCGGTCGTTGCACCGCGAACTCCTCTCAGCACGTTGATCCCCCCTTTACTCGCCGGAGAAAATACAGCTCGGATCCGCCGCCAGATAGTCGCCGCCTGACGCATGCCAGGCCCGGGCCCGGCAACCGCCGCAGACATTCTGATAGCCGCAGACACCGCAGTGACCGCCTAGCTCCGCCCGGCGCAGATCCGCAAACAGCGGCGACTCCCGCCACAGTTTGGCAAAGCCGTCTTCCCGGATATTTCCCGCCTTCAGCGGAAAATACGGACAGGGCTGCAGATCGCCGTTGGGCAGGATCACGCAGTAGGCCGTGCCGGCGATGCAGCCTTTGCTGAACCGCATCGGGATTCCCTTTTGCGCGGCAATCCGCATGAATTGCGGCGCACAGGTCGGTTTCAGTTCGATGGCGACCTGACGCTGCTTCTCCAGGATCCGCTGGAGCAGCACCTCCTGCCGCTCGACCGGCAGACTGCGATCCTTGATATTGTCGCCGCGTCCCGTCGGCACCAGAAAGAAAATGTGATGCGCCACCGCGCCCCACTCGACGGCCAAATCGGTGATATCCAGCGTCTCCGCCTCGTTCCAGTCCATCACCGTGGTATGGACCTGAAACGGCAGCCCGCCTTCCCTGCAGGCTTTCATGCCGGCGACGGTGGCTTCCCAGGCCCCTTCGGACTGGCGGAACCAATCGTGCCGCTTCGCGGAAACACTGTCCACGCTGATGCCCGCCGCCGCCAAGCCGGCCTCTTTCAGCTCCGCCACCTTGGCCGGCGTCAGCAGAATGCCGTTCGTGCCCAGCACCGGCCGCAGCTTTTTCGACCGGGCATAGGCGATCAGTTCCATCAGATCCGGCCGCAACAGCGGCTCGCCGCCGGAAAAGACAAAGATGCGAAATCCGCAGTCCGCCGCCTCGTCGAGCAGCCGCTTGCCTTCCGTCGTCGTCAGTTCGTCCCGCAGACAATCCCCCGCATCGCGATAACAATGAAAACAGTTAAGGTTGCAGGCTTGGGTCGTATTCCAGGAAATCAGCATTTTTTGGCTTCTTTCGCCGCATCCGCCCAGAAGCAGGCGGGATCGTCGCCCCAGATATCGCCGTCCACCGACGCCCGGATCCGGCAGCCGCCGCACAGTTGATTCTGCGAACAGTCGCCGCATTTGGCGTTCAGTTGCGCCGGCTTGGTCCGCAGCCGGGCCAGGATGCCGTCGTTAGCCTCCAGATCGTTCCAGATCTCGCTGAACTTGCGTTCCCGGACATTGCCGAGCGTCAGGTCGCCCCAGAACTGGCAGGGATGGACGTTCCCCATATAATCCACATCCGCCATGCGGTCGCCCGCCGAGCAGCCGCCATGCATCTCCAGCAGTTGCCGGACCTCCGCGAGACGGCCGGGATTCGTTTTGGCAATGAAATCGAGCAGATACAACCCGTCGGCATGGTTGTCCGTCGTCAAAATCTCGATCTCGACGCCGCGCCGGTCAAAATCCAGCGCCGTATCGATCAAAAGCTGGGCCACTTCCCGCTTTTCATCCAGCGAAACATCCAGTTTCTTCATATCGCTGCCCCGACCGGCATAGACCAGATGATACATGCAGAACCGGTCGATTTTTTCCCGCTCGATCAGCTCCAGAACCGCCGGCAGGTCTTGCTTGTTCAAGCTGTTGAGCGTGAACCGGACCCCGGTGCGGTTCCCCGCCGCCTTGGCCGCCCGGATTCCGGCGATGGCCGCGGCAAACGCGCCTTTTTCGCCCCGGAACATATCATGGGTTTCCTCGCAGCCGTCGATGCTGACGCCGACGTACTGGAAGCCCGCTTCCTTGATCAGTTGCGCCGTGAACTCGTCGATCAGCGTGCCGTTGGTCGACAGAACGATCCGCAGTCCCTTTTCCACCGCATAGGCCGCCAGTTCGAACAAATCCGGCCGCACGAGCGGTTCGCCGCCGGAGAACATCAGCACCGGCACTTTCATTTCGGCCAGATCGTCGATGAACGCCATTCCGTCGGCGGTCGTCATTTCGCCGGCCTTGGCCGCCTCGGTCGCTTCGATGTAGCAATGCCGGCATTTGAGATTGCATTGGGAAGTGATGTTCCAGACCACGACCGGCGACCGTTCGGATGAGAACTGCAACAGGTTGGCCGGCATGGCGCCGTGGCCGTGACGTTGCCGCATCACATCGGAAATGGTGGCGGTACCGCATAACAACTTGGTGAACCCTATCAACAAAATTCCTCCCTACTATCAGCCCTTCGGCGTCAGCGCCGGAAACCGGATCGTGAAGGTCGTGCCGGCGCCTGGTTCGCTGGTGACGGAAACCTGGGCGTTATGGCGATCGATGATCTCCCGGGCGATCGATAGACCCAGGCCGGTCCCGTGATTTTCACGGGTATGGGCTTTATCCACTTTGTAAAAACGTTCCCAGATCAATGGCAGGTCTTCCGCCGGAATCCCGGCGCCCGTATCGGTGACGGCCAAAATCACCTGCTGCGCGTCCTGCGTCAGGGCAACGGATATTTCCCCCTGCGCCGGCGTATACTTCAATGCATTGTCAAGCAGGATCAACAATAATTGTACCAGACGATCGCCATTTCCGCGAATCGGCGCCAACGATTTTTCGCCCTGCCAGGACAAACGAACTCCCGCCGCCTCGGCTTTGCCGCGCAGCATGGCAACGACGCTGTCGACAATTTCCGGCAGCGGAACGGGTTCCAGTTCCATCTCATATTGGTTCGCCTGCAGGCGACTCAAATCCAGCAAATCGGCGATCAGGCGTTCCAGACGCTCGGTTTCGCCCACGATCAATTTATGGAACCGCGCCGTTTTGTCCGGGTCCGTGACCGTGCCGTCCCGCAACGCCTCCGTATAACCGCGGATGATGGTCAGCGGCGTACGCAGCTCGTGCGAGACATTGGCCACGAAATCGCGGCGGAGTTTTTCCATCTGCTCGGTCCGGGCCACAAAATTCGACAGCTCCTGAGCCAACGTGTTGAGAGAGTCGCCCAGCTGCCCCACCTCATCCTGCGTCGTGACTTCCACCCGCCGGTCATAGCATCCCTCGGCCATGGAAGCGGCGGTTTCCTCCATCGCCCGCAACGGCCGGACAATGCCGCGGGACAGGCGGCGAACCACAAACAGGGTCAACACCAGCGCCAACAGACCGGTCAGGGCGATCGCCCCATAAATCTGCGTCAAGAAATTGTTGAGGCCCTGCACCGGGGCATTCAAAATGATCGCGCCATTGATCGCCCCGTTCCCGTTCGGGATCGGCACGGCCACGATCATCATATCTTCTCCATAATAGGGGTGAAAAAACGTCCGTGTCAAGACTTCGCCCTGAAAAACCGGGCCCAGATCCTTCAACAGATTGCGAACAGTGGCCGAAGTTCGGACTCCGCTTCCCTGTCCGCCGCCGGGTCCATTGCCCTTTCCCGGTTGCATGCCGGAACCGGGGCCCATCCCTTGGCGCTGTCCCATTCCCCGCCGGGGCGTGGACATGACAATCACCCGGCCCGCGCTATCGACGGCCCATATCCGGGCGTCCAGAAACCCATCGATGCGGTCCACCAGTTCCACCAACTCCGGCGCCGTCAATTTCCCAGACAAAAAATCGTTCAGCACCAGACCCATTTCCTGCCCCTTGCCGACCAGCTCCTGCTGTTTGGCCGACAGGAAATATTGCCGGACGAAGGCGGAAGCCCCCACGGCAAAAGCGCCCAGGATCAGGGAAACCACGATCATGAAACTGACGAACAGTTTCGTTTGCAACGACTGTTTCACGCATGCACCTCAAATTTGTAGCCAACGCCCCAGACCGTCTTGATGTCCCAGGGACTGTCCTCCTGCACCCCGAGTTTGTGGCGGATGCGCTTGATATGCGTATCCACGGTGCGGGTATCGCCGAAATATTCATAACCCCAGACCGATTCCAACAGTTGCTCGCGGGAAAACACCCGACCCGGATGCGAAGCCAAGTGCCACAGCAAATCCATTTCCTTGGCCGTCAGCTGGACGGTATTGCCGGCGGCGGTCGCCACGTATTCCGAGCGGTTGATCCGAAGGTTGGCGAAATTCAGCACATCGACGCCGGCAGCCGCCGGCTCGTTGCCCTGGGCCCGTCGCAGCACCGCCTTGACCCGGGCGATGAGTTCCCGCGGGTTGAAGGGCTTGGCGACATAATCATCCGCGCCCAGCTCCAGCCCCATAATCCGGTCCTCGTCCTCCACCCGCGCCGTCAGCATGATCACCGGCACCCGCGAAAATTTCCGGACCTGGCGGCAAACTTCCATCCCGTCCAGGACCGGCATCATGATATCCAGCACGATCAAATCGGGTTTCAGCTGCTGCGCCTTGAGAATCGCTTCCGCACCATCGGCGGCCTGCTCCACGGCAAACCCCTCTTTGACGAGGTACAACTCCAACAGTTCCCGAATCTGCGCGTCATCATCCGCGATCAACACTGTCTGCGCCGACATGTTCCACACTCCCCGTCTGCGGCTTGCAAAAAAACTCCCGGAGAAGATCCGGGAGTTTTGCCGTTCACTTCATTTATATATTTTCCAAGGCGGCCAATAAATCCTTCCTGGTTTTGTAGCCGGTGAAGCGATTTATTTCTTTTCCGTCTTTAAAGACGATGAACGTCGGCACCGCCTTCACATTATATCGGGATGTGAGATCCGGCAACTCGTCGATATTCACTTTCGCGACAATCGCTTTATCCGCCACCGCCGCCTCGACCGCTTCCACCTCCGGCCCGGCCATCTTGCACGGTCCGCACCAGGACGCCCAGAAGTCCACCAAAACCGGTCGGTCGGTTTTCAAAATCTTTTCGTCAAACGTTGTTTCATTTCCCACATTAATAACAGCCATTTCTGACACCTCGCTTTATTTTTCACCCCCTCCCCCGGGGGCCTATTTATATTGTAAAAAAAACTTGCGTAAAAGTCAATCTCGATTATAATAGAGAAAAC
>CAZRLN010000017.1:3558-46544 GCA_964601085.1 uncultured Veillonellaceae bacterium | reverse complement strand
AAAAAGGGCTGTTTCAAATAGACCTAAAAAACCTATTTTGAGACAGCCCCTTTTTCGCGTCATTATGGAAAGCAGGTTGTTCGGTTCACTGTTTGCCCCACTCGGTATGGAACGTCCCCGGCCGATCCGTCCGTTCATAAGTATGGGCGCCGAAATAGTCGCGCTGGGCCTGGATCAGATTGGCCGGCAACACGGCCCGCCGATAGCTGTCATAGTAGTCCAGCGATGCATTGAATGCCGGCGTGGGAATTCCCAGATCACGGCAAGTCTTCAATACCAGACGCCAGGCATCCTGCGATTCGGCCAAAACCGATGCAAAAAACGGATCCAGCATCAGGTTGGCCAACGCCGGGTCATTGGCAAAGGCATCCCGGATCTTATCCAGGAAGCGGGCCCGGATGATACAGCCGCCTCGCCAGAGCAGAGCAATCTCGCCAAATTTCAGATTCCAGCCGTATTCTTTGCTGGCAGCCGCCAGCAAAGCAAAGCCTTGCGAATAGGAACAAATTTTTGACGCATACAGGGCGTCGTGCACGGCCTGGATCAATTTCTCCCGGTCGCCGGTCCAGCGTCCCTCCGGCCCTTTCAGGACCGCCGCGGCTTTCACCCGTTCCGGTTTAATCGCCGACATGCATCGGGCAAACACCGCCTCGGTAATCGCCGGGGTCGGGATCCCAAGATCGAGGGCGCTCTGTGAAGTCCATTTGCCAGTACCCTTTTGCCCGGCCTTGTCGAGGATCATTTCCACCAGTGGTCGTCCGGTTTCCGGATCATTGACCGCCATGATATCCCGGGTGATCTCAATCAGGTAAGAATCCAGCGGTCCCTGGTTCCAGCGGGAAAAAACCTCATACAGTTCGGCCGCCGTCAGACCGCCGGCGAGGCTGAGAATGTAATACGCCTCGGCAATCAGCTGCATATCCGAATACTCGATTCCGTTATGGACCATTTTCACATAGTGCCCGGCACCATCCGGCCCGACAAATGCGCAACAGGGGCCGTCCGCCACCTGGGCGGCGATTTTCGTAAACAGCGGCGCCAGTTCCTGATATGCCGCCAGATCTCCGCCCGGCATCATGCTGGGGCCTTTCAGCGCCCCTTCTTCGCCGCCGGACACGCCGGTGCCAATAAAACGGATCCCTTTGGCGGCCAACGTCGTGTAGCGACGCCGGGTATCTTCAAAGAACGAGTTGCCGCCATCGATGATGATATCCCCGGGTTCCAGATACGGCAATACCTGTTCGATCATGTCATCCACCGGTTTGCCGGCTTTGACCATCAGCATCACCCGGCGGGGCTTGTCCAGGGAAGCGGCCAACTCCGCCAGCGAGTGCGCCCCCTTGACCGCCAGTCCGGCGGCATTCCCGGCCAAAAATTCGTCGACCCGGGCTGTAGTCCGGTTAAACACACAAACCTGAAACCCTTTGTTCACCATGTTGAGTACCAGGTTTTCCCCCATCACGGCCAGTCCGATCAATCCGATATCACATAATGGTTTCAACTGCGTTCCCTCCTCATGACAGATTTTTATCAGTCCAGACTGAAAATCTTTCCGGGATTCATGATTTCATTCGGGTCCAACGCTTTCTTGATTGCTTTCATCATTTTTAGTTCCACCGGATCACAATACTTCTTCATGAGATCCAGCCGTTTATAGCCGATCCCATGTTCACCGGAGAGTTTTCCGCCCACCGAGTAGATGAACGCATAAAGCTCATCCTGCAGCAATGGCAGCCGTTTGTTCCACAACTCCAACGGCATGTCTTCCTTCAGAATATCTGCATGGATATTACCGTCGGCGGCATGCGCGGCGATATGGACCGTCACTCCATACTTGACTCCCAACTCCGACAGTTTCTGAACAACGTCCGGAATGCGAGACATCGGCACAACCGTGTCTTCCGCCGAAAAAATCAGACTGCGGGCCCGGTTGGCTTCACCGAAAGTTTTTCGCGCCTTCCAGATTTTTACCGGGTCGGCCACCAGGACCTCCAGGGCTCCATTTGCGGTGCAGAGTTCATCAATCATCACGCATTGATCTTCCAATACTTCTTCATTGTCGCCGGCCAAAGAAACAATAATGTAATGTCCCTTGTCACTGTGCGGCAACTTCTCGTTCAAAAATTCCTCGCTGCACCGGATCCCCTTGTTGTCCATGAATTCGACGCAAACGGGACTTACCGGCGACTGCATGATCTTGGCGACAATATTGATCGCATCCTCCGGATTGGCGAATACGGCCAGCAAATCGATCACATGCGCCGGTTTTGGCGCCAGCTTGATGTACACTTTGGTAATGATCCCCAGGGTTCCTTCGGACCCGACCATCAGTTGCGTCAGGCAATACCCCGTAGAATCTTTTTTCAGTTTGCCGCCGAGAGTCGTAACTTCCCCTTCCGGCGTCACCACTTCCAACCCCAATACCTGCTGCCGGGTCGTACCGTATTTTATCGCTTTCATTCCGCCGGCATTGGTGGCCACATTGCCGCCGATGCAGGAGCTGTCCGAACTGCTTGGTTCGCCGGGATACAAGTACCCTTTTTCCGTGGCGAATTTCTGCACATCGATCGTCCGTACTCCCGGCTCAACGATCAATGTCATATTGGTCTCGTCAAATTCCACGAACCGGGTCATCCGCTCCGTGGATAAAACGATCCCGCCGCCAAAGGCGACCGCTGCGCAGGCATATCCCGTCCCGGCCCCTCTCGGGATGATCGGAATCAGTCGCCGATTCGCCAGCTTGACGATTTCCGCCACCTGCTCCGTCGTTTCCGGGAACACGACAGCTTCGGGAAAATGAACGTACTTTTCACCGGTAACGGCATCATGAGAATAATCTTCCATTTTTTCGCGGTCCAGCCAAACATTCCTGTCGCCGGCAATTTGCTTTAACTCCGCGACAACAGCGGCATCGACCGGGTTATATTTTCCCATTGAACGATCTCCTTTGTCCGCCTTGCGAAATTTACCGTTGAATGCGGGCCGAGCCGCCGGCTGCGAAAGCCCGGACCTGCTCAATGCTGCTCATGGTCGTGTCGCCCGGGAACGTTGTCAGCAATGCTCCATGCGCCCAACCGAGGCGCAACGCCGCATCCGGCTCTTCTCCATTCAGCAGGCCATAGAACAGACCGGAGGCGAACCCATCGCCGCCGCCAACCCGGTCATAAATGTCCAATTCCGCCGTGGGAGCCGTGTATGTTTTGCCGTTGATCCAGGCCACTGCGCTCCAACTGTGGCGGTTTGTGGAATGTACTTCGCGAAGCGTGGTTGCAACAATTTTGATTTGAGGATGTTTGGCGGTCACCTGGTCGATCATTCCAAAAAAAGCGCTGGGATCAAGTTTGGACTTAGCCGCCACTTCGGGCCCCGGTATGCCAAGACCCATCTGTAGGTCTTCCTCGTTGCCGACGAGTACATCCACGTTTTCCAGAATGCGCCCCAGCACTTCCACCGCCCGCTTCGGACCGCCGACAATATTCCAGAGC
This sequence comes from uncultured Veillonellaceae bacterium, assembly GCA_964601085.1. Taxonomy (GTDB): domain Bacteria; phylum Bacillota; class Negativicutes; order UBA1444; family UBA1444; genus UBA1444. Next base: position 43,059 of record CAZRLN010000017.1, on the reverse strand, counting down.
TTGGCCCGATAGTTCAGGTCGAAGGATACGATGGCGCCGGCGGCTTTCGCTGCCCGCATTCCCTCGATCACCACTTCGGGAGTCGTTTCGGACAACGCGGCGAAAATGCCGCCGCTATGGAACCAGCGCACGCCGCCGGCAAAAATTTCCTGCCAATTGAAATCGCCGGCTTTGAGAAGTCCGCCAGCCTCATTCGCCCGGTTGTAAAATACGACAGGCGGGCGGACGCCCTGGCCGCGATCACTGTATACCGTCGCCATATTCGGTCCGTTGACGCCATTATGCTTGAAGTGTTTATAGAACGGCTTCACCCCCATGGCTTTCACCCGTTCCGCGATCAGATCGCCGATGGGATAGTCCACCATGGCGGTCGCAATTCCCGTTTTCAATCCGAAACAATCGGCCAGATTGGCGGCGCAGTTGAACTCGCCACCGCTCACATGGATCAGGCACTCCGTCGCTTTGCGGAAAGGAACGACTCCGGTATCCAAACGATGGACCAAGGCGCCTACGGAAACAAAATCCAATGCTCCTTCTTTGCGAATGTCCAGCCCGACAGTATTCATAATTTCCCTCCTCAAATATTTAGTATGTCGTCCTGATAGAAATTCTGTTTCTGAGCCGTGACGGGGGTCCCCGGCACGCTTATCGCCTATAATTATAGCGCAAAATAACGCATTAATACATATATCGGTTTAGTCGCCGGATAAAAAATCGGGGCAACTCGACGCGCAGCATCGAATCGCCCGATTCATTTTTCGCTTATCGCTTTGCCTAGACCTGCCGCTTCAGCAGACCGCTTCCAGCCGGCAGCTTTCCCGAACCTCTTCCCAGATCACGGTCCGAGCTTTGGCAAAACCATTGAACGTTGTCGCCGAAGCCGAGCTATAGGAACCGATATTCGGAACGAGAATCAAATCATCGACATCCAGCGGGACGGTTTCCTTTTCACGGAAAATCACATCGAAGGAGTCGCAACTCGGACCGGCGAATGTCGCCATTACTGTCGTTCCTTCCTTGAATGTCAGAAGTTCGAAGTCCCAGTGATCAAAAATGACCCCGGAAAAAGTCCCGTAAATCCCTTCGTCTAAGAAATACCAATCCTGGTTGTCCCGATGTTGTCGACCGATCACCCGAGTGATCAGTTTGACGGCAGTGCCGCAAATGAAGCGTCCAGGTTCAGCCCATATCTCCACATCCGGGAAAAGTTCCTCCAACCCCTGATGGATGGTCGTCAACATTTTCTGAATATCGATTTTTGCGCTGCCGGGGGCCCGAATCGGGAATCCGCCGCCGATATCCAGTGTTTGCAGATTCAGTCCGTGTACCGCCGCTTCATCAAACAGTTTGCGGCATACCTGCAGTGCATTGAGGTAGGCATGGGCCTGCGTCGCCTGGCTTCCGACATGAAATGCCAGCCCCGCAACATGCAGTCCGCATTCACGGGCCTTCAACAGCAAGGACAATACATCCGCCGGCTCCGCGCCAAATTTTTTGTTGAGGTCAATCAACGCTTCCGGGTTCTGCATGCGTACACGCACCATAATCGCGGCGCCAGGAGCGGTTCGGGCCATTTTTTCAATTTCGGGCGCGCTATCGACCATATAATTCAATATACCGGCCTGACGAGCGGTTTCGATGCCATGGACGGGCTTGATGGGATTTGCGTACACCATTTGTTCCCCAGTGATTCCCAATGCCTGAAGCTGGAGAATTTCGCCGTCCGACGCAACATCGAAACAAGACCCCAGGTCCTTCAGTGTGCGGATAATGCGTTCGTCGGGGTTTGCCTTAACCGCATAGTGAATATTGACCCGGGGCATAAATTCTTTCAGATACCGATAATTGTTTTTGATCTGCTCGACCGACATTACCAACAGCGGCGTTCCATGCTCGTCCGCCAACCGCTTCACATCGGCCTGGGATAGATGAAATTCCTTTTGCATATCCACTCCCCTTTTACCCCTAAGATTCCAAGGAAAAAAACCCGATTTGATTGTACCATATCGCTGAAAAACTGCAATAAAAAATCACAAAAAAAAGATCACGGGGAACACTTGCGATTCAAGCGTTCCCCGCCGGATTATTTCGGTATGGCTCCAACCATGGTCTTGGTCCCAACCCGAACGATCCTGTCCGATCCCTCAAACTCGTCCGTGGAAATTTTTTCCCGGCTGATTTCTTTGTTTCCCTGCAACTTGATGCGCTGCACCGTAACGATAAACCCGTTGCGCCCGGCGGACTCCACGATTTCCTCGCCCTGTGGCAACAGGGGATCCTGCTTCACGATCGTCTTGGCAACCTGCATGGTCTTTTCCGCAGATTCAATACGGACCGTCGGTTCACCCTGACGCCGTTTGCCGTAGATTCGCACCGTCAGAGTTCCGGAATCCGTCGTTGTCTGGATATAAACGGCATGATGGCGGGTATTTCTGAGTTTCAAATCGATTTGCCCATCCGCCACCGTGGCGTCCTGTCCGACAGGGACGTAAGCCGGTGGATCATAATGCGCGCTGCGTTCCACCACTTCAAAGTCCGCCAGCAACGCCGCAATATACAAGGTAGTGGAAACCTGACAGACGCCGCCCCCCCAATCCATGACCACACCGGCGCTGGACAAGGTTGGCGCTTCTTTATAGCCGCGCTCGGGAGTCCGAAGCCCCACCCGGTCATTGAAGGAAAATGTTTGCCCGCTGCCGACCAATACGCCGGACATCCGGGCCGCGGCGATCCGGATATTTTCCGCCCGATTTTCGTCCGATTCGTTGTATGTCGTGGAAAAAGCAGCGATCAAGCCATCGATTCCCTGCAGATCCTGAGCCCGGATCCTTGCCGGAGATTCACTGACAAGCAAAGCAACCGGTTCGGAACTTCCGGTTTCAATTGCTTGACACAACAGCCGCACGGTTGCCATAACATCGGTGCGCCGGCCCGTCTGTTCCGACGAAACGCTCAATCCGGCAGAGGTTTCGTTCAAGCCCGCATCCAAAGCTTCCCGATCCACAACGGCAGCGGCCATCGCGACAATGCGCCGGAGTTTTTCGACATCCGCCGTCAATCCAAATGACAATTGGCTGCCGCCCGCTCTCGCAACAAACTGGTCCGTCACGCGTTGCAACAGATTCCCCGTCCGGCCAATAGTAAGCCCCTGTTGGACAAAAGCCGCCGCATCCAAGCTTCCGGCCACGACATCCCAACCAATTTCCCATTGCTGCCCGTCATATGTCAACACTGCGGCTGGACGGGCTTGCCGGTCCCGCAATGCCGCGGCAACCTTATGTTCCGCCTCGGCAACAGTCAAACCGCCGACCGTGACGTCAGCGATGACCAGACCGCGGCAGAGTTTCCCTGAATATGCCAGGGCCGCATCGCTGGCCACCAGCATCACGCCGGCCAATAGGAGAATCAGCAAATAGTAACTGAGGATTTTCTTCAGCCGCATTTTCCATCTCCGAAAAATAATTCACTCGTTTAGACTGAGAATCCCCGCCTTGGCGGGGATTTCAGCGATTACAAGCGGTGTGCGTCGAACCCGCAAGCCTTACAGCCGCAAATTCATCGTAAGTTCAATCATTTTATCTTCTTCGCGAACTCGTTGCAAAATTTCTTCGGTCACTTCATTTCCCTGATCAATGATGACACTGCCATCATTAGCGGTAATCCGGCGGTTCACCCGTTTTCCGAGCAAATATCGCCGCTGTTTTTCTTCAAACAACTGCGACGCCTCATCCGCTGGAGCGGAAGCCGGCGACGGCACAACCGGCAGACCCGGCGATTGCTCCTGAACCGAATAGGAATTTACCTGCGCCGTACGGGAAATCAGTCCCTCCATCGGTCTGCCGCCGACAGGTCCTCGGTGGACGGGATCCATGGTTTCGCTGATGATCATCACATCCTTGCCGAATGTAACGATCTGCTGCTTTGAGATTTGAATCTTGTCCCCAATGCCTTCTTCCACTTCGCAAGAAGTAATTCGGCCGGATTCATCAATGGAAATCTCCACCACTTTGCCGCCCATATGGCCGGAGCGGGTCAGTGTGCGGGTTCCGATAACCTTGACGCCTGCGGACATGAGTTGCTCCAGTTGGGGAATGGAGGAAACCGGGATCAAAATCGAGGTTGATTCCACGGTTACGGCCGATTCGCCCAAGCCGGTAATGGCAGTAAACGGAATCACTTTTGCACCCAGATACCAGGAACCATCGTCAACGACCAAGGCGACAACAGCACCCTGGGCTGCATCAATGACCAGATCCTTCACGGTTCCAACCTGTTTCCCTTCGCTGATGCTGATTACCGGCAGCCTAAGAATGTCCGCACTTTTTTTCATGAATAACCCTCCAAATTACTTAATTATGATTGCACACGGTCGCCCGCAAATAATCTCTGCCTGCTCAACCATCCCATTTGCCGGCTTCGGCCTGGAGTTCGCCGAGTTTTTGCTCAAAGAGGCGAAGCTGCTTCTCATTCCGGCGCAACACTCCGGATTGAAGAAATTCTTTCAATTCTGCGGCTGCCCCGGCAGAATCGCCCTGATTTTGCCGAGTACTGACAATCTCGGCCACTATCATCGGCAACGCCGCACTGTCGGCGTACAGGCGCGTGATTAAGCGGAAGGCATCCAACGCTACTTCAACATGGCGCAGGTCCCGTTGCGCAAAGGCAAATTCCAGCAAATCCTCCAGGGATTCGGAAGTCGGCCGCTCTACAGTCATGTTGTCTTCAAGCCCCTCTTCCGCCGGCGCCCCGTCAGATGGGACTGCGGATTCTTCTGTCGCGTCCACCGCAAGTTCTGTCGCCTCCTCTTCGGTAATGCCGGAAAGGCCCATTGCCTGCTCCAGAGTTACCGAGGAGAGCACTTCCTCAAATGTCGGCATCGATTCCGAAGATGATTCCGGGACAGCCGCCACGACTTCATCGGCAACTATCCCACTCAACTCTGTGGCGGATTCAGCGTATACTTCTACGGCAGATTCCGCCACCACAGGTTCCTCGACAATCGGAAGCGGTTCGGTCCTGTCCGGTTGCGGCGACGGTTCTGGTTGCGCAGAAACTGCAATCAGGCGGGAAGCCTGGGTCCGCGTATCGTAAACAGCTGCAATGCAAGCAAATCCCAACGCGCCCGCCAACGAAAATCCAATCGAACCCATAAACCCAACAGAATGGAAAAACAGTTCGGGCAACACCAAAGAAACCAGCCATGCAAAGCCAACCAGCAATGCCAGCAGCCGGCAAGACAGATGAATATGGAAGATAAATTCGGCCAATTTGTTGATCGCCGCCGTCACCGCCGCCAAAGTCAGCAAGGGAACCAGAAGAAACTCCACTCAGGGCCTCCAAAACCAATCCCGTTTTCAAATATACCTTTGTTCAGCTTCGACAAACTTTTCATTATTCCTTTTTCCAGCGGAAAAAACTCAAAATTTCATGAACCACGTTCCGCTGCCGGTCGAAACTTAAACTCCCGCAATCGCAACAGTTTGTTGACAACTATTGCCCCGTTGCAACGTAAAGGCGTCTCGTTTTCGGATATGGTCTAATTATAGGGAAAGATGACGCCAGTGCCAAGTCCCGTACTATCTTCTATTTCTTCTCAAGCCATCGGCTATGTTGTTCCGTATTTCAGGCGCGATTGCTGAAACAACGAAAGAACCGAAAAACTCGTTGCCTGAATTCTCCGGTTCTCCACGTTTCCTGAGTACTTATCATACTCCACTTTGACTTTCATCCGACGATTTTTCAACCGGTACGGTTGGTTTGCCAGCAACCGAGCTCGCCGCGCCGCTTTCTTTCTTCAGTCGCTGCAGTTCCTCTTCCTGTTGCTTAATCTGCCGTCCCATCTTATATAGGCGATAACGCAGTTTTATCTGAACGAACAGCTCAAAGAACAGCGCTGCCAAAAAACCCATCAACGCTGAAACAATGATGACTAATACCAGCGATGCCTCCACCCGCCAGTCGAAAAAGCCCACTGTGACAACCTGACCGTTTTGCAGGGCAAACGTAACAATCACAATCGTGGATATCATACCCAAAAGCAGCATTACGATCGGCACAATCAACACCTCCGGTTCAAATCTCTCAAAATTTAATTTCGTCATTTCGTTTTGCATTCCCTGCCACAACGTTCCAAATTATTTGTTTTAACCGGATCTTCACCTTGCCATTTGTGAAAATCGTGATAAACTATAGGTAAGATAATAGTAATTTCATAGTGGGCAAACCCGTTGAAAGGCGGGGACGCAAAGCCATGGATCTAAGGGCGTGAATTCGCTTATGATTGCCAGGTTGCCGTTTTGAGGATTTAAAGACTTCCTTGAATTGTTGGATCGGCGACTGGCGCAAACCGGTCGCTTATTTTTTGGGGCGAAGGAGTGAAATCCTATGGTTAAATATATTATTTTGGTTGTGGTGCTGATCCTGTCCACGGTCGCCGTGTCCGTCGCGGTCGCTGTGCCAATTGCCATGCAAAATCCACCGGCTGCGGCTGTTGCCGAAGTTGAGGCGGGTTATATGTACACCTTGCGCAGCAACGAGAAAGATGCTTTTATTGTTACGACCCTGGCCGACCAACGCTTGGTTCGCATGCAACTGATCCTTGACCTTGATAAGTCTATCGAACCCAAAGATCTTAAGAACCCGGATCGTCAGTTGTTGGTTTTGCAGGATTCCCTGTTGCGAACGATCCGCGCCTGTCGTAGCGAAGATTTGTCTGTAGAAAATCAGGCGATCTTCAAAAAACGAATTTTCGACACGGTTACGCAGGTATTGGGGAAAAAAGCCATTCGCGCGGTTTATCTGACAGGCGTAACCATCCAGTAGTCGTCAAAATCCATCGTGTTTGTAATACACAAAAACCGGCTTTCGCCGGTTTTTTTATTGTGGTTTTCGTGGATTGTCAAGCCATCCATTAAGAAGTAAACTGCAACATTCGGGCAAAAAACGTTCTTCCGTTCTCAACCAATGTTCTTTGTGAGGCGCCGGAACCGGGCGGTATCGCCACCGGTTGCTCGTACCGGATTTGCACGCCGGTCGGTCCCCGTGTAATGACAATGCGTTCCTGCAGCTGCCGGGTTTCTGTGTCGATGGCAATAAGTCCTGTAACCGTATCCACTCGGATCATGCGAATCACCCTCACGTATCAGTCTTTGCACTACAATTAAGTTTCGCATCGACCCCCGCATGCCCTTGTGACGAAATACCCATTTTACTAGGACTTTTGTCCCATAATGATCACCGAGTTACTCGAACCACTCTTTTTCCTTCATTCGCAACTCCGCCTGCTTGCTGAAAATAAACCGGATAATTTTCTGCTTTGTTGCCGGCTCCAGCTCGCCGAATTGGATGCCGGCGAAATATTTGTCCAATGGCGGCATCGGCGGCATCAGGCGAATAATTGTCCCCTGCGTTTCCAATACAAAATCGGGGCTAACCATTACCATAACCTTTACCGTTGTCCCTACCGGCAACGGCTTTAATAATACGACCTGGATTCCACCCGCACTCAAATCGCGAGTCAATGTCCGGATCAAAACTTTCTCCTCGCCCCCCGGCACAGGTTCCAACGTAACGCTCAGACTGACTTCCAGGCGAACATTTTCGCGGAGTTGGCTTTTGGAGAAGGAAGAAGGCATAGAGATTTCCCACAGCGGAATCTGCTCCGACCGATAGCGCAGCAAATTGGCCTTAAACAAATACGGAATTTTATTGGAAACCACCCGGCCCGCAATCATCCGGCCGACCCGCGGCGGCAAGTAAAAGCCTTTCCGAAAGGGCGGCGTAACGAGTACGAAGTCTTCCCCAACATCCTCGATCCGACTGAAATAGATTTCTTTTTTCAGGGTTTCGGGATCTTCCTCAATAATATCCAATTTTTGAGTGACATGAAGAATATCTTGCTTCATACGCTTCCTTCAAAAAAATGTAGTATCGGGTTGCTCAGTTTGTCCGCACCCCGGCGATCAAATTTCCCAATTATTGTACCACAGAGAAATCCGTCACTGCAAAATTATTTACTTTAGTACGAAGCTTTCCCTTTCAGCAGAACTGTTTTAAACTCCCAGCCTCGGCTCCGGACAGCGTTTTCGACTAAACTGCGCACTTGCGCGTAGTCCCAGTTGTAGTCGATGCCTTTTCCGCCCAAACCATATGCGGTCTCGCTGACTGTTCCGGTTCTTGTTTTGCCATCGCTGCGATAAGTTTCCGTTTTGAAGCTGAACAGGGCGCCCAACCCCAGCCCTTCTTCCTTGATCATTTCCCAGAAAACCACCGTTTTTGCCGCCGTATCCACACGCAGTCTTGCTGAATACTCGATTTTCTTCTTTCCTACTGCCCAGTTGGCGGTGGCCAGTTCATTGGCAATCTCCAAATCCGTTTTCTGGCCCCAGGTCAGAACCAGTTGCGAATAAGGGGAAAGGGCGGCGGCAACAGCTTGCAGGACTTCTTTCCTGCCGTTGCTTCCCGCGGCTTTGGCGCCGCAATGACCGCAAAAAGCAGCGCCATCGGTGAGGGGGTGTCCACATTGTTGGCAAAACATGGTGCTCCCTCCTGTTCATTGTCTATTTGACTTCTGCGTTATTACGGAATAATTCACGATATCCTTTGCATTTTCCTGCGCAAAAATACAGGAAACCCGGATATGTCGCACGATTCTTCGAACAACCCGGGCTTCCTGTATTTTTCATCAACATCAAGGATTAGTTTATGAAGATACGAATCACGGCCGCGGCGATCTCCGCCTGAATCTCCCGCATCCGATGTTCATGCCGTTCATTTTCCAGGCGTTGCCGTTCATGCCATTCATGATCGCTTTCCCAGGCGCGTCGACGCATCTCCCACTCGTGCCGGCGATTCTCTTCACGCCGCCATTCTTCACGTTGACGCCGCTCCCAATCGCTCCGCTCATTGGGACTCCAGTTGCGACGAGGTTCTTCATGGCGATGCCGTTCCAGACGTTCCCGGTCTTTTTTCCGCCATTCACTCCGCTTTTGTTCATCCCGCTGTCGTTCGGTGTGATGTTTGTCCGGTTGCGCCTGTCTCGGATCTTTATGCTGTTCCTGCCGCCGGTCGTCATGATGATTGGTTGGAGCAGCCTGCACCGTAGAAAACCCGAAACCGCTGAGCAACATCACCGTCAGGGCATAGGCCCCAAACTTGTTCACCTTTGTTAACATATTCATCCACTTCCTTATCCTGTGTCGCTATTTTGGTGGCTGTCGTTCGTCCGTCGCGACTGGTTTCTTTATTTATAAGTATGAACCAAAATTATTGCAGCTAAGTGACAGGATTATTACAGTTTTGTTAACAAATTGTGCGCTCCGCAACTGTCCGCCGCGACAAAAAAACTCTCTCCGCTCCATTTGGAGAAGAGAGGAGCCGGGGATCGAAATATTTCTCTTTACTTCGCGGGCAATACTATTTTAAAATTACATCAAATCAGACAATTTCGCCAACACCGCCATAACTGATTCAACGGCATGAAGTTGGCTTCATCGGCGTTAGCGAAGCGAAATTCGACAAAATAGCAAGGAGGGAACAACCATGCACCTGAAAGGCGTTTTCCCGGCGATGGCCACCCCGTTGACTCCAGAAGAGAAAATCGACACGAGCGCCCTGCGCAGACTTGTTCATTATTTGATCGACGGCGGAATTCACGGCATTGTAGCGTTGGGCAGCACCGGGGAATTTCCGGCGATGACCGAATCGATGCGCCGGCTCGTCATGGAAACCACCTTAGCGGAAACGGACGGCAAACTTCCGGTATTGATCGGCTGCGGCGAACCCGGCACCCAGCGGACCATCGAGCAGATCAAAATTGCGGCCGGCTCCAAAGCCGACGCCGTGCTTGTAGCCGTCCCCTATTACTTCAACATGGACCAGGCCGCCGTGATCCGGCACTATCAGATAGTGGCGGAATCCTCCGAACTGCCGGTCATCCTGTATAACTTCCCGCAGATGACAAAAACGACGTTTGCGGCGGATACAGTGGCCAAACTCGCCCAGCATCCAAATATCATCGGGATCAAGGACAGCTCGGGTGACTTTTTCGGCATGCAGCGTTTCCTCGACGTTACGGCCGGGGAAGACTTTGCCGTGATGTCCGGCAATCCGGCGCTGGGCCTCTCGGCGTACGAACTTGGCGCCAAAGGCGGCATCTACGCGGGATGCAGCCTTTTCCCCCGGCAATGTGCGGCAGTGTACGAAGCATTCTGTCGGGGCGACAGGGACGCCGCCATCGCGATGCAGAAAAAAGTGTCGTTGATTCCGATGATGGGCGGTTTCGGTCCGAACGCCGCCGTAGTCAAGTTTGGCCTGAGCAAGCTGGGAATCTGCGACCCGACCGTCGCGGCCCCCTTTATCCTTCCTCCCGGTCAAGAGGACAAGATTCTGGCCTGGATGAAGCGAATCGGCATCGAAGTATGAATGGGACCTTCCAGCGGATGCAAAAAGACCGGGGCTAAGCTAAAGACGGCTTGCCCCGGTCTTTTTATCCGCAATTTTTCCGACACCCGGCAGTCGGACCAACCCTCTGTCAATTCTTCACAGAGAAATCCGTCGTCCAGCTTCCGCCGACCAATAGGCGGCGTAGGTAGCGCGAATGGTGTCGTAGGCCAGATTGACATCCGCCAGCGGTTTCCGCCCCAATGCCACGCACTCCATGAAATCCTGGATTTCCTGGATATACCCCCGCGTCCATTCTTCTTCCAGACAAACGAATTGCCAGCCCGTCTTGCGATCGACCTTCTCCGTAATATAGACATCTTTCAATTTTGCTTCATCGGTCAGATACGTCACCATCCCGGTGCTTGGACACATGTTTGCATTGAGAATCCCGCCGGTCGTATAGGTTTCCACCAGATTCCGAACGCCGCCCAGAATCATGTCACCGGCAAAAACCGTACTCTTGGTTCCGTCAGTAAATGTCAGGTTCAACATCGCCCAGTCTTCCACATCGACCGGATGGGACAGAATATAGCGATGATCTGCTTCGGACAGTCCGTCGCCAATATTGCCAACATCGGCCGTAACCGCCGCGAGGTCAATTTTTTCGTCGCGCGCCCGGGCTTCTACCTGTTTCAGATACAAAACGGCCGACAATGGGTGGCATCCCTGCCGGATCAGCGCCCCGCCGCCAGTCATGTCCCAGCGCGCAGCATGTTCGGCATGGGAACCGCTATGGCTTTCTTCCGCCTTCATAAACAGAATTTTGTCTTTCGTTTTCTGCAGAATCTCGGCGCTTTTGGTCACCGCCGGCGCATATACCCAATTCTCCGCATACATGAACAGGCGGTCACTGGCTTCCATACGGGCTTTTGTCGTCGCCATCTCCGCCATGACCCGCTCGAACATCACCTCTTTCGACAAGCGACGGCCAATCGGCGCCGGGTCTCCCGGCTCCCCGAAGTAACCAGTGAATGGTTTCTCGCAAATCACATGCTTGCCGGCCGCCATCGCTTCGACGATCATCGGCGCGTGCAGCACGGCGGGCGTACAGATATCGACCACGTCGATCTCCTTGTCCTGCAACAGATCCCGGTAGTCCCGATATACCGTTGGAATGCAGCGCCGCCTGGCAAATTCCAGCACATGGTCGCCGCGCGAAACGACCGCCTTGACGACGGCATCGACGCCATAGACCCGCTGGTAGGCGTTCATGTGAAGTTCGGCGACAAATCCGCTGCCAATCAACCCTACCCGAATAGGTTTCATCACGGGTTCCCTCCTGTTTCTTCCGCTGTTTCTTTGGGTGTCCAACGCTTAAACACTCCCAGTTGGGCCACAATCATCAAGAGTATAATTACCGCGAAAAACAGACAAATTGGTCTTGTGAAAAAAGGCAAAATACTGCCGTCGGACAGAGTCAGGGCCCGTCGCAGATTGGTATCCGCCATTGGTCCGAGAATCACGCCCAACAAAAATGGCGCGCTGGGAAATTTCAAATGCGCCATGAACAAGCCGACAAAACCAAACGCAAACATGACCCACACATCGAAAATCCGGTCGTTGATCACATACGATCCAACCACGCAAAACAGGAACACGACCGGCATCAACAACTGCGGCGACACCTGCAGGATTTTGACCGTAAATCGGGAAATCAGCAAACCCAGCGCCCACATAACAAAAGAAGACGCCACCAGATAAATGGCAACCGTGTAAAGAAAGCCGGGAGTTTCCGTCATCATGAGCGGTCCCGGTCGCAAGCCGTGCAACCAGAACGCCGCCATCAGCACAGCCGCGGGAGCGCTGCCCGGTACCGCAAGTGACAGGATTGGAATGATTGCGCCGCCGATACAGGCATTGTTTCCGGTCTCCGCCGCGACAACCCCCTCGGGATTGCCCTTGCCAAACAGAGACCGGAATTTACTCCGCATCCGCGCCGCCCAGTAGGACAGCCAGCCGCCGACATCCTCACCCACGCCGGGAATAATGCCGACCATGACGCCAATAAAGGCGGAACGCAAGATGGTTTCCCAGTTTTTTCCTAAAATTTTTACGCCCTCTTTATAATCAATGCTATGCAATTCGCCGATTACGGTCTTTGTTTTTTTAAAGGAAGCCACAATTTCCGGAAAGCCGAACAACCCGATCATGATCGGAATCAGGGAAAAACCGGCCATAAGATCAATATTACCGAAAGAAAACCGGGGAACGCCCTGCAAACCATCGAGCCCGACCAACGAGGCGAGCAAGCCCAGAATACCGGCAATCCAGCCTTTCAGCGGATCCCCGCCGGAAGCCAGCTGTCCGCAGATCATAATGCCGAATACCGCCAGCAGAAAGAACTCCCACGAGCCAAATTTCAACGCAAAACTGGTTAACAACGGCGTCAGGAACAACAAAAAAATGACACTGCCCAAGGTGCCGAGCGCTGATGCCGAAGTCGCTAAAAAAATGGCCAGGCCGCCTTTCCCCTGCTGGCCCATGGGATAGCCATCCTGTGCAGTGGCCGCCGACGCGGGAGTCCCCGGAATATTGAGCAGAATCGCCGACTGGCAGCCGCCGGAAATCGCGCCGACATAAACGCCGATCAGGGACAGAATCGCCATATCCGGACTCGTTTTATAGGTAAGGCCGGTCAGCAGGGCAACCGCCATCGTTGCAGTCAGTCCCGGCAGCATGCCGACAATCAAACCAAAAAATACGGACAACGTCAACGTGACGAGCGCTTCCGGCGTCGCCAGCACATGCAGCGCATTTGCCAGATATTGAATCTCCATGCTGTTTCCCCCTAATTACGGCAACGTCACGTTAAATATTTTCTGAAACAAGATAATAATCCCTCCCACAGACCCGGCGGTCACCAGCAAAATCTTCCAATATGCGGCAGCCCGCAGAAATAAAAAGATCGCCAACAAAAACAACGACGAAGACAACCAAAACTCGAAAACCGGAATGAAAACAAAAATATACAACCCCAGCAAAAGAATCCCGCCGCAAATTCGCTTCCAATCCGACTCTTCCGCACCAAACCATTCGCGGGTCTGTATCAGGATCGCGCCAATCAGGTCTTTGCTATTTTGTCCCGCGCAACTGCGCATCAACAGAATCAAAGAACACAACAATAGGCAACAGCCAAGGAATACCGGCAACAAAGCCGGCGAAACCGGCCAGGGAACTTTGGCGTCCCCATGAATGAGCAAGCTTTGTTGGAACAGGAATGCAGTAAACAACAGCAATACTATGGCGGAAAAAAATTCACCGCTACTCCCGGTCCTCACTGCAGTACGCACGAAGATCCTTCCTTCATGTTAAAATTACCGGGCCGGCCCTTAGCCGGCCCGATCCGTTAATTTATCCTATGGTTTGGCAATTTTGAATTTTTCCGGGGAAACCTTGGCCGTTCCCGTATCGTACAAGGTCCAGCAGACAACGGACGCCAGGTTGTCCAGCTTTTTCAGCGACTCTTCCGGTCCATAGCCAACCAGCACCACGCCTTTGTCTTTGGCGAATTTTTTCATGGTTTCGCTCTGCATCGCTTTTTTGAAGGCTTCGTCAATCTTTTTGATTGCTTCCGGCGGTGCATCCTTCGGCATCGTCAAGCCAAAAAATTCACCCATCGGCAACCCTTTTTTCAAATCCGGCAGCTCGACGCCCAGGGAAGGAATCGGCTTGACTCCTTCGATCTCCAATGCCTTGTCGCTAAGCGATGCCAATGCCACCATCTTGCCGGCCCGGAACATATCCGTCATTTCCATGGAAAGCTGGGGAGTGAAATCGACTTCGCCGCCCAAGGTGGCGATAATCGCCGGATTCCCGCCCTGGTACGGGACATGTTTGTATTCGAATTTCCCGGCGCGACGGATGAATTCAATTCCGATATGCCCCCCGGAGCCAACTCCGGCCGTTCCGGCGGTAATAGCCCCCGGTTTGGCCTTAAAAGCGGCCAGCAGCGATTTTGCATCCTTATAGGGGGACTCCGCACGAACCGCCAACACATTCGGCGAGAACGTCGCCGTCCAGGTAATCCAATCTTTATGGCCCTGGTCCATGTAGCCCATGACCTGGTAGCTGGTAAACGGCATCAGCCCGGCGCCCAAAATCGTGTATCCGTCATGTTTCGCATTCCAGACGTTTTTTGTACCCACCGATCCATTGGCGCCCGGCGTGTTGACCACCGCGATATTTACGCCCAATGTTTTCGACATTTCCGTCGTCAACGCCCGAACCGTCAGGTCCGTTCCGCCGCCTGGATTCCAGGGCACCACTACCGTGATGTCTTTTGTCGGCCATTTTACTTCCGCTTTTTTTGTTTCGGCTGCCTGCTGTTTGACGCCACAACCGGCCAAAGCCATCACCAGGACAAGAACCACGAGCATCGCAAACCAACTTCGTCCAAACCGTTTCATAAAAAATTTCCCTCCCCATCTATTCTCTCACCGACTGTCCATGCTGAAGAACGCAGGGAAACATATGCTCCCGCAACGTCCCCGGTGTTTCGCCCAATTGCTCCAACAGCGCCATTGCCGCTGTTCGGCCCATTTCCTGTTCAGGGCGTTGCACGCAGGTCAGACTGGGCCGCAACATCTGCGTCCATTCCGGAGTCCCAATCAACACAACGGAAATGTCGTCCGGCCAAATCACCCCTTTTTCCTGAAAATATTGCAGTACTCCCTTGGCGGACTCATGATGCCCCAACACCACGGCGGACATTGCCGGCGGCAGCTGCGCGGCCATGCGCCAACCGGCTTCCATAGACAGTTCATCGAGTAATACGCACAGTTGATCTTCCGCCACTCCCTGCTCCCGCATGGCCGTTTTATAGCCGTCGACCCGCTCGCGCACATTGGGGATCGGTGTATTCCAACCCAAAAAGGCGATTCGCCGGTGTCCCGCAGCCAACAGGGTGGTTGCCGCCAGATAACCCGACTGGAAGTTGTCATGCCCAACGAACGAATACGTCGGTGCACCGATTTCCAGAGACCGTTCCAAAATCACATAGGGCACATGATGCTGCCGAAGAAGCTCCACGTTGTCGCTGCGGGAAAATGCCGGACAGATGATGCAGCCATCGATGCGTTGGGCGATCAGTCTTTCCAAAATCAGCCGTTCCTGTTCCAAATCCTCATCGCTGTTGCACAACGTCACAACATAGCCGGCCTGACGGGCAATCGACACGATTTCCACGCACATTCGCGTAAAAAAAGTATTGCCGAACTGGGCGACCACTACCGCCAATATTCCGCGTTTCTTTCCCTTCAAACTACTGGCGGCGGCATTCTTGACGTAACCCAGTTCCGCGGCGGCCTGCAGAACTTTTTCCCGCAGTTCGGGCCGCAACGGCCGTTCCCGATCGCTAAAGACATAGGATACCGTTGCAATGGAAGTGCCGGCCAGTTTAGCCACATCTTTAATTGTAACCACCGGGGCATTTCCCTTATCCCGTTGTCGCATGCTTCTCCTCTGGTTTTCTTTAATGTAAACGTTTACACATTTTCGAAAAAAGAAGAAACCTCTTTTGATGTAAACGTTTCACGCCTATAATTATCGCATGCTTGATTTTTTTGTCAATACAAAAATATTCTGATTGTTTCTTTTGGAAAGACCGACGCTCCTGCCGCATCCGCCCAAAAAAAATAGACCCCGGTTTCAAACCGCAGGTCTATTCCGATTGCCGAATTCGTTAGCGAAAATATTCCACGCCGGCTTCGAAGATCCGCTGATCTTTCTCGCCCGGCACATTCACCGCCACAAACCGGCCGATCCGTTCCGAGTGGCCCATTTTGCCGAAAATCCGTCCATCGGGACTCGTGATCCCTTCGATGGCCCAATCCGATCCGTTCGGATTCACGCAAATGTCCATCGAAGGATTGCCGGATTCATCGACATACTGGGTCGCGATCTGTCCAGCCGCCGCCATGCGTTGGAGGTGATCCGGCGCGGCGACAAAACGGCCTTCGCCATGCGATATGGCGATCGTGTGCACGGCGCCGGTTTCGGCTCGGCTGAGCCAGGGGGAAAGCTTGGAAACGATCCGGGTCTGCACCATCCGGGACATGTGACGGCCAATCCGGTTGAAGGTCAAGGTCGGGCTGTCGGCCGTCAACGGCCGGATTTCGCCATACGGCAGCAAGCCCAGCTTCACGAGGGCCTGAAAGCCGTTGCAGATCCCGAGGATCAACCCGTCGCGCTCTTGTAAGAGTCGAGTGACGGAGTCCGTCAACGCCGGATTGTGGAACAGCGCCGCGATAAACTTTCCCGATCCTTCCGGTTCGTCGCCGGCGCTGAAACCGCCCGGGAACATCAGAATCTGCGAACGGTCAACGGCCTGGACGATCGCCCGGACCGACGCTTCGATATCATGGGCCGACAAATTCCGGACGATCAGGGTTTCGACGCTGCCGCCCGCTTTTTCAAACGCCTGCGCCGAATCATACTCGCAGTTCGTGCCGGGGAAAACGGGAATAAAGATCCGTGGCCGGGCTACCGTCGTCTTGGCCCGGGTGCGGACAGCCGATCCTGTAAAGGGTTTGAACGCGGCCGTTTCCCTTCCCTGTTCGGCGACGACGGGGAACACTTTCGCCAGCGGTTGCTCCCAAGCCTGTTGCGCCGCATCCAAGCTAATTTCCGCTCCCATCACGGAAATCATCGGTGTCGCCATCGTCCGGCCAAGCGGCAAATAATCGATTCCTGCCAGCGCTTCGGCTGCGGTCAGGCCGCTCGCCAGTTCCAGCACCAGCGAACCGGGCTCGGCCCGGAACAACTGTTCTCTGGAAACCTCCGGCGCAACGGCAAACCCGACGCGGTTGCCGAACCCCATCGTGCTGATGGCGGCGGCGATCCCGCCGCTGCGGACGGTCCGAGCCGCTACGACTTGCTTGCCGCCAATCATCGCCGCGACCCGGGCGAAAGTCCGGTTCACCACCGAAAGATCCGGCATGCCGGCGGCATCCCGACGCAGCGGAACAAAAACGACTTCATGACCGGCCTGTTTGAATTCCGGCGATAGAACCCGGCCGGCTTCCACCGGCGCCACGGCGAAAGCGACCAAAGTCGGCGGCACATCCAGATCCCGGAACGATCCGGACATGCTGTCCTTGCCGCCGATAGCGGCAACGCCCAGCTGTTGCTGCGCCCACAGGGCCCCCAGCACCGCGCTGAACGGTTTGCCCCAGCGGACGGGGTCCTGGCCGAGTTTTTCAAAGTATTCCTGCAGGGTCAATCGCACTTTGGCCGGTTCGCCGCCCATCGCGACGATCTTGGCCACCGCTTCGGCGACGGCGTAGACGGCGCCATGGAACGGACTCCATTCCGACAGATACGGATTAAATCCATAGGACATCAATGTGGCGGTATCCGTCTCGCCGGCCTGCACCGGCAGTTTGGCTGCCATCCCCTCCGCCGGCGTGGCCTGGCATGCCCCGCCGAAAGGCATCAGAATCGTCGACGCGCCGATCGTACTGTCAAATCGTTCGATCAAACCGCGTTGACTGCATACATTCAAATCAGCCAGGTTTGTCAACCAAGCTTCGGTAAGATCGCCGCCCGGAACCGGCCGGCTGAAATAATCCGCTGCCGCCGGCGCCTGGATGGTAACGGAGGCATGCTGCCGCACGCCATTGGTGTCCAAAAACTCGCGGCTGACATCCACAATCGGCTGCCCCCGCCAATACATCCGCAAGCGCCCCGTATCCGTAACCCGGGCCACGAGTGTGGCCTCAAGATTCTCCGCCGCCGCCAGCGCGATGAATTTGTCGGCGTCCGCCGCGTCCACCACGACCGCCATCCGTTCCTGCGATTCGGAAATTGCCAGTTCGGTTCCATCCAATCCTTCATATTTTTTCGGCACCGCGTCCAGATCAATCTCCAGCCCGGCCGCCAGTTCGCCGATCGCCACCGACACGCCGCCGGCGCCAAAATCATTGCACTTCTTGATCATGCGGCTGACAGATGGATCGCGGAACAAGCGCTGGATTTTACGTTCGGTCGGCGCGTTGCCCTTTTGCACTTCGGCGCCGCAGGTGGACAAGGATTCTTCCGTATGCGCCTTGGAAGAGCCGGTAGCGCCGCCGCAACCGTCCCGTCCCGTCCGACCACCGACCAGGATGACGGCATCCCCTGCCACCGGGCTGAGACGAACCACATTCGCCCGGGGAGCGGCGGCGATGACCGCGCCGATTTCCATGCGTTTCGCCACATACCCCGGATGATAGATTTCCGCCACCTGTCCCGTGGCGAGTCCGATTTGGTTGCCATAGGAACTGTATCCGGCCGCCGCGACGGTCGTGATTTTTCGTTGCGGCAATTTGCCGGGCAGGGTGTCTTCCAATCGCTGCCGGGGATCGCCGCTGCCGGTAACCCGCATCGCCTGATACACATAGGAACGGCCAGACAAAGGATCCCGGATTGCTCCGCCCAAACAGGTCGCCGCGCCGCCGAACGGTTCGATCTCCGTCGGATGGTTGTGGGTTTCATTTTTAAACATGACCAGCCATTCTTCGGTCCGTCCGTCCACCATCGCGTTCACGACGATGCTGCAGGCGTTGTTTTCCTCGGATTCTTCCAAATCCGCCAGTTTCCCGGCCTTTCGCAATTCCTTCATGCCGATGGTCGCCAGATCCATCAGGCACATTTCCCGCGGCTGTTCGCCGTACACGTTCCGCCTCGCTGCCTGGTACGCCTCATAGGCGGCGGCAATAGGCGAGGCAAATGTTCCCGGCTCGATTTCGACCCGGTCTACCGCGGTAAAAAAAGTGGTGTGCCGACAATGATCGGACCAGTAGGTATCGATCACCCGGATTTCCGTAATGGTCGGCTCCCGTTTTTCGGTATCCCGGAAATACGCCTGACAAAAAGCCAGATCGGCCTCACTCATCGCCAGCCCCAGTTCAGCCAGAAACTGTTCCCGTCCCGCTTTCGCCAGCTCCCCGAATCCGGTCAAAATCGCCACATCCGGCGGTGTCGGCGCTTCCATCTCGAGGCTGGCCGGTTTTGCCAGCGAGGCTTCCCGGGCCTCGACGGGATTGATGCAATACGCTTTGACGGTTTCAAACTGGCTGTCGGAAATATCGCCATAGAGAGCGATCACCTTGGCGGAAAGCACGTCCGGGCGTTTTTTCTGCGTAATGGCCTGAATGCATTGCGCGGCCCAATCAGCCCGCTGATCGTACTGCCCGGGAAGGTACTCCATGGCAAAGACCCGATCCGCATCCGCCAGATCGAGTGTCTCGTCAACCACTTGGTCGGCCGGCGGTTCGGCAAAAACGATCTCCCGCGCCAGCGCATATTCCGCCTCATCGATGCCCGCCACATCATAGCGGTTGATCAGCCGCAAGCGCCGCAATCCCGTCAAACCGACATTTTCCTGCAAATCCTTCAGAAGCGCCAGCGCCTCCACATCAAATCCCGGTCGTTTTTCCGCAAAAATCCGCTTCACCTGTGCCATGCGATCCCGCCTTCCGATTTGGCTCAACCGATACAATGATTGAGCCGCTATATTGATATTATACTGACCTGTTGCCAAAAACTCCACTGCCGCCTCTTTTTTACATCGTCCCGTGCCCATGGCTCTAAAAGACGAGGCTCTTCGGTAGTTTTCCGAAGAGCCTCGCTTCATGCACTTAACCTGGGGCTTTCGCCAACCGGCCCATGGCGGCCGCGATCCGTTCCAGGCCTTCCCGGCAGTCTTCATACGACACCGCGTAAGATAGCCGGAAATGACCGTTGCCAGCCTCGCCGAATGCCCGGCCATCGACCACCGCGACTCCGGCGTCCTCCAGCAGATATTCCGCGACCTGCGCCGAAGTGACATGCGGCAAAGTGATGCGGGGAAAGACATAGAACGCACCTTCGGGAATCGTGGTGATTTCCAGCCCCGGCGCCTTTCGCAGCAAGTCCAGCACCAACCGGCGGCGACGGTCGAATTCGGCCATCATCGACCGCACGCAGTCCTGCGGACCGGTCAGGCCGGCGACCGCGCCATGCTGGGCAAAGCTGCACACGGACAACAGAACGTTCTGCTGCATCTTGGTCGCGGCATGCACGATCGGGGCCATGGCGGCAATATAGCCGATCCGCCAGCCGGTCATCGCGTAGGTTTTCGAGAGCGTACCGCAAATGATGGTCCGTTCCCGCATCCCCGGAAACGCCGCCGGTGAAATGATTTTTCCCTCATAAATCATCTGGTCGTAGGCATCGTCCAGAATCAACAGCAGGTCGTTTTCGGCGGCGAATGCGGCGACTTCCCGCAACTGCGCCTCGGTCAGCACGCCGCCGGTCGGATTGTGCGGCGAATTGACCAGAATCGCTTTGGTCCGCGGCGACAACGCTTGCTTGGCGGCAGCCAGATCATAGGCATAATGATTGTCTTCCTGCAACGGGATATGCACCGGCGTCCCGCCCGCCAACCCGACAACAAGCGGAAATGGGCCGAAGCAAATCTCCGGCAGCATGACTTCATCGCCGGGATTGAGGATGCTCATAAAGGTCAGGTACAAAGCTTCCTGTCCGCCAGCCGTCACCAGGATTTCCGTCTGCGGATCGTACGTCAAATTCTTGTCCGCCTGCAACCGCGCCGCCAAAGCTTCCCGCAACGCCGGAATCCCGTTGTTGGGCGGATAATGGACGAACCCCCGGTTTAATGCGTCGATGGCCGATGCCTTGATATGTTCCGGCGTGTCAAAGTCGGGCCGACCGATTTCGAAATGGATGATTTTTTTCCCCTGAGCTTCCAGTTGCGTTGCCCTTTCCACCACTTTACGGATTTCCGCGAACGGAACATTCGCCAGCCTCTCGGCGACCACGTCTTGCATGTTCAACTCCAATCCCTCCACCAACGATAATCCCCGCAGTAAGAAGAAAAGACTTTGATGCCGGCCTGCGCCGCACCAAAGCTTCATTGCTTTTTCGCATCGATTCCCGAACGATCTCCTTGATTCTTGAATTTTATCATGTTGCCCGGGGATTCGCAATAATTTGCCGGCTTCGTTCCGGGCGCGTCCCGTCCATAATTTAAATTTCATTTGTTCGTTGTGATCTGTGGTATAATATTGGTTAGTGACTTCGGCCGTTTGGCAATGGCCGGCCTGTAAAAATAACAACCTCCGGGAGGTAGTATCTTGGCCATCCTGCAACAATTTACCGAACTCTTTCTCCACCTGGTCGATATTTTCCTTCACCTTGACCAATATCTCGGCATGATCATCCAGAGTTACGGCACATTGACCTACGCCATCCTTTTTGGCATCGTCTTTGCGGAAACGGGGCTGGTCGTCATGCCGTTTCTGCCGGGTGACTCGTTGCTGTTCGCGGCCGGCGCCTTTGCCGCCACCGGTGTACTCGACATCAAGCTGCTGTTGGTCTCCCTCAGCGTCGCCGCCATTCTCGGCGATACTCTCAACTATTCGATCGGCAAGTTTATCGGCCACCGAATCTACGAGCAGGAGATGCGCTTCATCAAGAAGGAGCATCTGCTGAAAACCCGTCACTTCTATGAAAAATACGGCACCATCACCATCGTCATCGCCCGGTTCATGCCGATCATCCGCACCTTCGCCCCCTTTGTGGCCGGCGTGGGTGAAATGCGCTACGTTAAATTCACGTCCTACAATATCACCGGCGGTATTCTGTGGGTGGCCCTGTTCTGCGCCGGCGGCTATTTCTTCGGCAACCTGCCGTTGGTTAAAAAGAATTTTTCTCTGGTCATCATCGCCGTGGTCGTCCTCTCGGTCCTGCCGGTGATTATCGGCTGGTTCCGGCAACACTCCAGTTCCAGAGTGGAGGGAAAAGGCGAATCGCTCTGATCCCCAAAAAAACTGCATCGAATTAGAAGGGCTCTCCGGTTTGAACCGGAGAGCCCTTTTACTCTTCATTTTTCAGCGGCAGGGGCAAGCTTGACCCGGAAAATCCCGAACACACTGAGAATGACCAACAGGGCGCCCCATACCGTCCAGGCGCCAATCGGCTCGCCGAGCAGCAGCCATCCCAGAAACAGCGCCAGCACCGGATTGACATAAGCGTAGGTCATGGCGATGTTCAGCGGCAACAACCGCAGCGAGAGGATGTACGACGTAAAGGCGAACACCGAGCCGAAAAACACCAGATACAGCCAAGCCAGCCAAGCCGAGGTCGTCGGTTGCGGCGACGGTTCGCCGACGAGAAAGGAAACAAGTAAGAAACCGCCGCTGGCAAACAGATGGTGATAGGCCGACATCACCTGCGCCGATAGCCGGACCGGCCGGCGGCTCTGCAGCACAGAACCGGAGGACCAGCACACCGCCGACAGCACCAATGCCAGAACGGCCATCATATCCCGGGATGCGCCGCTTTCAAAGGAAGGCAGACTCAAAACGGCCACGCCGGTAAAACCGACAAAAAGCGACAACAGCAGAATCAACGATGGTTTTTTACGATAGCAGACCAGCTCAATCAAGGTCGCCCAAATCGGCGCCGAGGAAACAATCAGGGAGGCGAATCCGGATCCGGCGTATTGCACTGCCCACAACACCATGCCATTGCCGCCCATCCACAGCAAATTTCCCACGATCGCCAACGAAGTCAACTCCGCACGGTTGGAAATCAGCGGCTGTTTTTGCCAGCGGGCCAACCCGAACAGCAAGATTGCAGCGACGACCATTCGCAACGCCCCGAACAGAAACGGCGGAAAACCGTTGTCGGGATGAACGCCGACCCGCATCGCCAGGTAGGTCGTACTCCAGACAGTATATACGATAAACAAATGAAACAGCCCTTTGCGTGACAGTTGCTCGCCCATGACATCTCCCATTAAACCGTAATGTCCTTATTCTACACCTTACTTGCCGGCGACGCCACCTATCTGTCCGCAAAGAGGAACTACGGCTGACAAATCACAACGGCTGATAAAAGCCGCTTTCCGCCAGTTCCACAACGATCGGCGTCAGTCCCTTGCCCCGCACGAACGCTTCCCCGGCCCGGGTGGTGATCACCTGGCTGCCTTTGCCGCAGACATAGCCGCGGTACATGATGACCCGGCCCCGGACCATGCTCAGAACCGGTTCCTGTTTCTCCAGATTCAACACGGTGATGTCGGCATCCGCACCCTCGCTGAAGTGTCCCTTTTGTTTTAGGCCCAGGATCCGGGCCGGATTATAGCTGGCCTTCCGGACAAATTCCTTGAAGGTCAACGCCTGCAGCTTCACCAGCGACAACCCCATGGAAACGATCACGTTGCGGGGAATGCCGCCACCGTCCGTGCTGATGCAATCGACCGCGAACGAGCCATCCGGACGCTTCGCCAATGCCAGACGAATCCGGGGCTCCGGCGGGTTGACCTTGAAGCTGACGGTCGTGTCCGTTCCCCGCTCCTGCCAATACTGCACGGCCTTGTCCCCCGTAGCCAGCACCATGGCGCCGCCCGCCTCCATATTGACATGGGCCCAGCCGGACCGGATCGCCTCCTCGAACCCCTGCTCGGTTTTGGGAAAGCCGCCCATAGCCAGATTGGTCTGTGTCTGCAGGCTCTCGGGCACTCCGTCGGAACATTTGGCGCTGGTGCCGTTCATCGGCGACAGGTACGATTCGGAACGGATCGCCGGATTACGGACCAACGCTTCGATCGCTTCCTCCATCTCCACCATATACGGACGTTTCAAGCCACGGGCATAGCTGTTGATATGGGCCACATGCAAGGAATGGCCGTTCGCCAGTTCGACGGCTTCCAAAAAGCCTTCGATATTGGAGCCATTTCGTAGCGTCCCGCAGTGAAACGCGATATAGGCTTTGTTGCGGTTCACCAGTTCGATCGCCCGGGCAGTGGCGTCCGGCGTCAACGGATAATGTCCGCCCAGCAACTTGAGACCGATCGCCCCCTGTTGCAGGCAGCGATCGAGCAGATCCTGAAGTTCCGACGCCGACGGATCGACCGTCTTCACCGTATGTTCCGGCCGGACATATTCGATGCTGGCGATATTCAGGCCAACGCCGTAATCCCGTGCCAAATCCCATACGCCTTCGACTGGTCCGGCCATATCCAACGCGGTCGTCACCCCGGACTGGGCCAGCATTTTGTGTCCGAATCCGCCGCCGATCCATTGGGAAAAATGGGTATGCAAGTCAATGATTCCCGGCATTACATACCGCCCGGACACATCCAATGCTTCCCGCGCGCAGCCCGCATTGATCCCGGGGGCGATTTCCGCGATTTGTCCGTCCCGGATGCCCACATCCAGAAGTTCCTCCCGGTCGGTTGCATAATCGACCACCGTACCGTTTTTCAACACCATGTCAAATTTGTACGCCATCGCTGCCCCTCCTTTTTCGCTTCCGCTTCCATCCTATTTTCCGCACAAAACGGGCTGCACGACGTGCAGCCCGTTTCATGTCATTTATCATAGTTTGCCGAACACAATCCCGAGGCAGTGTTCCAGCGGAATGCTGCCGAAATAGCGGCTATCCATACTGTTGTTCCGGTTATCGCCCATGACAAAGACATGTCCGGGCGGCACCGAAAATACCTGATCGCGGTCCCGCGATCGTTTGTCCTTGGTGTAGGGCTCGTCGAGCGGTTGCCCATTGCGAAAAACCAGACCGTTCCTGATCTCGATGGTATCGCCGGGATGGCCGATCACCCGCTTGACATAAAAGTAATCCGGTTGCGTCAACAAGCGATGAAACGATTCCGTCAAATCGTCACGGACAGTCCGCTGCCGATGGATTCGGCTATCCAGCACCACTACATCGCCATATGCCGGCATCTTTGCGAGCGTGTGCGCCACTTTGTGAACAAACAACGACTCGCCGTCTTTCAGGTTCGGTTCCATCGAAGGTCCGGCGACCACCATTCGTTGAAAGAGAAAGGCATTGACCAACAACGCGATTACCAACGCAAAAACAATGCTTTCCAGCCACTGTCGAATGCTCTTCGTCATGATATTCCCCCTAGCCGTATCACCCGTTTTGTCTATTATAATATATTTTGCACCCGGAAATCACCTGCATCGGCAACGCCATTGCTTGATCAATGCCGTTGCGTGCGCTATAGTGTATTCGACAGCAAACCGGAACGGGAGGTAACGGAATGAAACCCAACGATCCCCAAAAAATCCGGCTGGAGCCGGACGATCACAAGGAAGCCGTTCGCGCTCTCCAGCAATTCTTTCGCGAAACCCGCGAGGAAGAAATCAGCGACTTCCAGGCGACGGCCCTGCTGGATTGTTTTCTTTCCCATATTGCGCCGGCGGTTTATAATCGGGCCCTGGCCGATACGCACGCGGTTCTGGTCCAGAAACTCGACGATATCTATGGCCTGGAAAAAAGGATTCTCCCCTGACCGCAACGGCCCTCCGGAAAAAGCGTCCGGAGGGTCGTTAATGTCAGGTAATGTCGTTGCAACTCGGCGATGGTTGCGGCGGCGTACCGACCCACAAATCAAAAAATGCATTGTATTTCATGTCGACTTCAAAAGCTTTACTGCCCAGAAAAATGACGGTCATGTCCGTAGCACCGGCGAATCTTCCCGGCATTGCCGCCGATACCTGATCCAAATTCACCGTGATGATGTTCCCGGAAACCAGCAGTAATCTTGCCGTTCTCATTCCCAGACCACCCCTTCCGCTTTTTTGCCATCATCCGTTCCCTTCTCTGCGATCCCCGTCTTTTACCACCACCCGCCTTGTCCCTGCAACGGCACAAATCGGCAGTCGCTGTGTTCTTCGGTCCGGATCCCCGCCGCAGTTCGCCGCACCACCAACAATTTTTGCAGCATCAGGCTCCCGACCGGAATCACCAGCCTCCCTTCCAGCTTCAATTGTTCCAGCAGCGCTTCCGGAATCACCGGCGCGCCCGCCGTCACCACGATTGCATCATACGGCGCTGCTTCCGACCACCCCAACGTTCCGTCCGCCTGATGCACTTCCACGTTGTCAAACCCGCCGCGAACCAGGCGCTGTCGCGACAATTCCGCCAACTCCGGTAAAATCTCCAGGGAAACGACCCGCTGCGCCAGCCGGCTCAACAACGCCGCATTGTAGCCGCTGCCCGTGCCGATCTCCAGCACGGTTTCCGACCCTGTCAGGCGCATCTGCTGCAACATATCCGCCACCATCAGCGGTTGGGAGATCGTCTGGCCCCAGCCGATCGGCAGCGGAAAATCACCATAGGCTTCTTCCTCCGGGATCCCGGCCGAACAAAACCAATGCCGCGGCACTTCCTTCATGACGGCGATCACCCGCGGATCCTTTATCCCTCTCGACTGCAACTGCTCCCGGACCATCCGGTCACGCAGCAGTTTGGTTCTCGGCGTATCGTTCCATTCCACACCAACGCCCTCCGGTTTTGCGGCAATCCGGGCTTGAACCCGCCTGTGTCCAGGCAACCTGACGTTTCATGTGAAAAAAGGCAGGGAGCCTGTTGCCCCCTGCCTTATGCGCGACAAACTCTGCGGTCGTTTCAAATGAGAGGCTCTTCTTCATACTCTTCCACCAGCAGATCGTGAGCCAACTCCTCACTAATGTTGAAGAGCGAAGCGCTTCGTTTCTCCTTGTCGCAGTAAACGCGGATCCCATTCACCCGTTCCTGAAGTTCCACGAACTCCATGAGGTCTTCCAGCGTATCAAAATATCGGACATAGGTTGCCACGCCGTTCACCTCCTTTTCTCGTTCGAGAAACATCGGTTGAATTTTCTGTCTTCATTATAGCATGAACCTTTGTCCCCTGTCGACAACACTCACCCGCCTATTTCTTGAGCCGTGACAGAAAATCCTTGTATTCGGTTTCCGCCTTGTCCTTGGCATAGCCGTAGCGCGTCTGCAAAACACCCAGCAATTTTTCCGACCGGCCGGAAATCACCGTCAGGTCATCGTCGGTTATTTTGCCCCAGCGCGCCTTGACCTCGCCCCGCAATTCATGCCATTTTCCTTTCAGAATATCCTCATTCATGATTCTCACTTCACTTTCCCAGCATTAACTACTTTCATTATATTTGCCGTCAGCCAATTGACAATCATGCGCCAGTATAAGGATCACTGTATCGTTCGGACAAATCGTTCCCTTTGCCGGTTCGCGGGTTCATCCTCACAGCCTGGATTCGATCGTTTTCGCCACATTCTCCATCATTTCCGCATTCAGGAATGTTTTTTTGCTGCGATTGTAACCGCTTTCGATAAAGATCAGGGTATCTCCCTTGCGAAACCACAGCTGGCTTGGCGGATTTTCGGGCGTGGCATCCTTTGGGCCCCAAAAGGCGTATTCCATCGGTCGGTAATCCTGGCAGCGGAACTGCTGGTAGAACATTTCGTAGTCGCTGCCCCGCAATACCTGAATCATCAGCACCGCTTCGCCGTCAGCGGTCAAATAGGTTAAATCGTAGGCCTCGCCGCTTTTTTTCGAATCCATGGATTTAAGCGTCAGGTTGGCGAGTCCGGTAATCTTCTCCGTTTCCCGCACCGTCAGATAATGGCTGTAATCCGCATTCGCCATTTCAGCGGTCCCGAATCCGGCTCCCAAAAAAAATACCAATACCAAAAAACTCAGCAGCATTCGTTTCATAAATATTCCCCTTCTTTTACCAAATGGTCTCTTTATTGTTGGTATTCACCGAGGCGTCCCGTATTTCCTGCCGCAACAAAATTTCCCTTTCCCCATAAAGAAAAGACCTTCCGGAAACAGGTTCCGAAAAGTCCTTCGGTTGTTGTTTGATTCAAAGTTTTTTCAGTACGGGGCCAGTTTTGCGCCATACGCGCCGAAGTCCGTGCCCACGCCGATTTCGCCGGATAATACTTCCCGCATGAATTTTCCTGTGACGTAATTGTCCGCTCCGCTGCCGCCCACACCTTCCAGGAAGAAGGCGGCGAATCCGGCGATCTCCACCGTATCTCGCCCTTGCGGATCGCCGATGACGATGGGGATGACGATGATCCGGGGCGAATTCGATTGCACCGTTTCAAAGGTGGCGGTCGGATCTTTTTGGATGCGATAGTTGACGCCCTGCATGGTCGGCCCGGAAATGTTGCCTGGCTTCGTGGAAACGATATCGCCCACTCGCAGGGGGGACTGGTAGCCGTTTTGTATATCGTACAGATAGTCTTTGGCGCCATTGCCGGATAGCGACAACGCGCCGAAGTTGCCGGTGTTCCCGTCGCCGCCGCCAGCTTTGAGAATATAGTCCACGCCATAGTTCAGCGTCATTTGCTGCAAGCCGAAAGGAACGACCCCCGTATAGCCGACGATCACTCCGACATTGGCTCGGGCGCGGGCCGTGACATTGCTGGCGCCGTTGCCGAAGATCCGACCGAACAACAGATTGACATTCCGGGAACCAATGGCGCGGAGGCTGGAATTCTCATTCAAAACTTCAAGGGCTACCGAATCATTAGCCTTGCCGTTTACAGCCGCATATTGCCCGGCCGTCGCCACGGCGCCCGCCGCATCGGTGGGGAGTTCCTGGGCTCCGGCCATCACCGCCATATCCATCGCTTTCTGCAAATCCAGCCGATTGACGTACAACACGCCCACATCGACCACCAGCGCCGTCATCCCGATCAGGGCGGAGATCGCCGCCGCAAACAGTACGGTTGCTTGTCCTTTGTTGTTCATTCTTTTCATTATTCCGACCTCGCAGTCGTTGATGCGGAAATGATGTACGGATTCGCCGGCATCAGAACGGAAATCAGGGGTGTAATAAATGTGTGGGGTCTCGATACGGAAACAGTGACCGGCAATCCCGTGACGCGCGGCGCCACCGGCGTGACGGTCACCGTAAGATTTGTGACCGAAGGCATCGTGGCCTGGGCTGCCGCCGTAATCGTCTGATTGGTGGCGTTCGCGTCCAGCGCAGCGATTCTGGCGGCCTCTTTGGAAGCAAACGTGATATTGATATGCGAATGAAAAAACAGGCCGAACTCCAGCAACCCCATCAATAGGGTCACAAGTATCGGCAATACCAACGCAAACTCTATAATAGCCTGACCGCGGTTATTCTTTTTCATCGCTCGACCCTTCCGGTGAAACTGTAGAGGTTTTCCAGTTTCATTGTAGCAATCCGCCACTGCCCTAGCATCGTCCGGAAGTCTTATTCGCAATAGGAGAAACGTCCCATTCGATCGTAACTCGGGATAATTGCGGGTTAGCCGGCCTTCATCACGGCTTTGCCCAGATCAAAGACTTCTTTTTCCTTTAGCACGCGCGAAATCATTAATGTCAAATGTTCCGTCAGATCAATTTCTTCCTGGAGTTCCAGCAACTTACCCTGCTGGTCGGTCAGCAGGCGGAGGCAAGGCCGGACCTGCATTTTGGGCAGGACTTTGGTAACAACGCCATACTGGCCATTATCAAGCTGGACAACCGATCCGATGGGGTAAACCGCCACATGCGTCAGGAAAAGCTGCAAAATCTCCCGATCGACATAGGTATCGCCCAACAGCATCATCACTTCGTAGGCTTCATGCGGAATCATGCCTTTTCGATAGGGTCGGTCGGACACTAGCGCGTCAAACGTGTCCGCTACCGCAACGACCCTGGCATATTCCAAGATTTTGTCCGCGGCCAAATTTCGCGGATATCCCTTCCCATCAATGCGTTCATGGTGTTGAAAAGCGATATGCGTCGCCGTAATGGGAATATCCTGGGATGTACGGAGAATATTGAAGCCTTGTTCCGGATGTTGCTGGACCAACGCCGATTCTTCCGGCGACAGGTTGCCCATCTTGAGCAGTAGCGAATCGGGAAGCATCATCATCCCCATGTCATGGAACAAGGTTCCCAGGGCCAGATCTTGCAGTTTTCCCTCCGGATACCCCATATTAACCGCAATCAGAAGCGATAAAATGCAGGTGTTGACGGAATGGGCATAAAGATAATCGTGGTACGTCCGCATATCCAACTGATGAATCATAGATGCCCGATTGCGGATTACTTCGCTGACCAAATCCCGCAGCAGCGGCTTGATCCCGGTTACGTCCAGCACCTTCGTTTTTTTGTATGCGGCAACCGTTTTTTGCAATGCCATCTCGCACTTCAGGCGGCTATCTTCCGCCACGACATCCGGAACCTCAATATTTTGAAACAGCGGGTTCCATACATAGATCGATCCCAGTCCGGATTTTTGGATGTTGGCGACCATCGCCTCCGAAAGGGCTGTGTCGGCCGTGACCAACAAACGCCCATCGGCGCTGCGCACATTTTTGGCGGCAACCATTCCTTGCTCCAAAAAACCAACCGAAATTCTTTGCATATTGTCACTCTCCCATGCAGTAGCCACCTGTTACGCAAATAACAAATCAGCTCCGGCGAAAATCTTGTACAAACCCGGCGTGATGGGAAAGGGCTCCTCGGGAAGACCGAAGAGCCCCTTTATTCCTGCGCCGGAAAATTCGAATCGGCAATCATTCAAGATGAGCGAGCTACCCAAACTCCCAACAGCAAACTTTAGCAATACCCGTCGGTTGGGTATATAGAGTTAATCAGTTTTCCGGTAAATGCAAAATCTATCCACACTATAAATTTTAGTCGATAGCGCCATAAAACGAATCCGTCATTGGTCCCAAGCGTCCGGGACATAAGTCCTATTCCCTTGGGAGCCGTATCCATTCACGCTCGGATGGCGTCCAGCCGTTTCAGTAAGTCGCCGTAACGCGCCAATTCCGCAGCCTCCTCCACCTTCCGGCCCGAATGATAGAACGTCACCGTGCCGCGGCCCGGCTTCAACAGCCCCTGTTCCATCAAAATACGGATCAGCTGATTCACCGTGCCCCGGTTGCCGTCGATGATCTCCGTATGGGGAGCTGCAATGTTTCGGAACAGGTCGGCGAAAAAGACAAAGTGGGTACAACCCAGAACGATCGCCTCAACATTGCGCAAATCGAATCGGCCCAGCTGTTCCCGCAGATACGACAAGACTGTTTCCCCGTCAAACTCCCGTTTCTCGGCAAATTCGACCAACCCCGGCAACGGCAGGGAATCGACGATATGGTCATCATCGATCTGGTCAATGAGATTGTGCAGCTTTTCTTCCTTTAGCGTCAAGGCGGTCGCCGTGACCAGAATCCGCCCTGCGTGCCGGGGAGTCCGATCCACCGCCACTTTCACCGCCGGTTCCATGCCGATGATCGGGATGTCGTACTCCGCCCTCAAATCGGCGATCGCCACGCTCGTCGCCGTATTGCAGGCGATCACTATGGCTGACGCGCCCTGACGCACCAGAAAGTCGACGGCTGCAAACACGTGTCGCCGCACTTCTGCTTTGGGTTTCGAACCGTAAGGAACGTGGTCCGTATCCGCATAATACAAAAAATCTTCCTGCGGCAGCCGTCCCAGTGCCTCGTGCAAGACAGAAACGCCGCCAATCCCCGAATCAAAAAAACCGATCGCCATCCCGAGTCCCCCTCACCCCGATTGAAAGTTTCACAAAACACCCTTGTATTTTACCCCAGGATGCGATGAAAAACAAAAGCTCCCCGGCGTGCCGTCACGCCAAGGGACTCGAATGAAACATTACTAAACTCGGCAGCGCCATTGCCAAAGCAAAAGGCCCTTCGGTTTTCAGCCGAAGAGCCCCGTTAAGAAATATATTTGCCGCCCGTCTATCCGTGCAGGAAATATTCGCCGCAAATTCGCACCAGGGAGGAGCCGCCGAAAAGAATCCGTTCGGTCGCCCCTTGGCGGATTCGGCGCAGCTTCACAATGTTGGGATACATTTTGGATGGTCCCTGCTCAATCACAACATTCGCATTCCATAACCCGTTTTGGATCAGATAATAGCCAAAGGCCGCGTTGCCCGATCCCGTCGCCGGATCTTCGAGATAGCCGAACTTCGGCGCAAATACCCGGGTTCGGTATTGACTGGAGTCCAACTGCGTTTCGGCTGTATAAACCAAAACAATGTCAATCTCATTGTCAAGGCAAAACCGCCGTAACGGCTCCTGCGGCGGCAACGCCGCCAGGCAGGCGTCAAGCGAAGCAAGCGGCACGATCAGGGTTCGCAGGCCGGCATTCACGATCCGCACCGGGGCGCTGCCGTCCAACCGACTCGGTTCGATCGCCAGCGCCCCGGCAATCTCGACGGTTGACAGCGTACACGGCAGGAACTGCGGTTCCGGCGCCATCACATACACGGCGTCTTCCTCGCGAATATGGTTGAACACGGTTAACTTTCCCGCATTGACATGCAGGGCGACCTCAGCCGTTTGCCGCAACGCTTCACTCGAACGAATCCAATCATGCATGATGGCGATCGAGGCGTGGCCGCAAAACTCGACTTCGCATTCCGAGGAATAGTATTTGAGGCGGATGCCGTCCTCCGCCGGAAATAAATAGGCGACCTCATTGACGAAGCCCTGCAATTCTTTGGCGATTTTCTGCATCGCCGCAGCCGTAATTTCGTCGTCCCGATTCAAATAAATACAGCCGGCCGGATTGCCAGCGGCATTTTCGCCTGTAAACGCATCAATTTTTTTGAAAGTGAACTTCCGCATTCTATACCCGCTCCTTCTTTGACCAAGCCCATTACCGCCGCGCACAAGCCCGTATTTTTCTCAACCCGCGCCGCCTGAAGCAGCGTTTTATTTCCCGGGAAATAGGATCAGCTGCTAAATCCGTTCGAGAACTTCTTTAGTCTTCTCCGTGATAACATTGCCAGTATTCAACGTTCCTTTGGGCTCGATCAGCATCACTTGGACCTCATCGACCGCCACCGGCAAATGATCCACGCCCTTGGGAATGACGATCAACTCGCCTGCGCCGAGACTCACTTCCCGATCACGGAATTTGATGGTCAGTTGTCCTTTAACGACCAGAAACAGTTCATCCTCCTGGTCATGATGATGCCAGTCAAATTCGCCTTTCAGTTTGGCCAGTTTGATATAGGAGTCGTTCAGCTCGCCGACGATCTTGGGACTCCAGAATTCATGGAACAGGCTGTACTTCTGTTCCAGATTGATTTTCTCCACACGTGCCACCGCCTTCTGTTTTTATGGGATGCCCCGCATTGTGTATTGTATATGGAATTTCAATCCAGATAAATATCCAATTGCGGAAATGCAAGCGGTCCACCGGAAACAGCAATAATTTGCAAGACTTCCCCGTCGTTTCTCGACGATAATAGCATTAAATCAATTTCACCGCATATCGGAAAGGAGTTCAAAAAACATGGATCTCGACATTCTGCAAACCATTCAACAAGGCCAAATCTTCACAGGGGCGCAAACCGTAACCGTTCAGGATCTGCCCTGGCATGATCATCCCGCTTTTCCCGGGGTCGCCCTCCGTCACTTGATCACCGGAAAACAGACCGACGGAAAATTCAGCAGCCACCTGGTGCGGGTAAAAAGCGGCTGTGAAATCGGCAAACATATCCATGAAGGAAAATGGGAATTGCACGAAGTCATTTGCGGTCAGGGGGCCTGCCGGATTGAAACGGTGGAAATTCCCTACGCCAAAGGCGTGACTGCCGTCATCCCCGCCGATCTTCCTCATTCTGTAAAAGCGGCCGAAACAGATCTTTATCTGCTGGCGAAATTTATTCCCGCCTTGCTGTGAACCGTCTCTTCAAAGAGGATTTCGCCGGCGAACTGCGAATTATTAGCCAATGCCGCAACATTGCGCCGATTAATTTGTCAGTTTCAAAGGGGATGTCGTTCGATGCGTCAAACAACCGCCGCCCATCTGCAGTTTCAGGATTTTCGGGAAACCCTCGGGGTCGAAACAGTACATGGCGAACAGATGGGCCATGAATTCCCCCGGCATACGCACCGGAGTTTGGGCATCGGCCTTGTCGAGCAAGGGAAACGAATCTTCCGGTGCCGTGGCGAAGAGCTTGCGGCAACACCGGGACAAATCTTCATCATTCCGCCGCAGGTGGCGCATACGTGCCGAAGCGGCGCCGCGCCGCACACTTACCGCCTGTTGATGGTAACCCCCGATGTGTTGGCTGTAATCCTGGCCGACTTCAGTCACAAGGACAAGTCGCCCAGTTATTTCAAGCGATTGCTTCTGGACGATACAATTCTCTTTGAAAACCTCTTGTCCTTGCACCGCCTGCTGGATAGCGACGAGAGCCTGTTTTACAAGCAATCGACCTTGCTGCCCCTGGTCGGCGCCATTGTCGCACAATGCGTCGATGCGGCGGATGCGCCACCTACAAGCGCCAAACAACAGGAAACCATCGCCCGCGTAAAATCATTCATGGACGCCCATTACGCCGACGACTTTTCGCTGGCGGACCTTGCCAGTCGCGCCCATTTCAGCCCTTACCATTTTCTGCGCCTATTCACCGCCTGCACAGGCATTCCGCCGCATCTCTACCAACAGCAAGTTCGGATCCGGCAGACGAAAAGCAAGTTGCTGCAAGGCGCCTCCCTATCGGAAACGGCCGTCGAAACAGGATTTGGCGATCAAAGTCATTTCTCCAACGTGTTCAAGAAAATGGTCGGCATCACCCCCGGCGAGTATGTCAAATCCGCCGGCTACGGCCGATAAATCACCTTGCACGCCTGGCCGCTTTTTGCCAGTTCGATTCCCTTCTCCCAGTCCTGCAACGGCAACACATGGGTAATCACCGGATTCACGTCGAGTTTTCCCGACGCCAGCAGATTCTCCATCTGCGTCCAGGTTTCAAACATCCGCCGACCATGAATCCCGACGATTTTCGCTTCCTTGAATATGATTTCCCGGCCGAGATCCAATTCGGCCATTTTGCCGGGAAGCCCGATCAACGCCATCCGGCCGCCTTTGCGCAGAAACTGGAACGATCCTTTCAGGGCGTCCACGCTGCCCGAGGCTTCCATCACCACATCGACGCCGCAGCCCTTTGTTTCCTGGCGGACGATTTGGGCCACGTCCTGCGCCAAAGGATCCAGCACTGCCGTCGCTCCCATGGCCTTGGCGATTTCCCGACGCGCCAGACTGATGTCCGTGGCGAAAATCTTCGCCGCCCCCATGCATGCCGCCGCGGCAACCGCGAACAAGCCGATCGGTCCGCAGCCCAACACCGCCACGTTGCTTCCCGCCACCTGCATTTCATGGGCCGCCCGGACCGCCGTTCCCAGTGGCTCCATCACCGCCCCGGCCTCATAGGGAATATCGTCGGGGATCGGGTGGGCGCAAACGGCGGGAATCACCGCATATTCGGCAAAGCAGCCGTTCATGTGAATGCCGAACAGCTTCAGATTCGCGCAGATATGCTGCTCCCCGTTCAGGCATTGGTAGCATGCGCCGCAGGGAACATGGGTTTCGCAGGCAACCTTCTGCCCCGGCCGGAGTCCGGCGACACCGGCGCCGACCGTCACGATGTCGCCGCAACATTCATGTCCCATAATCGTCGGCAAAACAATGCCGGCATTCTGGGCCCAGGGATTCCATTCAAAGATATGAATATCCGTACCGCAAAGAGCCGCCGCTTTCACGCGGATCAATACCTGGCCCGGCCCGCATTCCGGAATCGCCACGCTGGACAGTTCGGCCAGGTCGGGCGATTTTTTGACGATTGCCGCCATCTGGTTCATCGAGATACACCTCCACGTTCTCTGTATTCGTAGAAATCATGCGGAAATCCTGCCCCTCCACTACCGCACCAGTCCATAAATCTCCGAGCCCGACCGGTCCAATTTATGATCGGTTATTTTTTTGCCGACCCTATTGACCTTGCCCTTACGGGAAGCTGTATACTTACCTTAACCTAGGTTATGGAAATAAATTTTGTCCGGAGGGAATCCCATGCTGCCTATAGGCGAGTTCTCCAAAATCTGCAACGTCACCACCAAAACCCTGCGCTACTACGATGAAATCGGCTTGCTGAAACCATCCATCGTCGA
The DNA here is from genome assembly GCA_964601085.1 of uncultured Veillonellaceae bacterium. Classification (GTDB taxonomy): domain Bacteria; phylum Bacillota; class Negativicutes; order UBA1444; family UBA1444; genus UBA1444. The sequence goes on along the minus strand of CAZRLN010000017.1, from coordinate 6,837 downwards.
CGGGCACAACGGGTATCGGTACTATGATGTCCAACAACTCAAAACCATTCTGCTGATCACCAAACTGAAAAGGTACGGTTGTTCGCTGGAGGAGATCGAACTGATCCTGCGCGATCCCTGCGGCGACAAACTGCCCCGACTGATCCGGCGGAAACAGCAACAACTGCAAACGCAACTGGAGAACCAGCAGTCGGTTCTCCAGCAATTGGCAGACGATATTTCAAAATTGGAGAAAGGAATTGATATCATGGCCTACTTGGATAATATCGCCGTGGAACTCGTGGAAACGGCGCCCAGAAACATCCTGTACACACGACAAAAGATGAGCATCGACGAATACTGCAAATACTTCGGGCAGCTATTTGAGACCATCGCCCGGGAAAAGCTCACCTGCCTCGGCGCGCCGATCGCGGTCTATCACGACAAGGAATTCAATCCCGCCAGCAACGACACGGAAATCGCGATTCCCATCGCTGAAAAGAACAGCCGGACGCGCGAACTCGCCGGCGGACTGTGCGCCAAAGGGGTGCATCGCGGCGCCTACTCCGAACTGCCGTCCACCTACATCCGGATCGTGCAGTGGATGGAGGAAAACGGCTATCAAATCGCCGCCCCGCCCTACGAGATCTATGTGACCGATCCGGCGGTCACCAAGTCGCCGGATGATACTGTGACGGAAATCTATTTCCCGATCAAGAAATAGGGTTAGAGGCTTCCCACCGCGAATAAGGTTGGAAGCCTCTTTTTTTGCTTGACTCTGACATCAGTGTCAACCTTTATAATGGAATCATCAGCAGCGGGAGGGAGACACCCCATGTACATCAAAGAGCTGTCGGACCAGACCGGCGCCAGCATTCGCTCGATACGGCACTATGAATCGAAGGGCCTGCTCCACTCGGAACGATTGCCGAACGGTTACCGGAATTACGACAACGAGGCCATTGCCACCGTGAAAACCATTCAACTGTATCTCGGTCTCGGGCTCACTACCGAAGCGATCGCCAGAATCATCGGCTGCCCCGTTTCCCCGCCAAACCATCATCCCATCTGCCAGGAGGCCTATGCGCTCTATACCCAAAAATGCGAACAAGTAAAAACACAGATCCAACTATTGCGGCAAATTCAATCGCAACTGGAAGCAAAAATGAAAGAATTTGAGCGAGCCGCCGCCGAAAACCAAAAGAAAGAACCGAGGCGATAATATGATCATCGACAGTCACGCACATGTCATGCTGCCCCCGGAAAAACAAATCCAGTGGATGGATCAGGCCAATGTCGACCTGACCGTTCTGTTCACCTCCACCATCCATCCCGAGCTGGCAACGAATCTGGCCGAATTGGAACAAGAAATGAATACGCTCTACGAGATATTGAATGGAACAAAGAATCCCTGCACTGAACGACTTCGGGCGATCGAGCAGCTCGTCAATGTGATGAAATCCGCCCCGAAAAGAACCATCGGCTTTGGCTCCATTCCCTTCGGGTTGTCCTACCAAGAAAACCTGTCCTGGATCGAGCAATATATTCTGGCCAACGACTTCCGTGGAATTGGCGAGCTCGCGCCCCAATCCGGACAAGTCCCGCAACTGGAGGCCCTGTTTCGCGCTTCGCAGGAAGTCGGTGGATTGCCGCTATGGGTGCACGCCTTTTTCCCATTGAATTTTGCCGACATCAAGGAGCTGTTGGACCTGGCCCGGCGCTATCCTGCCGTGCCGACCATCATCGGCCACTTGGGCGGAATCCATTGGCTAGCCACCTTGCAGGGAATTCGCGAAATTCCCAATCTCTATCTGGATTTGTCGGCCACCTTCACAACCATGGCGCCCGCCTACGCCATCAAAGAATTCCCCCGCAGATGTCTGTTCAGCTCCGACGCGCCCTATTCCTCGCCCCTGGCCGCCCGAACGCTTCTGGAACAACTGACGGATGACGCCGGAGTGCTGCGGCAAGTGCTGGGCGAGAATGCAGCGGAATTGCTGAAGCTATAATCGTTCCCCGAACAGAAAAATGTCGTTGGTGAGTGTTCCGTCCGTTTCCAAATACCCCTGTTCGGCGGAATGAAACACGGTCACGCCCAGCCTGGACAGAAACCGCTCCACCTCTTCCCGGCTATAGTAATTGAAATAGATCGGGTCTTGCGAAAAGCTGGTTTTCTCAAAGCCAGCTTTTTTCCCCGCCATAAAACTAAGGTAGAGAACGCCCTTGTCTTTCAGCCAGGAAACCGCTTTCCGCAGCAGCGCATATGCTTCCGTATCGATCAGATGAACAATGGAAAACGACAAGATGACGGCATCAAACTGCCGGTTGGGGAATTCAGCCTGCCGAATATCCTGGCATAGGAATTTTCCTGTCGGAACATTTGCCGCCGCCAGCCGAACCATTTCATCAGATAGATCAATGCCGGTTATTTTTAACGGTTTGGCGGCCAGCAACTGTTTCGCCACATTTCCGGGACCACAGCCAACGTCCAATACTTCGGCGTCCGGATCAAGGAGTTTGGCAAATTCGTTGACTTGCGCCACATACGGCGCATATTCCATGAACTTGCCGGCATACGCCTTCGCATTGGCGTTGTAAGACTGAATTGTTGTGTGTGTTTTGTCCATGCTTTCGGTTCCTTCACTCATTCTTTGATCCGCGCATATAGCCGGGAGTCAAATATTTATCTATTTTTATAGATGCTGCTTCGCAAAATCCCTTCCAGTTGAAACCCGGCTTTCTCCAGAACTTTCATCGAGCCGACATTGTAATCGAACGACAGGGCAAACACCCGGACCAGATCCGTATTTTGAAATACCCATTCGCACATGAATTTGACGGACGCAGTCATGATGCCCCGCCCCCAAAAAGGTTCCCCCAACCAATACCCTATCTCACCGGATTTGCAATGCACATCCTCCTGGGTTAGGCAGCCAATCGCCCCCACAGCCTCGCCCTGAAAAACAACCGCCCGCAGGAACCGCCCCGATTCATCCCCGTCGGCGCAACAGTCGATATATTGCCGGGCATCCGCAAGCGTATACGGATGCGGGAAAACATTCCGGACATTCGCGGCGATTCTTGCATTGTTGGCGTATTTCGCCAGACACTCCGCATCGCTCATTCGCCATTGCCGCAATTCGATCTCCATTTGCTGCACCTCACTGTTCGACCATATGCGGTCATTTTATCACATTTCTGGGACCTGCTGCCGATTCAGCGCCCGACGACATCGACTGCGGTTTGGCAGAATTGCAGAATGCAAAAGGATTTTTCCGCTATATCACGAAGCAACTAGGT
>CAZRLN010000017.1:0-3458 GCA_964601085.1 uncultured Veillonellaceae bacterium | reverse complement strand
GGCAGAATTGCAGAATGCAAAAGGATTTTTCCGCTATATCACGAAGCAACTAGGTTAAGACGAAACCAATCGGATTGGGCGAAATCGGGAGGTCGTGCGATGAAAACACTGGTATTTCTGCTTAAAGGATTTGAAACGATGGAGTTCAGCGTCTTTGTAGATGTCCTGGGCTGGGCGCGAAACGACTTTGGCTATGATGTCCCCGTTGTAACTGGCGGGTTTCAGGAAAAAGTCGTCAGCACGTTCAACATTCCCGTCCTGGTGGATAAAACACTCGAGGACATTTCGGTGGATGACTTTGACGCGTTGGCCATTCCCGGCGGATTCGAAGAATTCGGCTTCTATGAAGAAGCGTATAACGAGCGGTTTTTGAATCTAATTCGCGAGTTTGATGCACGCGGCAAAATCATCGCGACAATTTGCGTAGCCGCGTTGCCTGTAGGAAAAAGCGGCGTATTAACAGGACGAAAAGCTACGACGTATCATTTGCGCGATGCCTACCGCCAGAAGCAGCTGAAAGAATTTCAGGTCGATGTCGTCAATGAGCCGATCGTCGTGGATAAAAACATTATCACTTCGTACTGTCCGGAAACGGCTCCCGGTGTCGCATTCAAGCTGTTGGAAATGTTGACGTCAACAGAGGAAATGGAACAAGTGAAACAGGCAATGGGATTTCAAAACTAATTTGCTGGAGGGTTTATCAAATGATCGACAAAGACCACTTGCAACTCCTTTTCCATCAGCATGGTTTTGCCGACTTCAAATGGATGGCGGCCAAAGACATTATTGTCGCTCAATGGGTTCGCTTTCGGTGCATGTTTGGCTGCCCACAGTATGGAAAGAGTTGCGTGTGCCCTCCCAACGTGCCCACCATTGAGGAATGCCGGAAAATGGTTTCCGAATATAACGATGTGGCGGTCTTTCATTTTGAAAAGCAAAGTGAAAACGCGGAAGAACGGAACGCCTGGGTTCGAGATACGGCGCAGAAACTGTTAAAACTTGAACGGGAAGTGTTTCTTGACGGATATTACAAAACGCTACTTCTATCATTTACCTCCTGCGTATTATGCGAAAGTTGTACCGGCAATCGAACAGAATGCAGAAATCCCCGGTTTGCCCGTCCGGGACCGGATTCACTTGGCATCGATGTCTATGCAACTGTGAGAGGAATTGGCTATCCGATCCAAGTCTTAAAAGATCCGTCGGAGCCAATGAACAGATACGCTTTTCTTTTCATTGAATAGCAAATTGACAAGCACGGCTACTCACTCTGCCCATCATCCAAGCCCAAAACTGCATCCCCAAATACAAAAGGCTTCCATCCGCTGGAAGCCTTCTTGTCTACTTTGGCGTGGGTAATTCAATGGAAATAGCAGGTTCTCGTTCACCTTTTTCAAGCAACATTTGTTCTTCCCCCCATTCTTGAAAAATCTCCATGGCAGGAATCAGTTTTTTCGCATGCTCCGTAAGATAGTATTCAACATGAGGGGGTATTTCAGAATATTGAACGCGCTTTACGAGGCCGCATTCTTCCAAATCCTGCAAGGAGCGCGTAAGCATGATGTTGGTGATTCCTTGCAGTTGTCTTTTTAATTGGTTATATCGCAGTCCGCCCTCTAACAAATTCCATATGATTGGCAGCCGCCATTTTCCGCCAAGAAGATTTAGCGCATGCAAGACCGGACACTCATCGCCATAAAGCTTTTTTCGGTTCATTTTGAGTACTCCTTAAGCTAATTATCAAGGCACAAAAAAGTGCGTACTTGTATATTTGTTTCCTATTAGTATAATGAGCTTGCCAGTGAAAAGCAACTGTACAAAGAAATCGAGGGGGCGGCTTGTATGAAAGTAATCGCAGTCAATGGAAGTCCGAGAAAGACTTGGAATACCGCAACGCTATTGCAGAAAGCTCTGGACGGAGCAAAATCGGTAGGCGCGGACACTGAATTGGTCCATTTATATGATTTAAATTTTAAGGGTTGCACCAGTTGCTTTGCCTGCAAACGAAAAGACGGTAAATTCATCGGCCGTTGCGCCATGCAGGATGGACTGACAAGCCTCCTAGAAAAAATTCGGGAATGTGATGTTTTGTTGTTGGGGTCCCCCATATATTTTGGCAACGTCACCGGAGAAATGCGATCGTTCCTGGAGCGTTTGCTGTTTTCTGCCATGACTTACAATGTTGGCCATGGTTCCGTTTTCACGGGCAAGGTTTCCTCATGTTTTATCTATACGATGAATGTGCCCGCCGATATTTCCAGCATGAACCTTCCGGAAGAACTCAGGAAACATTTGAATTATGAATCCCTCTTTCAAAGTAACAAAGCCGTCCTTCAGATCCTTAACGGCCCTTCAGAATTCTTGCTGTCCCAGGACACTTATCAGTTTGATGATTACACCAAGTATAAAGCCTCCATGTTTGACGAAAAACACAAGGCCAAAGTAAAAGCAGAGCAGTTCCCCATCGACTGTCAAAATGCTTTTGACATGGGCGCCAGACTAGCAACGAAATAGCTCCACTAAACATTTTCAACAGAAGGGGCTGGCAATTAATGGCTAACTCAACTTGTCCCTGGTGGCTGGGATATCTTTTGATCACTCCTATCCGGCGTCTATTTCAAAATCCCGTAAAAATCATCAGTCCCTATATTCATCCCGGCATGACCGTTCTGGAAGTGGGTCCGGGAATGGGTTTTTTCACGCTTGAACTTGCATCGAAAGTGGGAAAGTCCGGGAAAGTCATTGCCGTCGATGTCCAGTCCAAAATGCTCGATAAGCTTAAGCAACGAGCAGTTCAGGCAAAACTGTCCGAACAAATCGAAACCCGGTTGGCACAACCGACCTCTTTGGGACTCTCGGATATGGTTGGCAAGATTGACTTTGTTTTCGCCTTCGCGGTTGTTCATGAATTACCTGATCTGAATTCATTTTGGCGGGAAGTCTCACAATGTTTGAAACCTGGCGGGCGTCTATTGATCGCCGAGCCAGCGAGGCATGTGACCATCGAAGACTTTGACGCCGAGTTGAATATTGCCATGCAAAATGGATTTATCAGTGTCGAACGCAAAGAAAATTTGTTTGCGATTCTCGAAAAGTCTTGTGAGTAACATAATAAACTATGCCTTCGAAAATCGCTCTGAAACTTCAATTTGTTTAGAGACACTCACTGACATTAATTTCTCCTCATACCCCAGACATAAGCGCCCATGCCGGGCGAACCAACAAAAAGGCTCTTCAGAATTACATCCAAAGAGCCTTTTTGTTGCGCAGTGCTCACTCAAAGTTCGTTCTATTCTTTCAGCCCCGCCCATTTTGATAAATCTTTCACACCATACCGCTTTTCAGCTATACTCATTTTGGCGAAAACCTCATTGAAATACTTCATATCTCCTTCTCGACCCTTTTCGCCCCTTATCTGAACCCAAGACTTTATTACCCAGATGTCTCCTTCTTTAATC
>CAZRLN010000016.1:0-47931 GCA_964601085.1 uncultured Veillonellaceae bacterium | reverse complement strand
GGAGTACGCCGGCAAAATCGCCGCCAAACTACCGATCCCCATTATCCTGAACGGCGGCAATCGCTCGCTGGCCGTTATGGAACAGTGGGCCAACAACTCCAAAATCCAGTTCTTCGCCATGTGCCGGCCTTTTCTCGCCGAGCCGGATCTGGTCCAGCGCTGGCTGCGGAACGACCCCGACAAAGCCCGCTGCATTTCCTGCAACAAGTGTTTTTCTTTCAGCGGAACCGTCTGTCATGTCTTCCCGCCCAAACAAATCGTCTGATACAAAAAAAATTCGCCCCTCCCTTGTTTCAACAGGCATTTGCGGTTATAATATGAAAGTCAGCAGTGTTTGACACAATGTCGAGCACTCGCCTTGAGAACAAAGAAAATATTGCACAGGGCTTGATAAATCAGGCACAACAGAACGGGGCATTAGCTCAGCGGGAGAGCGCTTGACTCACATTCAAGAGGTCACTGGTTCGAAACCAGTATGCCCCACCAAGGTAAATCAACGGGTTTGACGATTTCGTCAAACCCGTTTTTCATGTTTGGGGTTTAATTTGGGGTTTATTTTTCTTAAACCTACTAATTATAAAGCGACGTTCTCACTTCAAGTGATTGCTGCTCAAATCAGCGTAATACTTATTGTTTTGCATATCCTCAGATATATGTACTAGTGCACTTTAAAGAGAAAGATATGGCTTCAATGCATTGTGTATCATCACCTGCTTATCAATCAACAAGTGGTCATCCCCACGAAAAACAAACCGTACGCGCCATTTATAATCTCCGTCTTCTTGATAATTATTGCCCACAATTCCAATATTGTACATATCATTTAATATAGTAGCCGCCCCTCTCTCTTCTAAAGTACTTACCACTGGAAAAACTTTTGACAAGTTCTTTATCCGCTCTGCAAACTGCTCAAAGGTAAAACGTGGTTTCCATCCACAGAAAAGTTGTCGAATTGCCTCTATTTCATCAACTGAGTATTTCGCTCGCAATTCTTCCGTCGCCTCTACCCAAGATGATGTTGAATACTTTTTCCGTATACCGTCAAAAACTTTATGAGAAAAGGAAACCGAATCCGGAAACATTTGTTGAGCAGTGGTAAACAGACGAACTATATCTCTGGGTCTATACCAAGTGTTATCCAGAATATACCGTTCAGGAGCTTTACCTTGGATGGGTTCAGGGAAAAACTTCTTCCATAATTCTAAGTTTGTCAGGTGTCTATGTTCTTGCTCCGCAAAACGCAGTCGCTTAATTGCCATTTCAATTAGCGGATGCTCAAGAAGTCCTCCACCCGCTTGATGCCAATAAATAAGCAACCCGAAATCTTCAATTTCTTTATTAATTTCTTTGCCGCTAGAAAATACAGTACTCAATACCTCTGATCGAATAGAGCTGATAATATATATCGGGTAACTTTTTTTTCGACATAACGCATTGATTTTCGCTGCAACTACTATCAAGTCTCTAATGAGGTGCGAATTTCTACCGTAAATATCAGCGGCTTCCTGAAACGCAAGCTCCAATTCGTCAAGAAATATATAAAAGTTTTTCCCTACCGGAGTTAAACTTTCAAAATATTTTTCTGCCACTTTAACAATTTGTGCAAATTCAACTCGTGTTTCATTTTTTTGAGAGAAAATAAAATCCAACCCTAATTTAACACTTGCCGCCTTCAATTCGACGACGCCTTTTTCTATAATCGGCAAATACTTTGCTAACCCTGATTTACTCGGATCAATCCGTACCGCTTTCATATGCCGTTTGAATTTCTTCCAATTATCATCCACTTCAAATAATTGCAAGTCTTTGCTTTCAAGTTGATCTAAAATATGTCTGAAGAAAAACCACTTCCAGGCCAATTCAAAATCATTATTGTTATCTGTACCATCAAAACTGCTCTGTGAAACAACCACATTTGCGTATTTATCGAAATGTTGTTTATCTGCTTCATCAAAGTCAGTTTTGAATAATACAAAAGACGTATGGTTCTTCAAATCATCTTCAATATAAATACTCAGGTAGCGCAAAAAGGCTGTTTTGCCGGTTCCCTTTAATCCGTAAATAAAATATTTCTTGCCTTCAACAAAGTCAGACAAATTAAATTGTGCTGGTAACAAAAAAGTATCTTTAAAATTCTTCCTTTGTTCCGGGGTGTTCTCATTCAATTCATTCTTGGCATCAGTTTTCCCAAAATAAATATTTTTCAATATCAGATTTGACGCCATTTTTTAACTATTCCTCCCCATCCCAACCGTTTCATATATATTTCCTTAGTGCAATATCTCGCTTTCACATTTCTCATCAGATAAAAATCAAAAATAGATTAATACGACTCTGAACCTCCTTAGCTAATCTGAATCTTCAGCAATGGCTTTATCGTTTATTATTGAGAGGCTAGATAGATTTTTATCCATCCATCTAATGGTGGTCTGTGTTCTTTATCTTATAGCGTATTACGATGATTCACTTGTGGGAAATTTTTTAAATTTAACGATATTTATGTTTCGATAAAATTATACATAATCCTGCCAACTTTCTTACTTATGTCGGCAAGATGATCATTTTAATAATAACCCTCACTCCTTGCATCCCTCCAAAAACTATCTTCCCTCGTCTTCAAATAAATAAACTTTCCCCCGAGTCTTCACCGTGTACCGCATGCCCTGTCCGCAGCCTTTGAGCGAATTGGCCAGTCGCACATCCGTCACCCAAGATCATGCCATACTGCTTGCGTTAGTCCAGATTAGGGCCAGCGGTTTTGTTTTGCCATTCTCATAATGTTCGGCTATTACGTTCACATGGCACGGGAACATATCCACAAATGTCCGCAAAAATCTTGACACTAGCCACATTCAAACGCTAAAAGAAGAGCTGGCAGCGGCCCGGAAATGTGGAATCGCTTTCCGGCAATTCGCAACTATTTTTCAGTTGCAACAATCCGAAAGAATTAGATATAATAATATCGACGAGGTAAGATGATGGGCAAAAAAGAAAAACTGATTGAACGATTAAAAAGCAATCCAAAAGATTTTTCGTTTGATGAATTGCAGTCCGTTTTGGAAGCTTTGGGCTTTGCAATGTCAAACAAGGGCAAGACAAGCGGCTCTCGGGTGAAATTTCTCAAAGGAAACGTTGCAATTGTGCTGCATAAGCCGCACCCGCGCAATGAGCTTTTAGAGTATCAGATTAGGCAAGTTTTAGAAATCCTAGAGAAGGAGGCCTTGCTGTGAACAATATGTTGGAATATAAGGGCTATTATGGCACAGTGGAGCTTTCCGGCACAGATAATGTGCTTTTCGGCAAAGTCATTGGGGTTAACAGCCTTATATCTTATGAAGGCGACAGCGTACAAAGCCTTCGAGACGATTTCCAGGGTGCGGTGGATGAGTACCTTGAAATGTGCGCCGAGAATGGTATAGAACCGGAAAAAACCTATAAAGGAAGCTTTAATGTACGTGTGTCGCCGGAACTTCATAAAACATTGGCTTTGGTTTCGGCATCGCGCGGGCAAACACTGAATTCCGCCGTTGAAGAAGCCATTAGACATTATGTGAACAGCGGCGCCAAGAAAACCAACGCCCGCTCAGCCGGGTAAAGTTCCACACGAGAGGGATATAACCATGGATATTGTCAAAGCCGCTCTGGAAAGTTCGGGCGTCGAGTACGAATTGATCCACCATGAACAGCACCTTTGCTCCGCTGCCGCCGGGGCAGCGTTCTTCGGCATCGATCCAGGCCAAACCGCGCCGACTTTGATTGCAGAAACGGATCACGGCTATGTTTCCATCATCTTTTCCGGCAGCCGAAGCCATTTGGATTTTAAACAGACCGCAGCCAGCATCGGTTCCGCAAAATTTCAGCTGGCCAAGCGGAATAAATTACGGGAAATAACCGGCTTTGACGCTGGCGATATGCCGATGGTCGGCCTGGACATGCCTGTCCTATTTGACAAGCGTCTTTTTCAGTATTCCTTCGTCTATGGCGGATCGGGGTTGGCCAATCGGACATTGAAAATCTCGCCGATTCTATTGGCTCGGTTAAACCATGTTATTGCCTATCTGGAAGACGACGACTAGTATGCCCCACTAAGGTAAATCAAGACTTCCGTAGATTTTCCGGTATTCTATTTTCTTTTCGCCCAGAAACACGCCGTGGCGGAATAAAACAGTGTTTAGGCGTCTCAAACTTTTTACCGCTGAAATCACATGATATAATAACTGCATAAGAAGATTGACAAGGTTTAGTTGCCGTCACCAACCTCACCACCATCGGGAATCTTGGTTTGCTATAAATGACCTCTTGAATGTGAGTCAAGCGGTCGCCGATTCGAACCAATAGGCCCGCAAAATCTTGAGGAGAATATTGCGCAAAGGCAAAGGAGGCCGTAAAAATGAGCGTACCAATCAAGCGACTGCAGGAACTAGCTCGTCGAGTTCCCGTCAATGAGCGGAAAACCGCGGAACGCTTTTTGGAATTTCTCATCGAACGCTCGGACGACAAACTGTCGCCTCTCGAAGCCGCCGAGGCCGACAAAGCGAAACGAGAAATGAAGCAGGGCAAGTGGGTATCCCATGACGAGGTTCGAAAACTTGCCGGCTTATGAAATCCGTTGGTCCAGAAAAGCCGTAAGCTATATCAAGCGGCTTGGACCGGATAATCGCAAACGGATTGTTCAGGCAGTTGAGTTACTGGCTCTCGATCTCTCGACGCAAGGATTGGACATTAAACCGTTGCACGGCCGCCCCGGCGAATTCCGTTTACGTGTCGGCGATTATCGCGTTATCTTTGAGCCCGATCATGCAATTCTGCTCATTAGCATCATTACTGTCAGTCCCAGAGGCGACGTATACAAAAAGTAACGGGTTTGACAATTTCGTCAAACCCGTTTTTGCTTTCTGTTTTGTTTTCGCCCAGAAAAATAGATTGCTACTCCTCCGCCTATCTCAACACTGGATCGTCGCTTACAGGCGGTGATTTTCAAAGAATTGGTCGATCCAGCACGTCGCCTGGCGGGCATCAAACCGCAAAATGCAATATTCCGGATCGTCAACGCCCTTCGGGAAATGCGCGATAAACCAATCCTGCCAGAGTGCCTGCTTAATCGCCGCGTCCTGGACAATCTCGACCTCGCCCAACAGCGTGACGCTGTCGCCGCCCAGAAAATAGCAGACGCTGGCTTTGGGATTTTGCCGGAAATGCCCCGTCTTGGCGGAGTGAGTCCCGGTGGCCATCCAGATCGTCCGGATTCCTTCCGTCTTGATCTTGGAGATTACGCAAACGCGCGGATACCCTTCCTCATTGATGGACGCCAGCGTCACGACCTCGCATTTCGCCAACAGTTCTTCCGCCTTGTCGAGCATGGTTTTTTCCACAACAAACCGCCTCCCGCATTTTTATTCGAACATTTGTTCTGCATAAATAGTATAGCGAAAGCGAAGTCCGTTGTAAAGCGAACGCACAAATTACCGGCGACCCTTCTTATTTATATTTTTTCCCAATATAAAATACATAGCCGTAATACTGTTTATATCTTAAGTACAAGTCCGCCTCCCGTCTCAAAAATGCAATCATGTTTTCCACGGCTTTATTCCCCGCATGTTTTTTCAAGAATTCCGCTTGCCGTGCTTTTTGCGGCATAAAGTAATTGTTGATCCAACAATGTTCCGGCAGCGCAAATGCGGCAACCGGAATATAACCTGTTTTTTGCATAATGGAAATATTATGCCCGATGGTGGTGATTTCCGGCACTGCATCCATCCACCATTTCTCAATTTCTGCAGGGCGCTCATCGGTAAACCAGGACTCATAGGATACGGCAACATAACCATCTTTTTTGAGGAAGTCCCGCCAGTGGTTCAAGCCTTTTTCAAAGCCGATATTGGCGATTGCCCCCTCCGACCAGATGAGATCAAATTCATCCTTCTGAAACGGCAAATTATCCATGGAAGCGACTATCCCTTTTACCCGGTGTTGCAAACCAAGTTTTTCGGCGGTTGCGTTGAGTTTATCGATCGATCCGGCGTAAAGGTCGAGGGCGGTGATAGTTGCCTCTGTATTTTGCGCCAGAATCATTGTCTGCACACCTGTGCCGCAACCTAAATCGGCAATTTGGGTTTTATTCGGGAGATTGCCGATAAAGCCTAATGCCCGGATGGTTTCTGCGGAACTGCCAGGTCCCAGCCGTTCCAGCTCTGTGAAATACTCATTGATGAGGCCAAAATCAAATTCGTGGATTGTTGGTTCTTCCATTGTTGTTCTCCTTTTCGTCCGTTATGACTTTTGTGCAGAGTTTCTTTCGATAAACCGCTCCATCTGCGCCGCCAATAGATTCGCCATCTCTTTTTTGTCCGGCATCGTATCGGAAATGCTCACCAACAAATAAAACGGCCCATAAAACTCCAGCGCCAGCTGTTTCGGGTTACTTGTGCGCCAAATCCCTTGTTCCATCATTTCACGGAATAAATCTTCCATATAGCTGACCGGCCCGCTCACAAGGCATTTTTGATACAGTTCCATTATTTCCGGGTTTCTGTATTGCTCCAGCGTCAACATTTTTCGGAAGTTACTGGCAAACTCGTTTTCCGTCCAAAACTGGAACTGCGCTTCGGTGAAAGCCTTAATCCCATCCATAGTAGTAGTGCGGTAGGCCGATGGCGATTTACCAAAGGTTTCTTCCGGCACTTCATACTTTTTCGCACTTTCCGCATCGATCTGATAAATGCGCTTCACAATGTGGTCAAATATGTCCCGCTTGCTCTTGTAGTGCTTATATAAAGCGCCTTTTGTCATTCCAAGCTCCCCGGCAATCGCGCTTACCGAAACCGCTTCATACCCATCCCGTGCAAACAAGCGGAGCGCCGTATGCAAAATATTTTCTTTTGTGCCGGCCATCAAAGATCCTCCCCTGCGTAGTTAACGATCGTTCACCAGTATTATAGTTAACGATCGTTTACTTGTCAACAAATGTCGCACCAGCGGCAACAAGAAAAATCCCTGGACACCACGATGCCCAGGGATTTTTTTGTTTAGCCAGACCGGGTTCGCTATTTGAATTTTACCGACCCGCTCATGCTGGTTCCTTCATACAATTCCAGATATTTCGCGTTTCCATCGGGCGTGTTGGGTTGGTCGGCATCGCGCCACCAACTGTCCGCGAGGAAGTTCTTTTTCGCCAGCGCCCAAACGTCATCGGATGCCGGAACATTTTTCACCTCATACTTCAATCCCTGCGGCGTCATGTCATACAGGGTAAACCGCATCGGATAGGTGGAAATCGCCGGATGAACGAAATTGAACACGCCGCCCACATCCTGATAGCGGGTCGAAATATGCCGATGCCCGGTAAAGATAGCTTTCACTCCATGTTTTTGCAGCAAGGCCTGCACGGCATCGCCGTTGTCAATCCGGAACCATCCCCACTTGTGGTAGTCGGTCCGGTCGCCCTCGCACCAAGGGATCAGATTATGATGGGTCATCACAATGATCGTTTTGCCATGATTGGCCTGCAAGGTTTTTTCCAACCAGCGCATTTGCCCTGGATCGACATACCCGCCGTAGTCATTGAGGCCTGCTTCCGGCGAAAATACCTGGGCCCGCGAAGTGTCCAGGTTGATCAGCACCAGGTTCTTGGCCACTTCATGGGCATAATACGTCATACCGGGCGTCATGCCGCCCGACTTGCCGATAAAAGCTCCCGAGACCGAATATTTCGAAAGAGTAACCGGCTGATCCTTCAAATTGTGGGGAACACGGCTCAGATCATGGTTGCCCAGCGTCACAAAATAAGGGACTTTCAAACCGTCGAGAATCCGGCGCAAAGCGTCGATATTCCATGGTTCGGCATCCTGCGTGAGATCGCCGGTGACCAGGACAAACTGCAAATCCGGGATTTTATTCAACTCCGCTACAGTGTTTTCAGCCAGCATCTGTGTCTGCAAGCCTAATTTGAAGCCATCGCTGACCCCTTTTTGCTGCGGGATGGAAATATGGGGATCGGAAATCACGGCGAATTTCACATTTTCAAATGCCAAGCCCAGACTGGATGTCAGCAAGATCGCCAAGAACACCAACAACACGCTGAATTTTTTCATTGTCCCACTCCTTCCCCTATCTTTCTATGCCCTGTCTTTTCGGAGTCGACCGTTCCCGTATCGCTGCCCTGGCTTCACCTCCCGCCGCACGCCCCTGCGCGCGCAATAACAAAAATGGATACAGTATATCTATTTTACGCTACCCAGTAAATTCCTGCCAAAATTATCGAACTATTCAAAATAAAAAACGCAGCTTTCGCCCGTTCGTTTTTTTCTCCGCGTAATTAAAGGGAAAACTTTGCAAAAATCGAAATATAGAGCAATGATAGCCTGCTACACAGGCGACACAATTAAGGAGGTTGAAAAATGTTGCGGAAATCGCTCCTGTGCACCCTCGTCTTCACGCTGTTGCTATCCTCTCTGCCCCTGGTTGCCTCTGCCGGTTCATTAACAGCATCCGGAACTCAGATCAAAGGAGCCCCTGGACGATCCAACGTGTTACAAGGCGAGGCTTTTTCCCTCCCCGCCAATGCAACCATCACCGCAGTGAACTGCAACGTCAAGGGCGCCGGATTTTGGATCGAAGGCTTCAGCACCATGCGAAGCGGCGAATGGAATCTTTGGGAACCCGCCAACACAGCCCTTGGGCAAGTCATTCGTCCAGGCGGTCCCTATCGCCTGTACCCCACGGTTCCGGCAGGAGCGGAACGGGCTAGCTGTTCCGCAACATTTTCCTGGCGATAAATTTATAGCGTAATGAATAGGCGAGCCCTACATTCGGGGTTCGCCTATTTTTTCGTCAAGTTCTTTTTGATTTGATTCCACCCACTCGAGTAGAATCCGGGTTGACAGCCTGGCGGAAGCGAATACAATTAAAGATACTCAGTAGTAAACCATAAACGGCGTCTTTGAGAATGGCCCTGCGGAAAAATCGATTAAACAGGAGTGAAACGAATGGATATTAAAGTAATGCTGGTTGACGACTCGCCATTCTCGCGAACCATGTTGGCGGCAACGTTGGAGGAGATGGATTGCCAAATCGTCGGGGAAGCCGACTCGCTGGAAACTCTCATTCAGACATATCAGGAGTGCCGGCCGGATATCGTGATGATGGATATCGCGATGCCCGGCGCAGATGGTTTTGAGTGCACCAAGGCGCTTCGGTTGCACGATCCGGCCGCCAAGGTCATCATGTGCAGTTCCATGAAGGACGAAGAGTCGGAATCGGAAGCAAAACGGGCCGGAGCCGTCGGTTATGTGCAAAAACCGGTGGACCCGGAGACTTTGCAACGGGTTATCAGCAACGTTATGGCGCCGGACACTCTATATAACAGCCTCGAAGAACAGGGATTGGACACATTTAAAGAAGCGCTTTCCCAAAGCACGACCCGGCTGACGAAAACCACGGTGCGCTTCGAAAACATCGACGAGAAGGGGCAACATACTTCCAAGGGAATCATGGTTGTCATCGGAATCATTGGCCGCTATCCGGGCTCGTTGATCATCGATATTGCGTATGAAGCCGCGGAAAAGATGGCGGCCGCGATATTGAAACGCGAGGCGAAAAATCGCGACGAAGTCGTGGCGATGGCGGCGGAATACGCCAACGTGGTCGGTGGGGTGGCCTGTTCGATGCTGAACAAGAAAGACAAATCTTTTGGCTTTAAAGTGGCGCCGCCGAGTGTGTTTTTCGGCGAGACGACCGAAATTTTCAGCCCCAATCTTTCGCTGCACAGCGTTTCGGCGGATACGGATTTTGGGCAGGTATACATGAGCCTCGGCTTTAAAAAGGGGTTGGTATTGTGGATGTAAATTCGATCAATCCGATATTACAGGCATTTGCCGAGATCCTGCCGCAGATCGGCTTTCAGGAAATCACGAAAAAGGGAATCGCGCTGGAAGGCGCCACGCTGGAAAACCCGGGCATATTGATTAACATCGGCGTCATGGGGCCGCTCAAAGGCGCGATTCTGATCGGTATGAGCATCGACGATGCGCAGCAGTTCGCCTCAACAATGATGATGGGCATGCCCGTTTCCGACCTGGATGAATTGGCGCAAAGCGCTTTGGCGGAAATGGGAAATATGGTTTGCGCGAATGCCTGCAGCTTGTTCAGTCAGGCGGGAACCGTCGGATTGGACATTTCGCCACCCTCGTTGCTGGTGGGCAAAGGGGCGCACGTCAGGGTGTCCGTTTCCCAGATGGTCGTAGTCAATTTTTCGGCTGACGGAATCGCCGTCGATATCTACGCCGGTTTGTTCTAATAACGGCCCGCGAATCAGTTTTAAGGACAAGAGTATCAATTACTCGCAGCGATGCGGGTAGTTGGTACTTTTTTATCTTGCTGCGCTTGGCAAATAAAAAACAACCGCTGCCGGCCGGTTATCGGGGCAACGGTTGATTCGTAGAGGCTATATTGTGATTTGGGAACAGCCAGACCACTGGTCAGTCCCGTTTATTTTGCGGTCTTCGCAACCCACGCCGCAAAAGCCGCCATGAAGTTTTTCAGAAATTCCCGGGTCCCTTCGTTCACCAGGGCCCCTTTGGCGTCGAATAACGCGGCCGCATTGCCGATATAGGCCTCGGGCTGCGGCATGGTCGCAACGTTCACGAACACCAGAGTTTGCCGTAAATGATGATTCGCACCAAAACCGCTGATCCCGCCGATCGACACGCTGACCACCGCGCCGGGCTTGCCGTCCCACAAATTTTTCCCATAGGGCCGGGAGCCGATGTCGATGGCGTTCTTGAGAACCGCCGGCACCGACCGGTTATATTCCGGGGTCAGGAACAGAAACCCGTCGAACTGCTTCAGTTTTTCCCGGAACGCGACCCACTCGGCCGGCGTGGTTCCCTCGTCATCGAAATCCTGGTTGAACAAGGGCAAAGCCCCGATCGCCACTTCCTCCAGCGCCAGCTCGGGCGGCGCCACCGCCATCAGTTCCTTGGCGATCTTCCGGTTAAAGGACTCCTTGCGCAGACTCCCCACGATTACCCCGATTTTTTTGGTTGCCATAATCTTTTCCTCCCTTCATTTTTTGCTGATTCCCGCTCCGCACGGATCAGACATTCTTACTTAAACCATTTGTAATCCAAACTATATTTTCCCGCTCCTACCACCATGAGCACAATCATAAACAAACTGTCTTCAATGGCCGGCGCCGCCGCAAACAGACCTTTCAGCGTCAACATGACCGCCGATGCAATAACAAGGGTGGACAGAATCATGGCCGCCCCCAGCCGGGTAAAGAGGCCCAAGCCAATGAAGATTCCGCCAAAAAATTCGCAAACCGATGCGATAAAACCGAGCAGGGTCGGCATCGTCGTGACGCCGAGCACTTTGAGCATGGAGCCGACTTCCAGCCACTTCGCGGGACCACCGAAAATTTTGGGCCCGCCGTGAACTACAACAAACATGAAGCAAAGTCCCAAGCGGACGAACAACAGCGCTTCGTCCTTATATTTTTCCAATCCGTTCAATCTCTGAGCCAACCGGTTCATAACGATCCCCCATTTTAACGCCAAGATTCTTGATTTAAAGATATTAAGGCAAAAAATTTACCGATGCGACGAAAAACTGATTTTTTTCAACAGCGTGATTGCCTGTTCTTTTTCCGCCGGATCGAGACTGACAAAAGACTCCGCCAACGCTTGGTAATGGGCGGGCAGGATCTCCGTCATCCGTTTCCGGCCGGCTTCGGTCAGCTCCGCATACACGATCCGACGGTCCTGCTCGCAAGGCCGCCGGACGATCAGGCCTTTCTCCGCCAGTTTGTCGATCACATAGGTGATGGTTCCGCTGGTGATGAGGATTTTCCCGCCGATCTGTTGCAGCGGGTGCGGCCCTTTGTTGTACAAGAGCTCCAGGACGCCGAACTCCGAGGCGTTGAGTCCGTAGCCGCGAATATTGCGCTGGTCTTTTTCCAGCACCGCCTTGTAAGTCCGGGTCAATGCGATGTAGAGCCGCATCGCCTGCCGGGTTTCCTGCCTTGAAAGATTGTTCACGACACATCTTCCATTCGAAAATTATCTTGACTTAAAGATATTATATTATAATTATTCTTATTTAACAATAGATAACCCGTTTGTTTTCTGCGCGCCCGCCGAACAAAGGACAGGCAGGCCTGAAAAATTCGAGCAACAAAGGATTTTTCAACAATGGTTCATGGTAAAAAAAGCTGCCCCCCTCAATGGTGGACAGCACATGGGTGTTCGTTTGAATCCATCAAAAACAGCCGATCCGGCCGCCAATATTTCAGAATCTGTACGTCGCCGTCAGCCGATAGGCCCAGGAATCCCAGGTCACCCGGTTCAGGGGAATGTGCAAATTACTGCCATCGGCGAAGTTCACCTGGTCCGTACCCTTGTTGGCGGTGTAGCTGGTATAGTCGATCGCCGCGCCGAGACTCCAGTTTTTGCCCAGCGAGTGGTCCAGCCCCAGCGAAACGACCGTGCCCCGGCCGTCGCCGGCGTTCGCGTAACTGCGGGAGTACTCATCCTGCCGGTCGTTCTGGTCATAGTCGGAGTCCTGGTTGGTCCCGGAATAAATCCAGCCGAAACTGCCGGTGGCCTCCAGAAAGGTCCGCCGCCCTGTATCGTGGCGCAAAACGCCCTTAATGGCATAAATCCGCAGATTCTCCCACTTCAGCTCGGACAGGATGTTGGGAACGCCATCAAGCCCCGCCTTGTTCCATGTGAACCGGTCCTGGCGATGAGTCGGCAGAATTTCCAGCGTAGTCGCGGCCTGAGCCGAAGAGGCGATCAAACAACAAACAAAGGCAATCCCGATCAGGATTTTTCGCATCGCACCGTCTCTTTCTTCGGCTCCCGCGCGGCGGCCGGCGTTTTTTTCTTAACTTCGCGCCGCGTCCGGATTTTCCTGCCTGCCGTGTAAAAAAAGGAACGGACGGGAAAAGCGGATATCGCAAACGATGGTTGTGGCGCGTCAGGTCACTCGCAGACAAAAAGGACAGCGGGCTTCCCGCGCGTAGCGCCATAATAGTATTTGGGGAAAAAATATCCCCGCCGCACGAATGCGAACGGGGAATTTCCGTCACAGGCTTGGATCCGTTCCTTGAATTCCGGGCCATGCTCCCGGAGTCAGCTCCGGAGTTTTCGCAACGGGACAAGCTTTCGCACATAACGCTGGATAACATCATATTTCGTATGATAAATCCAGCCGAGGTAGACCAGGCTCAGGCCGAGGACGGTAAGGGCGAACGGAAAGGCGATCGAGTGCCGGAAGACGCGCCAGGACAGATAACCCAGATAGCCGAAAAAGCCCACGCCGCCAAACACCAGGAACACCTTGCGGTCCAGCAGCACCCCGCAAAACATCATCGCAACATTGATCAGGCAGTAGATGAACTTCGACAGCTCCGAGTCGGAGCGCAGCAGGGACAATCCGCCCCAGAAGGTCATCACGCCGAAGATGTAGAGCCATTTCGCGTAGTCGATTTGCTGACGGCGCTCGACCGCCAGAGCGGCCCCGAGCATCGCCAGCCCGAAAACGATCGAAACCTGTTTGCGCAACATCCAGTTGAAATCGCCATTCGCCAGAATCGGCGCGATATCGATGGACATGAACCAGAGAGTGAAGGCAATCGGCATCATCGCAAAGGGAATGCGGCTGAAGCGCAGCGAAAGCAGGCCGGCGGCGATGGTGGCGACCTCCATCGCGAACCAGCCGCCCCGGATGTATCGGTAAAAATCTTTATAGGCGCCGGGATTCTCATACGGCCAGATGTTCAGGCCCGACTGCAGGCCAAATACGGCGAGCGGCGTCATGCAGACGGCCATCACCACGAACAGCCCGCTGAGCACCGTCGATTTCGGGCGGAAATATCGGGCCAGCCAGCAGAAAACAGCGGCATATCCCGCCGCAATGCCGAACAGACCGAATCCCCGGAAGGCGTCCCAGGCGGTGTTCATCAGCCAGCTCATGGCGCCGATCACGATCATGGCGCCCAGATAATAGAGGAACTTGCTCATGCGCGTGCCCGGTTCTTCCGTCGGCGCCGGGGTCGGAGCGACGTCCTCCCGCCACAATTCTCTGAGCTTGTTGGCCTGATCCGGGGTAATAATTCCCTCGGCCACGGCTTGCCGCAGCTTCTGCTCTTCGGTCGTCATGAACCTGCCCCCCTGTGCAAGCAATGTTGGAAAAGATCGTGAACCCGCCGAAGACCTTCAGGGTTTCGGCGCATCCGGGTCGTATGGGGAGAGGAACTCGCCATTCCAGGCGGTGGCGTTCCCGCTCAGGCCGGTGTACAGGCAGGCCGAAGCCGCCGCGATATAATCGCTGGCATAGTCCTGCTCCAGCCGGGTCTCGGTGAATATGGCGATGAGCACCGAGCCGCCCGGTCCTTCAACAATGCCGACATCCGCCAGTACATCATCCAGATCACCGATTTTGTGCATGACCCGTCGATCCTGCAGATAACGCGCCATTTCGTCCGGGAAGATGCTCTGCGCCATCGCGTTCAGCATGAACTCCCGCTTTTCCGGACGGATCAGGCCGCCCCGGTACAGACGCTCGAACAGAACCCCCATGTCCCGGGCGGTGGTGATGTTGGAATAGCCATACATATCACGGGCCTTGTCGTCTCGGATCGTGGTGCGAGTCATGCCCAGATCGGCAAACAGGGCACGGATTTTTTCCGGGCTGATCTTTTCTTCGATCTCGTCCAGAAAAATCGCGAAGTATTCGTTGTCGCTGACGAGCATCATGAGTTCGACGCCGATATCGTAACCCACTTGCTCCAAAAAGTCGGCCTGGTCATAAAATTGTTGGTACATTACGATGGACACCGGCACCTTGATCGTCGAGGCGGCGGCGAAGATTTCGTCGGCGTTCAGCGTGAAAACCTGTCCGGTTTCCAAATTTTTGGCGTAGATTCCCGCATTGCCCTTGAACTGGCCGAGGAACGGGCACAGGGGCGGCGCGGCGGGCGGCGCCGGAAGCACCGCAGCCGTCGGTGGTTTGGCAGGCCGCCGCAGCGACGAGCGGGGCCGGGCCGGCGTGAAGTAAGCGGTCAGAAACACGGCTGCCGCCAGCAACAATACCACCAGTCCGCACAACCAGCATTTCGAGCGTCTCATGCGAATCCTCCGGCAAGTTGGTTGCGATTTTTCGCATTGTACCCTTCTCCATCGATGCGCCAGACTCCTGCCGGGCCGACGGTAACACCGTGCCACCAAATCTTTTCAACAGTTGACAAAGGCCTGCCGGCGAAAAATTCGCTGGCAGGCGTCGGTTACTGGTTCGATGCTTATTTGAAGTCAGCGATTCGGATGCCGCATTCGCGCAAAATTTCCTTCAACTTTTCGATTTTTGCCGTGTCCGGCGTCGTGAACTTGTGCCCGACTCCACCGACAGCGTTGTATTTGGCTTCACCGAACTCATGATACGGCAGCAGCTCCACGCCGGCGACTTGCGTATGTTCTCGCAGAAATTCAGCCAGGCTGCGAATATTTTGCTCGTTGGCGTTCACTTCTTCGATCAGAGGCACGCGAACGATCGTATTGGGATTCAGCCGGGAAATCGCCGCGACATTCGCCAGAATCCGCTGGTTGCCGACCCCGGTTCGGGCAGTGTGCACTGCGTCGTCCATATGTTTGATGTCCACGAACACCGCGTCCAGACCCGCGATGATATCCCGGGCCTGTTCCCAGTCGAAATAACCGCTGGTTTCGACGGCGGTGTCGATGCCCAAACGCTGACAAGCCGTCGCCAGCTGCCGCAGGAACTCCATCTGGGCAAATGGCTCGCCGCCGGAAAAGGTGACGCCGCCGCCGGACTCCCGGTAAAAAATGGCGTCCCGCTTGATAACGGACAGCACCTCGTCGACGCTCACCGTCGAACCCATTTTCTTCCGTGCACCTGTCGGACACACTTCGCAGCATTTGAAACAAGCCGTGCATTTCGTCCGGTCCAGCTCGCTTTTGCCGTCAACCATGGTGGCCGCTCCTGTCGGGCAGACCGTGGCGCAACGGCCGCAGCCGCTGCACCGTTCCCGGAAATACAGGACTTCCGGCCGGCCGTTCCAGGATTCGGGATTGGCGCACCACTGACAACGCAGCGAGCAGCCTTTGAAGAAAACGGTGCTCCGAATCCCTTCCCCATCGTTGACCGACCAACGCTGGATCTGGAAGATCGTGCCGTTACATGGCTTCATAGGTCGTTCTTTCGATGATGGCGTCCTGCGCCTCGCGGGACAGATTGACGAACTGGGTGCTGTAGCCGGCGACCCGGACCAGCATGTCGCGGTAGTCTTCCGGATGTTCCTGCGCTTTGCGCAGCGTTTCAGCCGAGATCACATTAAACTGGACATGGAACGCGCCCAAGGCAAAGTAAGCCCGAATGATGGCGGCCAGATTCTTCAGACTCCGCTCGGTTTTCAGCAGTTCCGGCGCCAGTTTCACATTGAGCAGCGTGCCGCCGGAGTGAATGTCATGGTTGATCTTGGCCACCGACCGCATCGCCGCGGTGGGGCTGGTCAGATCGGTGCCGGCATGCGGCGAAACGCCTTCCGTCAATGGAGTCCCGGACCTCCGGCCGTCTGGCGTCGCACCGATCACGCTGCCGGCCGGAATGTAGTTGGAGATTCCCATGAACGCCGAATTAAACGGCGATCCGAAATAATCTTTGTAGGCGTGGATTTCCCGGTGGTAAAACTCGGAGATTTCCACGGCGATCGAATCGACGGTGTCGATGTCGTTGCCGTATTTGGGGCAGGCCAGCGCCGCCTGCCGCAGTTCCTCATAGCCTTGCCAGTCGGAGTCCAGCGCCGCGCAGATCTCGGCCAGCGTGGTTTTTTTCTCTTCGAACACCAGTTTCCGGATCATGGCCAGCGAATTCGCCATATCCGCCACGCCGATGCCGGTAAGAACCGGACCGACGTTGTATTTGGCGCCGCCCTTGCTCAAATCCTTGCCTTTGTCCATGCAGCCGTCGACCAACAGGGACAGATACGGGCGCGGCACCATTTCGGCGTGGATTTGCTGGGCCGTGATCGTGCCGATGACCGAATGTTTGACCAGATAGGCGATTTGCCGGAACACGGCCGCCTTCACTTCTTCGTAGCTGGAAAACTTGTCGGCCGGCTGCTCGTCCAACCCCATCTTTTTCCCGTCGATACGGCTTTTCCCCTGGTTCAGGGCGTATTCGACCGCCGCCGCCAGATTGACGCTGACCGCCGAAGTCCATTCGCCGATTTTGCGGAAATGCGGCACCACGCAACCGCAGTTGCTCCAATCCCGCGCGTCTTCCGGCGACAGTCCCGCCGCCACCAGCATGGCCGAGCCGACCCGATCGTTGTGCACGGCCGGGAAGCCGGTGCCGGCGCTGATGAGGCGGCACACCGCCAGCATAAACTCATCCGGGCTGTCCGGATGGATCCGCACGCTCAGGCCGGGTTGATGGGTTTTCACATTTGCCGTCGCCTGCAGGCACATGAACGACAGTTCGTTGGTCGCATCCCTGCCGTCCCGCGTCCGACCGCCCACGGTCAGGTTCTGGAACGAATTGTAGCCGGCGAAGAATTTGGCGGTGTTGCTGGAAATGGCCCACACCCACTCCGACAATTTGATCCACAGCGCCTCGATCAGTTCCTGCGCCTGCTCCTTGGTCAAAAGGCCCTTCTCGATGTCGGCGGCGAAATACGGATGCATGTATTGGTCGAACCGGCCCAGGTTCAGGGCCAGCGAATTCTCGGACAAAATGGATCCCAACTGGGTGAACCACACCATCTGGATGGCCTCATAAAAGGTTGTCGGCGGCTGTTCCGGCACTCGGCGGCAATTTCGGGCGATCGCCAGCAGTTCCGCCTTGCGGCCGGCATCCTGCTCCGTCCGCGCCAATTGTTCCGCCTGCTCGGCATAGCGGTTCGCCAGCGTGATAATTCCTTCCGAAACCAGCACCGCTGCCCGGTAAAAATTGATCTTCTCCATCGCTTCGACGGTGACCGGCTCCAGTTCCGCCAAATGCGCCAGCGCCTCCGCCTGGAGCCCGCCGAAACCTTTCTTGAAGATAACGTCCTGATAGTCGGCGGTGACTTCGCCGACCGCATTGCGCCACTTGGAATCGTTGTCGATGATGCCGGTATCCACCAGGATATTGGCGGTTTCAGGATTCAACCGTGACAGGAAGGTTTCCTCCAGCGACTTGCCCTGCCAATACGGAAACACCTCGTTGCGCAACGTGCGTTTGGTGATGTCGTCGATGCAGTACGGGTCCTGGCTGCGGCTGGCGAAGGAGTCCATCTCCTTATCCACCCACTGCCAGGAATACTCCGGACAGACGATCCCGCACTTGCGAAATTCGCCGATCGCCCCGACGATCAGTTCATGATCGAAAATCGTTGCCGGAATGGTTTCGCAAACAGCCTTGAAGGCTTTCGCCCGGCGGATGATCACGGCTTCGCCCTCGGTTTGCTTGTGCGAAGCCGTAAAGGCCAAGGCCCGTTTCACACTGATGGACGGTTTCAAATCAATGTAGGATTTTTTGAATTCGGTAATTCTCTGCGTGGACATGAGAGATGCCTCCTTTTGTTTTCACGCCCCGTTTCTAGGGGACCGATTCATCTGGCAACAATTTTCGATTTTCGAAAATTATTGCCGATCATTACTCACTGAATTTGCTTTTTGGACGACTCCATGACATTTCGATTGTTTTTAGTGTTCCAGATACCGGCTCAAATTTTTCTTGGCATCGGTCATATGCTTGCGCAATACTTTCTGCGCCGCCTTGACGTCGCCTTTACCGCAGGCCTCCAGCAGGAGCCGGTGTTCCGCCTGCGATTTTTCCTGATGATGCAGCGCCGACAAATATAGCCGCATATAGCGTTCCACATTGTTGTGCATGGTCTGGATAATCGTGAGTAGCTTCGGCCGGTTGGCCGCTCGGTACAAGGTTTCATGGAACTGCCAGTTCAGGGAGCTCCAGCGCTGGCCCTGACTTTCGCCATCGGCTTCCTGCAACAGTTCCGCCGCCGCCGCCAGCTCCGCTTCATTCAGATTGGGGATCGCCAGTTCCAGCGCGCCCAGTTCCAGATACAGGCGAATGTCGAATATCTCCTGCGCCTCGGCCGCGGACAGTTCGCTGACCACCGCGCCCCGGTTCGGGAAAAATTTGACGAGTCCTTCCGCTTCCAGGCTCTTTAGGGCTTCCCGCAGAGCGCTCATGCTGACGTTGAACTTCGACGCCAGTTCCTCCTGCTTCAGCTGAAAGCCGCCGGGCAATTCGCCGGACAGGATGGCCTCGCGCAGACTGTTCATGATCATTCCCGGCAGTGTACAGTATGAAGTTTGGATCTGGGTTTTAAAATTGTACTGTTTCATACTCTCACTATAGCTATTTTTTTCGGTCCTGTAAATAACATTTTCGAATGTATACAAAATTTTATTGTCACAGGTCACTATTTTGAAACGGGGTTCCGCCCGCGAACTTGCGGCAAATTGACGCCATAGTAGACACTGACCAGGCGGATGGTCACCACAATGAGAAATGCCGGATACAGCGCCTGCCCCTCCGGCATGACCAGCTGCAGCCCATAGAACGCCAAGGCGCCGATGCCGGCGGCCACTGCATAAATCTCCTTGTGGAACACCAACGGGATTTCCCGGATGAAAATGTCCCGCAGCACTCCGCCGCCGATGCCGGTCGTCACTCCCAAAGCAATGACCAACAGCAGATTGTCATGCACCAGTGCCAGGCTGGCGCCGGTGACCGTAAAGGCCCCCAGGCCGACCGCGTCGCAGATCGTCAGCATCGTCTTTTGCCGGGCGACCGGTATGACGTAAAACGAAACGACCACCGCCACCGCCAGGCTCAACAAAAGGAACGTCGGATTGCGAAACGCCAGCGGCGGCGTATTGCCCAGCAAAACGTCCCGGATCATTCCGCCGCCCACTGCGGTGGTGACCGCCAGCATAGCTACGCCGAAAATATCCAGGCGTTTTTTGATCGCCACCAACGAACCCGCCACCGCGAACGCAATGGTGCCAGCGATCTCAAGTATTTGCCACAACAAGCCATGCGCCTCCTCTCTTCCCAACTCTGTTTATTAATTATAGCAGAGAAGCGCGCCTTGAAAAATCTCCGAATCGCTGTAAACCGCGAAAAGTGCTGGTTCGAAGTTGGCCGGTCCGTTTCCGCCATGATTTCGGCCCGGACCGGCCCCATTGCATTTATTTTTTCTCGGTAAGGTAGATGATCCGCGCCATGGCAATGCCGCCGGCGATAATGAAGATCGACAGCAACGAACCCGGCAGGCCAAGCTTCGGTGCGATAAAGGTGATCGCCAGGCCCAGGATGATTGTCAGAACCCCAATCTTGAAATGCTTGCGCGACAGTTCCGCGTACACCGCCCCGAACACCGCCGGCAAAATGAACCCGAACGCCTTGGTCACAAACTTCGGTACCATTGGCAGAATCGCCGAGCCAATGAACGTGAATAGCGTCAGAATCGCCACCGATACGAACACCGATGCGGCAATGCCGATCGTTGCCATCACGTCACCTTCCGGCGTGCCCGGTTCGGCGCCCGCCGCCCGCTGCGCCATCGTCGCCGCCGGGACCCGGATGTCGGCCACGTTGCCGCAAACCCAGCTGATATAGGAACCGCCCACTCCCAACATCGGGTAAAACGACAGCGGTTGCACGATCCAGCTGATCCCGAACGCGCTCAACGCCACCGCGTAAATCTGCAGCAAATCCGTGACCTGCGGCATCACTCCGACCACACCGGCCAAATACAGCGCCGGCACAAAATTGGCGATCAAACCGGCGATAATGGTAAACTGTCCGATCCGAGCCGACTGCGATGAAAAATCATAACTGTTTTCCATGTCGATCCTCCTCATTCCGTCTTGTTTTCAAGAATGTCAGACAACGAACCCATTAGAAGAAATACGCCGCCGCGAACATGCCGATCAGCATGGCGATCCCCAGTGCCGGCTCCTGCAGCCGGGGATATTTTCCGGCGTATTTTGAGATCAAAAACATCGAGACAAAGGATACAATCCCGGCGAAAAACTGTCCGCCGCCCCGGATCAGGGCTGGGCTCCACAACGAAGCGAACAGGCCAATCGCCGCCCCCGTCATGATCAGCTTCACCCACGCCGGATTGTATTTTTGATTCATTTTGCTGATGGCCGAACTCATCCGTTTGACGAAGATCAGCGACACCAGCATCCAGCCGGCGTTGTTCAGGGCCATGCCCCAGATGGCGTAACTGAAGGCTTTCAGGTCAAATGCCGCCGAACGCATGTCCACGCCGATGACTTTGGTCGCCAACGCCGACATGGCCAGCTCGGTGCGGGCCGCGCCGATATCGTTCATCCGCATCCAGGTCGTCGGGCCGCCCAACACCGCTAATAACGCCAGCAGGATCACCACAGGACCCAACGACGGTCCAATCGCGGTAATCATCGCCGCCCTCATCCCCTTGACACAGGAGCTGCGCTCCATCCCCAGCTTGTCAGCCGCTCTGAACCCTTCCCTCAGGAACAATGCGCTTTGGATAACCACCACGATGACCATTACACTGGACGCCAACCACATTCCCGGACTGTTCATCACTGTTTGCAGATTCATAGTGACCCTCCTCCTTGTTTGATCTACTCAACATTGTCTCAGCCGTCCCTGGCATTGTGTCACTCGGTCCGACCGAGAACCCGGCCCTGATAAATCTTTTGATGGCTTCCGTTGTCGACGGCCACCCGGCCATTGACAATCACGGCGTCGATCCCGGTCGAATATTGTTTGGGGTCGCTGTACGTCGCCTGGTCCTGTACCTGCTCCGGATCGAAAATTACGATGTCCGCAAAATATCCCTGTTGAATCAGGCCGCGACCGCCCAGGCCGAGACGTCGCGCCGGCCGGCTGGTCAGCTTGTGGATGGCGTCCTCCAGCGTCAGCGCCTTCAGTTCGCGAACGAAGCGGGCCAGCAGTCGGGTCGGCGTGCCGAAGGAGCGGGGATGCGGCTTGCCGTAGGCCAGAATCCCTTCCGCCGACAGACTCATGGCGTCCGAACCGATCATTGCCTGCGGTTGCTGCAGGAACGTGATGACGTCCTCTTCCTTCATGGCGTAATAGTTCATCTGCACTCGGCCATTCTCCGCAATCAGCAGGTCGAAGGCCGCATCATAGGGATCTTTGCCTTGCAGTTCGGCGATTTCCGTGATGAACTTTCCTTCCAGCTCCTTGTTTTCGTCGCTGCGCACCGACGACACAAAGAACTTCTGCCAGCCGCCGGCCGATTTGACGAAGTTTTGCCAGCCCGGCAGCCCATCGGCGATTTCCTGCCGCAAGCGGATTCGGATCGCCGGGTCGCCCAGCCGCTGGATCATTTTTTCCACGCCGCCTTCGAAAATCCAGGGCGGCATGCAGGCGGACAACGAAGTCAGGCCCGCCGTATACGGATACAGGTCATACGATACTTCGACGCCTTCGCGTTCGGCCTTCGCCAGCCGTTCCAGCACCAGGTCGGTCTTACCCAGCATATTTTGACTCAACAGTTTCAGGTGCGAGATGTGGACCGGCACGCCGCCGGCTGCGCCGATTCGCAACGCCTCGTCGATCGCGTCCATAATCCCGTCGCTTTCGGTACGCATGTGCGTGCAGTAAATCCCCTTGTAGGGCCGAATCATCTTGCAAAGTTCGCCGATCTCTTCCGTCGAGGAATACTCGCCCGGCAGATACACGAGTCCGCTACTCAGGCCGAGGGCGCCTTCAGCCATCGACGTGTCGACGAGCCGCTGCATTTCCTTCAACTCCTGCGCCGTGGGATTTCCCTTGGCGAATCCCATCACGGCGATCCGGACCACGCCCTGTCCGAGAAGGGGCGCGACGTTCAGCGCCGGCGGGTTGGCTTTAACATATTGCAGATATTCGCGGAAACTGGTCCAGGGCAGCTCGATTTTCACCGGAATCGAACCGATCAGACGGGTTCCCAGATAGTCGATCAACTGCCCCCGGTTCTCCTCGCGGATCGGCGCCGGACCGATGCCGCAGTTGCCGATGACTTCCGTGGTAACGCCGCTGTGGATCTTGCTGTTGGCGTTGCGGTCATATACGACGGACAAGTCGGAATGGGTGTGCATGTCGATAAAGCCGGGGGCGACCACCCGGCCGCCGGCATCGATGGTTTGGCCGCTTTCCCTGTCGCGCAGATCGCCGATGGCCGCGATCCGGTCGCCGACGATGCCGATATCGCCTGCATACGCCGCCTGGCCACTGCCGTCGACGATGCGCCCGTTAAGGATCTTCAGATCAAACACGATTCGCTTCACGCTCCTTCTAAACCATTAATCGGAATTCACGCCGCCGCGACGGCTTCACTTTCCAGCACGGCGGCTTGGCGCCAAAATACTCGCTTAGACTTTCGCTTCCGCAAGCCGCCGATAGTTTTGCCGTCTTTCCGCTGCATCCCGTTCGGTCTTGGCGTACAACTCCTCCGCCAGATCCGGGAATTGCTTCTGCAGTGATGCAAAGCGGACTTCGCCCATCAGAAAGTCGCGGAAATTCGCTGTTGGTTCTTTGGAATCCAAACTGAAGGGATTGGTTCCCCGTTCTTTCAGTTCGGGGTTATAACGATAAAGCGCCCAATAACCGGATTCCACCGCCCGTTTTGCTTCGGCCTGGCTGCAGCCCATCCCGGCTTTCAAGCCGTGATTGATGCATGGAGAATAGGCAATCACCAGCGACGGTCCCGGGTAGGCTTCCGCTTCGGCAATGGCTTTCAACGTCTGGGCTTTATCCGCGCCCATGGCGATTTGCGCGACGTAGACATATCCGTAGCTCATGGCAATCATGCCCAAATCTTTCTTCTTGGTCTTCTTGCCGCTGGCGGCGAATTTGGCGATGGCGGCGGTCGGCGTGGCTTTTGAGGACTGTCCGCCGGTGTTGGAGTAAACCTCGGTATCAAAGACCAATACGTTGATGTCTTCGCCGGACGCCAGTACATGATCCAATCCGCCGAAGCCGATGTCATAAGCCCAGCCGTCGCCGCCAAACAACCATTGGGAACGTTTGGCGAGAAAATCGCGGTTTCGGTAGATATCCGCCAGCAGCGGCGCTTTGTCCTTCAGCGGTTCCAATGCGGCCAGCAGCCGTTCCGCACGTTTTCGGGCATCGGTTCCTTGCTCCAGATGATTCAGCCAATCCTCGGCCGCCTGTTGGAACTGCTCGCCCAAGTTCATTGCCATCGCTTGCGTGATTTTTTGGGCCAACTGTTTACGCAACTGCTTCACGCCGAGCATCATCCCCAGCCCATATTCGGCGTTGTCCTCAAACAACGAATTGCCCCAGGCCGGACCATGACCGAGATGATTCGTGGTGTAGGGAATGGATGGCGTACTGCCGGCCCAAACCGATGAGCAACCAGTGGCGTTGGCAACCATCAGCCGGTCGCCGAACAGCTGGGTCACCAGCTTGGCGTAACCGGTTTCCAGGCAGCCGGCGCAAGCGCCGGAAAACTCCAGCAACGGTTGCTCAAATTGGCTGCCTTTGACCGTCAGCGGATTAAAGGGATTTTGCTTTGGTTTTAGACCAAGGGCGTAATCCCACAATGCGTCTTGTCCCTGTTGGCTGTCCAGTGGCTTCATGACCAGCGCTTTCTCTTTGGCCGGGCAAACTTCCACGCAATTGCCGCAACCGGTACAATCGTTGACGGAGATGGCCATTCGGAACTGCAGCTCTTTGCTGCCAACCGCCGGTTTGACTTCAAACCCGGCCGGAGCGGCGGACGCTTCCTCAGACGTGGCTAAAACCGGCCGAATGCAGGCATGCGGACAAACAAATGCACACTGGTTGCACTGGATGCATTGATCCATCCGCCATTCCGGAACATTGATGGCGATGCCGCGTTTTTCATAGGCCGAGGTTCCCAGGGGATATGTACCGTCTTCTTGATTGATAAAGGCGCTGACCGGCAAGCTGTCCCCTTCCTGACGATTCATCGGCCGCAAAACCTTGTCGATGAAATCCGGAACTTGCGCTTGCTTTTCGCTGCTGCAGGCACAAACGGATTTTGCTTGCTCCGCCGGACTGTCTTTTGCCTGCCGCCATGACGCCGGCGCCTCCACCTTCACGATCGCTTGCAACCCCTGGGTAATGGCCGCGTAATTCATTTCGACGATTTTGTTGCCCTTGTTCCCGTAAGTCTCGGTCACGGAATCCCGCAAATATTGTTCCGCTTTCTCGAGGGGGATGATCTGCGCCAACTTGAAGAAGGCCACCTGCATCAAGATGTTGAATCGCCCGCCGAGACCGAGGTCCTGCGCGATGCGCACCGCGTTGATGGTGTAGAACTGGATGTTATTGTCCGCGATATATCGTTTCAACATGCCCGGCAGTTTTTCATCCAGTTCCGCGGCGGACCAGTTCGTATTCAGCAAAAATATCCCGCCCGGCTTTAAGCCGGCCAGTAAATCGTATTTATCGACATAGGACTGTTGCGAACAAGAAATGAAATCCGCCTTGTTGATGAGGTATGGTGCCTTGATCGGCTGATTGCCAAACCGCAGGTGCGACACCGTAATGCCGCCGGATTTTTTAGAATCGTAGGCAAAATAGGCTTGAGCGTACATATCCGTCTTGTCGCCAATAATCTTGATGGCGCTCTTGTTGGCGCCGACGGTGCCGTCGGAACCGAGTCCCCAGAATTTGCACGCTTTGGTGCCGGCCGGCGTGACGTCGATGTCCTGCCCCAGCGGCAGCGAGGAATGATTGACGTCGTCAACGATTCCTACGGTGAAATGATCTTGTGGCCGATCTTGGGCCAGGTTTTCGAAGACCATCTGAATATTGGCGGGAACGATGTCTTTGCCGCCTACGCCACAACGACCGCCAACGATGATCGGTTGGACGTCCTGCCCGTAAAATGCGGTTTTCACGTCCATATAGAGCGGCTCCGCCTGGGCGCCAAGTTCTTTGGTCCGATCCAAAACAGCGATTTTCTTGATCGTCGCAGGAATCCCTTTCAGGAAATGGGCGACGGAAAATGGCCGGAACAGGTGAACGGTGAGTACGCCGACTTTTTCGCCGTGGGCATTCAGAGAGTCCACCACTTCTTCAATCGTCTCACACATTGACCCCATGGCGACGATCAAGCGGTCGGCGTCCGGTGCTCCGTGGTAGTTGAACAGATAATAGTTCCGGCCGGTTAATCTGGATACTTCGGCCATATATCCTTCTACGATTTCCGGCAACTCCTGCCAGTAATGGTTGGCTACTTCCCTTTGTTGGAAATGGATGTCCGGATTCTGGACCGTTCCCCGCAACGCCGGATGATCCGGATTCAGAGCGCGACGACGGAATCCGTCCACAGCGTCAGCGTCCAGCAGGGCGGCCAGTTCTTCATATTCCAACACTTCAATCTTCTGCACTTCGTGAGAAGTCCGAAATCCGTCAAAAAAGTTCAGAAAAGGCACTCGTCCTTTGATGGCCGACAAATGGGCCACCGCAGCCAAATCCATCACTTGTTGCACGCTGCTTTCGGCAAGCATTGCAAACCCGGTCTGTCGGGTCGCCATTACATCGGAATGGTCGCCAAAAATGCTGATGGCGTTGGCGCCTACCACCCGGGCACTGACATGAAATACGCCCGGCAACAGCTCACCGGCGATCTTGTACATGTTGGGGATCATCAGCAATAACCCCTGCGAGGCGGTATAGGTCGTTGTCAGCGCACCCGCCTGGAGCGAGCCATGCACCGCGCCGGCGGCGCCGCCCTCCGACTGCATTTCCACCACCTGCACCGTCTGACCGAAAACGTTCTTGCGCCCTTGCGCCGCCCATTCATCCACAAGCTCCGCCATGGTGGATGACGGCGTGATCGGAAATATTGCGGCAACATCCGTGAACGCATAGGAAATATAGGCGGCGGCTGTGTTGCCATCCATTGTTTTCATTTTTCGGATTCCGTTCTTCATCAATTCAACCTCCAATTCTTGTGACCGCTAAACCTATTCCGCTTTGTCCATATTGAGAATACAAGCCGCCAACAGTTTCGCCCGTTCGAACAGGCTGTCGACCACGGCGAATTCTTCCGGGCTGTGGTTGCGGCCGCCCTTGACTCCCATCGAGCAGACGGTCGGCACGCCGCCGAGGATCGAGTAGGCGGAGTCGGAAGCGCCGCCGACAACTTTGGCGTACGGTTCGCCGAAGCCGTTTTCCAGCGAGGTTTTCTTGACCAGTTCAAATAGCTGCAAAACGCCCTCGGTCGTTTTCATCGGCTTGATCCCTTCCATGAAGCTAACCTTGCTCGTCGTGCCGTCGACATAGGTCTTGTCCGCGACCTGTTGCAGTTTCTCCAAAATCCATTCCAGATCGTCCGGGTCCTTGTAGCGGACATCGATGTCGATTTTTGCGTAGTCGGGCACGGCCGTGGACGTCTTGCCGCCCTGCATGACACCGACATTGAAACTGATGCCCTTGTCCCAGTCGGTCAGGTTCTGAACGTCGATGATCTTGTGCGCCATTTCCAGAATCGCGCTGCGGCCGTTTTCCGGATCATTGCCCGCATGCGCCGCCACGCCTTTGACCTCCAGCATAAACCGGGCCACGCCCTTGCGTCCGACCACGATCCCGTTGTCGACGAAGCCGGTTTCGGTATTGAACGCCGCCGCATGGCCCTTTGCCTCGGCCATGAACACATCCGGCGCGCTGGAACGGGCGTGCAGCACTTCTTCGTCGCCGGCCAACACCACTTTGATCGGCCGCGCGTTGTAGCCGGCGTCCCTCAGGGCTTTGATCGCGTACAGGATTGCCACGATGCCGCCCTTCATATCAAGAACGCCGGGGCCGTACGCCTTGCCGTCCCGGATGGTAAAGGGCTGCCGGCCGATGGCGCCGGCGGCGATAGCCGTATCCATGTGCCCCAGAAATAGAACCCCGGGCTTGACGCCCGGTTCGCCCAACTCGGCGATCAGCATATTGCCGGCCTGTTCAAAATCAACGGTGCGGATCGTCGCGCCGACTTCCTCCAGCACCCGGCGGAACCGGCCGGCCACGGCGTCAATGCCGGCTTTCTCGTGCGGGCCGCTCTCCATGTTGACTACTTCCTGCCACAGCGCCGTCATTTCGTCCCGACGCTCGTCGATATACCGGAACGCCCGCTCTTTTTTGTCCGTCTGACTCATTTTGCCCATCCTTTCGCTTTCAAACTTGTTTGTGATATTACGGCCACACCCATGCTCATATTTTCGATTTTCGAAAATTTATTCACCAATACGCCGGATGCGCCCGCTCTTCCAGGGCGCTCCGCGCGTCCTCCGGGAATGGCTTATTTGATAACTTCGCGACCGACCAGCATCCGTTCCATCGCTTTTTCGTCGACTTCATACTTCACGCCGTTAGTCTCGTCCGGCACGATCAACGTGCAACGCTCGGTGATGTTGACATGGGGAATCGTGATATCGTCCTTGAAATAGCGGTTGCTGGCGGCGATGTCATGCGCAAGCTGCGTGAAATTGGGCAGGCTGGCGAACGAGATATTCTGGACGCGGCCGATGCCGGTTTCGGTCATGCCGCCGACCCAGATCGGAATATTGTGCTGCATGCAAAGGTCGTGAATTCGGACGGACTCGCACAGACCGCCGCAGCGGCTGGATTTGATGTTGATAACTTTGCAGCTGCCCAGTTCGATGGCATGCCGCGCCATGTCATAGGAAACGATGCTCTCGTCGAGGCAGATCGGCGTCTGAATCGCTTTCTGCAGCACGGCGTGGTCGATGATGTCGTCTTCGGCCAGCGGTTGTTCGATGTACTGGAGGTTAAACTCGTCCATGGCCCGAAACAGGTCGATGTCGGCCAGGGTGTAGTCCGAATTGGCGTCCACGGTCAGCACGATGTCCGGGTAGTGACGGCGGATCTCCCGCAGTACTTCGATATCCCAGCCTGGTTTGATCTTGACCTTGGTCCGATGGTAGCCTTCTGCCAGATACTTTTCGATTTTCCCCAGCAGAACCGTCACCGTCGGTTCGATGCCGAGGCTGACGCCGACCTTGACTTCGCTCTGCGTTCCACCGAGCAGCGTTTTCAGCGACTTGCCCTCCCGCTGCGCGTGAATCTCCCAAAGCGCGTTTTCCACGGCGGCGATCGCCAGCCGGTTGCCGCGGATGAAGGAAACTTTTTTCATGTAATCCGCCGGATCTCGAATCTCCTGATGCAGGATCACCGGCGCGATGATGTTTTTGATGATATGGAAGCAGGTGCCGTTGTCCTCGGGATTGTACAGCGGCCCGTAAAACGCCTTGCACTCGCCATAGCCGACCAAGCCTTCCGAAAACACCTTGATGATGAGCGCATCCCGCTCGACGAAACGGGTGAAGCTGGTTTCAAACGGATGCAGGAATGGATTTTTCAGATGCAGTATATCGATCCGGTCGATGATCATGAAATACAGCGCCTCCTCTTGATTGTATCCGGCAAGGCTTAACGCAGGAACTCTTTCTTCTCGTAGGTGTATTTCTCCAGCAGCTCCGGAATCGGCTCGAACCCGATGCCGGGTTTTTCCGGCACCTGAATCATGGCCTGTTTGTCGATCACGACCGCCGGCGTCGTCAGGTCGACTTTCCAGTAGCGGTCCGAGGCCGGCACGTCGCCGGGGAACTTGTAGTTCGGCAGGGACGATACGGCGATATTGTGGGCGCGGGCGATGCCGGTGTCAAGCATGCCGCCGCACCAGACCGGGATTCCATGTTCCTGACACAGGTTGTGGATGTTGCGGGCGGCAGTCAGACCGCCGACCCGGGCCACCTTGATATTGATCGTCCGGGCGCTGCCGAGCTCGATCGCATGCCGGGCGTCGTCGACGGAATGGATGCTTTCGTCCAGGCAGATCCGGGTTTTCAGCACGGCCTGCAATTTGGCGTGGTCGACAATGTCATCGTTGGACAGGGGCTGCTCGATCATGATCAGATCCAGTTCGTCCATCGCCTTGAAAAC
The DNA here is from genome assembly GCA_964601085.1 of uncultured Veillonellaceae bacterium. Lineage (GTDB taxonomy): Bacteria > Bacillota > Negativicutes > UBA1444 > UBA1444 > UBA1444. The sequence goes on along the minus strand of CAZRLN010000016.1, from coordinate 17,952 downwards.
GTCGATATCCTTCAGCGTGTAGGCGGAATTGGCGTCCGCCATCAGCATGACGTCGCCGAACTCCCGGCGGATCGCCCGCAGGTAGTCGAGATCCTTGCCTGGTTTGATTTTGACCTTGACCCGGCGATACCCTTCCTCCCGGTGTTTGGCCACGACCCGCACCAAATCGTCGGGGCTGCCCTGAATGCCGATGCTGACCCCGGTTTCGATCTTGTCTTTCGTGCCGCCGAGCGCCTTGGCCACCGAGATTCCCTGCTCTTTCGCGTACAAATCCCAGATCGCGCAGTCGAGCGCCGCTTTCGCCATATTGTTCCGCCGGATGTGCGCGAACAAGCTATGTACTTCTTCCGGCCGGACGATGGCTTCCTGCTTGAACAGCAGCGGAATCAGAAAATCCTGCATGATGTGCCAGGCGGTCGTCGTGGTTTCCTCGTTGTAATACGGATGCTCGAACGCCGAGCAGTCGCCGTAGCCGACATGATCCCGGGAATGAACCTCCACGGCGATGAAATGCTTGTCCGTCATCCGGGCGAAGCTGACTTCAAATGGAACCTTGAATTCCATTTTCATTTTTCGCAACACAATTTTCTTGATTTCCATTCTATTTCCCCCTTTATGCGCGCCGCGTGTTTTTCCCAGCCACACAAACGCCCTCAAACAACGTTCCTTTTGCTATATTATAGTAATAATGTCCGTGACAATATATTGTCCATAAATCGTCCCGAATTATTTTTCTGATTTTTTCCGAAGTTCGCAGCCTTTGGCGTAAAAATCATCCATGATTTCCGGCGGAACCATGCTGCCGCCGGTCGCCCAGGCGATATGGACGGCATCCGCCGGCGCTGCGGGCAGGCGGGCCGGTCCGGCAAATCCGGCCAATGCCGAGGGTTCCAAAAATATGTTCTCGGTGTCGGCCAATACGCTCAACAAGCGATACATCTCGTCGTCCTCCACCGTGTACACCCCGCTGATGAGACGTCCCACATTCTTGCCGACAAAGCCGGACGGCCGGCCGACCGCCAACCCGTCCGCCGCCGTGATATTGTCGATGCCAAAATCCTGCACCGACACCGCGTCGTTCAAGCCGGTCAGCAGCCCCAGCAGCATGGCCGGCGCATGCGTCGGCTCGGCGAAATAGCAATGAACATGTTTGCCGAACAGCAGTTTCAGCCCGAACGTGATTCCGCCGGGCGACCCGCCGACGCCGCAGGGCAGGTAGACAAACAAGGGGCGCTTCTCATCGATGCTGATTTTCAGCTCGTCCAGCTGCCGTTTCAGTCGCAGGGCCGCCACCGCATAGCCCAGGAATAAATCCGACGAATTCTCATCGTCGATAAAATGACTGTTCGGCTCCTGCTGCGACTGCTGGCGCCCAGCGGCCACCGCTTGCGAGAAATCCGCCTCGTATTCGACCACACGCACGCCCTTCGAACGTAGCAGGTCTTTCTTCCAGGCCTTGGCATCGGCCGACATGTGCACCGTCACCCGGAAGCCGAGTTTTGCGCTCATGATGCCGATGCTCAGGCCCAGGTTGCCGGTCGAGCCGACGGCAATGGAATACCCGTCATACAGTTTTCGAAAAGGTTCGCTGTCGATGATGCTGTAATCGTCGTTTTCCGTCAGCAATCCTTTCTCGATGGCTAGTTTTTCCGCCACCTTCAGCACTTCATAGACGCCGCCCCGCGCCTTGATCGACCCGGCGATAGGCAAATGGCTGTCGTATTTCGCAAAGATCTTGCCAGGAATCTTCCGCCCAACCAAGCGTTCCAGTTCCGTCTGCATGTGGGAAACCGCCAGCAGGGGGGATTCGATGATTCCCCCTGTTTCCCGCGTTTCGGGAAAAGCCTTGGCAATATAGGGCGCAAAACGACGCAAACGACGCTCCGCGTCTTCCACGTCACCGATACCCAACGTCAGCGGCAGGGAAGCCGGCGTATCCACACAGGCGGGATTCTCCCACCAAACCTCGCGCAAAGCAATGATATCCGCCAATAGCGGATAATCCCGAACCCATTCCTCCATCGTCCGCCCTATGATATCCCCGTTTTGCATCGGCTTTCCTTCCTTTCCGTTCTGTTTGGGTCCGCAGCGTCAGACCGCGTCCACGGACAACGCCAGCAGTTTCGCCCGCTCGACGAGCCCTGCCAGGAAAATGTATTCCCGGTCGCTGTGATTGAGAGCGCCCAGAGCGCCCATCGAGCAGATCGACGGCGCGCCGGCCCGTACCGTCCAGCCGGCGTCGGAGGCGCCGCCGCCTACTTTCTTCGCGATATCCAGCCCCAATTTCCTGCCTTGTTCCCGGACGATTTCATACAGTTTCAGATTGCCTTCCGTCACTTCCATCGGCGTGAACCGTTCCCGCAGGTTCGCCACTTCCGTCGTCGTGCCGGGAACGACGCTTTGCGCCGCGATCTTGCGCAGGCTTTCGATCCCATACTCGCCGTCGGCCACCGTCAGATACCGCATGTCGATGACGACGCTGGCGGAGTCGGCCACCGCGTTGGCCACCGTCCCGCCTTTAATGACGCCGCAGTTGAACGTCAGGCCCCGGTTGAAATCCGTCAGATTGTTGACGGCGATGATTTTGTGGGCCAATTCCACGATGGCGCTGGCGCCTTTGTCCAGATCCGCGCCGGCGTGGGCGGATATGCCTTTAACGATCAATTCCGGATGGATGTTCCCTTTCCGGCCGACCAATACCGCCTGCCCGGCGCTGGCGGTTTCCATATTGAACACCGCGTCCTTGCCCCTGGCGTACTTTTCGAACAGTTCCGGCGCATTGGTCTTGGGATGGGCAAACTCCTCGTCGCCGGCGAAAAACACCGTGATATTCTTGTCGTTCCAGCCGGATTCATATAATGCCTCCAGCGCGAACAGGGCGATCGTGATACCGCCCTTCATGTCCAGAACGCCCGGGCCATAAGCCTTGTCGTCCTTGATGGTGAATGGGCGGGCCGCTGCTGTGCCAACAGGGAACAGGGTGTCCATATGGCCGATGATCATGACTTCCTTATCGCCGTTCCCCTTTCGTTTGGCGAGCAGATGTGTGCAGGCGCCCGGATATTCCAGATATTCCACATCGAACTGCATTTCCTGCAACTTGTCGCCCACAATGCGGGCGACCTTCGCAACTCCCTCCGGGCAGTCGTTGCCGGAATCAATATTGACTAACGTCTCCAGGAAGCGGACCATTTTGTCGTACTTGGCCTCGATACTGTTCAGCAATTGTTCCATTTCGCCAATCCTCCTTCAATCCTTTCGGGTCCGGCACTTTTTCATTCACGCTTTTCGAATTGTCCGATTAATGTTATTATACAAATAAAGCTCACGCCCTAATATTGTCCCGAAATTGTCCAGAATAGCAAGTCGGCAGGCCTGACGCTGATTGATGTTTCATGAAAAAGGAGTGCGGCAATGAAAGTTGGAATTATCGGCCCGTCCCAAATCGTGGCCAAAACCCGGCAGATCATTCAAAAGGATTTCCCGCAGATCGAGCCGGTGGAATACATCTATTCCATCTACTCGGAAACGCCCGACATCCTGAAATACCATCAGCTCGAAGTGGAAAGCCTGCTGTTCACCGGCAAGACGCCGTACACCCTAGCCGGCAAATTCATCAAACCAACCGTCCCCTGGGAATATGTCCCCCGCAGCGGCGGTTCCCTGATGCGGGTTTTGCTGCACGCCAAGCTCTGGACAGACTACGATATCTGCAATATCAGCGTCGACACCTACGATCAGGACTTGCTCCATGAGGTGTACGAAGAAATCGGCCTTCCCCTCAATCAGCTGAAGCTCTACATCGCGGAAGAACAGCAGCCGACTGCCGATTACCAGGCTCGCATCTGTGATTTTCACAAACGGAATTACCATGAAAATCATGTTTCGTGCTGCATCACCGCCCTACAGGGAGCATACGACGAATTGCGCGCGTGTTCCCTCCCCTGCCTGCTCCTGGAGCCGACCGCCAACATTATTCGGGAAACCCTGTATAAACTACAACTTAAATATCTGGTCAAAGTGAGCCAGCAAAGCCAACTGGCGGCAATCTGCATCCAGATCGATCCCACCAACGAACTGTCCCTGTTGGCCGACGACGATTATCAGACCGCCCTGAACCGAACGAAAGTATCGGAGCAAATTTACCTGTTCGCCCAGCGGATCCAGGCGGCGGTCATCGAGAGCGGCGACGGAAACTATCTGTTGTTTACAACAATGCAGTTGTTGGAAAATGAAACCGATCACCTGAAAAGCATTGATTTGCTCCATGCCGTGCAAACGAATACCGCCAGCACCATCAGCATCGGCATCGGCTACGGCAAAACCGCCAACGAGGCCAAGTGCGGCGCGAACCGGGGCATGCTCCACGCGGGCAAAAAAGGCGGCAACCTGGCCTTCATCGTCTACAACGGCAAAAAAATCATCGGCCCGCTGGCCAATGTCGCCCAGTCAACAGAACCGCCAACTCCCAGCGTCGACGAAAAATTTCTGCGTATCTCGGAAAAAGTCGGCGTCAGCGTCAATACCGTCTTCAAGCTACACTGCATTGCCGCCCAACATGGCAAAAGCGAGTTTACCATCAATGAACTGGCGCCGCTGTTCGGTGTCACGATCCGGACCATGAACCGGATCATCGAAAAGTTGGCCGCCTACGGCTTCAGCAAGATCATCGGCAAACGGGTCATGGGCGGTTCGGGACGACCCAGCCGGATCATCCGCCTGCATCTGGGCTAAACTGACAAAGGGACCGGGCGAGAACTTGAATGCAAGTTTCTCTCCCGGCCCCTTTGCCGTGCTTAAAATACCAAGAACTCTTCCCCTTATATCCGGAATTTGGCTACCGCCGTTTGCAGTTCCTGGGCCAGGGTCGCCAACGCCCGGCTCGAAGTAGCGATTTCCTCCATGGAAGCCAGTTGCTCTTCCGTCGCCGCCGAGACGCTCTGCGCTTCGCCGGCCGATTTTTTACTCAGTCCGTCGATCTTATCCACTGATTCGACGATTTTCTGGCTCCCTTGCGCCATTTCCTGAATCGCCTTGGAAATTTGTTTCACCTGATCGGATACTTCCGTCACCAAATCGGCGATCTCACGGAACGAAGCTCCGGCCGCATTGACCACTTCCGCTCCCGTCTTAACTTCCCGCGTACCAGTTTGCATCGCCTGAACGGCTTTGTCCGTATCGACCTGAATTTCGCCGATTAAGCCAGCGATTTTCTTTGCGGCTTCTTCCGACTGCTCGGCCAACTTGCGAACCTCTTCGGCCACCACGGCGAATCCCCGTCCCTGTTCGCCGGCGCGCGCCGCCTCGATGGCCGCATTCAACGCCAACAAGTTGGTCTGCCCGGCGATGCCGGAAATGGCGTCGACAATCTGGCCGATTTCCTTCGACCGCTCCCCCAGTTTGGCGACTACTGCCGCCGATGTGTTAACGGTCTGTTCGATCTGGCCCATTTGGCTAACCGCTTTGTCGACCGCCGCGCCGCCTTTGACGGCTTTGTCCGCCGCTGTTTCGGTCTGGCTGGCCACAGAAGATGCGTTGGCGGCAATCTCTTCAATGCCCGCCGACATTTCCGTCACGATGGCCGCAGTGCTATTGGCGGCTTCCATCTGTTCCGCGGCGCCGCCCGCCACTTCCTGAATGGAGATCGCAACCTGGTTGGTCGCCTGGGAGGACTGATCCGCGCTGGCGGTCAATTCCTCGCTGGAAGCGGCCAAATGCTCCGCGTCGCTGTGAATCTGCTTGATCAGGGCGCGGACGTTCTGCGCCATCTGTTCGAAGCTCTTGGCCAGACGGCCGATCTCATCATTCGACGAAATGTTCAGATGCGCTTGGGACAGATCGCCGTCGGCGATCTTGTTGGCGGCTAGTTCCAGCGCCTGAATCGGCTGGGCGATCCGCCGGGCGAACCAGGCAATGATGAGAGCAGCCAGAATGAGCACGACCAGGATGGTAATCAGCGAAATCCAAGTCAGGGCGGAAACACTCTCCGTCATTTCCGCTGTCGGAACATTGACGCCAAAATACCATTGCATCCCGGGCACCGGCGCATACGCCACCATTTTTTCGACACTCTCGTAAGTATAGGACTCAAACCCGCTGTTTCCCTTGACAACTCTAGAATTCACCGCCCGCAACATTTCAGGCAGTTTGGGATCGGTCACCGCGTTGACCTTCATCGCAATATCCTTGTTCGGGTGAATGATCGCCATGCCATCGGCCTGCAAAACATAGGCATAGCCGGTTTTGCCAACCTTCACCGACAAGGCCTTTTTCGTCACGGTTTCCATGTTGATGGCGCCAAATACGGCGCCGACAACCTGCCCGCCCACCTTGACAGGCGCCGCCACCACAGTGACCATTTTTCCGGTGCCACGCGAAATGACCGGATTGGAAACGCTGGCGGTTCCCTGCAGGGCTTTCTGAATGTATTCCCGCTCTTTCAGGCTTCCTCGTGACCCCACATCATCAAAAAAATTATTGTCGGGGAAAACAAAACCGTAATTTTCATAACGACCATGTTCGCGTTTCAAATAGGCCAGATAAGGCAATATTTCTTCGGTCTTGCCGCTGCGCAGCACCGGAGCCATCGCGATCCCGGCCATTTCGGTTTTGCAGCCGTCCAGCCAGTCGCCGATCTCTTCCGCCGAATCCGTCGCCGTCTTTTTCATGTTCGTCGTGATGTCTTCCATCACGATAGAGCGGGATTTCCAGTAATTCAGACCGCCCAGGGTCGCCATGGCCACGACGAAAATCACCAAAATCGTGACCGTCAATTTCATCTGAATACTTTTCAAAATTTCCGTTCCTCCCCTTTATTTGCTCTCTCGTACTATCCTCACTCCCACATGTCCGTTTGATTCCTTAAGACCCCCTGCGCCGCCTCCTGCCGGGAAAGCAGGTCGGCGACAATTTTTTCATCCAGTTCACCCGCTTTGGCTTTGGTTTTCAGAATTCCGGCAATCGCGTCCGCATCCAAAGAAAAGCGGTACGGCCGGTTTTCATTCAACGCGCTGTATACATCCGCCACAGCGATAATCCGCGCGCCGGTGCTCAACTCCCTCCCTTTGATTCCGAAAGGATAGCCGCAGCCATTCGGCATTTCATGATGGTTGCCGGCCCATTCGGCGACCGTGCCAAAACCTTCGACACGTTGCAAAATCCGCAGGGTAAAGTACGGATGGCGTTTCACTTCAAAGCATTCCCGCCGGTCAAGTCGGCCCGGTTTTTCCAAAATCTCGTTGGGAACGGCCAGTTTTCCCAAGTCATGCAACAACCCGGCCAATTTATGCAGCCGAACCTGTTCTTCGCTCAGTCCTCGCGCCTCCGCCAGAAATCCAGCCACTGCCGCCACATTATGGGAATGATGGTAGGTAAACCGACTGCCAGAATCGACGAGAGAAGCAAAGATCCCGGCGATGTGCAGCATATCTTCCGAGGCGAAGGGAACTTTGCCGTTGAATTCCAGATCACGGATAAATTTCGCGTGATAGGCGCTCGTCAGGATATCCAGCCAGAATCCTTCATGCCGGGAAATTTTCAAAAATGCTGTCACGACCGTCGGATCCAGAAAACTGCCCGACTCATCCTGAATGCGGCGACTGATCCGGGGAATCGTCTCAAACATGGCTTCTTTCTGCTGCGCCTGCAAAACATCGACGCTGCCCGCCAGAATCAGAATCCGGCTGAGGACGGGAATTTCTTCGCCGCTGACGCCATAAGGGCTGCCGCCGGCATAGGGATCATGATGATGCCGGATGACTTCGGCGGCGGCCCCGAACAGGCGGGAATGCTGCAGCAGTCGATAGCCCTTTTCGGCATGGCGGTATATCTCGTGGCCCTGATTCACATCGAGTTTATGTTCGTCCCAACTGGCAGCGGCGCCAATATCGTGGAGCAGCGACGCATAAGTCAACGTCTGCAGATCCGGAGCGCCAAGGCCCAGTTCGCGACCGATCTGGTTGGCGATCACGGCGGTTCTTGTATGGTGGGCGGATAAACCGTCGGAGGCCAAGTCCAGCGCCAACGAAAGCGCTTCGATAAAATTCAGCGGACTGATGGACGCACACTTTCCCACAAGCATTGCCCCTTCTGCGAACGCCTTTTTGCCCAAATGAGGATTGTCGGCCGAATCGCCGGATTCTGTTTTTGCCACGGCAATATAAAAAAATCGTTCGTCTGCCTTTTCCTACGGTTGCAAACGGACGATCAGTAGCCTCAAGTACAAAACTGATAGACCCCGGGGTTTGCATTTCACCTGTGAAAAAGGACTACAGGGAAGCCATGATGTCTAATCGAATCAAAAAATCTGTATCGCAGCGAAATCACAACGAATATTGGCAATTGTTTATATATTATGTATTAGAATTCGTTTTTAGCCGCCCAGTCCCTTTGCGCAAACCGTCAAAAATTGAAGCCAAAAAGAAGGCCCGATTTGCGCATTACGCACAAACCGGGCCTTCACAGCCATTAATTCAAAACCTATTCAACGATTTCAGTCGCAAATGCCGCATCAGCCACTCAATGCATCCCAAATTTTCACGGCGATGGACAAGTTCAACAGGTCTTCGCCGGACTCCAGATCCCGTTCCAAGAGTCTGGCCAATACATTCCGGCGATACCGGACGGTCCCCCGGTGCACATGCAGTCGCTGGGCTATTCTTTCCAATGGCGCCAACGTCACCAGCTCCCGCAGCGTATCCAGCAGTTCCTTTTGTCCCTCGCTTTGCGACAGCGCCAGCAACGGCCCCAGCTGCGCTTTGACGAATTCCGCCGTCGCCGGGGAGTGAATGTCCTTCACTACCAGCTGGTAGCTCCCCAGATCCTGCCAATGGTAAGTCTCCCGCGCTCCGAGAAAGGAAGGGCCATAGCTAACCGCCGCTTGCGCCTGGAAGTATAAGTCCGCCAAAGAAAAATTGCTGCAAGAGGACTGCGTCACGCCGCATTTCCACGGCAGTTCGGGCAGATACCGCACGACCTGCCCCAGCACTTCCCGCGCGCGTTTTCGGGCCCAAGCCTCCTGTTCCTTTTTTCCCGTTCCCGGCAGCGACAACAATACGCCGATTCCGTCCGGTGCCCGCCAGACGATGCCCCGGCCGGAGCCATGCAGCCAGTCAATCAGCCAATCCGTTTGGCGCTGTTTTTCCTCGCCAGCCGAATCGCCGGCGAATTGGCAAGGATGCGCCTCCGGCTGCAGCAGCAAGAACAGCAGCGGATAAGAAATCGTCAGACCATGGGTACGGGCCTGCTTGGCGAATTCCAGCGGCGAAAGATTCCCGCCGATTGCTTCATTCAGCACTTCCTGCCGCCGCTGGCGCTGGTAGCCATGCTTTTCTTCCATCTGCGAACGAATCGCCCGGGTCCTGTCAATCCCGGCGGCAATCAGGCTCATACCCGGCTGATGAACGGCCTTTTCCCAATGATACGACCAATCCACCCAGATGCGTTTATTGGAACGGGTCAACAATTCCACGGTTCCCCGCCGGGTCGTCGCCGATTTGCGCCGCAGCAGGCGAGGGAAGGATCTTTTCAAATTCACTCCGGAAAACACCCTGTCCGGCAGAAACAACTCGTCAAAGCGCTGCCCGAGCACTTCCTCCCGGGAACACCCCAGCAGTTCACAGCCGAACCGGTTCAAAAAGGTGATTTCGCCCTGCTCGTTCAGTTGCAAAAGAAGGAGGTTGCTTTCCTCGACCAGTTTACGGTAACGGGCCTCGCTGGATCGCAGCAGATCTTGGGCAAAACGGCGTTCCGTAACATCATAAGCATAGATGGCCACGCCGATGATTTTTTTATTGGCATCCCGAATCGGACAGTGAACCGCCTCCAGGCACTTGCAGATGCCGCCGTCCAGACCGAAAAAACGCTCGGCCGTAAATACTTCGCCGGTCAAGGCGCGACGGAGATTTTCCTCCACAATCCGGCGATCTGAATCACTGGGGATAAAGGAGAGATAATTTTCTTCCCGGACAATCTCCGTTCCATGTAACATTTTTATGAAATCGGCCTGCCGGCGATTGAAGGCCTTGTATTTCAGATCACTGCCGACAAAGCAATAGAGCAGGTCCAAGTTTTCGACAATTTCATTGACCAAAGCTTCATGGCTTCGGGCCATGGCCTGATGTTTCGCGATTTCCGCCAACTTGTGATCGGTAATGTCAATCGTGACCCCGACCAGCGCAGTAACCTCGTCGCCATTCGCGCAAGGACGCCCGCTCACCCGAATCCAGCGTTCCAGGCCATCGGCGCGGCGGATTCTTCCTTCGACATCAAACGCGTTGCGCTCACGAATCGCTGCTGAAATAACCTGTCGGACGTGTTCCCGGTCTTCGGCGACAACATACTCCAAAACCCTGTCGTAACAGCTTTGCAAAGGGATTGTCGCCGCCTCGCCCAAAAAAATATCCGCGCATCGGGAAGAAAAATGCACGGACCGATCTTGCAGATTCAATTCCCATTCGCCGGCATGGATGCTCTGTAGGGCGAAAACTAGCCGTCGCTCACTGTCGCGCAAGGCTTCTTCCGTACGACGGAGTTCGGTGATGTCGTTCAAAGTGACGATCACTTCCTGCACACCCTGTGTCTGCGGATCGACGACGGGCACTGCGTTGACGAATAGCCAGCGAAGCGACTGCTCCGAACAGCGCCGCAGGCCGATCACGCGATTATGAACCGGTTGGCCGCTGGCTGCCGAAAGAAAAATTGGGAAATTCGTCGGATCAAGGACATTGCCGTCGGCGTCAAAAGATTCCCAACGGGAATCGATACAACAAGATCCGGCCATTTCAGCCCAAGAATGGCCAAAAATCAATTCTGCCCGGTGATTCGCATAAATCATTGTTCCCGCCGGGTCAAAAACGATGACGCCGGCGGAAATCGCCTCATAGCGACGTTTCATCACGGCGTCGCGGGTTAAGGGCATTGGAAGGGCTTAGTTGCCCGAATCGTTTTTATCCCGATGGTTTGTTTTCTGCAAGATAGGGTTCATCCTTCCTTTACTATGCCCCGAAATCCGGCGGCGGGCATGCTTTGCCTATTTTGGGTTCGCCGCCTGCAGTTCGCTGACGTTCCCGCTCCGAATGGCCGACAGATGCTCGCTCACCTTATGCGGCGGCCAGTCCCACCACCGGATATCCAGCAAGGCGGTAATCGTGGAATCATCGAACCGTTTTCGGATCAGCAGTGCCGGCGCGCCGGCGACAATGGAATAAGGCGACACATCCCGGGTGACGACCGATCGGGCACCGATCACCGCGCCGTCGCCGATGCGAACGCCAGCCAGAATCACAGCCTCATAACCGATCCAAACGTCGTTGCCGACCACAATATCCCCTTTGTTATCCCAGGCCTCGGTCACCCGCATCGTTTCGTCCCACTCCGCAAACAGCGGAAAGGGATAGGTCGACAGAGACGACAACGTATGGTTGGCGGAATTGAACAGGAATTTCGCCCCGCTGGCGATGGAACAATATTTGCCGATCATCAACCGGTCGTGGTTGATTGGGTATTGATACAGAACATTCTTGCGCTCAAACTCCCTCGGGTCGGCAAAATCATGGTAAAACGTATAATCACCAACGCTGATGTTGGGATTCGCAATGATGTTTTTCAGATAACAGATGGAATGATCCTGCTCCCGGGGATAAATCCTGTCGGGGTCCAAATTCATCAGTGATTCCTTCTTTCATTAAAATATTATGTTACGCCGTCATAATCCGTGATGGAACAACAGATGCGCAACATAATACTTCACCCCTTCACTCGTACTCGCTATTAATTATAGACCCGGGGTTCACGGGGGACAAGCCGTCCGCCCTCCGCAAAAAGTGATTGACAGATCCCAATTCCCGCATTAAAATTTAGTTAGATATTCAAACTATATTAAAATCAAATCATTTGAATTTTGAACAAAAAGGATGAATGCAATGGCTGGCAAAGACGAGCTGACCGCTGAATTGTTCACGTTCTTCAACGATTTTTCGTCCTGGGAGAATTCCGTCATCCGTTCCAGCGACCTGTCGGTGTCCGAGGCCCACGCGATCGAAATCCTGGGCAAAAGCGGCCCGATGAACATGAAAAGTCTGGCCCAAAAGCTCGGCGTGACCACTGGCACCACCACGGTCACCGTGGACCGGCTGGAGCGCAATGAATACGCCGAACGCCAAGCCGTCAAGGAGGACCGCCGGGTCCACCTGATCACCCTGACGGAAAAAGGGAAACGCGCCTTCGCCGAGCATCACCAATATCATTCGGATTTGACGGAACAAATTCTAGCGGTGCTGTCGCCGGAAGAGAGCGAACAATTGCTGGCCATCCTCCGGAAAATCAACGTGGAAGCGTTTTAGGAGGTGAAGTGATGAGTCACCACAAGGTTCCGGACAATAAAAAAGGCCTGCGCATCGCCATCGGAATTACCGCAGTCATCCTACTGCTGGAGTTCTTCGGCGGGCTGGCCACGAACAGTCTGGCGCTGCTGTCGGATTCCGGGCACATGTTGAGCGATGTAAGCTCGCTGGTCTTCAGTCTGCTGGCGATGTGGCTCGCCGCCAAGCCGCCCACCGCCGACAAGCATTACGGCTATTCCCGGGTGGAAATCCTGGCCGCTTTGCTCAATGGAGTCACTTTGTTTGTCATTGCCGGCCTGATTCTCTTTGAAGCGGTTCATCGCCTTCGGGCGCCGGAACCCGTGAGCAGCGTTCCTATGATGGGAATCGCGGTGATCGGCCTGCTCGCCAACCTTCTGAGCGCTTGGGCATTGTTGCGCCAAGGCGACGTAAAATCCAACATCAACATGCGCAGCGCCTATCTGCACGTTCTCGGCGACGCGCTGGGGTCGGTCGGCGCGATTGTCGCCGGCCTGCTGATGTATTTTTGGAACTGGGTTATGGCCGATCCGCTGATCAGCGTCCTGGTCGCCGGCCTGATCCTGAAAGGGGCCTGGGAAGTAGTCCGGCAGGCGGTTCACATCCTGATGGAAGGCACGCCGCCGAACATCAGTCCGTGCCAGGTGCGGGAACAGCTGGAACAGATCGACGGCGTCCTCAATGTGCATGATTTGCGGATCTGGACGATCACTTCGGGAATCCATTCGCTCTGCTGCCATCTGTTGGTCGATGAACGGGCCGACAGCCAGCTGGTGCTGCAGCTCGCCAATTCCCATATCCGCGGCGACTTCGGCATCCGCTATGCCACCGTGCAGATCGAAACCCAAAATCCCACCTTGGTCAAAGCCGGCCATATCTGCGCCATGAGCTGACCTCAATCTCTGAATGTTTATTACTTCATCACAGGCTGTTCAGAAAGGTCCAGATGGCAGATGGGCCTTTTTCAACAGCCTGCGTTCTTTTTCGTCAACCGTTGTCGGTCAGCCCGCATTCCTCCATCAATTTTTTCGCTTCGACGTAGGCGGCGATCCCGGCCGCTACTTTTTTTGCCTCTTTCATGGCCAACACCACCGTGGCCGGTTGGTGCACGACATCGCCGCCGGCGAAAACGCCGCGCCGGGTGGTCATGCCATAGGGCCGTTCCTTCGTGATCACATAGCCGTTGCGATCCACATCAATGCCGCTGGTGGTGGAAACGATCCGCGCGGCGGGCCGCTGGCCGACCGCGATGATGACTTTGTCGGCCGGCAACCGTTTTGTTTCGCCGGTTGGTTTCATCTCGCCGGTTTCATCGGCGACCATCACCTCGCAGAGCAGCCCGTCGACCCGGTCTTCGCCGGTAAAGGCGACCGGCGCGGACAACCATTCGAAGCCGACCCCTTCCGCCACCGCCTGTTCGAACTCGGATTTCAGGGCCGTCATCGCCTCCATGCCCCGCCGATACACGACCGAGACCTGGCCCGCGCCAATGCGCAAAGCCGTCCGGGCCGCATCGATCGCCACGTTGCCGGCGCCGATGACCAGTACCTTTTCGCCCCGATTCACCGGAATCTCCGCCGTATCGAGGTTGCCGGCATGAACCAGCCGGACCATGCTCAGAAAATAGGTGGCCATGATGACTCCCGCCAATTCCTTGCCCGGGATATCCAAAGTTTTGGACAATGCCGTGCCGGTGCCGATGAAAACGGCGTCATAGCCTTGCGCGTACAACTCGTCCACCGTAATGTCCGGACCGACCAGTACATTCGTCCGGAAGGCGACGCCCAGCCGCTCGATGCTCCGAATCTCCCGCTTGACCACTTCCTTGCCGAGCCGGAATTCCGGGATACCGTACAGCAGCACGCCGCCCGGCTCCGTCTGGGCCTCGAAGACAGTGACCGCAAATCCCAGCTTGGCAAGGTCGCCCGCTACCGTCAATCCCGCCGGCCCCGAGCCGATCACCGCCACCTTGCCTTTGCCGGCCGGCTCAGCTTTCGCCACCGTGATATCCATTTCCGCGTCAAAATCGGCAATAAACCGTTCAAGCTTGCCGATGCGGATGCCGCAGTCTTTTTTCGTCAGAATGCAGGCGGCTTCGCACTGGCGCTCATGCGGACAGACCCGGCTGCACACCGCCGGCAGGTTGCTGCGCCGGGCGATGATCTGGCCGGCTTCGCCGATATTGCCCTTCGCCAGGGCGGCGACAAACAGGGGAATCTCATTTTCGATCGGGCAGCCGGTGCGGCACATCGGCTTGGCGCAATTCAGACAGCGCTTGGCTTCGGCGATGGCTTCCCTCGCAGTAAACCCGCGGTCGATTTCGTCAAAGGACAAGTCGGTTTGGTCAAACTCGGTTTGTTTATCGATACGCATTGTTTTCCCTCCTCAAAGCGGCGGTCCATCCCGCGGGCAGCATGATTTTCGCATTATTGTACCATAGGATGACGCAAAGGAATACTGTGTCAATATCTGACAAATTTGCGCAATTCGCGCCGCCGGACAGAGGATTTTGCCGTTTTACAGAGAAATACATCAAGCAGTGCAAACACTCCCCATGCGGAAAAACGGGAGGAACCCCCATGACGCTCTTTCCGGAAAATGCGATTTATATCGTCGGCAACGCCAAAACTCAGCAGTCGAATCCCATCACCCACCACTTCGGCCAGTTTTTCATCGCGTTCGTAGTGGACCGGGAAAGTGCAAAAATTCTGGCCTGCGGCGTATCCGCCACCCTCAGCGTAACCAACGAATTCGTCAGCCACTTGTTTGTCGGCCGCACCCTGCGCGATGATCCCGAACTCATCCGCCAGCTTCTGGAGAGCCGGTACTTCGGTTCCTCGCAGAAGGCGATCCTGATCGCCTACAAAGACGCCCAGAAAAAATACACCCGGATTCTCAGCGGCCAACCCGTCGATCTGACGGAGTAACCCCAAAAATTTCACTGAAAAAAGAGGAATTCCCCGGTTCGTGTCTAATCTATTAGTGCCGGAATTACGGACATCTTTTTCTTTTTCCGTTCCCGGCGGACAAACGCCCCGGCAACTCCGAAAACGCCAAACTTCATCACCCGCTGCTTCGTTTACCCGCATGCCGGCGCTCCCGGTATGGACGTAAGTGAAATCCAGCCGGCTAGCCTTCGTCGAAGGTTTTGTCGCGCTGGTTTTTTCTATTCACGAAATAAATAAAAAGGAAGTGTACTGAATGGACAAAAGTTTGGCAACGCAACGCCTCGTGGACCAATTTGTCGAGATGGCCAAAATCGCCAGCCCCTCCCGCAAGGAGGGCAAATTCGCCGCTTACATGAAAAAGGAGCTGGAAGCGCTCGGCTTTTCGGTCGAGTTTGACAACGCCGGCGAAAAAGTGGGCGGCGACACCGGCAACCTCATCGCCACCCTGCCGGGAACCAAAACGGCAGAACCGCTGATGTTCTGCTGCCACATGGACACGGTTCTGCCCTGCGAGGGCATTCAGCCGGTTATCGACGGCGATGTCATCCGCTCCGACGGCACGACCATCCTCAGCGGCGACGACAAGGCCGGAATCGTCGCCATCGTCGAAGCCATCCGCCGGATTCGGGAGCGGCAGGTGGAGCACGGGCTGCTGCAGGTCGTTCTCACCATTTGCGAGGAAGTCGGCATGTACGGCTCCAAAGGACTGGATTACAGCAAAATCAAGGCCAAGCGCGCCTTCATCTTCGATTCGAGCGGCGCCATCGGCAAGATCGTCGTACAGGGCCCTGCGAAAGACGTCATCAAGGCCGTCGTCCACGGCCGTTCCGCCCACGCCGGCCTCGCGCCCGAAAAAGGCATCAGCGCCATTCAGGTGGCGGCCCGCGCCATCGACAAGATGACCCTGTTGCGGATCGATGAGGAAACCACCGCCAACCTCGGCACGATCAGCGGCGGCATGGCCACCAACATCGTGGCCGATCAGGTGGAAGTGGTCGCCGAAGCCCGCAGCCTACTCAACGAAAAACTCGACAAGCAGAGCGGCCATATGAAGGAATGTTTCGAGCAGGCCGCCCGCGAATACGGCGCCGGCGTCGACGTGACGATCGACCGCAGTTACGCGGCGTTCCAGCTCTCGCCGGACACCCCGGCGGTGAAACAGTGCGTCGAAGCGATGAAGCGGCTGGGCCTCGAGCCGAAGCTGCAGTCCACCGGCGGCGGCAGCGACTGTAATGTGTTCAACGGGCACGGCATCACCGCCGTCGACCTGGCGATCGGCATGACCGACGTCCATTCCAAAGAGGAAAGCATCAAGATTTCCGACATGGAAACCGTAACCCGACTCATTGAATCGATCATCGAGCACAACAAATAAGAAAGGCGGGACCGGCATGAGAATCCAGTCGATCGAAATCGGCAAAGTCAGCATCCCGCTCAAGAAACCCTTCAAAACCGCCCTGCGCACGGTCCACTCGGCGGAGGACATCATCGTCAAGGTGATCGCCGACTCCGGCGAAGTCGGGTTTGGCAACGCGCCGCCGACCGCCGTGATCACCGGCGACAGCCAGGACTCGATCATCGCCGCGATCCGGGACACGCTCGCGCCCAAGCTCGTCGGCATGGACATCGACAACATCGAAGGCATCATGACGGCGCTGGACAGCGGCATGCTGCACAACTGCTCCGCCAAGGCCGCCTTGGATATCGCCGTGTACGACCTGTTCGGCAAACGCTACGGCTTGCCGCTCTACAAACTGTTCGGCGGCTACTGCCGGAGCATGGAGACCGACCTGACCATCAGCCTGAACGATCCGGACGAAATGGTGCGCGATTCGCTGGAAGCCGTGACCGAAGGCTACACCGCGCTCAAGCTGAAGGTCGGCAACGACCCGGCGCTGGACATCCAGCGGGTGCAGGCCATCCGCGACGCCGTCGGCCCGGCCGTCAAGATCCGGCTCGACGCCAACCAGGGCTGGAACGCCAAGGAGGCGGTCCGGACGATCCGCCGCTTCGAGGCGGACGGTCTGGACATCGAACTGATCGAGCAACCCGTGAAAGCGCATGACTTCGACGGGCTGAAATACGTGACCGACCACGTGGAAACCGACATCATGGCTGACGAATCGGCCTTCGGCCCCTACGAGGTTTTCCGACTTCTGTCGATGCGGGCCTGCGACCTCGTCAACATCAAACTGATGAAGGCCGGCGGCCTGCACAACGCAGTAAAGATCGCCCATTTCGCCGAGATCATGGGAGTCCAGTGCATGATGGGCTGCATGCTGGAAAGCAAGGTCGGCATCACGGCCGCCGCTAGCCTCGCCGCCGGCAAGCGCATCGTTACCCGCGCCGATTTGGACGCGGCGGTGCTGCTCGCCGAAGACCCGGTCGTGGGCGGAGTGAGTTTCGACAAAAACCAGCTGATCCTTTCGGACGCGCCGGGTCTCGGCATCACCGAGGTCCTCGGCTGGCAAAAAATCTAAGATAAACAGGTCCGGGGTTGGGAACGCTTCGACGCTTCGCTTAACCTCCGCTAATCCCAAGCCCCGGGCCTGCTTTCATCTCCAGCAATCATTCAATACGTCTTGGTACCGAAAATAAAATAAGGTGGTGCAAATTTTGGGCATCGTACTATCCATCCTCGTCAC
>CAZRLN010000015.1:1248-51653 GCA_964601085.1 uncultured Veillonellaceae bacterium | reverse complement strand
GGCGTTCCGCGCATTGCCGGCCTTCCCCGGCGGCCGTTTTTATTCTTTGCTGCTGTTTTTTGCTGCGGGCGCATTCTTCCTGGAAAGGCTGGCCGGCGACAGCATTCCACTTGCCGCGAGCAGCGCCTTGTCCGTGGTGGGCGGGATCTGGCTGGCCGCATTGTTTTACCTGGTGATTTTTTGCTTGATGGTCGATGAGATCCGGCTGTTGAATCGATTCGTTCCGGTGATTCCCGGGCGGTTACGCCGATCTCCGGCGCTGGTCGGCGGAGTGGCGGTGGCTTTGGTTGCGGCGATCCTGGCTTTTGGAATCTGGAATGCCCGGCATACGGTCTGGCGGCAGTACGACGTCACGGTGGACAAGGCGGCCGGTGATCTGCGCGAATTGAAAATTGTCCTGGTGACCGATATTCATCTCGGAAAAATTATCCGCAACGGCCGCCTGACGGAACTGGTGGACTCCATCAATTCCCGGCGTCCGGACTTGGTGCTGCTGGCTGGCGATATCATCGACGAGGATATCGGGCCGTTTATCTCGGAAAACATGGCGGCGACGTTTCAACGACTTCAGTCTCGCTTCGGCGTGTTCGCGGTGTTGGGAAACCATGAGTATATCGGCCGCCAGACGGAAACGGCGGTGGACTTGCTCCGTAAAAGCGGCATTACCGTTTTGCGGGATTCCTTCGTGAATGTAGAAGACCGGTTTGTAGTGGCGGGCCGCGAAGAGTGGGACCGGACACGGTTCGGCTATGGTCAGCGCAAACCGCTGGCGGATTTGTTGCAGAGCGTGGATGCAAAAAAACCAATCCTGCTGCTGGACCATCAACCCCGAAATCTGTCGGAACCTGCCGCTGCCGGCGTCGACCTTCAGGTGTCCGGCCATACCCACCGGGGACAGCTCTTTCCCAACCAGTGGCTAACAGGGGCGCTGTATGAAACCGACCATGGCTATTTGCGCAAAGGGAATCTACAAGTAATCGTTTCCGCGGGATTCGGCACCTGGGGGCCGCCGGTGCGGACCAGCGCCGCTTCGGAAATTGTCGAAATCAAGGTTACTTTCAACCCATAAGAGTAAGAGGGCTGGGTACCGAATGTAGGAGTGTATTTATCATGGAATTTTATCCTATCACGCTGCAGGACAGGAATTTGTTTGAAAGAGCTTATCGTTGCTGTCGCCACGAGGGGTCGGAAAGCAGCTTCACCAACCTTTTCATTTGGCGGAAACCTCTGGATATTGTCTGGACCGTAGTTGGAAAGGCTTTATGCGTTATTGTCCGGAATGATGGCCCGTTGTATGCCCTTCATCCCTGCGCCTGCGAGAAGGATGATGCGGTTCAGGCGGCAGGCATGCTGGCGGAATGGTTTCGGGAACAGGGGAAGCCGGTACTGATTCGCGGACTGGAAAAACCGTTGGCGGATCTGTTGGGTGAAACTTTTTCCCAGTGGACGATCGAGCATGACCGCTGTGAAGACGACTACATTTATAGTGTGCAGGAATTGATTGAACTCAAGGGGAGAAAATTCGAGGCCAAACGGCATCACATCCGGACCTTTCTGAAGAATAATCCGGAATATTCCTACGAGTCCATGACGTCGGCCAATGCGCTGGAATGTCTGCCGGTAGCCCGACAATGGCTGGAACGGCAGCACAGCGACGACCGGATCCTGCAGGCGGAAATGTTTGCGGAGGAACAGGCGCTTACCCAGTTCGCCGAATTGAACCTCAGCGGTGGAATCATCCGGATCGGGAATGAAATCAAGGCCTTTACTGTCGGTGAAGCTTTGTGCGAGGATACGGCGGTGATCCATATTGAAAAAGCCGACCCGGAAGTGGTAGGGTTATATCAGATGATCAACCGGGAATATCTGGCCCATGCCTGGCCGCACATGACCTTTGTCAACCGTGAGGAGGATATGGGTATTCCTGGTTTGCGCGCCGCCAAGCTGTCCTACCGGCCGATGCGAATGGTCGAAAAATACAGCGCCCGCGGCGAGTGAAGGAGAAGTAAATGAAGTTCCGCCTGAGCAGGGAAACGGAATATACAGCAATCCGGCGGTTGTGGGATCAGGCGTTCGGATCGGAGGAACCTTGGACCAGCTGGTATTTTTCCCGGCATTATCGGCCCGAGCGTACCTGGATCGGCCTGGATCAGGGAAAAATCGTCGCGCAGGCCCATTTGTTGCCGCACCGGCTGATGCTCCGCGGCGCATTGCGCAAGGCGGTATATTTTGTCGGCGTCTGTGTCGAGGAAAAATTGCGCGGCGCGGGAATCGGCCGCGAACTGATGGCCACCGCGCTGGCGGAACTGAAACGGACTGGTGTCGGGTTCAGCATTTTGCAACCGCGCTGGCCGGTGTTTTACCGCAAATTAGGCTGGGACTACGGCTATTCCCGGCAGCGTTACGACCTGCCTCTGGCGGAAGTGGCGGAACGGCTGCCGGCCGGTGTCCCGGATCTGGAATGGAAAGCCGATGAGCAGAATTGTTCCGTGTTGATGGAACTGTATGATTTTTTCACGGTGTCCCGGCATGGCTATGCGGCGCGGAGCCAGACCGACTGGAAGAAAATCCTGGCCGACCATCGTGGCGAGGGCGGCCGGGCCGGTGTCCTGATTCACGACGGGCAGCCTGTCCTGTATGCGTTGTATCACAGGATGGATACAGTTTTGCGGGTACGGGAACTGGTCTGGCGGGAGCCGCAATACGTCGACGCGGTCTGGACCCCGCTGTTGGCCTGGGGGCAATCCATTGGCGCGGAGCGACTGACCTGGGATGATCCGGCCGGCGATCCGGTTTCTGCATTATTCCCGGGATCCCGGAGTGAGCCGTTTTTGATGGGCCGACTGACCGATATTCGTTCGGTTTTGGCAACCCTGGCGTATCC
Organism: uncultured Veillonellaceae bacterium; assembly: GCA_964601085.1. Taxonomy (GTDB): domain Bacteria; phylum Bacillota; class Negativicutes; order UBA1444; family UBA1444; genus UBA1444. Next base: position 48,769 of record CAZRLN010000015.1, on the reverse strand, counting down.
GGCGGATTTGTCGGCGGAAATGACGCTGTCGCTGCAAGATCCATTGGCGCCCTGGAATGAGGGAACCTACTCCTGGTCGATCCAACGGGGGAAAGGACTGCTGCGCCTCGCCCCGACCGGCGCCGTTCCCGATCTGTCCCTGAGCATCGGCGCCCTGACGCAAATGGTGTTCGGGGAACTTCCGGCGCGGCGGATTCTGGCCGCTGACGGCGCCGACAACTGCCGGGAGGAACATCTGGAACTTCTGGAACGAATGTTTCCGCCCTGCCGCAACTTTATCAGTGAATATTTTTGAGTGGGATTGAGAAGACGGAACGATGAGTGAGATACTGTTAAAAGTTACGGAACTGGCCAAATATTTCGGCGAACGCACGCTGTTTTCCGGCGTGGGGTTTGAACTCTGGCGAGGAGAAAAGGTGGCCCTGGTCGGACCGAACGGCGCCGGCAAGACGACACTGCTGCGCTGCCTGCTGCGCGAGGAATCGCGCGACGGAGGCCAGATCAGCTGGTATCGGGGCTGTACCGTCGGCTACGTTGAACAGACGGCGGACTTTGGCGACCGCACGGTACTGGAAGAGTTAAAGCAGGCCTATCGGGATGTGCTGGCCTGGGAAGCGCGGATGCGGGAACTGGAACAGGAGATCGCCGCGGCCAGCGAAGCTGCGGCTCCGGAACTGCTCAATGAGTATGCCGAGGTCATGGCCCGGTTTGAACATGCCGACGGATATGCAATGGACAGTCGGATTCGCCAGGTATCCCTGGGGCTGGGCTTTTCCGAGCAGGAACTGGCTCGGCCGGCGGCGGAGTTTTCCGGCGGGCAGAAGACCCGGATCGCGTTGGCCCGGGAATTGGTGCGACAACCGGATCTGCTGATTCTTGACGAACCGACCAACCATCTCGATCTGGAACGGACCGAATGGCTGGAAGGGTACTTGCGGGATTATCCTGGCGCGGTGCTGGTCATCTCGCACGATCGCTATTTTCTGGATGCGGTGACCCGGCGGACGCTGGAACTGGAGAATGGCCGGTTGCAGGAGTATGCGGCGGGCTACTCCGGGTATGTCGGGCAAAAGGCGGAACGCCTGGAAGCGGCGCTGGCCGCCTATGAGCAACAGCAGGAAAAAATCGCCGAAACCGAAGAATATATCCGGCGTTACAAAGCGGGCATCAAGTCCAAGCAGGCCCGGGGACGGCAATCCCAGCTGAACCGGCTGGATCGTCTGGAACGGCCGGAAATTCGCGAGACCATGCAGTTTTTCTTTCCCGACTGCGAGGAAGTTCCGGAGCGAATGGCGGAATTCATCGGCGTGAGCGGCGGCTACGGCGCGACACCGGTATTCGAAAAGATTTCGTTCCTGTTGCGGGGCGGAGAAAAGGTGGCTCTTCTGGGGCCCAACGGCGCCGGCAAAACCACGGTGCTGCGTCTGCTGCTTGGCGAACTGCAGCCTTTACTGGGACGGGTGAAGATCAGCCCACGGGCGCGGATCGGTTACTACGCCCAGGAATTCGAGGAACTGAACGATGCGGTGCGGGTGTTGGACGAGCTGGTTTACCGCTGCGCCCTGACCGAGGACCGGGCCCGTAAGGTACTGGGGCGCTTCCAGTTCCGCGGCGATGATGTGTTCAAGACGGTCGGCGACTTGTCCGGCGGCGAAAAGGCCCGGCTGGCCATCTTGAAGATTATTTTGTCGGGCGCAAATTTGCTGATCATGGACGAACCGACGAACCATCTGGACATTGCGGCGCGGGAAGCAGTCGAAGAAGCGATGGACGCTTTTCCCGGCTCGATTTTATTGGTATCCCACGACCGGTATCTGATCGACCGGATCGCCGATCGGGTGCTGGTGTTCGAGGCCGGCGAGTTAAATTCGTATCCGGGAAATTACAGCGAATACAAGGCGGCCAAGGCGGCCGAGGAACCGGCGGCTCAGCCTGCGCCAACGGCGGCGGTGAAAACGGGGAAGCCGGAACGGCCGGAAAAAAAGAACACATCGCCGTTGAAACGGCGTCAGGATTGTGTCCGGCAACTGACCCGGACGGAAAAGGAAATCACTGCGCTGGAAGAGGAGTTGGCGGAACTGGAATGTCGGATCAACGATCCGGCTTCGCATGAGGATCCTGCCTTGAGCCGGCGGCTGGGCGAAGACCATGAGCGGTTGCGGGCGGCGATTGAGGCTGCATATCGGATTTGGGAGGCCCTTTCCTCGGAACTGGAAGAGTTGGACGGTGCGGAAATCCGCGGCGTCTGAAGGAGAAGTGCGGTATGGAGATTGGTTTGCCGCAGGGAGACTTTATTGTGACTGGAGCGGCGTCGGAGCTGGTGCTGTTGGTGGCCGGCGGTCGGCGGCCGGCATTGGACTGGTTGCGGCGGGCGGCTCAAACCTGGCCGGTCTGGGCGATTGACCGGGGCATTGATGTCTGCCGGCAAGCGGCAGTGGTTCCTGAACTGTTGATCGGCGATGCCGATAGCGGTTCGCCGGCGGCCTGGCAATGGAGCGAATCGTTGCGGATACCGACGGTGCGGCATCCCGTCGACAAGGACTGGACCGACTTGCAGCTGGCGCTGGCGGAACTCGCCGTGCGGCGACCGGGCGCGACGGCTCTCTTGACCGGCGGATTGGGGCGGCGCTTCGACCACGCCTATTCCAATGTGTTTTGTCTTCAGGCGGCGAAAGCATCGGGAATTCAGGCCGTTGGGCTGGCGGATGAAACCGAAGCGCTGTTTTTTGTCGCCGGCGGCCAGCGGTTTACGGCGCGGTTGGCGCAGTTGCCGCCCGTCATTTCCCTGATACCGCTGACCCCTGTTTGCACAGCGGTCACCAGCCGGGGCGTGCACTGGCCTTTGACGGAGGCCACGCTCACCATGGAGCATCCTGCGGGGATTTGCAACCGTCTCGCCACCGGTTCGGACCGGCTTGAAGTTTCTCTGGACAAAGGCGTGCTGGGCGTATATTTTTGCTGGAATGAAGCAGGCTTGTAGTTCACCGGAACAATATTGAATAAATGTTTGAAACATCGCGGGAAATCTGGTAGTATTTGTTTGAAAAATAATGCGGGGCGGGAAAAGGGGAAGCAAATGAAGGTCAAAAAAATCAAGAAGCTTCAGTTATATGGGTTCAACAATCTGACCAAGACCTTGAGCTTCAATATGTACGATATTTGTTACGCCAAAACGCCACAGCACCGCCAGGCGTATATTGATTATATCGACGAGGAATACAATGCGGAACGGTTGACCGGCATCCTTACCGAAGTTGCGAAAATCATCGGCGCCAACATTCTCAATATCGCCCAGCAGGACTATGAACCGCAGGGATCCAGCGTGACAATGCTGATCGCGGAAGACAAGGAGGCTTCGGAAGCCTTGGCGGCCGAGGCGACCGACAGTTCCGACCATTCGGATCATTCGGAGGATGATGAGCCGAAGAAGAAAGAAAAAAAGAAAAAGAAAACGGACGCGGTGGTGGCGCATCTGGACAAAAGCCACATCACCGTTCATACTTATCCGGAGAGTCATCCCGATCAGGGCATCAGTACCTTCCGCGCGGATATCGACGTATCGACCTGCGGCCGCATTTCGCCTCTGACCGCGCTGAATTACCTGATCAACAGCTTCAGCTCGGATATGGTGATCATCGACTACCGGGTTCGGGGCTTTACCCGCGACATCAACGGCAAAAAGTTGTTTATCGACCATAAGATCAATTCGATTCAAAACTATATTTCCAAAGAAACACGCGATCTGTACCAGATGGTGGACGTGAACGTATATCAGGACAATATCTTCCACACGAAAATGCTGCTGAAGGAGTTCGATCTCGACAATTATCTGTTCGGGACGGCCAAGAAGGAACTGATCACTTCCGAAAAGAAAAAAATTAAGCAGAGGCTGAAGAAAGAGATGAACGAAATCTTTTCCGGCAGAAACATTCCAAAAGTATAGGCGCATTGAAATGGCGGGCAGGCTCTTCTCCCGAAGGGCAGGCCCGTCACACTTTTTGCCGGCGGAAATAATCACGGAATTGGGGGACTCGGGACGTGTCAATTCATATCGGGGTTGCAGGGACGGTTTTTGTCGACTGCAAGGGTTTTGCCGCCGCAAAATACGTGCCGCTGGGGCGGAACGTCGGTTCGGTGAAATTCGTGCATGGCGGCGTGGGCCGGAATGTGGCGGAAAATATCGCCCGGATGGGGATTCCGGTCAGTCTGTTGTCCAGCATCGACCAGGGAGGAATCGGCCAGGACGTGGCGTGCCGTTTGACGGCGGCCGGCGTGGATATTGCTTTTCTGGCGGAAATGCCGGAATGCGGCATGGGTATGTGGTTGGCTGTCATGGATGAACAGGGCGAGTTGGCCGGCTCGATTTCCCAGATGCCGGATCTGCAAGGGATGTCGGATATGCTTGCCTGCAGGGGACGAGAATGGATGAAGCGGGCGACGCACATCGCCCTGGAACTGGACCTGAACGAGACCCTCGCCAGGCAAGTGCTTCAGCTGGCCTGGGAAGAGCGGCGACCGGTGTATGGATTGCCGGGCAACCTGGAAGTGGTGCTGGCCTCGCCCGATGTTTTGAACGGCCTGGACTGCTTTATCTGCAATCATATTGAGATCGGCCGGATTTGCGGCCGGGAGTTTTGCGAGGATGACCCGCCGTCCGTGCTGCGAAGCCTGCCGGATTTTGCAGCGCAGCATCGACTGCAGTCGGTGGTGGTTACGCTGGGCGCCCAGGGCTGTGTCTATCTGGATGCGAAATCCGGCGAAGCCGGGGTGCAGCAGGCATTGAAAGTCGCCGTGGTCGATACCTGCGGCGCCGGCGATGCCTTCTTTTCCGGCACGGTGGCCGCGCTCGCCCGGGGGGAATCGCTGTCACAGGCGGTGGGTCTGGGAACCCGGGTCGCTGCCTGCACGATCCAGTCGACTGAAAACAATTGCTTTTCCTTGTCGCAGGAGCTGGCGAAAATAAAAACCGGCTGTTGAGCAATGTCCATTTTCTGGACCGTGATCAACAGCCGGGTACGAGTAATATCAAGCAGAAAAACAGGTCGTCCTTATTTTTTGGTTATGCGCTCGAATAATTTCGGATAATTGTTTGCCTGATTCCAGGTCATATCCACGATTCCCTTGGCATCCGCGGGAACTTCCTTGAATTCGCAGGTGCCGATCGTGCTTCCGGCAAAGATTTCTTCGGCGGAATCGGCGAATTTAAACGTTACGGTAAAACTATAGGCGGTCTGCGGATTTTTGCCGCTGATTCCCCGGGTATATAACCGGACGATCATCCGGTTGGGCTCGGATGCGGACACGCGGAACCGGTTGTCGGCGGCAAAGGCGTCGCGGGTTCTTTGCACCAGGGTTGTTCCCAGTGCATCGGCCGTGAATTCGCGGACTTCAATCGGAACGACAAGCTGCGGAGCGGGTGCGGCGACCGGCGCGGGCGCGGGAGCTTTCGCCGCAAAGGCGGCGGATTGCAGGACCAACAGTAGCAGGCCGGCCAGCAGTAGCGAGAATACACGTTGGAGTTTGACGGATTTCATAGCTTCACCTCATTGCTCAAAATCGAATTCTGTAAATATTTTACCATGAAACGGGAACGGGTACATAGTGAAACCGCCGAAAACGGAAGAAAATTCGCCATCGGTGAAACAAGGAGGATTGTCGATGCTTGATCAGGTCGATCTCGGACAGAAACTTGCCAAAGACGAATACAAACAGCAAATGGATCGGCTGGGCGTCCAACTGGGGGAACTTCACCGAAGAATTCACGATCTGGCGATACCGGTCGTTATTGTCTTTGAGGGCTGGGACGCTGCAGGACGGGGAACGCTGATCAATGAATTGATTCTGCGACTGGATCCCCGCGGATTTAGCGTTTTTGCCAACCATCTTTGCCCGGGGGAGGTTGAGGCGCATCCCTTTTTGTGGCGGTATTGGAATACCACGCCGGCCGCCGGCAAAATCATGATTTATGACAAAAGCTGGTACGACGCGGTGATGGCCGGCCGCATCGACGGCGTAACCAAAAACGATCCGGCGATTCTCTGCGACGAGATTGTTTCGTTTGAACGGCAGTTGACGGACTCCGGCTGTGTTCTCATCAAACTGTTCCTGCATATCAATAAGAAGGAACAGAAAAAACGGATGGAAGAGCTGGAAGGCGACCCGGCAACCCGCTGGCGGGTCGGCGATGTGGAATGGCGGCGGCATCGGAAATATGAGGACTACCTGGAGATCATTGAAGAGGCGCTGAGCCGGACCGACCGGGCCAATGCGCCGTGGACGCCGGTTTCCGCCATGGACCGGCGGTTTGCCGCCGTCAAAATCTGCGGGACGTTGGCGCAGGTTTTGGAACAGCGGATCCAGGTCGAGGAACGGAAGCGGCGAACGCCGCCAGTGTTGGAACCGACGGCGGCAACGGCCGAAAATTTGACTTCACTGCTGGACAAGGCCGCGATTCCGAAAGATTGGGATTCCCGCGACTACGAAAAGGAATTGGAACGGTGGGGGAAAAAACTGCATGAGTTGCATTATTCGACGTACAAGAAGAAGATTCCGGCGCTGATCCTTTTTGAAGGTTGGGATGCGGCCGGCAAAGGCGGGGCCATTAAACGCCTGGTGGAAAATTTCGATCCGCGCGGCTACGAAGTCATTCCGATCGCCGCCCCCAATGATACGGAGCGAGCGCACCATTACCTCTGGCGTTTCTGGAAGGCCGTGCCGGCGGCCGGGCGGATCGCTGTTTTTGACCGGACTTGGTATGGCCGGGTTCTGGTGGAACGGGTGGAAGGCTTCTGCCAGGAGCCGGAATGGCGGCGGGCCTACCGGGAAATCAATGAATTCGAGGAACAATTGACGAATTTTGGCGCCGTGATCGTCAAATTCTGGCTGCATATCGACAAGGAAGAACAATTGCGGCGGTTTCAGGAACGGGAAAATACGCCGGAAAAACGCTGGAAGATCACGGCTGAAGACTGGCGAAACCGCGAAAAGTGGGACGCTTATAAAGCGGCGGTCGATGAAATGCTGTTTCGGACATCGACCCGGCGGGCTCCCTGGACGATTGTCGCCGCCAATTCCAAAGAATATGCACGGATCACCGTGCTGAAAACGGTGGCCGAGGCCATAGAAAAAGCCTTATGACAGTTTTGAATTTGATTTGGCAACCGGGAAAACAGCTGCTATAATAGACACGTATTTGCTTAAATGACGTGATCGATTCGCAGGAGGAACAACGCGTGAATGTAAAGGAAAAACTGGCCGGCGCGATTGCCCGGGCTGCGGCTTCGGCCGTGAGCGACGGCGCACTGCCGCAGGGCGCGCTGCCGGAAGTGTTTTTGGAAGTGCCGCCAGAGAAGAGCTTCGGCGACTACGCCACCAATTTCGCCATGCAGGCGGCCCGGACCCTCAAGGCCAATCCCCGGAAGATCGCCGAGGCGGTCGTGGGGCGGATCGAGTTTCCCTGGCTGGACCGCGCGGAAATTGCCGGGCCGGGCTTTATCAATTTTTATCTGAAACCGGACTGGCTTCATGAGCTGCTGCAGGAAATTCTCGACGCCGGCGCCGTCTACGGCAACACGCAGGCCGGCGGCCGGCAGAAGATCCAGATCGAATTCGTCAGCGCCAACCCGACCGGCCCGCTGCACGTCGGACACGGCCGCGGCGCGGCCTTCGGCAGTGCTCTGGCCAATCTGATGAGCGCCGCCGGCTACGACATCCAGAAAGAATTCTACATCAACGACGCCGGCAACCAGATCGATAATCTGGCGGCTTCGGTGGAAGCCCGTTATCTGGAACTCTTGGGCCAGACGGTAGAGTTCCCGGAGGACGGCTACCACGGCAAAGATATCATCGACACCGCCCAGCGGATCCTCGACAACTCCGGCAGCCGCTATCTGCTGGTGAGCCCCGCCGAGCGGCGCGAGATCTTCAAACAGATCGCCCTGGAGGAAAAACTGGCGGCGCTGAAGGAAGACCTGGAAACCTTCGGCGTGACCTTCGACGTCTGGTTCAGCGAGCGTTCGCTGTTCGCCGACGATGCGGTGGCCGCCGCCTGCGCGCAGCTGCGGGAAAAGGGCCACGCCTACGACAAGGACGGCGCGTTCTGGCTGCGCAGTACGGACTTCGGCGATGACAAGGACCGGGTGATCATCCGGGACAACGGCGTTCCCACTTATTTCGCCTCCGACATCGCCTACCATGACAACAAATTCCGCCGCGGCTTCGAAAAAGTCATCAACATCTGGGGCGCCGACCACCATGGCTACATTCCCCGCATGAAAGCCGCCATGGCCGCTCTGGGTTATGCCCCCGAACGGTTGGAAGTGCTGATCCTGCAGATGGTGTCGCTGTATCAGGGCGGCGAGCTGGTCAAAATGTCCAAACGGACCGGCCAGGGCGTCACGCTTACCGAACTCATCGAAGAAGTCGGCCGGGATGCGGCACGGTATTTCTTCATCATGCGATCGCTCGACAGCCAGCTGGATTTTGACCTGGACCTGGCCAAATCGCATTCGAACGAAAATCCGGTGTACTATGTGCAGTACGCGCATGCCCGGATCGCCAGCATCTTCCGTCAGATGGCCGAAGCCGGAATCTCTTTCGATAGTTCGGCCCGGGCTAACCTGTCCTGCCTGACGTCGGGTTTTGAACTGGATCTGATCCGCAAACTCGGCGATTATCCCGAAGAAGTCTCGGCGGCGGCCCGTGACCGCGCGCCGCACCGGATCGCCCGCTACGCCCACGAACTGGCGGGACTGTTCCATTCCTTCTACAACGGCTGCCGCGTTTTGGGGGTCGAGCCGGAACTGACGACGGCGCGGCTGTCGCTGGTTACGGCGGCGCAGCGGGTGCTGCGTCACAGCCTGGCGATCCTCGGCGTGGACGCGCCGGAAAAAATGTAGCCGACTCTTCGTCAAACTAAGGAACTGCAAGCGAGGGAACCGGCAGGGGAAGACCTGCATTCAATAGAACATCTATAATAGATGGAGGGTTAACGATGGGAGAAATGGACAAGACACTATCCGGCGTCGACTTGGCTTACCGCATTCTGAAAGAACGGAAAACCGACATTTATTTTCGGGATTTGCTGACGGAAGCCCTTACTGCCAAAATGGTGCCGTCCTATCTGATGAAACAGGCGATGGCGGAACTGCATACCCAGATCAACATGGACAGCCGCTTCACGTTTAAAGGCAAAGGCTACTGGGGGTTGACCGAGTGGGCGCCGGTGCAGCGAACGACCGGACGCTCGGAGGAACCTTCCGCCGCGGTGCTCGATGAAACGGTGGAGATCCGGCGCACCAAGCTGCAGGAAATCCAGCAGCCCGATGACGTCGAGACGGGGTTAGCCGGCGACAACGACGAGCCGGCGCAAAATGACTAATACAGAACAAGGAGGGGAGACTCATATGCCCAAATACATATTTGTAACCGGCGGGGTGGTTTCTTCGCTGGGGAAAGGGATCACGGCGGCTTCATTGGGGCGCCTGCTGAAAAGCCGGGGCATGAAAGTCACCATCCAAAAATTCGACCCGTACATCAACTTTGACCCCGGAACCATGAGCCCGTACCAGCACGGGGAAGTGTTCGTCACCGACGACGGCGGCGAAACCGACCTCGACCTCGGGCACTACGAACGGTTTGTCGATATCAACCTGTCCAAGAGCTCCAATGTGACGGCCGGCAAGATCTACTGGTCGGTCATCAACAAGGAGCGCCGCGGCGATTATCTGGGCAGCACAGTGCAGGTCATCCCGCACATCACCAACGAAATCAAGGAGCGGATTTATTTCGTCGGCCGCGAAGACAACGCCGACGTGGTGATTACCGAAATCGGCGGTACAGTGGGCGACATCGAAAGCCTGCCGTTCCTTGAGGCGATCCGCCAGGTGCGCAAGGAAGTCGGCAAGGATGACACCCTTTATATCCATGTCACCCTGATTCCATATATCGCCGCCGCCGGCGAACTGAAAACGAAACCGACCCAGCACAGCGTCAAAGAGCTGCGCAGCATCGGAATTCAGCCGGACGTCATCGTCTGCCGGACCGAACACGAGATTTCCACCGACATGCGCGAAAAAATCGCCTTGTTCTGCGATATTGACCAGGAAGCGGTGATCCAGAACCGCACCGTCCAGTCCATTTATCAGGTACCGCTGGTGCTGCAGGAAGAAGGCCTCGACCGGATCGTCCTGGAAAAACTCAACATTCAGGCCGGCGACGAAGATATGACCGAATGGAAGACCATGGTGGAGAAAATCCTCCACCCGACCAAAACCGTGACGATCGGCCTGGTCGGCAAATATGTCGCTCTGCCGGACGCCTACATGAGCGTCACCGAAGCGCTGCGCCACGCCGGCTTCTCCCATGGCGCCTCCATTCAGGTCAAATGGGTGGACGCCGAACACGTGGAGAGCTGTAACGGCGATCTGGCCAAATATCTCGGCGACGTCGACGGTATTCTGGTGCCGGGCGGCTTCGGCGACCGCGGCATCGAAGGAAAAATCCGGGCCATCCAGTATGCCCGGGAAAACAAAATCCCGTTCTTCGGCCTGTGCCTCGGCATGCAGTGCGCCGTGATCGAGTACGCCCGCCATGTCTGCGGCCTGGCTGGCGCCCACAGCAGCGAATTTGACCCGATGACGGAACACCCGGTCATCGACCTGATGCCGGAGCAGGCGACGGTCGTGGACAAGGGCGGCACGATGCGGCTGGGGATCTATCCCTGCAAAGTGATGCCGGACACCAACACGTATGCCGCCTATCAGGATGAGATCATCTATGAACGGCACCGCCACCGCTTCGAGTTCAACAACGCCTACCGGGAAAAGCTGACCAGCCAGGGGCTGGTGCTGGGCGGCACGCTGCCGAACGACCGGCTGGTGGAAGTGGTGGAAGTCAAGGATCATCCCTGGTTCGTGGGAACCCAGTTCCATCCGGAATTCAAATCCCGGCCGACCAAACCGCATCCGCTGTTCCGTGATTTTGTCGCGGCGGCGCTGAACTATGGGCAGACCCGGTAATTTACTATGAAATGCTGAAACTGTTGGGAGACCCCCAACAGTTTTTCTCAAGGGGGAAGGCGCGTGAATCGCCGCAAGAGCTATGCCGGAATTTTTTTCCTGGCAGGAATCGTGCTGGTTTTGCTGGGCCTATGGCTGTTTCGTCCGCTGGAGCATTCGGAGAAGGTCGCATTGATCCATGTGGAAGGCGTGATTGTCGGCGGCCGGGGGCAGGGCGGACTATTGGGCGACGGCGGCGGAATGGATTTGGTGATCCGCCAGATTCAGGCCGCTCGGGACGATGAAACCGTCCGGGCCGTGGTCCTTCGCATCAATAGTCCGGGCGGCAGTGCGCCCGCTTCCCAGGAAGTGGGCGAGGAACTGAAAAAACTCCGGAGCGCCGGCAAACCGGTCGTCGCTTCGATGGGTGACATCGCCGCTTCCGGCGGGTACTGGATTGCGGCTCTTTGCGACCGGATCTACGCCAATCCCGGCACTATCACCGGCAGCATCGGCATCTATATCCCGTACGCGAACTATGAGGAATTGTTCAAAAAAATCGGCGTGCATGGCGAAAAAATCAAGAGCGGGCCGCATAAGGACATGCTGTCGCCGGAACGGCCGATGACCGCCGCGGAGCGCGCCATTCTGCAGGAGATGGTCGACGATCTCTATGACCAGTTCGTCGACGTGGTGGCGGAAGGCCGGAAAATGGAACCGGAGCGGGTGCGACGGCTGGCCGACGGCCGGATCTATACCGGGCGGCAGGCGAAAAAACTTGGCTTGGTCGATGAGATGGGAACCCAGGAAGATGCAGTGAACGCTGCGGGCCAGCTGGCCGGAATCGCTGGAAAACCGGCGGTTCATGAATATGGGCGGGGCGGCCTTTGGGAGATGCTGCTGGGCGCTGACGGACAGTCGCTTTTCGATGGAATGGCAGGCCGGCTGTTGTTCGGCAACGGGCCCGGGGGCCGATTGGCAAATCCCAGCCTGGTTCCGCAACTTCGTTGATCCGGTTGCTTGTGATGAAGAAACGAAATGAACCGTTGATTATTCTGTTCTGTTGCCTGTTTTTGTTGAGTGGCTGCGGTCTGCTTCCGAAGAATCTCTCCTCTCTGCCGGGCAGCGGGAACGGGACGGCTCCGATAACGGAACGGACGGTTGCCGGACTGAAGGAGTTGCCGCCGGAGGCCGCCAAGCACTGGAGGCTTCAGGAAAATCTGATTTCCGAGGGAACGGAGAACTTCTTCCGTGTGGTGTCCGGCGCGGGCCTGCTAGCGCCGCAGGCGCTGGAGCTGGCGGCCGGACCGGAGGCACGGCTGACCTATTTTCTGGACATGGACAGTTCGGACGACGAATTGAATTACCGGTTTCAATTCCTGTCCACGCAGGGGACGGGCCGTTTGCATATCGCCGCCATTGGCCGGGATGGCCGGACATTGGCGACTGTCGGCTACGTGTTTACCGGTGCTCTGCCGCCACGAAACGGGAGCGCCGTTTGGATCGACCGGCGATTGCCGAACAATTATCAGGGAAACTGGGTGCAGGAGCATCTTCGTCCGATGGAATTGTTCACGAGACAAATTCCAACGTTTGCCGCCGATGCGGTTGCTCGCTTCCGGGTTGGCATTGAATCCGGCAATGGGCAGCACGCGCTGATCACCGAGCTGAAGTCGGCCGGTTCCCAAGTGGAAGGAACCAAGATCATCTGGCATTCGCCGCCGCGAAAGGCGGTACAGGGCGAAGTTCATGCCCTCGTGTCGGAAGTCGTGAACGTAACGGACAAGGAACTGGAGAACCTGACGGTTCGCCTTCACGAACCCTATGGATACGGTTTGATCGCTTTGGGGCCACTGGAACAGAAGATCCACCGCCTGGCAGCCGGGGAAAAAACGAGTCTGACCTGGCGGATTCGGGCGCAACGGGCTTCGACGGTCAATCTGGGCCAACCATGGGAGTTGCGGCTGAGTGTGAACAAAACCATGGCTCCGGCGGTTGTCCGTATGGACGTCGCAGATCCGGCGCCGGGCAAGATTTTTTATGTGATGACCGAGGATCTGGAGCCGATCGATGCGGCCGGTTATCCGACCGCCTGGGGCAATCAGAACGGTTGGCTGGATGCCGAAGAATTCCGGGTGCAGCTCATTCACAAGGCGGAAGCGCTGAACCGGATCGCCGAAAAATATGGCGCCTTCTGGACCCATTATCTGGCGATGCCGGTGCTGGAAGCCGGCGAGTGGGCCGCTGCCCAGTCACCGAAGCCAAACTGGCGGACGGTGTTGGACCAGGTGCGGCAATCGGTGCGCGATCAATCGAAGCGCGGCCATGAGTATGCGTTGCATCTGCATTCGGATTATGACCCGGAAGTTCCCGGCAATGTGCTGTCCTATCATCCGCCGACTGACGGTCTGTGGGCCAATCATCTGCGTCACGGCTGGGCCCATTCGTTTCCGGACGAGGGAAACATCCACCAGCGGGGGAGCCGGACCGGCATTTTGTTTCATCATCTGCGGGAAATCAGCAAACTGACCGTCGGCTATCCGGGCGGCGAGATATTGACCGCGCGGACCGGGTCCTTCGATTTTGGCAATGGGCCGGAAGCGGAGGCCATGAGCATGCGGGCGTATCGCCTAGTCGGGCTCTGGGGCAACAGTGACGCCGACGGCAACGCCGGTGGCATTACTTCCGGCGATTATCGCCGGGCATTGTACCTGACGCCGCCGGATGACATCAACGCGCCGGCCGCGAACCTGAAGAAACTGGGCGTCGTAGAATTTCGCCCGACACCGCGCCAACTCATCATGTATGACGTGGACAACACGGCCAGTCTGAACGAAAAAGCCCGGCAGGGAGTCAACGAGTTTGTCGACGACGGCAAAGTCCGCGCCGGAGTCCATTCCATCGTCGGTTTTTCCCATGCCATGTTCATCATGGGACTGCCGGACTGGAAAAGCACCGTGGGAAAACATTACCAGGCGCTGGACGAGCATTTGGCCTTCCTGAAACGGGAGTACGTGCAGAAAGGGTTGCTGCAGTTCGGCACGGCGACGACGCTGGTGCGCGAATATCTTGACTATTACTGGCCGGAACCTTTGGTACTGCTTGGGCCGCTGTTGCACGAAACAACCGTGGGGCTGGAGTTCGCGCTGGATTTTTTGGGCCGCAATATTCCCGTCGATCCGGATCATCGGCATCGGTTGACGCTGAAACTTCCCATCCGCTATTGGGGCAGCGGGTTGCACGCCACGTTACTGAAAAACGGTCAGCCTGCGCAGGTCGTGCTGCTGTCCGGCGACCGCTACGAATTGTCGTTTGTCTGGGATAGCCGGCAGGATCAGTATTTGCTGGTGATTGGCCAGAAAGCGCCGGGAAAACCGGCGGTTGCCGGAAAAAATCTGCTGGAGCGCCCGTCGGCGCCGGGCGGACAAGCGCCGCCCCTGCCGCGACAACCCGGCAATCTGTTCCGGAACGATCTGCAACCCCGATTTCGTTGACTCTGTTCGCCACAATTTAATAACATTAGCAAGGGGGTAGTCACATGCGGTTTTTTCTGGACACCGCCAATTTGGATGAAATCCGGGAAGTCGCCCAATGGGGCCTGCTTGACGGCGTGACCACGAATCCGTCCCTCATCGCCAAAGAGAAACAGAATATCCAGGCGGTGATCCGGGAAATTTGCCGGATCGTCGACGGCCCGGTCAGCGCCGAGGTGATCGGGACCACCGCGCCGGAAATGATCGCCGAAGGCAAAGAACTGGCGGCATTGGCGGAAAATGTCGTGGTCAAGGTGCCAATGACGTTGGAAGGTCTCAAGGCCGTTCGCGGGCTGTCGGAAAACGACATTCCCACGAATGTGACGCTGGTTTTTTCCGCCAATCAGGCCTTGATGGCCGCCCGGGCGGGCGCGGTTTTTGTCAGTTCCTTCGTGGGTCGGCTGGATGATATCAGTGAAGAGGGAATTCATCTCGTAAAAACAATTACGGACATCTTCGCGATTCACGATATCGGCACGGAGGTCATTGCCGCCAGCATCCGGCACCCGATGCACGTAACGCAAGCGGCGCTGGCCGGGGCCCATATCGCCACCGTTCCGTATAAAGTACTGTTGTCGATGTTCCGTCACCCGCTTACAGATGCCGGCATCGAGCGTTTTTTGGCCGACTGGAAGCAAGCAAACCTATAAATAGTTCCCCGATCAACCCATTCTGGAAGACAACCGAACAAGAGCGGAGGGCTTCGGCAGCGCCGAGGCCCTTGTCGGCGTGGAAAGGAAACAATGCATACACTGCTGCGCAGTATCGAGCAAACAGAGAATACGGGAAAGATCGTTTCCCTGCTGAGACGGGCGGAACAAGCGCCGGTTGCGGTTCATGGCGTATCCGGAGCCGTTCGGAGCGTATTGGCGGCAGCCTTGGCCGAGGCCGGAGCTGCGCCGGTTTTGATCGTTACGGCCGGCCGGGATGCGCTCGAGGCCTATGCGAATGATTTGGCGCTGTTGTGCCCGGATCGGTTGCTATTGGAGTTGCCGGTCAGTGATCCGGCGAACGTCGCGGCCAGGGCCCGCAGCCTCGAATTGGCGCGGCAACGTACGGAAGCGCTTTCCCGATTGAATGAGGGCGACCCGGTTGTGGTGCTGACTACTGCCGAGGCCGCTGTTCTTCGTGTGCCGCTGCCTCGGCTGTTCAACAAGAAAAGCTGTAGTTTCCGGTTGGGCGAGTCTCTGGACCGGGAGGCGCTGCTGGCCCGTCTGGTGGAATTTGGCTATGAACGGGTCGACCGGGTCGATTCCGTCGGCCACTTTAGCAGCCGGGGCGGTATCATCGACGTTTTTTCCGTGAATCTTTCGGCGCCGGTACGGATCGAATTGTACGGCGATGAGATCGACTCCATCCGCGAGTATCATCCGGTGACCCAGCGTTCACAGAAAACATTGGAGTCGGTTGTTTTGTTGCCGTCGATCGATTCCGGGGAAATGGCGGCGGAGGGGACCGTGATTTCCTATCTGCCGCCGGGATCCATCGTGGTGTTCGATGATGCGCTCCGTCTGGAAGAAACGGTGGAAAGCCTGCGCAAGGCTGATCCCGGCGTTGCGGCGCGGGGTGTTTCCTGGGACAGTTTGAAAAACCAGGCGGCGGCCATAGCCAAAACCTGCTATTTGTCTTTGATGGCGACGGCAGAGACCGTTTTAGGCCACCCATGTTCCCATAATCTGATTACGCGCGGCATTCCGCCCTATCACCGAAATGCGGAGTTTCTTGTTACTGACCTTTTGTCCTGGCAGAAAAGGAGCTATCGGATTCTGATCCTGATGTCCAATCTTCAGGCGGCGTCCGTACTGCGGGAAAGCCTTCTGCAGCAGGGAATCAAGGCGCAGGCGGTGACGGGGACCGATCCGATCGACGAACCCGGCGTGTTCGTGACGACCGGGAACCTGTCGTCCGGCTTTGAATTGCCGGAGGACCAGATCGCCGTGATCACCGAAAAGGAAATCAAGGGACGAATCAAGCTGCAGCGCCGCAGCCGGACCGGTCAGGCCCGGCGAATCGCCGACTATTCCGAACTGAAGGCCGGCGACTATGTGGTGCATGTTTCCCACGGAATCGGCAAATATATCGGCGTGGAAACCATCGAACTCAATGGGGTCCATCGAGATTATTTCCATATCCGCTATGCAAGCGACGACAAACTCTACGTGCCGACGGACCAAGTGCAACTGCTGCAAAAGTATATCGGCTCGGAGGGGGAAGCGCCGAAGCTGTCACGCCTGGGCGGGACGGACTGGGCGAAGGCGAAAGCGCGGGCCAAAGCGGCCGTTGCCGATCTGGCCCGTGAATTGATCGACTTGTATGCCCGCCGCAGCCTGGCGCCCGGCTTCGCCTTTTTGCCGGATACGCCCTGGCAGGCGGAGTTCGAAGATTCGTTCCCGTTTGAGGAAACTCCCGATCAGCTGGCGGCTGTGGCGGAAATCAAGGCGGACATGGAAAAGCCGCAGGCGATGGACCGGCTGCTGTGCGGCGATGTTGGCTTCGGCAAGACGGAAGTGGCCCTGCGAGCGGCTTTCAAGGCGGTAATGAGCGGCAAACAGGTGGCTGTGCTCGTCCCGACCACTGTATTGGCGCAACAACATTTTCAGACTTTTTCCAGCCGGTTTGCGGCGTTTGGCCTGAGCGTGGACTTGGTCTGCCGGTTTCGGACTCCGGCTGAGCAACGCTCGACCCTGCAGAAGACGGCGGATGGATCGGTGGACGTTCTGATCGGCACGCACCGGTTGCTGCAATCCGATGTGGTCTTCAAGGATCTGGGACTGCTGATCGTGGATGAAGAACAGCGCTTCGGCGTGGCCCAGAAAGAGCGGTTGAAAAAATGGAGCGTGGGCCTGGATGTGCTGACATTGACGGCGACGCCCATTCCCCGTACCTTGCACATGTCCCTGACGGGACTGCGGGATATGAGTTCCATCGAAAGCGCGCCGGAGGAGCGGCTGCCGGTGCAGACTTATGTGGTGGAATACCGGCCGGCGTTGATCGCCTCCGCCATTCGGCAGGAAATCGAACGGGGCGGACAGGTTTATTTCGTCTACAACCGCGTGGAGAGCATCGATCGGATGCACCACGACCTGAAGGCGTTGGTTCCGGAAGCGAAAACCGCCGTCGCCCACGGACAAATGCCGGATGACATGCTGGAAGACATCATGTTTGATTTTTATGAAGGCCACTATAATCTGCTATTGTGCACCAGCATCATTGAAAATGGCCTGGACGTGGCGAACGCGAATACGATCATCGTCTATGACGCCGATCATTTCGGTTTGTCCCAGTTGTATCAGATGCGGGGCCGGGTCGGCCGCTCCGACCGGCTGGCGCATGCCTATCTCACCTACCGGCCCCAGAAAGTCATCAGCGAAATCGCCGAAAAGCGGCTACGGGCCATTACGGAATTCACGGAACTGGGGGCCGGCTTCAAAATCGCCATGCGCGACCTGGAGATCCGGGGAGCGGGCAATTTACTGGGGGCGCAACAGCATGGACATATCGCCGGCGTCGGGTTTGAGATGTATTGCCGGTTGCTGGACGAGGCAGTGCATGAACTGCGGGAAGGCGTCCAGGCCGAACTGCCACCGGACCCGGTGATCGAACTGAAACTGGATGCGTACATTCCGAACGACTATGTCGAGGACGCGATGCATAAGATCGAGCTTTATCAGCAGATTGCGGCGATTCGCACCGACGAACAGGCGACGGATCTGCTCGACGAGATCATCGACCGCTTCGGCGATCCGCCGCCGGCCTTGAACAACCTGATTCTGGTCGCCCAAATCAAGATTCTGGCGCGAAAGATGGGCGTGAAATCGGTGATCCAGAAAGGGGACTGGGTCGAGATCTGCTTCACCGATACCCCGAATGCGAATGTGACCGGGCTGATGTCGCTGCGGAGCCAGGCGCCCAGCCGGGTGAAGATCACCGCCGGGCCACCGCAGATGATTTCGGTCAAAAAAGCTACCGCGGCCGGAGCGGCTTTCGGCAGTTGGCTGCTGGCCGTATTCCGCCAGATTGACCCGACGGCGTCGCCTTGACGAAAAACGCCGGTACGGGTTACTATTAGCTTGCATTTTGAAACCAATGTCCAGCCGGAAATTGTGGCTGGACGAGAAAGGGCGCCCCAATTTGAGCAAGGAAAAATTTCTTAAAGGAGCCTTGATCTTAACGGTTGCCGGCATCATCGTCAAAGTGATCGGCTCGGTCAACCGGATTTTTCTGTCGCGGCTTCTGGGCGGTGAAGGCATTGGCCTGTACCAGATGGCGTATCCGATCTATCTGTTGGCCTTGAGCATTTCCTCCGCCGGTATCCCGGTGGCGATTTCGATTCTGGTGGCCGAGAAGGCGGCATTGCAGGATTATCGCGGCGCCAACCGGGTATTCCGGATTTCTTTGTCACTGCTGACGGTTACGGGAGCAGTATTCTCCGTTATTCTGTTTTTTAGCGCCGGCTGGCTGATCGAGCACCAGTTCGTGCGTGATCCCCGGGCCTACTATGCGATTGCAGCGCTGGCTCCGGCGTTGTTTTTCGTCACCATTCTGTCCAGCTACCGGGGGTATTTCCAGGGGATGCAGATGATGCTGCCCACCGGCGTCTCCCAGATCGCCGAGCAATTTGTTCGCGTGGTCACCATGGTGGGGTTTGCCTACATTCTGCTGCCGCGCGGCCTGGAGTACGCAGCGGCGGGGGCGAGCTTCGGCGCCGGACCCGGCGCGGTGGCCGGACTGTTGGTATTGTTGTTCTTTTATTGGAAATACCGCAAAGACTTGCAGCAGAAAATGGCGCAGCAACCGCTGCTGCAGCAGGAATCGGGAACTTCCATCATCACCCGGATCGTCAAGCTGGCCTTGCCGGTCTCTTTGGCCAACATCATGTTGCCGATCGTGTCCAACATCGATCTGCTGATTGTGCCGCCCCGGCTGGAAGTCGCCGGCTATACCGTGGAGCAGGCGACGGAACTGTTCGGCTATCTGACGGGAATGGCGGTGCCGCTTGTCAACATGGCGACGATCCTTACCGCCTCGCTGGCCGCCAGCCTCGTTCCTGCCGTGTCGGAGGCCAATACGCTGGGAGACCGCCCGGCGATCTACGACCGGACTTCCACGGCGCTGCGCATTGCCAACTTTATCACGATTCCGGCGTTTGTCGGCATGTGGTTGTTGGCGACTCCCATTTCGACCATGTTATACGCCACGCCGAACGCCGGCGTCTGTATCGCCATTTCGGCGCTGGGGATTTTCCTGCTGGGCATCCATCAGGTGACGACCGGCGTTTTGCAGGGGCTGGGGCATACGGCGATTCCGGTGGTGAACATGGTGATTTCCGCCGGCGTGAAGGTGGTATTCAGCTGGACGCTGACCGCCCTGCCGGCCTGGGGCATCGTCGGCGCGGCCTGGGCGACCATCGCCGATTTCGGGGTGGCCGCATTGTTGAACCTGGTCTTCATTTACCGTTTCATCGGCTTTGCCCTGCCGGTCAAAGACACGCTGAAAACCGGGACCGCCGCCGCCGTCATGGGCCTGGTCTGCCTGGGACTGTACGAATTTCTGATGGCGCAGGGACTGCGCAATACCCTGGCGACTTTGATCGCCATCGCCACTGGCGGCGGCGTATACGGCGTCTTGCTCCTGCTGCTCGGCAGCGTCGGCGAGCGGGAACTGTTGAAAATTCCGGCGGTCGGCGGACCGGCCGCGCGAGTCCTGAAGAAAATTCATTTGTTGAGGCGATAATTCATGGGAAGCATTACGATTGTCGGTCTGGGGCCGGGCCCCTTCGGCTGTTTGAGCCTGGAAACCTGGGACGTTTTGCGGCAGGCATCACCATTGCTGCTGCGCACCGCCATCCATCCGACGGTGGCGGAACTGCGGGCAAGGCAGGTTTCCTTTGAAAGTTATGATTCATATTATGAGCAGGGCGACGATTTTGATGCCATTTATGCGGCGATCGCCGCGGATGTGCTGGATCGGGCGCAGGCCGGACAGGATGTTGTCTTCGCCGTGCCGGGCAGTCCGATGGTGGCTGAAAAAACGGTGGGCCTGATTCGGGTGGGAGCGCAGGACGCGCAAATGACGCTGCGAATTTTGCCGGGGATGAGTTTTTTTGAACTGCTGTGCAACCGCCTGGGCGTTGATCCCCAGATTGGCCTGACCATTGTGGATGCACAGGAAGTGGCGGCGTTGCCGGCGGATTTGTCGACCGGACTGGTCATCACCCAGGTGTTCAATTCGTTCATTGCCTCCGAACTGAAACTGAACCTGATGGAACGGCTGGAAGATGAAGCCTTGGTCGTGGTGGCCCGCCATCTCGGCTTGCCGGAAGAAACCCTGGACTCTGTGCCACTCTATGAACTGGACCGACGGACGGATTTTGATCATCTGACCAGCGTTTACGTGCCGCCCCGCCCGTCCCGCCAGGAAACGTTTTCCCTGGATCCGTTGGTGGATGTCATGGGCCGGCTGCGCTCGCCTGGCGGCTGCCCGTGGGACAACGAACAAACCCACGCGACTCTTCGCCGCTATATCATCGAGGAAGTCTACGAAGTGCTGGAGGCGGTCGACGAACAGGACCCGGCGCATTTGTGCGAGGAACTCGGCGACTTGCTGCTGCAGATCGTGTTTCACGCCCGGATCGCCGAAGAAAAAGGCGACTTCAGCATGCAGAATGTCGTGGACACGGTGACGGAGAAACTGATTCGGCGTCATCCTCATGTTTTCGGCGACATCTCGGTCCGGGACGCGGCGGAGGTCATCGTGAATTGGGATGCGATCAAACGCCGGGAAAAAACGGTCAAACCCCGGTCGGCGCTGGACGGCGTTCCCAAGGGCCTGCCGGCGTTGCTGCGGGCGAACAAGCTGCAGCTGAAAGCGGCCAAGGTCGGATTTGACTGGGACGATATTGCGCCCGTTTGGGATAAGGTCGCGGAAGAACTGGCGGAATTGCGCGAAGCGGCGCAATCCGGCGATCGAGCACGCATTGAAGACGAACTCGGCGACGTGGTGTTCGCCGTAGTCAATCTGGGTCGGTTCCTGGGCGTCGAGGCGGAAGTGGCCCTGAACGGGACCAATAATAAATTTTTGCGGCGATTCCAGCAGGTGGAAGCGGCAATCAAGGCGAAAGGCTTAAAATGGCAGGACTTGAACCTGCAGGCGATGGACGTGCTATGGGAGGAAGCCAAGGCGACGGAACGCAAGTGAAAGGAGACGTGGTTATGCGACGAATTTCCTGGATCAAAGGGTTGTACCGGATGGGTCTGTTGGGTTTGGTGTTGTTGCTGTCGCCACAACTGGCGCTGGCGGCTTCGGGGGCCGAAATCGAAGGATTTACGCCGAATCCGGGCCTGCGGATTTTTGCGACCGGAATTCTGGGGAGCGATGGGACACGCTTCGAAAAAACGTTGGTCACGGCCAAGCTTGATGACGAAGAATATGTCACATCGGCCGAAGTAGAGCTATCCTACTCGGAGTACGGCAGACAGCCGATGCGGCCGGTTCCCAAAGACCGCGCAGTATGGCGGTATGCCAATGAAGGCGATGGAATCGTCCAGATTCCGCTGGTGACGAATCGTGGCCAGAAGAAGTTTTTTTGGCTGCCGATGAACGTCGAAGCCGGAGCGCAGTGGAAAGCGCCCTGGGGACGGCGTCGGGAAGTCATGGAGACGGGGCTGACGGTGGAAACGCCGGCCGGCCGCTTTAATGGTTGCATCATGGTGGAGTATGACGTCTACGCCGGCGGGACCGGCATTGAGCGACATTACATCGCGCCCGGCGTCGGCTTGATTAAAATTGTGTCGTTGAAAGGTCCGCAGGCGACCAAGGGGGTTACTTGGTACGAAGTGCAGCGGATCGAAAAGATTCCTCTGGAGGAAGCCGCCCGGATCGTATCACAGATGGTGGAATAGGATAGGAAATGAACAGTGCAAGATCCTCGCGTTTTGACGGGGATCTTTTTGTTGCAGGATTTTTTGCGTCCAGCGAAAATACAATAGTCAGGGACTTATTTTACATGCGGGAGGAAAGAATGGGAAAAATACTGATCGTGGAAGATGAAGCGAATATTCGTCAGCTGGTGCGCTACAATCTGGAAAAGGAAGGGTTTCAGGTCATGGAGGCGGCGGATGGGTTGCAGGGACTGCGAACGGCGCAGCGGGAAAAGCCGGATCTGGTTCTTCTCGATTTGATGCTGCCGGGAATGGACGGTCTGGAAGTTTGCCGGACCCTCAAAGGCGCGCCGGTCACAGCGGCGTTGCCGATCATCATGCTGACGGCCAAGGCGGAGGAAGTCGACAAAATCATCGGCCTGGAACTCGGTGCGGACGACTACATGACCAAACCGTTCAGTCCCCGCGAACTCACCGCCCGGATCAAGGCCGTGCTGCGGCGTAGCCAGAAGGAGACCGCCCTGCCCGGCGAACTGCAGGTGGGTCGGCTACGGTTCAATTTTTCACGCTATGAAGTGAGCATGGGCGGCGTCAAACTCGAACTCACGCCGAAGGAATACGAGCTGCTCAAAATGCTGGCGACCAACCTGGGCAAGGTGTTCACCCGGGAACAGTTGCTGGAGAAGGTCTGGGGATACGAATATTTCGGCGACACCCGGACCGTCGATGTCCATGTGCGGCATCTGCGGGCCAAGATGGCGGCCGACCCGGTGACGGCGGAGACTCTGGAAACGATCCGCGGTTTCGGCTACCGGCTGCGGGAAGAAATTTAACACAAATTTAACAAACTATTAACCCGGCAAACCGGGGCGGTGTGTTATCCTAAACACATTAGGAATCCATTCGGAATACCGCCCGGTGCGGGGAGGAAAAATAGGTTGGAAAACAAAATTCAGGTGAGTAAGCTAAAGCTCTTTTACGGCGAGCACCTGGCGCTGAACAAAGTATCGATCAACGTGGCGAAGAACAGCGTGCTGGCCCTGATCGGCCCGTCCGGCTGCGGCAAATCCACATTTCTGAAAACGCTGAACCGGATGAACGACCTGATCGACGGCGTCCGCATCGAAGGCGAAGTGCTGCTCGACGGCGAAGACATCTTCGCGCCCGACGTGGACGTGGTGCATTTGCGCAAGCGGGTGGGCATGGTGTTCCAGCGCCCCAATCCGTTTCCCATGTCGATCTACGATAATATCGCCTACGGGCCGCGCATCCATGGCCAGAAAAACAAGGCGATTCTCGATGAATTGGTGGAACGAAGCCTCGTCGGCGCGGCGCTCTGGGACGAGATCAAGGACCGGCTGAAAACTTCGGCGATGTCTCTGTCCGGTGGGCAGCAGCAGCGCCTGTGCATCGCCCGGCTACTGGCGGTGGAACCGGAAGTGCTCCTGATGGACGAGCCCTGTTCGGCGTTGGACCCGATCTCAACCATGAAAATCGAGGAACTGGTCACCGAACTAAAAAAAGATTACACGATCGTCATGGTGACCCACAACATGCAACAGGCCGCCCGCGTGTCCGATTCCACGGCGTTTTTCCTGATGGGCGAGATGGTCGAGCAGGACAAGACCGACACCGTATTCACCAGGCCGCGCGACAAACGGACCGAAGACTACATCACCGGGCGTTTCGGTTGAGGGGGGAGCGGCAATGACGATGATACGGCAAAACTTCGAACAGGAACTGGAAACTTTGCGGCAAGATCTGGTCCGGATGGGGCAGATCGTGCAAAGCGCCATCCGGAATGCGGTGGACGCGCTGGCCCGCCAGGATCAGGCGCTCGCCCAGCAGATCATGGACGGCGACGACATCATCGATGAGATGCAGGTTGACATCGAAGACCGCTGCATCGCCCTGATCGCCCGGCAGCAGCCGGTGGCGAAGGATCTGCGCGTGTTGGGAACCGGCCTGAAAATCACCACCGATTTGGAGCGGATCGGCGACCATGCCTTCGATATCGCCAAGATCGTGCAGGTGATCGGCAAAGAACCGCTCATCAAACCGCTCGTCGACATTCCCCGGATGTCGGTGCTGGCCCAGACTATGCTCGACGAATCCCTGCAGGCGTATCTGAACCTTGACATTCAGCTGGCCGAAAAAGTCTGTCGCGACGACGATGTGGTGGATCAGCTCTACCATCAGGTGTTTCGTGAGCTGCTGACCTACATGCTGGCCGATCCGTCAAAAATCAACCAGGCGACCCAGTTGATCTTCGTCGCCCGCTATCTGGAGCGAATCGCCGACCATTCCACCAACGTGGCGGAGTGGGTGATCTATCTGGTGACCGGCGAGCGGTTGCGCAAAAAATAAAACCGAGACGGGAATTCCCTGATAGCCTGGACTTGCGGCGAACGAAACCGCCGATGGTCCGGGCTTTTTCATGCGCGTTGACCTGCGGAACGCCTTCGAGGCAGGATTTTCAGGCTGTTTTGCCGAATTGATCATTGGGTCATAAGGATTTTTGCGCGAAGGGCGGGCGGCAGCGGCGGGGAACAAGGCTTTTTCAAAACGAGGCATCATTTGGAAGTGCAGCGTCCTGCTGACGCTGCTAGTGACCGCGTTTGGCGTTCTGGCGGCTCCGCCGGCCCTGGCGGAACCGATTCGGGCCGTCGACGGGCTGCTTGACCTGCGCAACGCGAAGCTGGATGAGGAATCCGTCGCCATCCGTCTCGACGGCGAGTGGGATTTCTACTGGCGGCAGTTGCTGCGGCCCGAGGATTTTTATTACGATACTCCGAAGCAGCGTCTAGTCGTTTTTGTTCCCGCCCCATGGAATGAGGCGGCTTTGTCGGGCGAACCTCTACCAGGATTCGGCTATGGCACTTACCGTCTGGTGGTGTATACGCCGCCGGGCGCGGAGTCGCTGGCTCTGCGCTTTTCGGCGCCCCGGACGGCCCACCGGTTGTGGGTCAACGGCCGCCTGCTGTCGTCGGCGGGAACCGTGTCCGACCGGCCGGAGAACAGCGAGGCCCGTTACTTCAACCGGATCATTCCGTTGCGCGACGAGAACGGCGTTCTGGAGATCGTACTGCAGGTGTCCAACTACCTTCATCATAAAGGCGGCTTGCGGCGCTCGATCGAATTGGGCGATGCCGACCGTCTCCGGCAGGAGTTCGACACTGCCAACGCCGCCAGCCTGGCGATGTTCGGGGTATTCGTGACGCTGGGAATTACCAACCTGGCCTTCTTCTTCACCCGGCGGCGCGAGCGGGCGGCGCTTTTCTTCGCCTTGTTTATGCTTCTGACGTCTCTGCGAACCGTTACGGCGGAAAAGACGACCGGCACGCTGATGGCCTTGATGCTGGAGCCGGATCTGCCGCAGGCCTTGCTTCTGCGCGTGGAATACCTGTCGATCTTCTCGTTGACGCTGTACATCTTTTTCGTAGCCGCGATGCTTCCGGAGTTGTTGCCGCGCCGTTTCCTGCGGGGAGTAGCGGCCGGTTCGCTGCTGTTTGCGGCGGTGTTCCTGCTTGCACCGGTCTGGTTTTTCAGTCGCCATCTGGGGATCGTCAACCTGTTTTTTGCCGGCGCACTGCTGGTTATGCTGTACCGACTGCTTCTCGCCGCCTGGACCGGCGGCCTTGAGCCCCGCATCCTGTTGACCGGACACATCCTGATGCTGGTGGCGATCCTCAATGACCAGCTGTTTTACGCCGACCTGATCCAGACCGGCAACTACTATTACTGGGGCTTCCTGGTGGTGGCGATTTCACACGCACTGTTGGTCCTGCGCCGGTTCACGGCCGCATTTGGCGCGGTGGAATCCCTGAACCGGCGACTCGACGAGACGAATCGGTTCAAGGACGATTTCCTGGCGGAAGTGTCCCATGAGCTGCTGACGCCGGTGCACGGCATTCGCGGCCTGTTGGAGTCGATTCGCGACAGCGCCGCGGTCCGGTTGAATCGACGCGAAAAACAGACCCTCGACACCGTTATCGGTATCAACCAGCGCCTGACGGCGATGGTGGCCGATATCCAGGACTTTTTGCGGCTCCGGCAGAGGGATCTCGTGTTCCATCCAGAGTCGGTGAACCTGCACGGCGTCATGGAACTGACGGTCGCGACCTGCAGGGTACTGGTCGGCGACAAACCGCTGACGATCGTCAATGCCGTCCCGCCAGAGATTTTTGTCTGGTGCGATCGGAGCAAACTGCAGCAGATCCTGCTGAATTTGACCGAAAACGCGGTGAAATACACTCCGGCCGGCGAAGTGACGCTCGGCGCCGCCGATGGGGAAGAAGTCGCGGTATGGGTGGAAGATACCGGGATCGGCATTCCTGCGGAAGACCAGCAACGCATTTTCGAGCCCTATGCCCGGGTCGACGACAGTCCGGACAGCCCTTACCAAGGTTCGGGCCTCGGCCTGAGCGTCGTGAAACGCCTAGTGGAGCTGCAAGACGGCCGGATCGAAGTGGCGTCCCGCGCCGGCGAAGGCTCCCGGTTTACCTTCACGCTGCCCCGCGCCAACCCCGGGACGACCGCCGACCAATCCGGTATTCCCGACTGGCCCGATACGCCGCCGATTTTCCCCGGCACGCCGCCCCCCGAAACGGCGACCCTCCTCATCGTGGACGACGAACCGGTCAACCTGGAAGTGCTGGAGCAGCATTTCCGCGACGAACCCTACCGCATCGTGCGCGCGGCAAATGGCCGCCAAGCCCTCGCCTGGATCGGGCGGCAACCGTTCGATCTGGTGGTACTGGACCTGATGATGCCCGACATTTCCGGCTACGAAGTTTGCCGGGCCATCCGGGAGCGTTACACCTTGCTGGAGCTGCCGGTGCTCATCCTCACCGTCCGCAACCGGCCCTCCGACATCGTGCGGGCACTGTCAACCGGCGCCAACGATTATCTCGCCAAGCCCTTCGAAAAGCAGGAATTGCTGGCTCGCGCCTCCACATTGATCTTGATGAAACGCTCCCTGCAGGAGGCCGTCCAGAGCCAGCGCGATCGGTTGATGGCGCAGATCAAGCCGCATTTCTTCTACAACGTCATGAACACCATCATGGGCTTCTGCCTGACCGACCCGGAACGCGCCTACAAATTGCTTGGCGATTTCAGCGGTCTGATCCGCCAGCGCCTGTCCCTGTCGGAAACGCAACACTTTATTTCCTTGCGAGAAGAGCTCAATCTCGTCCGGGCCTATCTGAAGATCGAACAGGCGCGGTTTGGCGATGCGCTGGCCTGGGAGATCCGCTGCGAGGTCGACGAAAGCCTGTCCATTCCACCGTTGCTGCTGGAGCCTCTTGTCGAAAACGCCGTCAAACACGGGGTCCGGGAAAAAGCGGGCGGCGGCCGGGTGACGGTCGAAATCGGCAGGGAAGGCGGTGAAGTCCGTTTCCGGGTCGCTGACGACGGCGTCGGCATGACCGCGGAACGGCTCCGGGAAGTCCTGGCGGATGGCGCGCCAGGCATTGGCCTGCGCAACATCCGGCGGCGGCTGCAGCTGGAGTACCGGCAGACCTTGCATGTCACGAGCCGGCCGGGCGAAGGGACCGCGGTCCGGTTCAGCCTGCCGCTCCCGGACGCTGCCGGCCCTGAAATCAACACCGGAGGAGGGTCACCCCATGATCCGAGTATTGCTGGTCGATGACGAACCGATGGCCAATACCATCCTGCGGCATCTGCTGAAGGAGTTTCCTGCCATCGAAGTGGCGGGCGACTGCACCGAGCCGGAGGCGGCGCTGGAATTTTGCGCGGCCCGGCCGGTGGATGCGGTATTTTTGGATATCGAAATGCCCCGTGTCAAAGGGATGGAGCTGGCGGACAAGATTCGCCGCCTGCTGCCGGAAGTGTGGCTGGTGTTCGTGACGGCGTATCCGGACTACGCCCTGCGGGCCTTTGACGTCAACGCCCTGGACTATCTGCTGAAACCCGTCGACAGCGACCGTTTGGCGATCACCGTTGCCCGGCTCGAACGGCAAACGGCGGACACGAAGGCGGATTCCCAGCCTGACTCCAGGCAATGGATCGTCGGCAAGGCCGGTTCCCGCCTCTGCCGGCTGGCCGTCGACGACATCCTTTACCTGGTGGTCGAGGAGCGCCGGACCTTTGCCGTGACGGCGCGGGAAAAAGTACGCTTGGCGGGCAGCTTGTCGCATTGGCGGGCCGAACTGCCGCCGCAGCGGTTTTACCGATGTCATGGCAGCTACCTCGTCAACCTGGAGAAGATCGCTTCCATCGAACCGGGCCTGGGCAACGCCTGGTCGCTCCGTCTGGCGGACTGCGGCGAGGACGTGCCGGTCAGCCGGCAGTTCGTCGCTCCCCTGCGGGAACTGCTCGATTTCTGAAGCAGGATTCCGGTTTCAATTGACCGCGAAGGCTTCCGAGGACCGTCGTTATGATGGTCTATTTTTTTGTCCATTTTATCCTCGCTGCCAGTTACGCGTAAAAAACGACCACTTCCGCAAAAACGGCGGTTTGCCGCCGCCAACGCAACGCGATCTGTGATAACATAATGACTTGGTAAACTACCCAAAGTATACATAGATTGGACATATAGATTGGGCATAAAGACCGAGGAGGATTGCGAATGAAGCGGAAATGGCAACGGAACTGGAAACAGAGACTGATGAAAAAACTGGCGATGCCGGTGCTCGCCGGGATGATGCTGTTCAGCAGCTACAACTCGGCGCTGGCCAACCCCGCCGGCGGCGTCGTCACCGCCGGCGCGGCGGCGATCTCGACCAGCGGCTCGACACTGACCGTCAACCAGACGACGAACAAAGCGGCTATCAACTGGCAGAGTTTCGGCATCGGCCGCGGCGAGACCGTCCGCTTCGTCCAGCCCTCGGCGTCCTCCGTCGCCCTCAACCGGGTCGTCGGCGGCAACGCTTCGGCCATCTACGGTACTTTGTCAGCCAACGGCAAGGTTTTCCTCGTCAATCCGAGCGGCATCCTGTTCGCGCCTGGCTCTCAGGTTAACGTCGGCGGCCTCGTAGCCTCTACACTGAACATGTCCGACAGCGACTTCTTAAAAGGAAATTACAGCTTCGCGAAGAACGGCGCCGCCGGCTCGGTGGTGAACCAGGGGACGATCCGGACCGCCGACGGCGGCTACGTCGCATTCCTCGGCCCGCAGGTCCGCAACGAGGGAATTGTCGCGGCGCAGACCGTGGGACTGGCGGCCGGCGACAAGGTCAGCCTCGACTTTGACGGCGACAAACTGCTCAGCTTCCGGGTCGACACCCAAGCGGCGGGAGCGGCGGCGACGAACAGCG
This sequence comes from uncultured Veillonellaceae bacterium, assembly GCA_964601085.1. Classification (GTDB taxonomy): domain Bacteria; phylum Bacillota; class Negativicutes; order UBA1444; family UBA1444; genus UBA1444. The sequence goes on along the minus strand of CAZRLN010000015.1, from coordinate 19,082 downwards.
GCAGCCTCCTCGCCGACGGCGGCACCGTCGTGATGAGTACCGGCACCAAGGACGCGTTGCTCTCCACGGTGGTCAACAACACTGGTCTGATCCAGGCCCGCACGGTGAACAGCGTGAACGGCAAGATCATCCTCGAAGGCGGTGCCGTGAATGTCGGCGGCACGCTCGATGCCTCGGGCCTGACTGCGGGACAGACCGGCGGCACGTTGAAAGTTCTCGGCGACAACGTGACCCTCGCCTCCGGCTCGCTTCTGAACGCCTCCGGCGACGCCGGCGGCGGCACGATCCTCGTAGGCGGCGCGTATCAGGGCGGCGCGGGCGAGTATGCGGCGACGCGGACCACGGTGGCGGCGGGCGCGACCCTCAGCGCCGACGCGGCGACGACCGGCAACGGCGGGAAAGTGGTGGTGTGGAGCAACGACACCACCGACTTCGGCGGGACGATCACGGCCCGGGGCGGCAGCGTCGCCGGCGACGGCGGCAGCGTCGAGACTTCAGGCAAGCAGACGCTGAAAGTCAAGGGTACCGCAAAAGTCAGTACCCTTGCCAATCGCGGCAAAACCGGCAACTGGCTGCTGGACCCGAAGGATTTTACGGTTGCCCCTAGCGGCGGCGATCGGACAGGCGCTAAGATTTCCGAGTGGCTTGCGAGCACTAATGTCACCATCCAGACGACCGCCACCACCAGCAGCGTCAGCAGAAACGGAAACCTTGTGGGTAACGGACAATCCGGCACGGAAGGCAATATCAACATCAACGACGCCATCACCTGGACTAGCGACACAACCCTCACCCTGTCGGCGTATAACGATATCAACATCAATGAGGCCATTACCTGGTCTCGTGGCACAGCTCTCAGCCTGTCGGCGGGCAACAATATCAACATCAACCGTTCCATCACCAATACCGGCGCCGGTTCTCTGGCGCTTGAATACGGTCAAAAAGACGTCAGTGCTAACAACACCAGCACCTACTCCATCAATGCGCCGGTCAATCTGACGGCTGGGCAGCATTTCAGCACGAAACTGGGAACTGGCGGCACGTCGACGCAGTACACCGTCATCACCAGCCTGGATGCCCTGCAGGGCATCAACGCGTCGACCGAATCTCGGGCCCTCAACTATTTCCTCGGCGCGGACATCGACGCCGGCGCCACCAGCGGGTGGAACAGCAACGCGGGCTTTGCACCCATCGGTGCGGATTCGAGCTCAGCATTTACCGGTGCATTTGACGGCGGCGGCCACACCATCTCCGGTTTGACGATCAACAGGCCGGAAAAGGATTACGTGGGTCTGTTCGGCTTTACTGAAGGTTCTGTGATAGACAACATATCTCTTGTGAACGCCAGTATCAAGGGTAAAGACCAAGTCGGTGCTTTAGCGGGGATGATTACAGCTAATAGCCAGATTACCAACAGCTCCGCCACAGGCAGCGTGACCGGCGGTGATTATGTCGGCGGTCTGGTGGGCTCCTTCTTCAGCGGTACCATCAGCAACTCGTACGCTGCAGGCAGCGTCAAAGGCAGTACTTGGGTCGGCGGTCTGGTGGGCACTCAGGCCATCGGCAGCATAAGCAATTCCTACGCCACAGGTAGCGTCACAGGCGATGCCTATGTCGGCGGCCTGGTGGGCTCCAACAGCAACGACATCATCAGTTCTTACGCCACCGGCAGTGTCACAGGCCAAGCTATTGTCGGCGGGTTGGTGGGCTACAACAACGGCGCCATTAGCAGCTCATACGCCACCGGCAAAGTGACCGGCACAGGAATCAATGACAAAGTCGGCGGGCTGGTGGGGCAGAACAACAACTCCGGCGCCATCACGAACAGCTACTGGGACGTCGATACCACCACCAAGACGGCTGGAGTCGGATACAACGCTAATCTGGCATCTTTAGGATATACGGCGTTATACTCGAACGGCGGCGCCAGCAGCACGGCATTCACGGAGAACAGCTACGACGGTTTTGATTTTGGCAACACCTGGTACATGGTCGACGGCTCGACCCGCCCCTTCCTGCGCTCCGAGTACAGCACCAACATCACCAACGCCCACCAGCTCCAGCTGATGGCCATGGATTTGACGGCGAACTATACGCTGGGCAAGAATATCGACATGAGCGAACTGGCTCAAGCTGCGGGCATGTGGCGGACTTCTTCCACCGCCGATGGCAGCGGCAGTTACGGCTTCGCGCCGATTGGCACAGGTGAGACAGAGGCCACGGCTTTCAGCGGCAGCTTCGACGGCGGCGGACATACCATCTCCGGCTTGACGATCAACAGGCCCACGGAGGACTATGTCGGCCTGTTCGGTTCTGCTCACTACTATAACGAAATGGATCCTGGATATAGTAAAAAAATAGCCAATGTCGGCCTGGCCGGCGCGAGCATCACCGGGAAAGACAATGTCGGCGCCCTGGCGGGATACACGTCCTATACCAGCATCACCAACAGCTATATTACTGCCGGCAGTGTTATCGGGAATAACAATGTCGGCGGCCTGGCGGGAAACGCAGGCTCTATCGCCAACAGCCACGCTGCGGCTAAGGTGACCGGCGTTGCCAACGTCGGCGGGTTGGCTGGATATTTGACCGGCTTGGCTGAAGCGACCTATGCAACAGGCGAGGTGACCGGGACGGGGACTGCCGTCGGCGGTCTGGCGGGGTATGTTCACACGTTCGGAGCGATCCAGAAGAGCTATGCTTCCGGTGCGGTGATCGGCAAGGGCAAGGTCGGCGGGCTGGTGGGAAATCTCAATGCCGCGCAAGGGGATGCTGGCATTCACGATTCCTACGCCACCGGCAGTGTTGCCGGCACAGGCACCGATGCAGGAAGCGACTATGTCGGTGGTCTGGCGGGGTATGTGGGCGGTAGTGGGATTTTTCGTTCCTATTCTACAGGCCTTGTCTCCGGCGCGGCCGTTGCCGGCTTGGTGGGTGGGGGGCAATTAACTGGAGCTAAAGTAAGCTCCAACTACTGGAATACCGAGACGAGCGGGGTTACAAAAGGCTTTGGCAGTGTAGCGAATATGTCCGGCATGGCCGGCCTGACCACAGCGGATCTGATGAGTCAGCTTTATAGCAGCGCATCCTTCAGCAATAGTAATACCAGCACTGTCTGGGGGAGTGTCTATGCGGACGGCGTTGCTGCATCCTATCCCTATCTCAAATGGCGCTATTCCACGACGCCGCAGGTGGTGTCCGGGACCTTGACCGCTGATAATGTCGCCAATGCGTCAGGCAAGACCATCCAGGTGGCGGCGAACGGCAGCGGGTTCGGCGGTACTGCGACCGGCGCCAACGGCTTTTACTACCTGCTGCTGGACAACAATACCATCGCCAATAACGCGGCAGTGCTGTCCTACTGGTCCGGGCAGGGGAGCGCGGCGAAATACGCCACTGCAGCCAATCAGAGTCTGACCGGCTTTGACATCACCGCCGGCAAAGTCACGGCGAGCAGCGGCGGCGCCCTGGACGTCACGGCGCTGTTGGCGGCAGCCAAGGGCAACATCGATGCGGGGACCCGCTACTTTGTCAGCGTCGGCGGCGGCAATATCGCTGTTGATGGTGGTTTGGACGTTACCGCCGGCGGCGCTGTCACCCAGAGTGGATTCTTGACGGTCACCGGCGCGACGACGGTGAATGCCGCCAATGGCGCGACAAAGTATGACATCACCCTGAACAATGCTGCCAACAATTTCACTGGCAGGGTCGCTCTGACCGGCAATAATGTCACGCTCCGAGACGGCAATGCCTTGTGGCTGGGCGGTTCGACTATCAGCGGCGACCTGAACGTTACTGCCGGTGGCGACGTCACCCAGACCGGAGGGCTGACAGTCACCGGCGCGACGACGGTGAACGCCGGCAGCCACAACATCTCTCTGTGGAATACAGCCAACAATTTCGGCGGCGCGGTGACGCTCACCGGGAACAACGTTGCGCTCCGAGACGCGAACGATCTGACGTTGGGGATTTCCAATGTCGGCGGCTATCTATCGGTCCTCGCCGGCGGCGCCGTCACCCAGAGCGGGGCACTGACGGTCACCGGCGTGACGAGTATAAACGCCGGGGCCTACGACATCACCCTGAACAATGCAGCCAACGATTTCACTGGCAAGGTCTCGCTGGCCGGCCGGAACGTCACGCTCCGAGACGGCAATGCCTTGTGTTTGGACGGTTCGACTATCAGCGGCGACCTAAACGTTACTGCCGGTGGCGGCGTCACTCAGACCGTAGGGCTGAGTGTGACTGGCGCGACGAGTGTAAACGTTGGGACCAACGACATTATCCTGAACAATTCCAGCAACAACTTCACCGGCGCGGTCTCGCTGACCGGGCAGAACGTCGCTTTGAGGGACGCCAACGATCTGACGCTGGGCGCGGTGACAGCTCCCGGCAGCTTCACTCTCAGCGCTGGCGGCAACATCACCGCCAACAGCGCGGTGAACACCGGCATTTTCGACTTGAAGGGCGGTTCCTGGTCACAGGTCAATGATACTCTGCCGCCTTTCTCCGCCACCGACTTCCGCATTTCCGGCGGCTCTTTCCTGCGGGCGCTGGGCGGCGACGGCACGAGCGGGTCCCCTTATCGGATTAGCGATATCTACGGTCTGCAGGGCATTGGCTCATCGGCCATCTTGCCGACAACATACTATAGCCTGGCGAACAACATTGACGCCTCCGCCACCAGCACATGGAACAGCGGTGCGGGCTTCAAACCGATCGGCACAGGCGAAACCGACGCGACTGCTTTCACCGGCAACTTCAACGGCGGCGGGCATACCATCTCCAACCTTACGATCAACCGGCCTTCGGAAGACTACATTGGCCTGTTTGGCGCGGCTGGGACAGGGACGCTCGATAATGTGAAGTTGACTTCGGCGAACGTGACCGGCCAAGACTGGGTCGGCGCACTGGCGGGATACACGTTAACCAGTAGTAACATCTACAATAGCCATGCAACCGGCAGCGTCACCGGGAGGTACCATGTCGGAGGCCTGGCGGGATACACGAAGAGCAATGTTGAAAACAGTCACGCCGCGGTTACCGTGAACGGTAATGGCAATGTCGGCGGTCTGGTCGGTTACGCGTATAGTGGCGACATATTTTCGAGCTACGCCACCGGCAACGTTACTGGGACAGGCAACAACGTGGGTGGTTTGGTCGGTTACGCGTTAAATGCCTCTATCCGAAGAAGCTACGCCGGCGGTAATGTCAGTGGGCAAGATAACCTGGGTGGTCTGGTGGGGTTGGGCTTAAACTCTATATCTTCAAGCTATGCCAGCGGCAACGTCACCGGGGCAGGCAACAAAGTAGGCGGTTTGGTCGGATACTTCTCGGGTGCCGCCACAAGCAGTTATGCGACTGGCAGCGTCACAGGCAGCACCAACGTCGGCGGTTTGGTGGGGTACAACAGTGGCGGCACTGTCACCAGCAGCTACTGGGATATCGGAACGAGCGGACAGGCGACCAGCGCCGGCGGGACCGGACTGACTTCCGCGCAGATGAGAGGGGCCGGCAATTTTTCCGGCTGGGCCGACCTTGTAGATGGCAGTGGCAACAAGGTCTGGTATTTCTATGATGGTCTGGCGGCGCCGCTGCTGCGGAGCTTTTTGACGCCGCTGACGGTTACCGTTGCGGGAACCAATCCGACTGTCGAGTACAACCGCACCGCCTATACAACGATCGGCGATGTTTCCTATGATGGTACCCATTCGGGTTTGTTGGGTGAACTGTCCTACGGGAAAGTCGTGAATGATGCCTATACGGCCAACGCCGGCAATGCGGGGACCTATTCGCTCGGCGGCCTCTACTCCGGCCAGCAGGGTTACGCCATCACCTACGCCGGCGCCACCGGCCTGACCATCACGCCCAAGGCGCTGACGATCACGGCCACGTCCGCCAACAAAGTCTATGACGGCACGACCGGATCGGCGGCAATACCGACCTACACCGGCCTGATGAATGGCGACACGCTGGACGGGCTGGCGCAGACCTACGGGAGCAAAAATGCGCTCGGGGCCAATGGCAGCACGCTGAATGTCAGCGCCTACACACTGACCGACGGCAACACCGGCGGCAACTACACGGTAGTGAAACAATCGGCCGCCGGCACGATCACCCCGGCGAGCCTGACGATCACGGCCACGTCCGCCAACAAAGTCTACGACGGCACAACCGGTTCGACGGCTACGCCCACTTATACCGGGCTGATGAATGGCGACAGCCTGAGCGGTCTGGCGCAGACCTATGCGAATAAAAATGTATTGGGCGCCAGCGGCAGCACGCTGAACGTCGGCGGCTATACATTATCCGACGGCAACAACGGCGGCAACTACACGGTAGCGACGCAGTCGGCCGCCGGCACGATCACTCCGGCGACGCTGACGACGAACTTGACGGGAACCGTGGAAAAGGTCTATGATGGAACTAAGGCAGGGACGCTGACGAGCGCCAATTACACTGCCTTGGCCGGCATCTTCCATAGCGATGATGTGACCCTGGCGATTGCGACCAGCGGCCTGTACGTCGACAAAAACGCCGGTGAGGGCAAGTCAGTCACGGTAACCGGCCTCGGCCTTTCCGGAAGCGCCGCCGCCAACTACCAGCTGGCATCGACCCTCAGCGGCAATGTCGGCAAAATTACTCCCAAGACTTTGACGACGGGCCTGACCGGAACGGTGGAAAAAGTCTATGACGGCACGAATACGGCGATCCTGTCGGGCGCCAACTACACTTCATTGGCCGGCATCGTTGGCAGCGATGCGGTATCTCTTGATATCGCGACCAGCGGCCAGTATGCGGACAAAAACGTCAACCTCGCTGGCGACAAAGCGGTCACGGTGAGCGGTTTCGGCCTCTCCGGAGCCGACGCCGGCAACTACCAGCTGGCGTCGACCCTCAGCGGCAACATCGGCAAGATCACGCCGGCGACATTGACTATCACCGCCAACAACGCTTCGCGTCAGATCGGCGTGGAAAATCCGGTCTTTAGCTCCACTCATACAGGACTGGTCGCGGGCGACAATCTGGCGTCCCTGACCGGCCTGATTTCTTATGCCACGCCGGCCACCAAGGATTCGCCGGCGGGAACCTACGCCATCACTCCCTCCGGTCTGACCTCCGAAAACTACACGATCGCTTGGGTCGATGGCGTGCTGACGGTGAACCGGCCGACCGACGCCTACGTCAGCGCTCTTGGCACGGTAGCCGGCCTGGCGGCCGCGCCGCCGCCGATGCCGATGCTCATCGGGACGGGAGTCACCCGCATCGACGCGACCACACCGGCGAGCGGAGCGACGAGTGGGGCGAACGCTGGAACTACCGACGCTTCGGAAACTCCGGCGGGCTCGACAGGAACTCCCTCGTCGTCCAATCCGGCCGCGCCGCCGATGCTCATTACCCAGGTCCCGGGCCTGCCGTTGACCTTTACCGGCCCCGGCATCAATACCGGCGGCCATCCGGTCATCATCACGGCGGAGCAGGAATAACGGAAAACCGGAAAAATAGGAGGAAATCATGAACAGAGAGATTTTTGCCGACGGCATCAGCGCCGTCCACGTTACCGGCAACCTGGTGCGCATTGATTTGATGACGGTGCAGCCGCAGCTGAAAAGCAAAGACGGCCAGCCGGTGGTGGAAGTGAACCAACGAATCATTATGCCACTGGAAGGGTTTGTTCAGTCACTGGGACTGCAGGATAACATTGTCAAACAGTTGATTGAGGCCGGTGTATTGAAAAAAGACGAACAACCGTCCGACGATCCGGCAACGAACTAAACGGGGGAAGGAAGGAATCAACATGAATATTGCGAAGAAATTTCGTAAATTGGCGCTGTCTTTTGTTGTGATCATATTGCTGGGTATGGGGTTGAGCAGCGTGACGCTCGCGGCTCCCGCAGCCACTTTCCCCGTAGGAGTTGTGGATTATTTGTATCTGATCAACAATCACCCCAATACACCGGCGGCGAATGCAGCGCTGAAAACGGAACAGGAGCAGATCCGCAAAGAGTTTGAAACGAAGTCGGCCGGGATGAACGACAAGGACAAACAGACTCTCGACCATCAGCTCGGTCAAAAGATCGAACAGAAACGCCAGGAACTATTGAAACCGATCATGGAAAGCATCAACGCGGCGATGACGGCAGTGGCGGCGGAAAAAGGTTTGGCGATGGTCGTACATAAGAATAGCGTCGCGCTGGGCGGGCAAGAAATCACCGCCGATGTGCTGGCGAAACTGACCGGAAAATAGGGAACGACAGGAATTAGCAAAGCTGGAGGAAATCTTACTGTGACCCATCATCAAACATTTATTATGCGTAAAACGATCCGCTGGACCGCCGTCCTGTGCGCCCTGTTCCTGTGGAACTGCCTGGCGGTCCCGGCTCTGGCGGCCCCCGTCAAACCGGACACCGGCAGCATTTTGGAAGACGTTAAGCTGCCGCCCCTGGTGCAGCCGCCCAAACCGGCGGCGCCGCCCATCAAGATCGAAGAACGCCGGCCGGACCAACAGGCCGACGATACCCGACCCATTCCAGTCGCCGCCTTTCGCCTGAAAGGGGATTTGCCGGTTTCGGCTGCCGAGTTGCAGGGGCTGCTGGCCGGAGAAACCGGCAAGAGCCACACCCTTCGCGGTCTGAACGAACTGGCCGGCCGCCTCACCACCCATCTGCGCGACCGGGGTTTCCTGCTGGCCTTCGCCTACATTCCGGCGCAGGAAATCGCCGACGGCCAGGTCGACATCGTCATCGTTCCCGGCGTATACGGGCAGATTCTCATCCAGGGAAATGCCCACCTGAAAGACTCTTTCCTGCGGGGAATCTTCCGCGCCGCCCAACCCGGCGGCGTCATCGCCCGCGGCCCGTTGGAGCGGGCGTTGCTGATCGCCAATGAAATTCCCGGGCTGGAGGTGCGGTCCACCTTTGCGCCCGGCCGGACCCCCGGCAGCGCCGACCTCGTCATCAGCGCCGCCGACGCTGGCAAAATCAGCGGGGCGGCCTACACCGACAACTGGGGCAATCGATCCACCGGCCGGGTCCGCTACGGCGTCCAGGTCCACCTGAACAACCTCTCGGGCGTTGGCGACAGCTTCAGCCTGGGCGGCCTGACCAGCTTCGAAGGCCTGAACAACTATGATTTCGGCTACAACGCCTACCTGGGGACGAGCGGCCTGCAAGGCTATGTGCGGCATTCCCGGATCAACTATACGCTCGGCGGCGATGATTTCGCCAGCTTGAACGCCACCGGCAAGGCTGTAGTTACCAGCGCGGGCCTGAGCTATCCGCTGGTGAAAAGCCGCTCGTTCAGTCTTACGGCCAATCTCGGCTACGAGCATAAGAATCTGACTGACGAGACCAGCGCCTCCAGCGAAAAGCGGAGCGACAACCTCTGGACTATCGGCCTGGGCGGCCAGTCCAGCGACAGCTGGGGGGGCGGCGGCGCCAACTCCTTCTTGTTGTCCTACACGCATGGGAACCTGAAAAACGACAGCGCCGCGGCGGCAACCGCCGACGAAATAGCCGGCACGGCCGGCGGCTTCGGCAAATGGACGCTGAATCTGCAGCGACAGCAATTTGTGCGCAAGAATCTGCAGCTGAACCTGAGTTTTGCCGGGCAGCTGGCATCGAAGAATCTGCATTCGTCGGAAAAGTTTTATCTGGGCGGATCGACGGGCGTGCGGGCCTATCCGCAGAGCGAGGCCGACGGCGACGAAGGCTACCGGTTTACGGCGGAAATGCGCTACCGGGTGCCGGGACTGTCCACGCCCAAGAGCGGCTTCTATCTGGCGGGATACTTCGACTACGGCGGCGTACTGCGGCACAAGAGCGACTACGACCCGACCACCGCGAACTGGCGGAGCCTGTCGGGTGTCGGCATCGGCCTTTTGTGGACGAGGGACCGTGATTATGCTTTCCGGTTGGACTATGCCTGGAAGACCTGCGGCGAGGCCGCAGCCGATTCAAACGACGACAAAAATGGCCGGATCTGGCTGCAGGCCATCAAATATTTCTGATTCAGGTAACGAGTTAACGTCGGTAACGAAATTTAGGTTTTTTACAAAGAATGTCGCAGTCTATGAACTTGTGCAAAATAAAATTTAAAAAGCCAGTTTTCGTTAACTTCGTTACCTTCATTACCTAGCGGCAGGAATCGGCGAACGGTTTGTGGAAGCATACAGGCAGGAAGTCCAACGAAACCGTGTCGGCACGGCAAAGGAGAGAAGACGATGAAAAATGTGATGCGGTCCTTCCTGTGCGGTTTTTTTTGTCTGGGCGCCATGGCGGCGATGCTGCTGGCATTTCCGGGCGTCGGTCATGCCTATACCTACCAGAACAGCGAATTTTCCTTCCAGATCGAATGCCCGGAGCCGCCACGGCAAATCCTGCCAGTCAACTCCGATGACCGGGGCGTGGCGTTGGATTTCAGTCCGCATGAAAAACAACTCAATGTCTGGATGGTCCAGGTCCGAAAGGACAGTTTCGTCAATCCACGGCAACTATCAGCGGAAGAACGCGAAAAATTGCTGGCGGAGCTGCTGAAGGCGGATTACGGTTCGGACAAAATTTGCGAAACATCCTCGTTTGTCAAGGTCGGTAAATATGAAGGCGTGATGCTGTTGATCCGTCATAAGGATCAGCGTTTGGCGATTAGCCTAGTCCAGACCGACCGGGGTTATTTCATGCTGACATTACTCGGCAGTCTGGCGGACAAGGAAGCTTTCGGCAAGAACCTGCAGCTTTACAAAAAAGGCCTCGTCACGTTCCAAACCCTCTGAGCCGACCGAGTACAGTCCGAGACCTGCGTCGCAGAATAAAAAATGAGCCCATCGTCGGATGGGCTCATTTTTGTTGATACGATTTTTTCCCGGACGGAAAGACGGATTAACGGGAAACCGGCTTTTCCAGAGAGGCAAAGGATTCTTTGACGACTTCGACGAACGCCTTGCCGGCTTCGGACAGGTTCTGTCCCTTGGGCCAGACCAGGCCGGTGTTGACCGTGATCGGGTCTTCCAGCGGCTTGCACACGATGCCTTGCTGATCTTGGGCAATATAATCCAATAGGAACGTCAGACCGACTTCGTTTTTGACCAGTTGCACCATGGTTTGCAGTTGGCTGGTCGAAAAAACGATGTTGGGCGCAAATCCATTCTTTTGGCATTGCTCGATAATCATCCGCCGGATATATGTGCCCTTTTTCAACATGATCAGTTGTTCATTGCGCAACTCAGCCATGGGAATCGCCGGCAGAGCCGCGAGCTTATGCTCGGGCGGCATGCAGACCAGCATCTGGCCCGAAGCAACCGGCAGGGCATCCAGATTTTCGGTTTCGCCGAACAGGACCACGAAGCCGACATCCAGTTTTCCTTCCTGGAGAAGTTGGATGATCGAGGCGGTTCCTTCTTCGACGATGCTGAGTTCGTATTGCGGATACCGCGTGCAGAACGCGCTAATCAGGCGGGGAAACAAATAAGTGCCGATGACGGAGGGAATCCCAACCCGAAGGGTTCCACTGCGGGAAATGACGAATTCATCGGAATCGATCGGCAGGTTGGAGAGCCGCAGCGATTTGGCTTTTCGTTGCGAAAGAGCATTCAGTTGATCTTCCAGTTGCTTGAACATGGAGTAGCAGCCACCTTTCATCTTGTGTTTTTCCATTATATTTTCTCTTATATTATAGTCCGAATCCACGTCCGGTGCACATTGGCGGAAGATATTAATTTTGTCTGCACAAAATAGGATTTATGAATGGAATCCTTTTCTTGGAATTATGCCATATTCAGATTTTTTTTTAAATTAGAGAATTAAAAAAATAACGGAAGGAGTGCCGGAAGTTTACGGCATCGTTTCCGACGGGGCGAGCGGCAGGGAAAACCGGAATGTCGTTCCGTTGTGCAGTTGGCTTTCCACTTGGATGGCACTGCCCAGGGCGTCCAGGGTATGTTTGACGATGGCCAGACCGAGGCCGGTGCCGCTGATGGAACGGTTCCGGGACTTGTCGGTGCGGTAGAAGCGGTTGAATATCCGGGGCAGTTCTTCGGCCGGAATGCCGATGCCGGAGTCTTTGACGGAAAACTGCACCCGGTCCGCTTCCGGATAGGCGGCGATCTGGACGGAACCGCCGTCCGGCGTGTACTTGACGGCATTGTCGATCAGGTTGACCAGCACCTGTTTCAGCAGGTCGGCGCTGGTGACGACCCAAAGCGCCTGGGCCGGCAAGTCCACCGACAGAGCGATGCGCTTTTGCGTCCACGCGGGCGCCAATTCCTGGACGATGGCCTGAACAAGGGGCTGGACCGGCGTCGGCTGGCAATCGATCGTTTGCCGGTATTCGACGGCTTCAATTTTCGCGAGTTGCAGTAGATCCTGTACCAGGCGTTGCATTCGCTCGGCTTCCGACAGGATGATGGCGGCGAACCGGCGGCTGTCCTCCGGCTGATCCGCTGCGCCGTCCACCAGGGTTTCAGCGAAGCCACGGATGGCCGTCAGCGGCGTGGAAAGCTCGTGTGAGGCGTTGGCGACAAAATCCGCCTGGCGCTCCTGCAGGAGCTTCAACGCGGTGACGTCATGAAACACCGCGAGCACGCCGGTCGGCGCATCCTCTTTGCGCGGCAGGGGGATCAGGGATCCCTGAAATATTTTCTGCAGGCCCTGAAAACTGTTCTTAAAGGTGATTTGCTGCAGTTGGCCGGTTTTTTGGGCTTCTTTCATGGCGAGGTCGATCTGGCTGTTGCCCAGGACATTGATGTTGTGCTGGCCCAGCATCGACGGCAGGAGGTTGAACGAGAGGCGGGCGCTGCGGTTGGCTTCGAGCAGGCAACCGTGGTTGTCGAACAGCAGGACGGCATTGTCCATGTGCTCCAGGATCAGCTGCAGCTTTTGTTTTTCCGCGGTGATTTCCTCCAGCTTTTCTTCCAGGCGGGAAGCAAGGTGATTCAAAGCCAGCGCCACGACATCGATTTCATTTTTCGTATGGATATGGACCCGCTCCGACAAACGCCCGGAGGCGATCCGGCGGGCGGCGGTGGTGATGCGTTCCAGCGGGAGCGTGAATCTTTCGGCGACGTTGATGCTGAGAATGATGGCCAGGATCGCGGTCAGGACAAACGCGATCGACAGGACCAGCAGCAGCTGGGTGAATTCTTCCGGATTGAAGCGGTAGACCTGCCAGAAACTATAGGCCGCGAACAGGACGAGCGGCAACAGGATCACGGCCAGGGAGTTGAGGATGAGCTGCGCGCGGATGCTGCGACGACGCATGGGTGGAAGGTCTCCTTTGCACAGAATAATGAAGAAGGAGCATTTCATGACGAAATGCTCCTTTCGATGGTTTATAGACTAATCCGAACGTCGGCTGCCGCGGCCGCCGCGCTTGGAGTCGGTGGCTCGTTTTAAATCGGTGAGTCGTTCGTCGCTGTCTTTGAGGAATTTTGAAAGTCGGTCTTCGAACGTCTGGGTTACCGGCCGCATGGGACGGCGAGAATCCATCGGTCCGGGACGACGCCCTTCAAAGACCGGCGGACGTCGGACGGGTTGTTCGGTCGGGGGTTTCAACTGTTTGATGGAAAGACCGATTTTCCCATTGGCGTCAATCGATAAAACCTTGACTTGCACCTTGTCACGTTCTTTTAGAAAGTCTTTGACATCGCGGACATATACATCGGCGACTTCAGAAATGTGAACCAGACCCACTTTCCCGCCCGGGAGTTCAATAAATGCACCAAAATTCGTTATGCCTGTGACGGTGCCCTCAACAATGCCGCCGACTTCGATCGACATACTACCAGTAGATCCCCCTTGTCTGTTTGATATAGCTCATTATATCTTCCGAATCGAAAGAGTGTCAAGGAATATAAGGAACTTCCCCCGGTTTGACCAAACCGAGTTCTTCCCGGGCGATCTTTTCGACGTAGGCCGGCGACGACAGTTTCGATTTTTCATCCGCCAGGGATTTGTTAGTTTGCTCCAGCTCCGCGATGCGACCCCGTAGAGAGTAGGTTTCCCGCTGGATCGTGTAGAGTTCGAACTGTTGACCCACAGCCAAAAAGATAAAATAGGCTGCTGTCAGCAAGACCAGGACCCGAATCCACCGTATGCGGTATTTGCGGCGGGCAGCCAAGTTTCATCACCTCGAGTGTCTCTGCGTTCATAGTATAACACTTTTATTCTCGCTGAGCCGCGAAAATCCTTCTTTTTACGCAAACGTAACGCATTCTTTACGTGTTGATAACCGCAGGCGGCGGCGAAACCCTTATGATAAAGAAGAGAAGAACTGCGCACAGCGACTTGGAGGGAGCATCATGGCATCCAAAACCGTCCGGAAATTAGTTGAGTTGTATTGCAGCGTGGAAAAAAAGCAACGCAAAATGCAAACCAAAATTCAGCAAAAACTGTTCGGTGAGCGAATCGCCGAAGCGGCGGATAAGACGATGGATCCGGGTCGGGATGGCGAGGAAGGCACGGCCCTGGAGCTGATGGGGCGGCAGATGTCCGATCTGATTCGGGAACGGGCGTTGCATGACGAATTGTTGGCGATCATCCGCGAGAAAAAGATCACGCCGGTTTTCCAGCCGATCGTAAGTCTGGCGGATGGCGAGCCGTTGGGGTATGAAGCGTTGGCGCGGGGACCGGCGGGAAGTCCGTTGCATATGCCGACGGATTTGTTCGAAGCGGCGGCGCGCTGCAAGCTGCTTCCGGCGCTGGAGCACGTGTGCCGGGAAGTGGCGATTCAGCAGGCCCGGATGCTCGCGCCGGGTCAGCAGCTGTTCCTCAATGTCACGCCGGAAGTCATCAACGATCCGGAGTTTCGCAACGGCCGCACCAAACAGGTGGTGCTGCATCATGGACTGATTCCCGAGCAGGTGGCCTTTGAAATCACCGAGCGAACGGCGATCAGCGACTTCGGCAATTTTACGCGGGCGTTGCACCACTACCGGCGACAAGGCTATTGCATCGCCGTCGACGATGCCGGGGCGGGATATTCGAGTTTGCAGGCCATCGCGGAATTGTATCCGGATTTTATCAAGCTGGATATGTCGATTGTCCGGGACATTCACAACAACCCTTTTAAAATCGCCATTTTGGAGGCGCTGGTCAATCTGGCGGCCGCCATGAACAGCAAGATCATCGCCGAAGGGGTGGAAACTGAAGACGAGTTGACGACAGTGATGAAGCTCGGCGTCGGCTACGCACAGGGGTATCTGTTGGCCCGACCGGCCAATCCGGCGGCGCCGGTTTCACCGGAGGCTGTCGCGTTGATCCGGAAGTTCCGGCGGCAGGAAGCCGGACGGCGGTCACGGGAGACCGGTACATCGCTGGGGCGGGTCATCGGTGAAATCGTCGAGCATGTACCGGTGGTCGCTCCGGAGACAACAACTGAGCAGGTCGAGGCCAAGTTCGCGGCGAGCTCGGTGCGCGGGGTCGTTGTGGTCCAGGATGGCAAACCGGTCGGGCTGGTGATGAAAAACCGTCTCTACTTCCATCTTGGCTCTTATTATGGTGTTTCGCTGTATCACAAACGGCCGGTGGAGCTGGTCATGGACGCTTCACCCCTGATCGTCAACGCCGACCTGCCGCTCGAGGCCGTGTCCAAGATCGCGATGAGCCGGGAAGAATCGAATTTGTACGATTTGATCATCGTGGTGCAGGAGGGACGATATGCGGGGGTCGTTTCCATCATGAACCTGCTGAACAACATCACCGAGCTGCAGGTCTTGTGCGCGCACAACTCCAATCCCCTGACCGGCCTGCCGGGAAATCTGATGATCGAAGAAAAATTGCGCTGCCTGTTGACGAACGAAGCCCAGTTTGCGGTTCTGTACGTGGATCTGAATAATTTCAAGGCGTATAACGACAAATACGGTTTTGAACGCGGCGACGCAGTGCTGCTGATGACGGCGGAAACCCTCAGCCGCGCCTTGGCGCGGGAAGGTCAGGGCGAAGATTTCCTGGGCCACATCGGCGGCGATGATTTTCTCATCATTACGAGCCCCGACCGGGCTGAAAATATTTCCCGGGCAATTATTGAAATTTTTGACCGCGAGATTCGGGCGGCGTATTCGGCGGATGACCTGGAACGGGGATATATCCAGGTGAAGAACCGGCGGGGCGTGCTGGAAAAGTTTCCGGTGACCTCGATTTCCGTGGCCGGGGTCAGCAATAAATACCGAAGTTTCACGAACTACTGGGAGATCCCGGAGGTGGCTGCCGAGCTGAAAAAAGCGGCGAAGCAGCAGAAGGGATCCTGCTTTGTCTATGACCGCCGCAAAAGCAAGAACTGAGCGGCAGGGGATTGCGGGCGGCGCGGCGAATCATTCCAACAGCGAAATCTCGCCGTTGAGCGAATGAGAACGGAGCCTGAGCGCATTGAAGATCCGACTGGGCATCCTGGGAAGCGAAGATTCGGTGCAGATCGTCCGCAGTATCGCCGACGAGTATCCGGATTTCAGCTGTCAATCCATCCCTTTTCGGGAAATAACCGAAATTGTGCCGTTGTTTGAGGCGCACCGCCTTGATGTGGACATGTGGCTGCTGCCCGGCCGCATTGCCGGTGTGATTGCCGGGGAATGGGGCGGCGTTCGGCAACCGATCTTTCAGATTTTGTACAAGGGTTCCAGCCTGTATAAGACGTTGTGCGAAATCTTTTATACGCGGCCGGTGAAGTTGACGGAAATCAGTTTCGACTCGATCCTGTACGAAGATCTCAAGCAGGTGTTCGTGGAGATGGGGATTCCGGCGGAACCCGCCTATGTCCGGCCGTTCGAAATCGGCATGACGGAAAAAGTGGGCGCCGCTTATCATTACGATCTCTGGCGCAGCGGCAAGACCAAGCTGGCCGTCACGTGCACCCTGGGCGTGAAAAAGCGGCTGGAAGAGTTGGGGGTGCCGGTGTATCGGGTGTTGCCGGCCCGCTCCGCGGTCGAGTCGGTGTTGAACCTGATTTTGCGGACGGCGGAGATGCAGGCGGCGCGGGATGCCCAAATCGCCGTGCAGTTGTTTGAAATGGACACTTTTCCCCATTCCAAGGAGTTTCAGTCGGCGGACGATTTGTTTACCCTGGAGATGAATATCACTCAGAAATTGATCGCTTACGCCAAATCCGTTCAGGGAGCTTTGAAAACTGCGGGGGCGGGACGATTCGCCGTGTTCACCACCCGGGGAATGGTTCGTGAAGTCACGGCTGATTTTTCCGCGTTGCCGATGTTTGACTCTTTTCGCCAGATTGATCCGTATGTGATGGCTTGCGGGACCGGTATCGGCCATTCCGCCCATGAGGCCGAGTTCAACGCAGCGCGGGCCTTGCTTACCGCCAAGGAGCGCGGCCGGGGAAGCTGGATGGTGTTTTTTGACGACAAGACGGTGGCCGGCCCTCTGGGGATGAGGGAACAGATCGCCTATGAATACGCTTCCGAGCATTTGCAGGAGATTGGCCGGACAACTTCGGTCAGCGTCGCGACGTTGAGCCGTCTGGCGTCGGTCTGGAAAAAGAATCGCCAGCCCGGGATCAGCGCCCAGGAACTGGCGGCGCAGTTGCAAATCCTGCCCCGCAGCGCCCGTCGGATCCTGACGGAACTGGAACGAACCGGTCTGGCGAAAGTGATCGGCGAAGAGCTGCCCGGTCCCCGGGGAAGGCCGCGCAAAACATACAAACTTCTTCTGGAAAAAGAACGGGAGTGAAATGCTCCTGTTTTTTTATGGAGGAATAGACACTCAACCCGAAAATCAATATAATAAGGTCATAGCCGAAAATCAACCTAAAATCAACCTAAAATCAACCTAAAATAGGAAAAAGGAGGAGAACACTGTGAAGCAAGAGGCCAGAAAAATTATTGCCGACTATGT
>CAZRLN010000015.1:0-1148 GCA_964601085.1 uncultured Veillonellaceae bacterium | reverse complement strand
AAAAGGAGGAGAACACTGTGAAGCAAGAGGCCAGAAAAATTATTGCCGACTATGTTGATTCGCACCGGGACGAGATGCTTTCGCTTTGGGAGGAGCTCGTCAACATGGAGAGCGGTTCCCAAAACAAGGCCGGCATTGACGCTGTGGCGGAGCGTCTGCAACAGGTTTTGACGGCGGAGGGCGCGGCGGCGAAAATCGTCGGGATGGAGAAAGCCGGCAACATGCTGGTGGCCGAGGTCGGCGCCGGTCGGTCCAAACCGGTGGTGTTGTTCATGGGGCACATGGACACGGTATTTCCTCTCGGCACCGTGGCGAAGCGTCCATTCACCATCCGGGACGGCAAGGCCTATGGCCCGGGCGTTCTGGATATGAAAGGCGGCATCGTGGCGGCGACATACGCGATCAAGGCGCTGAACGCGGCCGGCTACGACGTGCGCCCCCTCAAGGTGATTCTGGCCGGCGATGAAGAAATCGCCCACGCCAATTCCAATGCGGCGGAAGTTTTCATGCGGGAGGCCAAAGGCGCGGCCGCTGCGTTCAATTGTGAAACAGGGTTTGTCGACGACGCGATCGTGACCGGCCGCAAAGGAACGGCGGTGTTCACGCTGGAGGTCAAGGGTGTGGCCGTGCACGCCGGCAACGAGCCGGAGAATGGCCGAAGCGCGATCCTGGAAATTTCCCACAAAGTCATCGACATTCAGAACCTGACGAACTGGGAACAGGGAACCACGTTCAATGTCGGTGTGATTGAGGGCGGCATCGTTCCCAATGCGGTACCGGGTTACGCCAAAATCGTCGTGGACATCCGTTACCAGGATCCGGCGCTGTTGCCGGAAATCGAACGGCAATTGGCGGAGGTTGCGGCGAAGCAGTATGTGCCGGACACGACGACCACGCTCACCCAGACTCCGGGGATCGCGCCGATGCAGACCACCGAGGGCGTCAAGCAACTGTTCGAAGTCGTGAAAAAGACGTATGCGGAAATGGGACTGGGCACGCCGTACGGCAAATACGTCGGCGGTGGATCGGACTCTTCCTATAGCGTCATCGCTGGGGTCCCGACGGTATGCGCCATGGGGGTCAAGGGCGGGCGCAACCACAGCCCGGAAGAGTTCGCGATCGTCGATACGCTGTTCGAGCGGGCCAAG
>CAZRLN010000014.1:0-55447 GCA_964601085.1 uncultured Veillonellaceae bacterium | reverse complement strand
GTCCTGCCGCAGGCCACAAACCGTGTCCTTCCCGTCTACAAAGGCGAAGTCATCTCCCTGGTGAAAATGACCTCCATCGTCGGCTATGTCGCCGTCCAGGATTTGACCAAAGCCAGCGACATCATCCGCAGCCGAACATTTGACGCCTTCTTCCCGCTGATCCTAACGGCGGTCCTATATTTCGCCATTGCCGCATTGTTGCTGCAAATCCTGGAGGTCGTCGAAAAGCGGACCGATCCCCGGCGACGTCGCCAAACGCGGGGAAAACGAAATGGAGTCCGCCGCCTTAATGCGACGCTTTTTGTCGCATTAATTTGTCTGGGCGGCGCCGTTCTATTCTCCGGAGAATTGGCCGCCTTGTTGCCCCGTCAGACCGCCGTCGACTCCCCCATCACCCGTCCGGCTGATCTGGATGGCCTGCGCGTCGCCGTCATCACCGGCACTACCGGCGATTTCATGGTCCGCAAAAACTACCCCAAAGCACAGATTCTGGATATGGTGTATGCCGCCGACGCCGCCCTGGCTGTGCAGACTCGCAAGGCTGACGCGTTCGTGTTCGACCGGAACACGCTCCAATACATCATCGCCCGCAGCAACAACGCCTTCGAGTTGCTGCCGGAACGGGTCGCCACCGTGGACATCGCCATTCCGATGCGCAGCGCCGACACCGAACTCCATCAAAAAGTAAACGCTGTCATCACCCGTTTCCAACAGGATGGAACTCTCCAATCACTCAAAGCGAAATGGATCGATTCCCCGCCACGTGATCCGCAACCGCCGAACATTGTTCTATCCGGCAAGAACGGCGTCCTGCGCATGGGCACCTGCCTGCTGACTGAGCCCTATGCTTTTGTGGCCAATGGCAAAATGGTCGGCCACGATATCGACCTGGCTTATTTATTGGCCGAGCAACTGGGCGTTTCCCTGGAAATTGCCGATATGTCCTTCGATGCCATGAACGCGGCGCTCCAGGCGGGAAAAATTGACCTGGCTATCGCCAATTTCTACAAGCAGGACGGCGTAGAAAAAATCTGCGTGTTTTCCATCCCCTATATCCATAATGATATCTCGGTACTGGTAAGGAGGCGGCAACCATGATCTCCGTCCGGCATCTTTCCAAACGCTACGGCGATCTTTGGGTCCTGAAAGACATCAACGCCGAAATCGCCAAAGGCGAAGTCATCTCGATCATCGGTCCGTCGGGCACCGGCAAAAGCACCTTCCTGCGCTGTCTCAACCTGTTGGATCGCCCCAGCGGCGGCAGCATCGTCATTGACGGCGCCGACATTCTGGCCAAAGGAACCGACGAACCGGCGCTGCGCCGAAAAATGGGCATGGTGTTTCAATCCTTCAACCTATATGCCCATCTGACTGTACTCGAAAACCTGACCCTCGGTCCAATCAAGCTGCTTAAGAAACCGCCGGAAGAAGCGAAGACAAGAGCGGTCGCCCTGCTAAATCTGGTGGGCCTCGCTGAAAAGGCCGACAACTTTCCGGATGAACTCTCCGGCGGCCAAAAACAGCGGGTCGCCATCGCCCGGTGTCTGGCCATGGACCCCGAAATCATCCTGTTCGACGAACCGACTTCCGCACTGGACCCCACGATGGTCAGCGAAGTGTTGGCGGTCATCCGCCGCCTGGCCCGGGAAGGAATGACGATGGCGATCGTCACGCATGAAATGGATTTTGCCCGAAGCGTGTCCAGCCGCGTCTTCTACATGGATGAAGGGCTGATCTATGAACAGGGAACTCCGGCCGAAGTCTTTGAAAATCCAAAAAAGGAAAAGACCCGCCTGTTTATCCAACGGATCCGCACCTTGACCGAAAAAATCACCAGCAAATCCTTCGACTTGTACAAGCTGAACGCCCGGATCGAACTGTTCTGCGCCAAGCATACCGTGGAAAAGAAAACCATTAACACTCTCCTGCTGGCGATGGAAGAGGTTCTCCTCCAGATGTTGCTGCCCCGGCAGGCTGGCGAACCCGATATCGAGCTTCGCCTGGAGTTCTCGGAAAAAACCGGCGAGTTTCATCTGTTGTTCGATTACGCCGGACCGGCGGAAGATCCGTTTGATGAGACGCTCACCGAGAACGATCTTTCGCTGCGACTGGTCAAAAAGATGGCCAAAACTTGCAGTCACACCTTCGTCGACGGCAAAAATCATCTCTCCCTGACCGTGTAAACAAAGTAGTTCACATCAAAAAATTAAAACTCCTGTGGCGAGTGGTTCGTGCTCGCCGCAGGAGTTTTCTATTGGCAAAGCAGGCAGCGTTGACGCCTGACTAAATACGGAATTTGCTGACCGCCGTCTGCAACTCTTGCGCCAGTGTCGCCAGCGCCCGGCTGGAAGTCGAGATTTCCTCCATCGAAGCCAGTTGCTCTTCCGTAGCGGCCGAGACGGTCTCCGCTTCTTCGGCGGACTTTTTGCTCAATTCGTCGATCTGCTTGACCGATCCCACGATCTGCTGGCTGCCTGTCGCCATCTGTTCGATGGCCGCCGACATCTGCTTGATCTGATCCGATACTTCGGCTACAAGAGCGGCGATCTCCCGGAACGATTCGCCCGCTGCATCGACCACCTCGGCGCCGGTTTTGACTTCCCGCGTTCCGTTGCTCATGGCTTCCACGGCCTTATCGGTATCCGTCTGAATTTCGCCAATCAGTCCGGATATTTTTTGCGCCGCTTCTTCCGATTGTTCCGCCAGCTTACGCACTTCTTCGGCGACCACCGCGAAACCGCGTCCCTGCTCCCCGGCCCGGGCCGCTTCGATCGCCGCGTTGAGCGCCAACAGGTTGGTCTGTCCGGCAATGCCGGCAATCGCATCGACGATCTGGCCGATTTCCTTGGACCGTTCGCCCAGCTTGGCAACGACAGCCGCTGAGGAGTTCACAGTCTGCTCGATCCTGGACATCTGTTGAACCGCCTTGTCGACCGCCGTCCCGCCATCCTTCGCCTTTTCCCGCGCCTGTTCCGACTGTCCGGCGACCAAGCCGGCATTGGCGGCGATCTGTTCGATCCCGGCCGACATTTCCTCGACGACGGCGGAAGCATCCGTTGCGGACGCCAGTTGGGCATTGGCGCCGGCGGCCACTTCGGTCATGGACACCGCCACCTGGTTGGAAGCCTGCGCGGATTGCTCGGCGCTTGCCGTCAGCTCTTCACTGGAGGCGGCCAACTGTTCGGCGTTCGAATTGATCTGCCGGATCAATTCGCGCAGATTATGGGTCATCTTCACGACTTCATCGGCCAACTGGCCGATTTCATCCTTGGATGTGATGCCGTGGCGTCGCTCGCTCAGATTGCCGGCCGCCACTTCTTCCACATAGGCCACGATGGTTTTCACCGGCCGAACGATGCTGCGGGCGGCGAAAACTCCGATCAGGATGCCAACCAACACCGATAAGATCATCGACAAAATCACCGCGTTCCGGGTAGCGGTGGCGTTATCGATTGTACGGCTGAAAACTCCCTTCAGAAAGTCCTGCCGATACACTTTGTATTCTTCCATTTTCTCACCGAGAATCTTAGCGGCCGGCGTCACTTCATTCTGGTGGACCTGCAAGGCTTCCGCATCCTTGCCCGCCTTTTTCAGAGGCACCAGTTTCTTTGTCACCAGTTCATTAAACTCAGTATCAAGTTTGAGCAGTTCGCCGGTCAGTTTTTTCCCTTTGTCCGTCCGCATGATCGCCAGCAAGGCCTTTTCCGTTTCCGTATTGGTTTTGGCCAACTGGTCGAACTCCTGCAGATGGACATCGCTGCCGGTCAGAAGAAAACCGCGCACCTGGGCGACCTTTTCCATCGTATTGTAGGTCATGTCCGTTGTCTGGTAGAAACGTGGCATTTCAACATTTTGCGTATTGAGGGTGTCATCCAGAATCCCGGTCACTTTGAAAATCGAAAATGCGAATCCGACAAAGCTGACCAACACCACCACCAAAAAGTACGCGATCATTTTGGACGTAAGTTTCATGTTAGAATTATCCTCCTGTTTTCACTTTTATGCGCCCATCTTCCCGCGCCATTTCAAACAAGCTGTTGATTATTATTATTCTATTCATATGTGTGTCATTCCTGCCAATTTCACATTAATCCATCCAACGAGAGGCTCTTTCAAGAGAGAAATGGCGAAAAAAATCCTCCCCAGCAGTGCCAGGAAGGACTGTTTGAAGTATTTCGTTCGGTGTTCCGATCCGTCAATGGCATTCGGGAATCTGTTGCCCATCGCCCCGTTCAACCATACCCAGGCCCAATACATCCATCGCCGTTTCGATGGTTTCCGCCAGACTCAGGCCGCAGTTGGCCAGCATCCCACTCTGATCGCTCATCAGGATTCCTTCCGCCATCGAATACAGACTCAACGCCAAAGCCTTCGGGTCGAGCTGCCGGATCTCCCGCCGGGCGATCCCTGTCCGGATGATTTCTTCCATAACCTCGAACATGCCCCGCGACTTCCGTCCCAAGGCCGCCGCCATTTCCGCAGGCAGCTGGATGCCGCCGAGCGGATGCGTCACCAGCTTCAAAATCTCGAACATCTGCGGTTCCTGCCGATGGAACGAACGATACACCTGATAGGTTTCCCGCAGACGCAGCGCGGCGTGACCGTCGGCCGCGGCGATTCGACGATACTCGCTGGTCAATCGGTCCAACGCTTCATTGCAGATGTGGAAAACCACTTCCGCCTTGTTTTGAAAATGGAAATACAACGGTCCCGTCGAAATTCCGGCTGCTGCCGCAATCTGACGCATGCTGGTCCGATGATACCCCTGTGTCAGAAACAAGTCTTTCGCCCGCTCCAAAATTAGGCCACGGGTGTCCCGACTTTCGTCAGTGGTTCGTTGTTCTACCATATTACCGCCCGCTTTCTTCGGTGCAGATTTGGGCCAGCTTCTTTTGATAGGACTCCGTGACCTTGCCCATCATCATCGGGCTGTAAATTTTCCGGCGAATCGCCGGCGCCGTGACCAACAGACGCATTCCCCAGTTTTGCAGGCGACTGAGATAATTCTTCTGGGGAAAATCATAAAACCCGTGTTGGCAATAAAACTGATCGTCGGCGACAAAAGGAAACCTCAATGGTCCCCAAATCTCATCCCGGAAAATCTTGTGCGCACCGACTCCCAAGAATGTGGACGGCTGAATGTACCCCGTCTGCGCGAAACAGATGCTGCGCCGGGCCGCCTCCTGAATCAAGGCGTCCAACTCTTTTGACTCCGCTGTTTCATCCGTGACGATCCCCGCCAGATTGGCGCGCTGGACCTGCGTGTAGGCTTCTAAAATCTGGCGCAAATTCGACAGTTGCGTCAACGGTCCGCTGATCAGCCAAATCAGTTGCTTGCCCATCAGCGCCGGGATGTGGGTGTTGAAAAACGCCCGGTCAAAATAAGTTTTCCAAAGCGACGACAAATAGCGGTCGTGAATCGCGCCGGCAAATACCAGAATATCGGCGGGACGGATTTTTTGGTTAAAAAACTCGACGAATCCATCCTGCCCGGTATAGACGCAGGTGTTGTCATAGCCGCAGCGGATGCAGCCCAGGCAGCTACCCTTGATGTCGATGTCGCGCAGATTGATCGTCTCCGCCGCACCGCCGCAAGCTGCTGCGAATTGTTGCACCATCCGGTGCAAGTTCACGGAGGAATCATCCGCATCCGTGACAATCACGATCTTCTTGCCCGCCGTTTCCAAAACATCCCCGATGGGTTCCGGCCGATATTCCGAAGTCATTGGCGCAAGCGGCGGATATTCGCGGACGGTCGGCGCCGACCGTTCCACGGCGTCCAGAAAATCTTGCGTGAAGCAACGGAGCTTTTGTCGTCCTTCCGGTCGGAACAGATCATGCATGTGCGCGGAAAATCCGCCGAAAACCTTCATGTCCCAATCGTCGCAAATCCCATGGACATAATTGTGCGCCGTGTGGTCGTAAAATTGGATCGATGTGGTCAGGATAGCGGCGTATTTCCCCTGAAACGCGCCGGTAGCGCCGCGTTCGGCGACCAGTTCAATGAACCGTTTGTAATTGGCATGAACCAGCAGGACATACAGGGGAAACGCCCATAGAACCGCCGAGCAATTTTCCACGGCGTCCAATGTTTCCCGGAACGCCGTCTCATCCGTCTCCAGTCGCTTGATCTGTTGGGCGATATTGAATTGCGCCCATTCATGTTGCGGAAACTTTCGACGCAGATACTCGACATACTGCATGGTCACGCTGTTATTCCCCTTGGGGCTGCCGTTGAGCACGACGATTTTCATACAATTCACGTCCTGTCATAAAAATTGGCGGCTGCATAGTTCACGCCGCAAGACTATAACACCGTTATATTTCAGGCATACTATAACATCGTTATAGTATGCCTGTCAACAGGCTGTCGGCACGAATGTTTTTGGCCACATAACCACCGATTCAACAAACTGGCAACAATCCCTTACGGTGTCCCGCCGTTTCGTTCCAATCGCTCCTGCTCCAACATCTGGACGAATTTATCAACGAGTAGCGGGTCAAATTGGGAGCCTGCACAACGACGAATCTCGGCAACCGCCTCTTGGTGGGACATCGCGCTGCGATACGGCCGATCACTTGTCATGGCGTCATAGGCATCTACAATCCCTAAAAGGCGGCACTGAATCGGGATCTCTTCACCGCGAAGGCCGAGCGGATAACCATTTCCGTTCCAATGCTCCTGATGTTTCAGAATCCAGTCGGCGATCGGTTCCAAATCCGGCGAGGACTTGGCAATTCGAAACCCGATTTCGCAATGCTGCCGCATAATGATCAGCTCATTCGAATCCAGTCGGCCATTTTTCTTCAGAATACTATCCGGAATCCCAACTTTGCCGATATCATGAAACTTGGCAAATAGTCTCAGGTCGGAAATGTCGACGCTCTGCAGCGCGAGATTGCGGCCCAGCTTTTCCATGAAAAAACTCAACCGGTCCGCATGGCCTTCCGTAATATGGTCACGGGCCTCCAGCGCCTTCATCATTGTCTGGACAATGGAGCCGCGAACGCTTTGTTTCCGATGCATCTTCTGGCGATACATATTATTGTCCGCCGTCTTAAAAATGTTCTCCGCATTCGCCGCCTCTTCCCCCGACGCCCACCCGATCGACAGGCTTAACGGCAAATGCGGGTTTTTAAGGTTATAGTCTTCCACCCGCCGCCGATAATACCGTTCCCGCTCCTCAATCCGTTCCATCGGCGAATCAAACAAGACGACGACAAACTCATCGCCGCCAATCCGGGCCACATAATCCGGTGGCTGGACTCCGGCAACCAAAAGTGTTGCCACCCGTTTCAGAAGTTCATCCCCGCGTCGATGCCCCAGTGTGTCGTTGATCAATTTCAGGCCATCCACATCGAAAACGAAAATGCAGATTCGAGAGTATTTGCCGATTTGCATCCGTACCAAGTCCGTCTCAAAATAATCGCGGTTGTACACCCCCGTCATGGAATCATGTTGCCGGAGATACTCCAACCCTTCTTCCACTTCCTTGCGGGCCGTAATGTCACGGATCGACGCCAGGCAGCGCACAACCCCGTCAATTTCGACAGGCGTGGTGATAATTTCGAGAGCCAGGCGTTTACCGTTCCGGTCTTGCGTGATGCGTTCATATAGCGGCTGCGGCCCTTCGTTTACTGTTGCCCTGATCACCCGCAGGGCGGCCTCAAGATTAGCCGCCGTTGAAATGAGAGCAATCCCCTGTTCCTTGAACTCGCGCTCCGTATAACCGAACATCTCCTGCGCCCGGCGATTCACCGCCAAAATGGCGCCCGTTTCCCCATCGTTTACGACCAGCGCATCGCCCACAGCGTTAAAGATGTCCGTCGCCGTTTTTTGACTGCGTTGTAGTTCTTTATTGGCCGCAGCGAGGTCGTCATATTGTGTCCGCAGGGTTTCTTCCACCGCCAACAGTTCCTCGTGCGTTGCTTCCAGTTCCTGCAGGTTCTGTTGCAAGACTTCTTCCGCATGTTTTCGGGCGGAAATATCGATTCCAATGCCAACAATATAGGGTTTTCCATCAATGCTCGTTTTCACCGCAGTGAACTGATAGGGAGTTTTGCTCCCGTCCCGATTGCGTAAAGCAGCCTCTGCAGAAGCCGTTCCCTCCTGAAAGGCTTTCTGGACCTCTGTGTTAATCCGTTCGAGCGTCGGCTGATCGCCCCGATACCAGTCGGCCAACGTCATCTGGGCCAATTCCCCGGCTGAATAGCCTGTGGCCCTTTCATGATTTTTATTCCACCGAATTAAACGACCCTCTTCATCATACAGATAGAGCAGACCCGGCACGCTATCGAGAACGGCTTGGGAAAAAGCTCTTTCATTATCCAACTGATTCAGGTTCGTCCGCAATTCTTCTTCAGTCGCCAGCAGTTCCTCATGCGTCGAAGCCAAATTGGCGTAGCTATCCCTCAGTCGTTCTTCCGCCAACACCCGTTCGGAAATGTCGACACTCACTCCAACCACGGCATTAACTCGGCCATCGCGATCGAGGACGGGGACCATTCGATTGCTTAACCAAGCGTTTCCCACCCGGTTCTCAAACAGCACCGTCTCCCCGCCCATGGCCTGTCGAATGGCATTCAGAAAATCTTCATGCGTCTCGTACAGCGCAAAAGCGGACTTGCCTACGGCCTCGCCGGCTTGCAAACCGACCTTGGGCAGCCCCAGTCCTTCCGACAGAACAAAGTCGCCATTTCTATCCGTGGCATAAAAAATCCCCGGCGCATTCGCGAGAAAAGTCCGAAGCATGGTGTCACTTCGACGCTGCCTCCGGATTCCATACAGGATGATAGCGCCGGATAAAATAATGAACAGGGTGATTCCGGCGGCCGCCGAGAGGAACGCGGTGCGGCGTTGGACGAATGGCGCCAGTGCATCCTCGTCGGTTTTCACTTGAATCACCAACGGATAATCCGCCATTTGACGATAGTTGACCGCCGAACCAGCCTCCGGCGATTCGTCGCCGATAAAATAAAATCCGCGGGAATTTCCCGCCAAGCCCGACCACAACGCAGAATCCGCAACCTTGGTCCCCAGTTCGGATACTTCGCTGCTGGCGCGAATGACTTCGTCGTTTCCGACCAAACGGACCGTAAAAGTCTCCGAAAAATCCATTTCGCGATAAAAATTCGTAAAATACAAGGGATCTATGGCAATAATCGCCACGCCAGCAAAACTTCCGTCTGGATGGTTGAGACGCCGGGTCATGTGAACGCTTGTTTTTTTCGAGGTGCGTCCAAGAAACGGTCGGCCAATGTAGACCCCGCCCGTATCGGTTGCGGTGTGGAAAGTAAAATGAGGCACAGATGCAAGGTTGATTCCCGCAGTATTATTCAATGTACTGATTACGAAATTGCCATGGGCGTCGACAATGCCGGCGGAAGCAATTTGTTCTCGCCGCAAAAGCTGGATCATTCGTTCCAAGGCAGGCGATACCGCAAGGGTCAGTTCATATTCCGCCTTCATTCGGTCTAAATGATACTCCTCCATTTTCAAGACCCTGCGGACATGTTCTTCAAACACCCGTGTCAGGCGGTCGCCTTCCTGGCGAATCATATTGACGGAGCTCGCGCGGTCCTGCTCGATCTGCCACCAAGCGCCACTCCAGACGAATATCAGCAATGCGGCGCAAAACAAACAGATCAGCTTATCAAAAAGAACTAGGTTTCGGAAAGTCTGCGCCATCTGTTGCATTAACGAACGCCCCCAATATTGCAAAATGTGACGTGTGCAATCCGCTGTTCACCCTGCGCCGTCACAAAACAGCGGCTTTTTGCAAAAAAGGATTCCAGTGACAACACCAGAACCCTTTTCGATCGCTATCAGAAACTTAGAATCGTCTCCGTCGTCATAGAAATCCACCGCACATGATTGCAAAGATATCTACTATTTACTGTAATTCTACGGCCAGGACTGAACTCCTGCCAAATTATTCATCGTTTCGGCAAGGATTCCATCAACTGGTAGAAATACTCCGGCTGTTTGTCTTTGTGCAGCCTGTACCAGGCTTCCAAAGTCGCCGGTGCAAATACGTCCAACCGCTCGAAGATATGACGGGCAAACTCCAGCGGCGCCGTCCCGGCAGCCGTGATGAGATCGCCGTCCGCCACCGCCGGCTGCGGATCGTAGAATTTTTCGCCGGTGTAAGCGTCACCGCAGGCCGTGCGCAAAAAATCCAAATCATTGCTCGTATGACAGCGTCCATTCAACAGACCGACGCGGCCCAAGGCTACCGTCGCCGCACAGATCGCCGCCACCGGTATCCCGGCCGCTAAAAAATCCGCCGCTTTCTCCAGAACCATATTATGCTGCAGTGTCAGCCAGGTGTCGCTTCCCGGCAGAATCAGCAGCGCCGCTTCCGACAGGCAAATCTCATCGACGGTGAGATCCGGTAGGATACGAACCCCGCCCAGCGTCGTCACGGGGTCCCGGGACAATGCGCAAGTTTTTACGGTCAACGGCGCGGCCGCCGACTTGAAAAACCGGCCGGAATGCAGTTCGGCGATGGTATAGCCCGCCTCCCAGTCCGCCAAAGTATCCTGTACATAAACATATACTATTCTCATTTTTTATCCTCTGCTCCTCTCGCAGCTCGCATTGCGAACATTTGTTCCACATCGTCAGTATAGCCGATGAAAAGGATACTGTAAAGTGAACAGAAATTTTTTCCATGTCGTTCATATTTCATAGGCCGAAACCGGCCGCCAGTGTTTCAGAATCTGTACGTCGCCGTCAGCCGGTAGGCCCAGGAATCCCAGGTCACTTTGTTCAGCGGCAAATGCACATTGCTGCCGTCGGCGAAGTTCACCTGGTCCGTGCCCCGGTTGGCGGTGTAGCTGGTATAGTCGATCGCCGCGCCGAGACTCCAGTTTTTGCCCAGCGAGTGCTCCAGCCCCAGCGAAACGACCGTGCCCCGGCCGTCGGCCCAGTGATTGTTCGTCACCGGGTGCGCCAGGTCCGTCCGCAAATTCCAGTGGCACTCGCCGCGATAGTGCGGCAGGTGGTACTCCAGCCGCAGTTTCAGTTTCGTCCGCCGATCCAGTTCCTGCGAATGCTCCAGCCCCAGCCATGGTCCGCTCCACATCGCCTTGTACATGGTGTTGGCGCCGGGATACGGTCCATAATCCGAAGCCGGAATCACGATGAACAAGTTCCGCATCGTCAGACTCTGCGTGTTGATGGCATAGCCACCCAGCAGCGTGGTCTGCTGCTTTACGTTCTCCTGCAGTTTCCAGCCGAAGGCCAGCGAACCGTCCAGCACCCGGCCGTCGCCGGCGTTCGCGTAAGTGCGGGAAAATTCGCCTTGCCGATCGTTCTCGTCATAGTCGGAATCCTGGTTGGTCCCGGAATAAATCCAGCCGAAACTGCCGGTGGCCTCCAGAAAGGTCCGCCGTCCCGTATCGTGACGCAGGACTCCTTTGATGGCATAAATCCGCAGATTCTCCCACTTCAACTCGGACAGGATGTTGGGAACGCCGCCCAACTCAGCTTTGTGCCAGGTAAACCGATCCTGGCGATGAGTCGGTAAAATTTCCAGCGTAGTCGCAGCCTGGGCAGATGTAGAAAAAACCCAACTCAACAAGGCAATCCCGATTAGAAACTTGCGCACAAGTCCGCCTCTTTCGCCGATCCGAATGCGGCCGGTCACTATATTTCCTGCATCAGTTCGTGTTGCAACGCCGTTTTCCTGCACTTTCATTTCGGCAGCAAGAATATGGTTCCTTGTCGGCTGTACCCCTGCTTCAAATAATATTCGTCATTTCCTGACAGAATGTAGACAGGAATGCCGGGATAATCCTCGGCAAGGCATTCCAGCAACTTTTTCCCCAACTGGTTGCCGCGGTATAAGGGGGCAACCAGCAAATCAACGACATATACATACAAAGTGTCCGGCAAGGATCGTGAATAGCCGCAAACCTCGCCATCTTGCAGAGCAACATAGGTTATTGACGATTCCAACGCCTTTCTATATGTTCCCGCATTCTCGTCGGCCCAATAACAGGACCAGTCTTCGCCTTCGGCCCTGATGATATCCATCACGGCGGATTCAAAGCGTTTGTCATAGCGTTTGATTTCGAACATGCAGACCTCGCATAACTTTATGATTCATAAAACTTCTTCCTGCTGTTGCCAATTTCCTGCAAAAAACCACTGTTTTGCTGTAACCCATCCTGACATTTTCGATTAGGCAACTCTCGTCAACGCCTTCCCAATTGGCAACCTCCCAATAGGAGAAACATTGTAACAGGCATAAAAAAACTCCGGGAAACAAATCCCAGAGTTTCATTTTAATACTGGTCGGAGCGGCGCGACTTGAACGCGCGGCCTCTACCACCCCAAGGTAGCGCTCTAGCCAAACTGAGCTACGCCCCGACTAACAGATATCATTCTACCCATTTTCGGGACCGAAGTCAAGCAAAATCGACGACCCGGGCTCCGCCGCAATCAATTCCGAGGCACAAATAGCGCGAGGAAATGTTGTGCTGTTGAAACGCCTGCACCATGGCCGCGCCAATCGCTTCGGAGTTTTCCGTCGTGTAAGCCATCAGGGACGGACCGGCGCCGCTCATGGCGACCCCCAAGGCTCCTGCGGCTTTTCCCGCCGAAAATACATCCATCATGCCGGGAATCAGCGATGCCCGGTAGGGCTGATGCAGTCTGTCATCCAGAGCATCCGCCAGATAAGCGATCTGGCCGCTGGCCATCGCTCCGACCAACAAAGCTGTCCGACTGACATTGTATACCGCGTCCTGATGTGGAATGCGGGCCGGGATGGCCTGCCGTGCCTTATGGGTTGACAGGCGAAAATCCGGAATGCACACGACCAGATGAAGCTGCTCCGGCACCGGCAACCGCAGACACGACACTTGCTCATTCTTCATGACGGAAATAGTAAACCCGCCAAACAAAGCGGGCGCCACATTGTCGGGATGCCCTTCCAGTTGGGTGGCGATATCCAGCAGCTCTTCCGGCGAAAATTTCCCGCCCAGCACTGCATTGGCGGCCGTGATTCCGCCGACAATGGCGGCGGAACTGCTGCCGAGGCCGCGCGACAACGGAATATTGTTGTGCAAGGTCAAATGAATGCCGGTCGGCTGCTTTCCCGCCCGTTCAAACACTGTGCGGATTGAACGGAGAACCAGATTACGGTCATTCAGCGGCAAGGTATCCGCGCCGTCGCCGGACACCCGAATTACGACTTCATCCAGGGAACCGGTCATTTCCAACAGCACTTCATTGTACAAGGCGCAGGCGATTCCCAGTGTATCAAACCCGGGCCCGCAGTTCGCCGTCGTGGCGGGGATGCGAACCCGGGCGCGCATGTCACTCTGCATCGACGCCCACCACCCGGATGACCGTGGAAACCTTGTTGACCACAGACAGTCCGCTTAACGTCTGTACCGCCAGCTGCAGGTCCGCGTCCTTCACCTTGTAGGTGATCAGGACGATTTCCGCCCGGGTTCCGACCCGTCGTTTCTGGATGACGGAGTTCAGGCTGACCTGCTGGGCGCCGACCGCGCCGGCGATCGCCGCCATGACGCCCGGCTTGTCCTCCGCCAGCAACCGGATATAATACGGCGATTCCGTTTCAGAAATCGGCGAAATGCGTTTCTCCTCAAAGCAGGTGCATAGGATGCGATTCGACGAGTTGTGAACGATATCCCGCGCCGCTTCCATGATATCGGCGCAAACCGCGCTGGCGGTCGGCAGGGAGCCGGCCCCCCGGCCATAAAACATGGTGTCGCCCACGGCATCGCCGTGGATGAAGATCGCGTTGAAGGCATCCCGCACCGCGGCCAACGGATGCGTAGTGGGAATAAACGCCGGATGGACCCGGGCATTGACGCCCTTTTCCGTTTCCTGCGCAATGGCCAGCAACTTGATGACATACCCCAGTTCACGGCCATAATCGATATCTTCCGGTTCTATCTTGGTGATTCCTTCCGCCGAAACATCATCCAAACGAACCCGGGTTCCAAAGGCGATAGACGCCAATATCGCGATTTTTCGCGCCGCATCCAATCCGCCGACATCGGCCGTCGGGTCCGCTTCGGCGTACCCTTTGGCCTGCGCTTCGGCCAGAACAGTGGCAAAATCCATTCCTTCGGCGGTCATTTTATCCAACATATAGTTGGTCGTTCCGTTCACGATCCCCATTACTTCGGAGATCCGGTTCGCCGCCAGGCACCGCTTCAGTGGCCGGATGATCGGGATGCCGCCGCCGACGCTGGCTTCGAACAACAGGTTGACATTGTTCTTTTCCGCCGCTTCGAACAGTTCGCGGCCATATTTCGCCATGACGTCCTTGTTGGCGGTCACCACATGCTTGCCCCGGTTCAGGGCTTCGAGCATCAGCGTCCGGGCCGGTTCCTCCCCGCCCAGAAGTTCCACGACGATATCAATTTCCGGATCCCCGAGCACGGCCGCCGGGTCGGTCGTCATTTCCGCCGCCGTCGACAGGGCCCGTTTTTTCGTCAGATCCCGCACCAGAATTTTTTTAATCGAAATCGCCGTGCCCGCCCGCTGGGCGATCAACTGCGAATTATCCGTCAACACACGAACGACGCCGGACCCGACTGTGCCGAAGCCCAGCAGCCCGATCTGCACGATTTTGTCCATGAGATTCCCTTCTTTCAAAAAATCAGGCCTGTCCCAAAACTTCCAGCCGTTTGACGCCTTCGATCACCCGGATTTTATCGAGCAACGCCTCCAGATCGACCGCCAGTTCCATCGTTTCGATCGACAGCGTGGCATTGGCCACCCCTTGCAGGGGAATTCCCTGATTGATCGTCAGCACGCTGCCATGCTCGTTCGCCAGAACTTTCAGCACATTGGACAGAACGCCGGAGCGATGTTCCAACAGTAGCGCCAAGGTTACGATTTTTTCCTTGCTCGCCTCGTAAAACGGGAATACATAATCCTTATATTTGTAGTAGGCGCTGCGACTGAGGTTCAGCATTTCCACCGCTTCGTTGATCGTGCGGACTTCCCCTTTTTTCAGCAATTCTTTGACCTTGATCGTTTTTTTGATGGCTTCCGGCAAAATCTCTTCCCGTACCAGATAATAATTTGTTTTTGCGTCTGTCATGTTGTCACTCCTGCCACCCTTATTTGTTATTGTGCAGCAGATATAGATATATATCCACCAACAAAAGACATTATATCATTGAAAGAAGACAACTGGCAAGTAAATTCCAAAGAATTCCCACTACGCCTGTCGCCGCAAAGTGATCACGCCGACTTCCGGCGGGCAGTTCAGGCGGAAAGGCATCCAGTGCCCGGCGCCGCTGCTGACGAAGCCGAAACTCTGCTGTTGTCCGTACACGCCGCGCA
Organism: uncultured Veillonellaceae bacterium; assembly: GCA_964601085.1. GTDB lineage: Bacteria > Bacillota > Negativicutes > UBA1444 > UBA1444 > UBA1444. The sequence goes on along the minus strand of CAZRLN010000014.1, from coordinate 40,110 downwards.
TATAGGGATAAACGACTTCGAACGGTGAACGCGCGCCCCAGCCGACCTGCCCGCCATGGGTATGTCCGGCCAGCGTCAAATGGATGCGGCGTTCAAAAGCGCCCGGCAAGAAATCCGGATGATGCGCCAACAGCACTGTAAAGTCACTGCATTCCGCATGCCCGCAGGCCTCGTCCAGGAAACGCCGGGCCACCTGGGGACGGACCGAAACCGAGTGCCCCATCGGATAATCGACGCCGGCAATCACGAAATTCCCGCCGCCATACGGGAGTTTCCGGCTCTGATTGTCGAGGATCTGAATGCCGTTCTCCACCAACAACCGGCGAATCGGCGCCGCGCCGCGCAAATGTTCGTGATTGCCCATGCAAAACCAGGCGCCCAACGGCAGCGACGCCAAGAACGGCTTCATCACCGTCATGACCCCCGGCAGCTGCGACACGTCATCGACGAAATCGCCCGTGATGGTCAACAAATCCGGCGCTTCCGCCTGCAGCAACGCAGCCATTTTTTTGACGTCCCGGGCCGACACATAGGGACCGACATGGACATCCGTCATGTGGGCGATTTTCAGTCCGTCCAGTTCCGGCGGCAAGCCGGCGTAGGCAAATTCAAGGCGACGCAGAACCACCCGGGTTTCCGCATCCAAAACACCGACCGTATTGACGCCGGTCATGGCCAACGGCGGGATCAGCGCCGCGCGCGACAGAAAGACGCGTCGCGTCAGCACCGGGTTCAGCGCGGAATCCATTGGTTCCGCGGCCGGCAGGGGCGCATCGGCGGCGCCGTAGCGGCGTTGAATCCAGGCCGCAACCCCGGAAAAAGGCCAGGCCAAAAGCAACAACGACTGAAGAACCGCCCAAAACGGCCCAAAATAATAGGCGATGCCCATCAGTGAAAATTCGTCGAACGGACGGTTCCAGCGCACGCTCAAATAGGCGACGGCGCCCAGCACGCTCAGCACGGCATAGAGCAGGCGAAAATTCCGCCGCTGCGGCGAACGCAGCAGCCGGCCCAGCCAAAATCCATTGATCAGGGAAAGAATCGTCAACAGTGACGTCATCATCATAACAAACGAGCCGATTTTCATACTACCCCCGTTGTGTGGCGGAAGAAGGAAAAGCGACCTCTTCCGTTTCATGTTTTTTGCTGCGGGTCATAAGTTCCGTCACGGCCAGCCGGGGTGACGCTCCTTCATATAACACCCGATGCAGCGCTTCAGTGATCGGCATTTCGACGCCGGCGGCCCGCGCCAGTTGCCGCGCCGCAGCCGTAGCCCTCACTCCCTCGATCACCATGCCGGACTCCGTCTGGATCTCGGCGATGGAGCGACCTTTGGCGATTTCCAGCCCAGCCCGGCGATTGCGGCTGTGCCGGCTCGTACAAGTGGCGATCAGATCCCCCACACCGGACAACCCGGAGAATGTCGCAACATCCGCGCCGCAAGCCACGCCGAGCCGGGCGATTTCCGCCAGCCCCCGTGTCATCAGGGCCGCCTTGGAATTGTCGCCGAAGCCGAGTCCTTCGCCGATGCCGGCCGCCACGGCAATCACGTTTTTCAACGCCCCGCCCAACTCGACGCCCGCCACGTCATGGTTGGCGTAAACCCGAAAGTACGGAGTCATAAACGCATCTTGGACAACTTCCGCCAAACTGCGGTCGGCGCAGCCCGCCACCGTGGCGCTGGGAATCTTCCGACCGACTTCCTCGGCATGGTTGGGTCCCGACAACGCCGTAACCCTTCCCGCCAAAGCCGGGATTTCCTGCGTCAACACTTCGGTCATGCGCAGGCAACTGCCGACTTCCAGCCCTTTTGCCGCGGATACGACAACGCAGTCCGGCGGCAGCAATCCGGCCAATGCGCGGGCCGCCGCCCGGACGCCGTGCGAAGGAGTCGCCACGACCACGATCTTCGCCTGCTCCAGGGCCGGCTCCAATCGGTCCACAACCCGCAGATTGTCCGGCAGCGACACGCCCGGCAGGTAGCGGACGTTTTGCCGCTCCCGGCGCAGATCCGCCGCCAGTTCTGGATTCCGCACATATAATGCCACCGCATGTTTTTCCGCCAAAATCGACGCCAACGCCGTTCCCCAGCCGCCAGCGCCCACTACCGCGATATTCACGCCAGCCTCCTACGGTTTTTTCGCCGCTTTGATTTTCAATTCCTCGCCCCGCAGCAATCGTTCGATGTTCGGCCGGTGACGCAGGATCACAAACGCGGCCGCCGCCACCCCAAACCACAGAACTTCGCGGCCGGCCCCGAACCACCACATCAGGGGAGGAACCAACGCCGCCGCAATAATGGATCCCAGGGAAACGTACCGGGTCAAAAACACCACCACGGCCCAGACAGTAAACACAATCGCCGTCACCTGCGGTGCGAGCAGGGCGATGACACCCAAGCCCGTCGCCACCCCCCGGCCCCCTTTAAATCCCATGAACACCGACCAGTTGTGACCGCTGATCGCGGCAATCCCGCCCAACACTTCGGCCAGCGACCCGCCGACCAAGACGCTGCCCAGATAGACTCCGGCCATGCCTTTCATCGTGTCGCAGGCAAACACGAGCAGCGCCGGCCACCGGCCCAACACCCGGTAGGCGTTGGTCGCGCCGGTATTCTTGCTGCCGTGTTCCCGCAGATCGATATGGTACAGGACCTTGCCGATCCATAATCCAAACGGCAAGGCGCCCAGCAAATACGCGCCCAAAACGACTCCCGCCAATAGCACCGGTTAGTCCTCCCCCTGACGTGGCCGCACGACCAACTTCAGCGGCGTGCCTTCAAACCCGAACGCCTCCCGGAGCTTGTTCTCCAAAAAGCGCAGGTACGAAAAATGCATCAGTTCCGGATCGTTGACAAAAAACACGATCGTCGGCGGTTTTACGGCCGCCTGCGTCGCATAATAGATCTTCAGTTTCCGTCCCCGATCCGAAGGCGGCGGGTTGATGCCGACCGCATCGCGGACCACTTGATTCAGCAGGCTGGTCGAAACCCGCATGGCATGCTGTTCCGCCACATATTTCACGACTTCCGGAATCCGGCTTACCCGTTGTTTGGTCAGCGCCGACAAAAACACCACCGGCGAATACTGCATGAAACCCAATTCCTGCCGCATCGTTTCGGTGTACCGAAGGGAAGTCTTCCCATCCTTCTGAATCAAATCCCATTTGTTGACCACCAGCACTGACGCCCGGCCCGACTCGTGCACATAACCGGCAATCTTCTTGTCTTGCTCGGATACGCCTTCCGCCGCGTCGATCAACATCAGCACCACATCCGCCCGGTCAATGGCCCGTAGACTGCGGATCACACTGTACCGTTCCAGCGCCGCGTCGATTTTGCCGCGCCGCCGCATGCCGGCTGTGTCGACGAAGACGAACGTCACGCCGTCCTGCTTGAAATATGTATCCACGGCGTCCCGGGTGGTACCGGGAATATTGCTGACCACCAGACGTTCTTCGCCCAGCAGGGCATTGACCAGCGACGACTTGCCGACATTGGGCCGGCCAACCACGGCGACACGGATCGTATCCGGTTCCTCCGCGACTTCGACCTCCGCCGGCAACTCTTTGACGATGGCATCGAGCAAATCGCCCAGATTCAGGGCATTGACCGCGGAAACGGCGATCGGCTCGCCCAGCCCAAGGCCATAAAACTCGTAACTGTCCGGAATCCCTTTGATGGAATCCACTTTGTTGACGGCCAGCACGACCGGTTTCTTCGCGGTCCGCAGCATGCCGACGATTTGTTGGTCCACCTCGGTAATGCCGACTTTGCCGTCGACAACGAACAGAATGACGTCCGCTTCTTCCATGGCCAGCTTGGCCTGATTGCGCATCGCCGGCAACAGGGCGTCATTTTCGTCAAAATCGATTCCGCCGGTATCCACCAGGGCAAACTCATGCCCGGTCCACTCGGCGTCGGCGTAAATTCGGTCGCGCGTCACCCCCGGCGTGTCATCGACGATGGACACCCGTTTTTCGGCGATTCGGTTGAATAACGTCGACTTGCCGACATTCGGCCGGCCGACGATGGCTACGATTGGTTTTGCCATTTAATGATCAATCCCTTCCCGGCTGTCAATCCCTTTTGAATAAGGGTGCCGGATGTTCTTCATTTCCGTGACCAGATCGGCCGCGTCGATCAGCGGCGGCGGCGCCCAGCAGCCGGTCGCGATGACTTCGGTGTGGCCCCGGCCTGTGCGCAAAAACTCCACGACCGGTTCCACCGGCAGCAGCCCGCAGGCCAGGGCGACATTGATTTCATCCAGAATCACAATATCATATTCCTGGGCGGCGATGATTTTCTTCGCCTGCTCCCAACCGTCCCGCGCCAGACGGATGTCGATTTCCTCCGGGTTCTTCAGGTTGACGAAATCGTGCCGTCCCACCGGAATGATGGTCAATCCCGGCATCTTGCCGGCCAGTCGGACTTCACCATATATATCGCTATTTTTCATGAATTGGATCATACATACTTTCATGCCGTGACCAATAGCCCGGAAGGCCAGGCCCAGACTCGCCGTAGTTTTCCCCTTGCCATCCCCGGTATAGACCTGCAGCAGCCCCAACTCTTTCATCGGTTCGTCCCTCCTCCTGCCAAAAACTCCCGCAACTCCGACGCTCCCGTTACCACCTGCACCGGCGCGCCCAAATCGCGCTCCAGTTCCTCCACCGTCATGCCGTCCAAAAACACCCGTTCGTTTTTCCGCAGCGTCGTGGAAGACAGGATGACCGTCTGCGGCCTGACCGCCAGCGAGCGCACATGCGCCGCGATATCCTGCCCGGTGAGCAACCCGCTGACATTCACCAACGGCCCGAAGAATTCGTTGACGACCGCTTCCACCCGGACCGCCGGCGCCAATGGCTGCAGCAGATCGGCCAGCACCGGCGCAAAAGCCGTGCCGCTGATTGCGACCACCGGATTGCCGGCCGATCCCGGCAGAGCCGCCAGTCCTTCGCAACCGCCGGCCTCCCGCCAATCGGTCAGGAAGCTGCGCACCAGACCGATACCGTTTTCCAGCTGGGGATAGCCGTCATAAATTTCCTCGGCGGGAATCTCGCGACCCGCCCGCAGATAAAACTCGTCCGACAAATAGACGAAGGAATTGCCGTTTGCCGCCCGGAACTTCGCTTGCCAGACCGCGACTTCCTCCACGATCGCCGCCGATTCCGCCGGCGTGAATGTGCGCAGCGGCGCGCAAGCCTGCCGGAACCGCGTCAGTCCAACCGGCACGATCGCCAGCGACATCACTTCCGGGCCCAGCTCGGACAAATCCCGGATGGTGCGGGTCAACTCCGCGCCGTCGTTATAGCCGGGGCAAAGCACGACCTGCGTATGCAGCTCGATCCCGGCGTCGACGAAGTCCCGCAGCTGCCGCAGGATTTCGGCCGCCCGGGGAATTCCCATCATTTGCCGGCGCAACTCGCCGTTCGTCGTGTGTACCGACACATACAACGGCGAAAGATGGAAACGGCGAATCCGGTCGAAATCGGCCGGCGTCAGGTTCGTCATCGTCACGAAGTTGCCGTAAAGGAAGGACATCCGGTAATCGTCGTCCTTGACATATAGCGTGTCCCGGAGCCCGGCGGGCATTTGGTCCACAAAACAAAAAAGGCACTTGTTCGCACAGGTTCTCACCCGATCAAACACGGCGCTCTCGAATTCGAACCCCATGGATTCATCCAGTGCTTTTTTGATCCGAAGTCGGACGGTTTTCCCGGAGGTTTTAAGCACCTCCAGCTCGATCAGATCCTCGGCCAGAGCAAAACTCAGGTCGATCAAATCCGACACTGCCGCGCCATTCACGCGCAACAGACGGTCGCCCGGTTCCAGATGGGCCCGCTCGGCCTTACTGTTCGGCTGCACCGCCGAAATCACCGCGCCTGCGGTCATGTTCGCATCCTCCTCTTATCCGGACCGTCGGGCGTACTGCTCAACGCTGATTCCCCGCGCCGTCAGCCACTGCGCCGTCCGTCCGGCGATCACCAGCGGCCGGGCCGACAGTTCCGTGATAGTTGTCTTGCCCTGCATCATGGTAATTTTCCGGATCGTCGCCAAATAGTCCCGCACCCAGGCCACAGCAGCCGCCACACCCTGTTGTTCGGTCAGTCGCAAAATCGGCGCGGCAATCCCGATGGCCTTGGCGCCGATGGCAAAACATTTCGCCGCATCGACCGGTGTCCGCACGCCGCCCGATACAACCAGATCCACTTCGGCCGGCAACACTGCCGCCGCTTCCAGCGCACTCGCCGCCGTGGGGATGCCCCAGCCCAGCAAATCGTCCGCCAGCCTCCGTCCTGTCCTGCCCGTTTCGATCGCAATGAAATTCGTCCCGCCGGCGCCGCCGACATCGACCGCCCGGACGCCAACGCCAGCCAATCGGCGCACCTGTTCCAGCGCCATGCCGCAGCCGGTTTCCTTGGCGATGACCGGAACAGGGAGCTTGCGGGCCATCTCTTCAATCCTTCGCAGCCAGAATGAAAAATCGCCGTCCCCTTCCGGCATGCTGATCTCCTGCGCCGCATTCAAGTGAATCTGCAACGCATCGGCTTCCAGCATGTCGACCGCCCGGCGCGCCTCCTCGACCGTCGCATACGCGCCGAGATTGGCCCAGACGATTCCCGTCGGATTGATCTTTCGGACCACTTTGAACGAGTCAGCCACCTCCGGAAACTCCAGGGCGGCGAACTGGGAACCGACCGCCATCACGGCGCCGGTCTGCTTCGCCACTTCCGACAGACGGCCATTGACTTCGGTCAACGCCTCAGCGCCCCCTGTCATCGCGTTGATGATCAGGGGGTGTTGCAACGGCAAGCCAGCGCAGCGCGTAGCCAGCGTCACATCGTCTATATTCATTTCCGGCAGGCAGTTGTGCACCAACGTCAGGTCGGCGAATCCAGCATCCGCCGGCCCGTCAGCCAAGACAAGCGCCTGCCGCAGATGATCCAGTTTACGGGATTTTCGGGTCAATCGCTTCTACTCCCTGTTTTTGAATAGGTGGCCCAGTTTATCGCCGATCGTTGCTCCCAGCGACGAGGATCCGCCCAGAAACGGCGCATACTCCTGACGGTCGGCGTCTTCCTGCGCCTTGATGATGCTCAGGCTGATCCGTTTTGCCTTGGGATCGACGCCCAGCACTTTCACGGAAACTTTTTGGCCGGTTTGCACGACTTCTTCCGCCGTCGCCACCCGCCGGTCCGACAGTTCGGAAATATGCACGAGGCCTTCCACTCCCGGCGCCAGCTCGACAAACGCGCCAAACTTGGAAGTCCGGGTCACTTTGCCGGAGACCGTCGTCCCCTCGGCGAACTCGGCCACCGCCGTATGCCAGGGGTCTTCCTGCAGTTGCTTCATGCCGAGAGATACCTTGCGAGCGTTCTTGTCGATCTTGAGCACCTGAACCTTGACTTCGTCGCCGACTTTCAAAAGATCCGCCGCATCCTTGACCCGATGCCAGGCCATTTCGGAAACATGGACCAAGCCTTCAATGCCGCCGACATCGACAAAAGCACCGAAGGAAGCCAACCGCCGAACTTCGCCGACGATCACCTGACCGACTTCCAGTTTGGTGAAAGCCGCATCTTCCGCCTTGCGTTTCCGCGCGTCCAGCAACGCCCGCCGGGAGAAAACCGCCCGCTGTTTTTCGCGGTCCACTTCGATCGGCAAGGCTTCGATTGTCTGGCCTACATATGGCGTCAAATCTTCCACGAAGGAACTGTCGACCTGCGATGCCGGCATGAAGCAGCGAACGCCGAACGCGCCCACCGACAGCCCGCCCTTGACGGCCGCCGTCACCACGACCTCGATCGGCTCCCCGTCATTCATGGCTTCTTCGAGATGATCCCAGGCCATCAACCGGTCGGCTTGCACTTTGGACAGCCGCACGGAGCCTTCCGCAGTTTCCGGTTCCAGTACCAGCACATTGAGCAATTGTCCGTTCGCCACGACCTCATGGGCATCCTGCGGAACGGGCCAGGCCAGTTCGGACAAGGCGATGACGCCCTCCGCTTTCTGGCCGATATCCACGAATACGAGATCCTTGTTGACCCCGACGACTTTGCCGGCCAAAACGGTTCCTGCTTCGAGACGATCCTGCGGGTCCAGATTCACCTGTGCCATGTTTTCCATTCTTTGTTTAACCTCCTCAATGATCCAGTCCGGCGTCGAAGCGCCAGCCGTAATTCCTGCTTTCTTCACGCCCAAAAACATTTCCGGCGACAGTTCCGCCGCCGTTTCCACATGATAGGTCCGAACGCCGGCCTTGCGGCAAACATCGGCCAAGTGGCGGGTATTGGCGCTGTTCTTGCCGCCGACCACCACCATCGCGTCCACCTGCCGGGCCAGCTGCGTCGCCGCCGTCTGGCGCTCTTCCGTGGCGCGGCAGATCGTCGGATTCACTTCCGGTTCGATACCGCGACGCCGTAGCGCTGTCAAAATTCCATCAAACACGTCCCGTTCCAGCGTCGTCTGGGATACGATCCCCACCGCTCCCGTCAGAGCTGCCGACTCGATGTCCGCCGCCGTTTCCGCCGCGATGGCCCCAGGTCCGGCCCATTCGAGAATACTCGCGACTTCCGGATGTTTCCGCTCGCCGGCCACCACGACCTGCAACCCTTTTTCCGCGAAAGCGCGCGCCGCCAACTGGGCTTTTTTCACATGGGGACAGGTTGCGTCCAGCAGCACTTTCCCCTGCCGTTCCGCTTCCGCATACACTGCGGGCCCTACGCCGTGGGAACGAATCACGACCGTTGCCGCGCCGACCGCCGCCAGTTCATCCACGACACCCACGCCCTGCGTCTTTAATTTTTCGATCATCTGGGGATTATGAATCAGCGGTCCCAGCGTAAACACCGGCGCACCGGTTTGTCCCGGCGCCGCCGCCGCCATTTCCACGGCCCGCCGCACGCCATAGCAGAATCCCATGTGTTCCGCCGTCAATACTTCCATGGTTGCCTCCCTACGGAAAGTTCCTGTTTATTATAGCCGTTTTTTGACCTGCTGCGCAAGGCACGTTGACTTCACGAATTGGCGTCAAAAAAAATGATCACGGCCGCAAGGGTCGTGATCCATACCGTCATATGGAAAAACGCCTGAGTCAGAACGAATTCAGAGCGATTGCAGAATCCGAACCGTTTTCGCCAGGGTGGTGCACTCTTCCATCCGGGCGTAGCGGCGAAGCGCCGGAATCCATTTGTTTTCATGCCACTGCCGCCGAGGTTGGGTATTCAGCCATACCAATTTCTTTACACGTCCGGCCAAATGACGCAATTCCCGAACGGCCAACTCCGGGTCCACCGTCTCGGCATCGCTCACCACCAACAGGCAGGTCGATGCGTTCAAAGTTTCCGGGAATTCCGACCGCAAGGTTTGGAACGCCTGTCCCAGATTGGTCCCCCGACCGACTTGTGTCGTCTGCCGCAGCATCCATTCCGTCGCCTTCTGAAAATCGCGCTCATGACGGAACAACTCCGTCACCTCTTCCAGTCCGCCGGCGCAGACAAACGCCCGCGTGGCCTTGGCCATACGGGACATGCCGAACAATAACGGCAAGGTAAAGCGGATATGCCGGATCATCGACGCCGACACATCGCAGACAACCACGATCCGTGGCCTTCGGAGCCGGGACCGGCGAAACCCCAGGGCGAACATGGCGCCGCCATACCGAAAACTTCGCCGCACGCTGCGTTTCACATCAATCCATCGCGAACGGTGAACCTGCCGCTGTCGGCGGGACTGGCGCATCTCCAGACGGTTCAGCAGACGACGGATGCGTTCGACCAAAAAAGGAAAATCAGCCGGAGTGATCGCATCCAAATCGCGGTGACTCAAGGATTTTCCGGACTTGCCGCCCCCTTCTCCTTCCGCCCCCGCTTCCGCTTCCACCTGCGGCATATCCAGCTGGCCCAACAGATCCCGGCAGGCGCTGCCAAACATCGCTTTCTCATTCGGTTTCGCCGCCAAAATGGGTTTCAGGGTTTTCCAGGGTGTCTCCAAAAAAGATCTTAAAACGGGTTGAACTTTTTTTTTACCGCCCGGGCCAACAGGGAATCCCCTTTGGCCGCAAGGTCGATGCCATCCCAACGTTGCCGGAGAAGGGCGCAAAAGCCTTCATAACCGATGGTTTTGGTGAAAACGGTAAAATCATGATGGTTCTTCAACAGTAGTCCCATGGTCTGCCGAACCACCTCCGGCGTCAATTGGCGGCAACCCAAGTCGGCAAGCACGACCGCCCAATCGATCGCTTCTGCCGTGGAGGGAGGCTTCTCCAGATCCAGTTCATGCCGCAGATACTGCATCGCGGCCGTGATTTCCCAAGTCAGCCGCTCCGGCAGCTCCGGCGCTTTCCTCTGCAGAATCGCCGTTTCTTTCTCAACGGACGGATAATCGATATACAGGTACACACAGCGGCGTCGCAAGCCATCCGACAATTCCCGCTCCTGATTGCTGGTCAGCACGACGACCGGGATATGAACCGCTCGGATCGTCCCCATTTCCGGAATGGAAACCTGAAAATCCGACAACAACTCAAACAAGAACGCTTCAAATTCCTCATCCGTTTTGTCGATTTCATCAATCAACAGAACCGACCGCTCCGCAGAACGGATCGCCTTCAGCAGCGGCCGCTCCAGAAGGTAGCGCGAGGAAAACAGTTCCTCCTCAACGGAATGTTCGTCGCCGGCATCCCGGATCATCTGGATTTTGAGCAACTGCGCCTGATAATTCCATTCATACAACGCCTTGCTTTCGTCCAGCCCTTCATAGCATTGCAGGCGGATCAATTCGGTCCCCAGCGCCGTTGCCAGCACTTTGGCGATTTCGGTTTTACCGACGCCGGGAGCGCCTTCGACCAGAAGCGGGCGGCCCAGTTTCAGCGCCAATCCGACCGTGATCACCAAGTCGTCTTCACATATGTAGTTTTCGGCGGCAAACGCCTGCCGGAGAAAGTCCACAGCATTTTTTTCCATATATTAAAATATTCGAGACCCACGCGTCTTCTCCTCCCCCGCAACAAAAAAAGGACCGGAAGATTTTTCTTCCGGTCCGAACCAACATGGGAATTATTATTCGGTTTTGCAAAGATTGTCGGTCGGTTTGTTGATCGCGCCCCAAGCCATCTTGCAGAGCACGACCGCCATGACCAGCAGAATCACAGAGATAACTGCCAACAACGGCTGTTTCTTCAGGTTGTCCACGATCAGCAGGCCGAGGCCGGCGAACGTGGTAATGAGCATGAACAGCATCGGGATCATGATGAAGTTGGCAGATTTGTTGAGGCAACGAATGACCCATACGCCGATGGCCAAGAGAGCCATGGCCGCCACCAATTGGTTCGCCGCGCCGAACACCGGCCAGATCATGGCCCAGGCCGGAACTTTGCCGGTCTTCCAGAACAACAGGACGAGAGCGATGGCCACGCCGACCGCTGTCGCGCTGTATTTGTCGATCCGGTTGCCGGTCAGTTCCTGGAACTGATACCGGGCAATACGGGTCGCGGTGTCGAGCGATGTCAGCAAGAAGGAGTTCAGGGCCAACAAGCCGAGTGAAGTTCCCACCTTGGGATCGATGCCGATCAGGCCGCACATTTTGCCGATGCCGGCGCCATATACGACGGTCGGACCGCCTTTCATCATTCCGCCAGCCATGATCAGGGTCCCCAGAGCGATAACCGCTACGACGCCCTCGATGAGCATGGCGCCGTAACCAACCGGCAGAGCGTCGGTTTCTTTACGCATCTGTTTGGAGGTAGTACCGCTGCCCACCAGGGAATGGAAACCCGAGATGGCGCCGCAGGCCACGGTGATGAACAGCAGCGGCCAGAGATATTGGCCATCCTTCGGTGCAAAGCTGGTAAACATCGGAACCTTGGTGGTGTCGACGCCACTGATGAAGATCATGCCAATCGCGCCGATGAATACCGAGAAGTACAGCATGAACGAAGCCAGATAGTCGCGCGGTTGCAGGAGCAGCCAGACCGGCAGCACCGAAGCTGCGAAGATGTAGACGACCAGCGCCCAGCGCCAGAACTCGACGCTGTATTTGAAGGTCGACATAACCCACGCGGAAGAATTGCCGTAGAAGATCGAGCCGATAACCAGCGGCACCATGATGATGGTGCTATACAGCAGGTTAAGTCCCATGCGGTACACCAACCAGCCAAAGATCATGGCGATGGTCATGTATACGATCGCGGAGAAGGCAACCGCCGGGTCGGCCGCGAATGTCTGCGCCGACAGTTCCAGGAACACCGCGATGACCAGTGTCAACGCCAGCCAAGTGAAGACCAGGAACAATTTCTTCGCCGGTGCGCCAATCCATTCAAAAACGACTTCGCCAACCGACAGGCCTTTGTGCCGCAGGGAAGCGACCAACGAACCCATGTCATGAACGCCGCCGAAAAATACCGAACCAATCAGAACCCAGAGATAGGTCGGCAGCCAGCCGAACACCGAAGCCGCGGCGATCGGTCCGACGATCGGGCCGGCGCCGGCGATGGACGCAAAATGGTGGCCCATCAGAACGGCTGGGTGGGTCGGGCAATAGTCGATCCCGTCATAAAGACAAGTTGCGGGAGTTTCCTTGTTGGGGTCCAATGCAAAGACATTTTTCAGCCATTTGCCGTATGTCACGTACGCCACACCATAGACAACGATTGCAACGATAAACATGGTTGCTAACATGAACTACACCTCCTGCCAAAATACATAAAATGAATTCCAGAAATAAAAACTACGCCGACGTCTTTTCGCCTCCTTCCTTTGGAAGTTCTTGCATACCTACCCCCTTTTCTGCATATTCCAGTCCCTTGTCCACCAAAAAAACAAGGTCCTTGAATTTAGCGGGAACCGGGTCGCCAACTTGATAGCGCATGACTTCGACGTATCCCCCCAACCCCAGCCAAAGGCTCTTGGAGCGGGGCGATTTTCCCGATTCCGCCGACAAAAGCAAAAACCGATGCTTCATGACATCCGTTTCCGCTTTCCATTCCTTGAGGATTTTTTCCTCATCGGTCACGCCACGATGCGTCCAAATTATGTAGTCATCCGAATGAAACTCGGCCACTTTCCCCAGCAGCCCATCCTTGACGAACGTAGCCCTGCGGTACACGCCTTCCATTCCGTGGGCCCGCCAAAAGGAAAATCCGACATACTCCCAATACGGTTGCATTTCTTTCAAGATCAAAACATCCTGCAACAGCGTTACCCCTGCCTCTCCATGATCAAGCGCGACTGTCGGTCGGATTCAACGGACAATCGTCTTTTTTACAACACTCTTTATAATATACTCTATCTATACGAAGAATTCCTGCAATTGTAAAATATTTTTTCGTAAATTTTCTAACACTTTATCACTGAATCAACTGCTGAATCGCCATCATAACTCGAATACCAATGTCCGGAGCTTTTTCTCCATTCGTCGGTTCCGGCGCCGGATCGGTAATCGGCGCTCCAAAACGAATCATCACCTGTGGAAAAAATTGTTCCTTGCTAAACATCAGCCGCGTCCCGCAGATGCCCACCGGTACGACAGGCACGCCCGCCTTGGCCGCGATCAGGGACAATCCCGCTTCGGCTTCCTTCAGATGTCCGGTTTTGCTACGGGTTCCCTCCGGGAAAATCGCCACTAATTCTCCCTGTTTCAACCGGTCGATGGCATAACGGATCGCCATTCGGTCCGGAGCGCCCCGACGCACCGGAAACGCCAACAGGTTGTGGATGATCCAGGCGAACACCGGATTCCGGAACAATTCGCTTTTCGCCATAAAATAGGTCCGGCGGCCATGTAACGCCAGAACCATCGCAACCAAAGGGATGTCGAAAAAGCTTTGGTGGTTGGGCGCAATGATGGCGCCCCCCGCCGGAACATTTTCCACCCCACTGACGCGCAGCCTGAACAACAAATGAAACAGCAGCCAAAAAAATGCGGCCAGCGGCCAAAATAACAAATGATATTTCATTTTACTCCCGACGCATCCTGTCTTGACAGATTGCCGCGATCCGGCCCACAACCGCTTCGATCGTCAATCCCGTCGTATCGATTGCGATCGCGTCCGGGGCCTGGACCAGCGGCGCCAGCTCCCGTTCGGAGTCCTGCTTGTCCCGTTCCTCCATGTCCCGCTGCAATTGATTCGGATCCGGTTCATAGCCTTTTGCGCACAGTTCCAGCCAGCGCCGGCGGGCTCGCTCCTGGGCCGAAGCGGTCAGAAAAATTTTGCAGCAGGCATCCGGTGTGACTACCGTTCCAATATCCCGCCCGTCCAGCACCGCCTTGCCGGCCGCCGCCAACTCGCGCTGCAAGCGCACCATGGCCTGGCGGACCGCAGGAATCTGCGATACCTGCGCGACTGCCGCCGTCACCGCTGGCGTACGGATCTGTTCCGTCACATCCTGGCCGTCGGCCAAAACCCGCAGGGTTTCGCCTTCTCGCGCGAACCGGACATCGATTCGCGCCGCCATCGCCCCTATGGCTTCCGCATCCGCCGGGTCTAGTCCCATGTCCAGGGTCCGGCTGGTGACCGCCCGATACATAGCGCCGGTATCCACATAGGTAAATCCCAATTGCTGCGCAACCCCCCGGGCCACCGTGCTTTTTCCCGCACCGGCCGGCCCATCGATTGCAATAACATTCTGCTTCATGCCCGACATCCTTCCATCACTTCAAAGAACCCGGGGAACGAAATCGCAACGCAACCTGCATCGTCAAGACAAACGCCTTCACTGGCCATGCCGGCGACCGTCAGAGCCATCGCCACCCGATGGTCGGCATAGGCCAGACACTCGGCGGTGTGCAGCTTGCCTGTTCCCTCAATGATCAAGCCATCCCGTCGTTCCGTCACGTCCCCGCCCATCCGAACCAGTTCACAGGACATGGCCCGCAGACGGTCCGTTTCCTTGACCCGCAGTTCTTCCGCCCCTTCAATCCGGGTCCGGCCGCGGGCGAACAGCGCCGCCACCGCCAAAATCGGAATTTCGTCAATCAAGCGGGGAATGATCTCCGAGCTGACGGAGATTCCCTTCAGCGACGCCGACCGAACCCGCAGATCCGCCACCGGTTCTTCGCCGCTGCGGCGTTCCGCCACCACTTCGATGTCGGCGCCCATTTCCCGCAGCACATCCAGAAGGCCGGTCCGGGTCGGATTAATGCCGACATTGGTCAGCAACACCTCGCTGTTGGGAATGATCGTCGCCGCAACCAACAAAAAAGCCGCCGAACTAAAATCTCCCGGCACGTCGACCACTGCCGGCGCCCGCAGGCTGCTGACGGGATTCACCGTAACGGAAAGGTTATCTCGAAATACTGGCGCGCCGAATTGGCCGAACATCCGCTCCGTATGATCCCGGGACAGATACGGCTCCGTAATCGTAGTCGGCGAAGCCGCGTATAACGCGGCGAACATGATCGCCGACTTCACCTGGGCGCTGGCCACCGGCATGGCGTACCGGATTCCCTGAAGACTGGCGGTCGGTTCAATGGCAACCGGCGCATAGCGGGAATTCTCGCGACCAACAAGTTTTGCCCCCATCTGCGTCAATGGCGTGACGATCCGGGCCATCGGCCGCCGCCGTAGCGAATCATCCCCCGTCAGAACCGAAAAAAACGGCTGGCCCGCCAGCAATCCGCTCAGAAGACGAATCGTCGTCCCCGAGTTGCCTGCGTCCAGCACATTATCCGGTTCACTGAGTCCAAAAAGTCCCTTGCCCTGAACGGTAACTTCCCCGTCTGGACGCAAGTGGACTGATACGCCGAGCTTCCGCATGCAGGCAACCGTCGACAAACAGTCCGCCGAGGCCAGGAAATTCCGGACCTTTACCGGCGTGTCCGCCAAACCGGCGAGCATGATGCTGCGGTGCGACAACGATTTGTCGCCCGGAATCGCCACGGTTCCCCGCAACGCCCGAGCCGGACCGATTTTTATTCCCTGCGCCATGACAGTCACCATCCTTCCCTGCTTCATTCATAACCCTCTTGTTTCAGCCTAAAAATGCAACAATACTACTATTCTACTATTTGCCGGCCAACTCCTGCAGGCGAGTCACTTCCGCCGCTGTCATCGGACGCAGCGTGCCGGCCTTGAGATCACCCAACGTCAAAAATCCATAGCGGATGCGTTTCAGGCGCCGTGGCGTCAGGCCGACGGATTCCGCCATCCGCCGAACCTGCCGGTTGCGGCCTTCATGGATGACGATCCGGAATCGCCAATAGCCATTTTCCGCAATCACCGGCGGATAGGTCTTGGCCGGGGCGGTCAGACCGTCCGCCAGCCGCACGCCGTTCTCCAGCATTTTCAGCAGATCGGGCATCGGCCGTTCTTCGACATCAACCTCGTATTCCTTCTCAACTTCGAACCGGGGGTGCGACAGTCCCTGCGTCAACTCGCCGTCGTTGGTGAGCAGCAGCAGCCCCTCCGTATCGTAATCCAGACGACCCACCGGGTAGACCCGTTCGGTCACGCCGGCGGCCGCGGCCAAATCCGCCACCGTCTTCCGGCCCTCCGGATCCTGCAGCGACGTAATGACCCCATACGGTTTATTCAACAAATAATATAAGCGTTGCGCCCGTTTCAGAGGGGTGCCGTCCACCTCGATCCGGTCGGCGTCCCAATCGGCCCTCGTTCCCAACTCCCGGACCACTTCGCCATTAACCGCGACCCGGCCGGCCAGAATCCACTCTTCCGCCTGCCGCCTCGAGGCCAGTCCGGCGGCGCTGATGATTTTTTGCAACCGCTCGGCGCTCATGCCTTGTCCAACCCCGCCGCATCTTCCGGCAATGGTTCCGGATCCGGCAGATTCGGCAATTCGGTCAGGCTGTCCAAGCCAAAGCAAGCCAAAAATTCTTCCGTGGTTCCGAACAGAATCGGTCGGCCGATCGAGTCCTTGCGACCGACTTCCTTGATCAGCCGCCGCTCGACCAGAGTATTGATCACCCCGTCCGACTGCACGCCCCGGATGAACTCGACCTCCTGCCGGGTCACCGGCTGCTTGAAGGCGATAATCGATAAGGTTTCCAGTGCTGCCGGCGATAATTTTGCGTCCTGATGCATCGCCAATTTTTCCACCACTGTCGCCAGTTCAGGCTTAACGCACATTTGCCAGCCGCCCGCCACCTGCACCAGGCACAGGCCCCGTTCCGGCCGATCCATGTCCGCCTGCAGTTCCCGCAGCATTTCCAGCACATGGTCCAGGGGAATATCCAGCAGTTCCGACAGCCGTTCCGGTTTCAACGGATCGCCGGCGGCGAACAGCATCGCTTCCATCGGGCCTTTCAGATGCTCATAAAACATAGTTGCGTCATTCCCTCCATGTCAGGAAAATCGAGCCGAACGGTTCCGGCTGCTGGACGCGGATGCGCCGCATGCGAATCAGTTCCAACACCGCCAGAAACGTACTGACGATCTCCACCTTGGAACCGGACCGTTTAAGCGCCTGCCGAAACTCCAACCGCCCCCCGGCGGCTTCCATCAGACCCACGATGTCGGTCATTTTATCCTGCACGGTAATTTCTTCCCGGGCAATCGTGCGGAATTCCTCGGCCACCGTTTCCCACAGCGAGGAAAAGGCCGCCAACAAATCCTCAATAGTCAGTCCCTTGGGCAAAGCCCGTTCCACCGTAAACACCTGCGGCAGCCGATGAACATAACGTTGCCGGCGATGCAGCAGTTGTTGCAGCGCATCGCCCGCCTCCCGAAAACGCCGGTACTCGATCAGGCGTTCGACCAGCTCGGCGCGCGGATCCGCTTCTTCGACTTCTCCCTCATCCTCGGGTTTCACCGGCTTCGGCAACAGCATCCGTGATTTGATGAGAAGCAGCGTGGACGCCATGATGAGGAACTCGGTCGCCACTTCCATGTTGAACTCTTTCCAGGCGCGCAAATACGCCAGATACTGCTCGGCAACCGCGGCGACCGGAATATCGTAGATATCGACCTTATTTTTCTCGATCAGGTGAAGCAGCAGGGCCAACGGCCCTTCGAACGCTTCCAGCTTGATATTGTATTCTTCGGCGCTCATCCCATGTGCATGACGGACCGGACCTGCTCCATCGTCGCCTGCGCTGTCGCCCGGGCCCGTTTGGCGCCGTCGTCCAGAATGTCTTTCACGTCGTTGGGGCGGGACGCCCAGTCCTGCCGCCGGTGATGGATATCCGCCAGCGCTTCGACCATGTGTTCGGCCAGGCGCTTCTTGCAGTCGACGCAGCCGATGCCGGCGTTGCGACAGCCGGTTTCGATCTCACTCAGTTCACCGGCGCTGTATAGTTTATGGAAGGTAAAGACCGGGCAAACCTCGGGACGTCCGGGATCGGTCCGTTTGATCCGCTGCGGATCGGTCACCATCAGCCGAACTCTGGCCCGCAGATCATCGGGGCTGGCCGCAAATGCGATCTCATTGCCATAGGATTTGCTCATCTTGCGTCCGTCGATCCCCGGCACCACCGGCGCCGCACCGATGTACCCCTTCGGTTCCGGGAACACGTCCTGTTTGTAAATGAAATTGAAACGGCGCACCATCTCCCGGGCCAGCTCCAGATGCGGCAGCTGATCTTCGCCGACCGGCACCGTATCGGCCTTGTACAGGATGATGTCGGCTGTCATCAGCACCGGATAGCCCAAGAAACCATAGGTATTGATGTCCTTGCCCTGTTCGCCCAGCTGCTGCAGTTTGTCCTTATAGGTCGGCACACGTTCCAGCCAGGACAGCGGCGTCATCATCGACAGCAGCAAATGCAGTTCCGCGTGTTCTTTGACATGGGACTGAATGAAAATGCGGTTCTTTTCCGGGTCCAGACCGGCGCTCAGCCAGTCCAGGGCCATATTTTTAATCTGGTCCGGCAACCGCGACGGATCCTCGAACGACGAGGTGAGCGCATGCCAGTCCACGATACAGAAAAAACACTCATACTCATGTTGCAGTTTCACCCAGTTCGACAGCGCGCCGAGATAATTGCCCAGATGAAAATTCCCTGAGGGCTGCATTCCGCTGAAAATACGACCTTTGACCATTTTACCCGCTCCTCTTTATAATACGATTCCCAAAATAAGCCGGGCTGTTCCCCGGATGATGAACTCGATCACCCCGAAAAACGGCGATACAATAAATCCGAGCAACCCGGGAACCAGCACCAGTCCAATCAGAATATAGTTCCCATAGGGCTCCAGCTTCTGATATTGGTAGGCCAGATGTCCCGGCAGCAAGCTCATCAACACTTTTGATCCGTCCAGCGGTGGAATCGGCAACAAGTTGAATACGGCAAACATCAAGTTATACCGGTATAACTGCGCCAGCGTCTTTTGCCAGACGACGCCGATCAGATTCAATTCATACAAGAAGTTCAGGAAAAAATACGCCAAAAAGGCCAGCACAATATTGGCCCCGGCGCCGGCCAGGGATACAATAAAAGTCCCCTTGCGGCCGTCAAAAAAATTCCGGGGATTGATCGGCACCGGCTTAGCCCAGCCAAAACCGGCGACAAACAGCAACAGCAGCCCGATCGGATCAATGTGTGGAATCGGATTCAACGTCACTCGTCCCAAAAAACGGGGCGTGGGATCGCCCATCGCCACCGCCGCCCGGGCGTGGGAATATTCATGAATCGTCATCGCCGCCAGTAATGCGGGGATCCGGTAAACCATATCGACATCAAAACCGAACACGGAGGCCCTCCTTTATTCTTTACATTGTGTGGCAATACTACAATTATACCCGGAAACCCGGTCGAACGCAAAGAAAAAGACCTGCGGCCCGCGCAGGTCCGGGATTGACATCTCAGCAACACGGCGCTGATTATTTTTGCGCCAGCTGAAACACTTCGTTCAGAGAGATTTCCGCCTTGTTGCCCCAGCGGATGAATTGACCATCGGTGCTCACATTCTCAAACACTGCAACATCCGCCAGCGCCATGAACCGAATATGCCCCAGACGGGCTGCCATGTTCAGAATGACGGTGGTCCCGTTGTCGAACGCCACCTCCAGGAGATACTGCTGCCTAGCGACCACCGTAGCGATCCGAATGATGGCCATCACATCCTCTCCGCTATGCAAAAACGGCGTCTCGACCCATTCCAGCTCGGTTGCGCGACGTTATTTGTAATTGATCGCGCCTTTACCGTTTTGTTGGTAATAATACGTAATTTGTGAAATCTGGGTCAAATCATAGTCTTTCTTCTCCCAGTTCCAGGTCTTGCCGCTGCTGTCCTTGATCCGGAAATTCCACCATTGAACATTGTTTGTATTGTCGAATGTGATCTCGATGCTGCTGTTGGGCGCCACCGAAGTTCCTTCCAAAATGTTTTCCTCCCAATTATCGCTATTCGCCGGCGCCACCCAGAAGCCGACGATGCGGAACGGCGAACGATTGATCAACGTGAAGTCCTGGCTGCCGGCAAGCGCTACGCCGGGCAGCGTCATGAGCACGAGCAAAAGCAGTACCCCGGTCAGTAATTTTTTGCTGGAACGATTCATTACAACCACCTCCAATAATTTCGCCAAACCAAAAATCCCCTGACGAATACTTCGATTGTACAGGGGATTTTGCCATTTCACCATCACCCGTCGGGTGACAATCTTGTATTTTTTTGATGGATTTCCTACTCTTCGCTAAATTTTTTCTTTCAGTTGCGCCCGGGAATTCACGCCGATCTTTTCAAAACTCCGTTTGAGCAGCGTTTTCACCGTGTTTTCGGAGATGTTCAGTCCGGCGGCAATCTCCCGGTTCGTCAGTCCGTCCGCCGCCAACAGGGCGATCTCCCGTTCACGCGCCGTCAAATCGACCCGGTCCGTAACGCCGTTCAAAGACTCTTGCAGCGCGGCGCGAACCTGACGAACCCCCTTGGACAAATCGGCGATCCGCAGCGCAACCCCGTGTAATTCCGGATCGCGCCCCAGTTCCTCGATCAAGGGAAGAAGCAGGTCGGCGTTTTCCGCGAACGGCATCAACATTCCGTCCGGCAAAGCCATGTTCAATGCCTGTTTCAGCAAGATCAACGCTTCGTTGCGGCGAAATAGTTTCTCGTTCGCCGCCGCCCGGTAGATCTGCGTATAAATGCGGCTCAGACAATGGGGAATGTGTTCCGCCGCATCCGCCCAATAGTCGGCCAATCCCAAAGCTTTGCGTTCTTGCCCGGAAATCAGCAGCACCCGTCCATGAATCACATTAAAATAGGCGAGTACGGGTGGAAGAAGACGGCCGGCGGAAAAATCCCCGACGCCAATCCAGTCCGCAACTTGATTCGGTTGGTTCAGTTGGGCGAACAGGAATCCTTCGCACAAATCAATAGTATGAAGATATAACCCTTGCCGGCTCGTCCGGGCCATTGTCCGCATTTCATCCAAAAGTTCCCTGGCAAGAGCCAAATCGCCCTGGGCCAACGCAACCCGAACCTGCACAAACAAAGCGCAAATCATACTGCCCGTCTGACGGTCGATTCCTGCCTTCTGAAATGCCTTATGGCTGACAATATCGGCATTTTCAAAATCGCCCTGATTGTAATGCTGTTCAGCCTGCATGACATATTCCGCGCCGGAACCGTGGTTGGCAGTCACCCGGTAATACAACGGCATGGCCGCATGCATTTCCCGAACTTCCTGCCGCAGGCCGCCCGGTTCCCGGTAAAACATATACAAAACGGAGGGCGATCCCATGGTCCACGGCGTATTATGGTCGCATAACAGGGACTCCCCCGGCAGCAATTCGGTGGCTCGCCGGATATGACCCGCCATCGCCACGATGTCATTATATTTCGCCAGCATATAAACTAATTCAAGTTCGCCCGCCAACCGGTTTCGCCTCTTCGAATCACTCACCCCGGCGATTTCCCGTTCGAGCTCCGTATACTGGATTGCGAACAGCTCCATTTCGCCAAACATCAACAACTCCCGAACGTATACAACGACGGCCAGCAAATGATTATTTTTTATTTCCGGCGGACACGCGCCGAAATAGCGGATAACGGTTTCTTTACTTTCTCTGCCGATGCTGTTGCCCTTATCCAGCTCCACCGCATCGAGCAAACGGTCGAAATCGCCGGCCTGCTGGAAGCAGCGCATTGCCTCAAGATAATCGGCGACGGTCAGATGCCATTCACCCGCCGCTTGCCAAATCAGCTTTTTCGTTTCCTCGGCCAAGCCATCGAACAACTCGCGCAGATACCCTGCAAAGATGTTGTGCAGATGATAAACTTGTCTTCGCGCATCATACCGGATAAAAGCATTCTGCACCATCAACTGTTTCAACAGGCTTGCCGCATTGTGGTTCGGCCACGCGAACTGCGCCTGCGGCATGGTGAAATAATCAAAAACGCAAAGACGCTGCAAAAAATCCTTCAGTTCATCGGTTAGCGGCCCGTACACCGTTTTGGCCAGAAGTTCCTGCAAATTGACCGGCTTTTCGAACCGGCCCTCCTGCAGAAATCCCAACAGGCACAAATAAAGTGCGCTAATCCAGCCCTCCGTGTAAGAGTGGAGCGACTCCGCCTCTTGCGGTTTCAACCGGACTCCGCACCGTTGATAATACTTTACTATGTCCGACGGCAACAGTTCAAAAACCGCCTGGGTGACATGCTGAGCCAGACCTTTTAAGGTCATCTCTTCCAGCATTTCCAAAGATACCATCCTGGTGGCGAGCACGACATGAAAGCCCGGGATTTTTTCTTGCGCCAGAGTCACGATAAAATCATACACGGCGGTCCCGGCGAGTAGGTGAACATCATCGATGACGAACAAAACACGATCTTTGCCTGGCCGGTTGGCGATCAGGGCAGCTGCGTCACGTCGGGTCGTATTGTCGTCAGGCATACCCAGTTCCGCCAGCTTGTAAGAACAATCCCGGTCGAGCTCCGCAAACACTTCGCAAAAATCGTTCCAGAAATGCGCTTCGTCATTCTCGCGAACCGTTTTCCACAGCGTCGTAATCCCGTTTTTCGCGGCATATTCCTGAATCGCCGTTGTTTTTCCATAGCCCATCGGTGCTTCCATGACCGTCAGGGGATATTGGGGAATTTGGTTCAGAACCTCTGTCAACCGATCGGAAAAATAAAGACTCCGGGAATTAGGGCGCTTGTTATTGAACATTCATTGCACCTGCTGGTTCATTCATCACACCGTAAGTGTCAATTAATGATTTTCGCCGCAATGAACGGATATTCCTGTCCGCAGATGCCTTTTCAGGAAAAAATAGTCTGGCATTCCAAAAAATCGCTGATCTCCCCGGGCGGCAACGGATGGCAAAAATAGTATCCCTGGCCTTCGTCGCAGCCCTCCGCCCGCAAAAAATTATACTGGGAAACCGTTTCCACGCCTTCCGCTACCACCGTAGCCTTCATACTGCGGCCAATACTCAGAATGGCGCGCACCAGTTCCATTTCTTTCGACCCGGCGGACATCTCCCGCACGAATGAGCTGTCGATCCGCAATTTGTCCACCGGCAGCTTCTTCAACAATAGCAGGCTGGAATATCCTGTGCCAAAATCATCAATGGAGATCTTTGTCCCCAATGACTTCATTTTATTCAAATCCTCGTACGCCCGTTCAGGATACTGCATAATCGAGTTTTCCGTCAACTCCAGCTCCAGTCTTCCCGCCGGCACCTGATGCTCGTCGACGAGATTTCCGACCACATTGACAAAACCCGGCCCCTGGAAACAACTATCAAACAGATTGACCGCAACCGCCCCTGTCCAACCATTCGGCCGCCAAGACTGAACCTGACGGCAAACGTTACGCACGACCCACTCGCTGAGCCGGCCGATCATTCCGCTCTCCTCGGCCACCGGGATAAAGACGCCCGGCAACAATTCGCCCCGGGTGGGATGGCGCCAGCGGATCAATGCCTTCAGGCCGATAATCCGGCCGGTGCGCATCTGAATCGTCGGTTGGTACACCAGCTCAAACTCGTCTTGATCCAAAGCGCGCTGGATCTCCATGCTCAGGTGGAAACGCTCCCGGATTCGCTGATTCAGCTCCGGCGTAAAAAAACGATAGCCGCCCCGTTCCACTTTCTTCGCATGATACATCGCCATGTCCGCGTTCCGGATCAAAGTCTGGCGATCATCACCATCCGCTGGAAACACGCTGATGCCGACGCTCATACTGACCGAGAAATCGGTATTGCCCACCTCTATTTTGCCGGATGTCAATTTTTGCGCGACCAGCGCCGCCCCATCGACACCGCAGTCCCACAGCATGATGACAAATTCATCGCCACCATAACGGGCCACCGTGTCGCCGCCACGGACCAGTTCATTCAGTTTCCGGCTAACCGCCATCAACAGCTTGTCACCCATATCATGGCCCAATGAATCGTTGACAAACTTAAAGTTGTCCAGATCCAAAAACAACAACGCCAATTCTTTTTTCTCGCGTCGGGCGACAACAATCGCCTTCTCAAGACGATTATTCAGCATATTGCGGTTCGGCAGTCGGGTCAGGGGATCATAATGAGTCAGAAAGGAACTGTCGTCCACGGCGTTTTTCATGCTGGTGATATCCAGCATCGAGCCGTCCAGACGCATCACTCTGCCTTTGGCATCGCGCTGCGCCGCGCAATTATTGCGGACCCATCGCTCCGAGCCGTCTTTGTGAATGATCCGGTGCTCGATCGGCAGTCGTTGGCGGTCACTCCAGATATCCCGCAAAAACTCCCGGATCATTTCACAATCCTCCGGGTGAATCATGCTCAGCCACAATTCATGATCCCGGCAAAATTCATCCCCGGCGTACCCGGTCAGTTTCAGGCACTGGGGACTGTGGTAGATCGACCGTACCAATCCCTTGTGGTAGGCGACGGAATAAAGATATTCTTGAATATGGTCGAGAATCGCCTCGCAGTGTTCCAGTTTTTCCTGCAGTGAACATGTGCGCGCGGGTCGGAAACCTTTCCCCTGACGGCGACGTTCCTTCACCTCAGCATTCACATCGGTCACCATAACTCTGGTTCACGGACTTTTCCGCATGCTGGCACAAAACAACCGGCACACAGTGGGATTGTTTCCGAAAAACCACGGCATAGTCCTGTTGTATCCGCCGCCAATAGGTTTGCGCCAAGGCATCCGACGCGGTCTCGTTCGTCATCGTCGCCAAGTGTCGGAAATGCTCGGCCAACTGCCCGATCACCAGCACTTCGCGTGCATCTTGCCGCAACGCTTCTTCCAACTGGGAAAAATTCCGCACGACGCACATGCTTCTTCGCCTCTTTTCCGTCCGTATTCCGCCGATCGTCCCGCATGTTCCTCTTATATTTTCTCATAAACTCCCCATTTCGCATTCTCTGCGCTGGATAGTTTTTGCCAATAAAAAAGAACCGGTTTTATCGTTTTTCGATAAAACCGGTTTTCGCTGATTTTTCCTATACGACCAGGTGGGCCATCCGGGAATTTTTCTCCATGAACGACAGCATGCGAATGGCAATGGTCAATTTTAGCCGGACTTCCATCGCATCCAGATCGGCATTGAGCGATTTTTCGATTTTCTTTTTGCGAAAAGCGACGGTTTGCGGATGAATGTGCAATTTTTTGGCGATAACCTGCGCCGACTCTCCGCTCAGAAGTTCCTGCAACGTCTGCAGAAGGTCGCTGGACTCGCCGCCGGCGCAATCCCGCATCAACGGGCCCAGACTATCTCTCACAAAACGCTGCGCCCGTTCCGACCCCAGGTCATTCAAAACGAACTGGAAACAGCCCAGTTCGTGCCAATAATGGACTTGCTGATCCGGATGCAGAAGCGGACCATAGGTGATCGCCGCTTGCGCCTGCGCGTACATTTCACCGAGATTCTGTGTCTGGACCGAGAAGCGGGAAATACCGACCCGTAAGGGAATCCCGTGCCAATACCGGGAAACGGTTGCGACAATGTCCGCTGCAATCAACTGCGCCTGCTGCACAATTTTTCCCGACCGTTTATCCGGAACGGAACGCAGGATCGCGATCCCGTCCGGCGCTTGCCATGTCACGCCGGCGCCCACATATTGGAGTGTTTCAATCAGGCTTTCCATCGCATACTGCCGCTCGACCCGGTCATGTTCCGAAGCGCCGGGAGAAAGATACGACCCGGGGATCTCAAGCAATGACAAGACCAACGGCGGCTGTAGTTCGATCCCCATCAGCTGGGCGGCGTTCTGCCATTCCGTCACGCCCATCCTCCGATGGATCGCATCGTTCAGAAAGTCGGTCTGCCGTTGTTGTTTATGCCGACGTAAGGCATCCTGCTCGGAACGTTTGCTGTCCGTCACATCCACACCGACGCAAATCACCATCTGTTCGCCGGTCTTCGGATCCTGCAGGGCGTGATTCGTCCAATCCACCCACACCCGCCGGCCGGATCGCGTCAAATTTTCCTGGATGTTTCGATGTTGTGCCCCCGCCGGATTTCCCTTGAATTTTTCGATTGCCTGCTGAAGATTGCGGCCGGCCAAATCGAACGCCGGCGCAATCGTTTCAAAAATCGACCTGGATAACAACTCCGACGAATCGAACCCGAAAAAGGAAAGTCCGTAATCATTGATGAATGTGACTTCCGCCCGCTCATTGAGGATCATCATGATCACGTCGGCGCCTTGAATCAGGCTGCGATATTGCAATTCATCCGCCGCAGAATCGGCTTCCGTTACTTTTGTTTTGCTGATGTCGACATACACGAGCGCCATGTGTTCGGGCGCCGGGCTGTACGCAATGACGGAAAGCCAGCGTCGGAGGTTCTTGTCGTAATATTCGAAGCAGGCGGGTTGACGGGCGATGGCGACATCCTGGCACAGTCGTTGCCAATCCAGCGCCGGCGCGTGTCCCGTCAGACTGATCTCGCTGGAATTCTTGCCGATGATTTCATGCACCGGTATCCCCGTCATCAGACCGAAGGCATCATTTGCGTCCAGCAATATCGGCTCGCAGACATTACCCCGACTGCCGCAGATAATACGATGATAGCTGAAGGCCGTGCTCATTTTGGCGAACAGCGCCCGATATTTCATTTCATTGGCCGCCAGGGCATCTTCCTCCCGCCGGCGGTCCGTGATATCGGCTAAAACGGCGTGGCAATGCTCTCCATCCCGACCGGCTTTGAGTTCGATTCGAACCCATTTTGTCAGTCCGCTGCCAGTTCGCAGCCGGACTTCACAGTGTTCCGACCCGCCACCAACTAACGCCTGATGCAAGCATTTCGTAAAAATGCCGGCATCTTCCGGAACCGGAAAATCCAGCCGCCAGCCTTGCCGGTGTAAACTGTCCATATCCAGGGTATTCAGGCCCTCCAAGTTCAGATACTGGATAACGCCTTCCCGGTTGAACACCATATAGCAGCCAAAAACCGCGGCGTTCTTCTCCACTTCCGCCACCAATCCAACCCGGATTTGTCGCAATTTCTCCTGCAAGCAAGGCACATCGGCTGATTTTTCGCAGGATAGGTCGAACTCTCTCACCAGAACGCCCCCCCTCTTCTGATTCCAAAGCCGGCAATTTTCCGTCCCGAATCGAAAGTCGAAAATCTAATGCTTTGCTCCAATCCATGCCAATAATTGGCCCGTCTTGATCTGTTCGCCGCAAGTCACATACAACCTCTCCACCACACCGGTTTCCGGCGCCAGAATCAGAGTGCTCAGTTCCGGAGATTCGATCACCAGCAATTCCTGATTATGGCGCACCGTTTCACCAACCGCCACCATAATCTCGCGAATCTTTCCACTGCGCGGCGCTACGACTTCAATCATGCAAAGTCCCTCCTCACACCGAAATACCGGTCAACCGTCACAGTGAATAAAATTTCGTGAAATGCCTCTTATCCCCTTCGTTTCTTTCAATAAAAGTTCCGGTTAAAAAGGGGGCGATATTATCCACGCTGGATAATCCGCCCTCAAAGTTCAGCTTTGGAAATAATCCCGTTCCGACATCGACATCATTTTCAGCGCTATGGCAATATTCAGAATAACTTCCGAAGAATCAAGATCCACGCCCAGGATTTTTTCCAGACCTTTTTTGCGAAAAACCAGCGTCTGCCGGTGGATGTGCAATTGCTCGGTTATTAATTGGGCGGAATGGCCGGACACGATCTCCCGGAGCGTATCCAGCATTTCCTCGCGGGTTCCGGAACGGTTCATTTGAAGCAAAGCTCCCAACTGATCCTCGATAAATTGTTGCGCCATGCCGGTATGCAGATCTTTGACGATGAACTGGTAAAAGCCCAAATCGTCCCAATGATGCAGCTGGCTGGCGGCATTGATCACCGGTCCGAATGACAATGCCGCATACGCCTGTTCATAGAGTTCCGCGATCGACTGCATCGGGTGGGTCGAATGGGCGCAACCCACCCGAACATTACCGGCTGTCGCGCCAAACTGGAGTGTTCGTTTCACCATGTCTTCCACAACGGTTCGCGCCATTTTCACGGTCATTTTATCAGCGGCTTCGGGCAGTGACCGAACCACCGCGATTCCATCCCGGGCTTTCCAGGCGGCGCCGGCCTCCCACGGTTGCAAAGCTTCAATGATGGTGTCCAGCCTGGCTTGCCAATCCGCCGGTTCCCGGCCTGTTCCGCTGTTCTTTTTGTTATCCGCGGAAATCTCCAGCAATCCAACCACATATGGCGGCGCCAAGGCAATCCCCAGCTGTCGGGCGGCGCCAATCAGCTCCGGATGGGAAAGACGACGGCTGATCCCGTCGTTGAACAAATTGCGGCGCCGTTGCCGGTCCAACTGTTTCTCCTGCTCCCGTTGCGTTTTTTTCGCATCGATCGCATCCACACCGACCACCACGAACCGTGCTTCCTCGCCGGTGAAATCCTGGCACTCCTGGACCGTCCAGTCCACCAACACCCTTTGCCCCTGGCGGGTCAGGCTCTCGATCAATCCCCGGCGATGCCGCTTGATTTTCACCTTGAAAATTTTGAACAGCTTCCGCACATCCTGCGGTTTGGCCGGGTTCACTCGAATGATCGGCCCGAATATGCTTTTGCCGATCAGCTCGTCGCTGCGATAGCCAAAAAAGCCCAGGCCATATTCGTTCATAAAGGTGATTTCGCCCGCGCCGTTGAGGATCATGATGATCGCATTGGCTTCCCGCACCAGCGACCGATAACGTTTTTCGCTCTCGATCGCCTGCTGGTCTTTCTTTTTCATTTCGGTGGTGTCCAGATAGATATACGCCATATGTTCCGGCGACGGCACGAAGGCAATGACCAGATACCATTGTTTCAGTCGCTGGCAGTAATATTCGAACGTCACCGGCTGGCCGGTCTCGGCTCCGCGCTGATACAACGATTTCCAGTCGAAATCGCCCGTCAGGCTAAACAGTCCGACCTCACTCTTTTTTCGGCCGATCAAGTCAGGCAGCGATCGTCCCAGCATCTGGGCATACATGGGATTGGCTTCGACGATGATCGAGTCGTTGACTTTCCCATCATCGCCCGCAAGCATTCGGTGATAACTGAACGCGACATTGAGATTTTCAAACAGGGCGCGATACTTGGATTCGTTGAACAGCATCGTTTCTTTGACGACCCGCGATTCCGTCACATCCCGCAGCATCAGGCAACATTCCTGTAAGTCGGCCGTGGCGGTTCCTTCCATCTGAACAAACATCAACCGTCCCTGCCGGTTGTTAACGCCGATCACGCAGGATTCCCGGCCGCCGCTCTGAAACAGGCGCTGCATAAAAGAATTGAATTCCGTGCGATCCGGCTCGGGCACAAAGGCATCACACCACAAACCGACCAAGGTGCGGCGTTCTTCACCCAGCATCGCCGAGCCCGCCGGATTCACCTGACGGATCTGGCCATCCGGACTGAGAACCATATAACCCACCGGGGCGTGTTCAAACAAATCGTCAAATACTTCCTGCTCGGCTTCCAACGCTTCCTGCTCCCGCAAGAGTCGCAGTACGTCATCCGACAAATTTTGCTCTTTTGCTTGAATCCCCTCCCCCCGGACGAGATTTTGCCTGTTTCCCAACTTTGAAATGTCTTTATTATATTCTGCATGAAATTTTATTTTCCTGCATTCAATTTCGAATATTCCGCTAATTATTCGTTGGTTTATTTAATTAAAATTATACTAACATGATAAACGGATATTAAAAACCAAGTAAAACACCTAACAGCCGCCACATGCACTCCACTTCAGAGGCATCCAGGGGAAAATACTTCGACCAAGCGTTCGGCACGGAATCCAACAGCATTTGATATAATAAGATCAGCCACATATTGTTCGTAACCAGGATCAGTCATTTCGCCGTACCCGTCATAATGCGCAGAGGAGGGAGAACAATGGGCATCGCCTTGTTCACGGATCTCTACGAGTTGACAATGGCGCAAAGCTACCTGGAGCACCATAAAACCGGCAACGCCGTCTTCAGCCTGTTTGCGCGCCGACTGCCGCCGGAGCGGAACTTTCTCATATCCTGCGGATTGGCGACGTTGGTGGACTATCTGAAAGCGTTCCAGTTCTTCCCTGTCGACATCGAATACCTGCGCAGCCTGAACAAATTCAGTCCGGGCTTTCTCGACTATCTGGCCAACTACCGGTTTCGCGGCAAACTGTACGCCATTCCCGAAGGCCGTGTCGTCTTCCAGAATGAGCCGATCATCCAAGTGGAAGGGTCCCTGCCGGAAGTGCAGATTCTGGAAACCATCGTGATCAACTGCATCCATTTCCAGACCCTGATCGCCGCCAAAGCCGCCCGAACCGTTCTGGCGAGTCGGGGCAAGACGCTGGTCGATTTTGGGCTGCGTCGTTCCCATATGCCGACCGCCGGCATCTTCGCCGCCCGCGCCGCCTACATCGCCGGATTTGACGGCACCTCGGACGTGGAGGCGGGACGCCGGTTCGCCATGCCGGTTTTCGGCACGATGGCCCATTCCTACGTGATGGTTTTCGAGAGTGAGGCCGAAGCGTTCCGGGCCTTCGCCAAAACCTTTCCCCAGAATGCCATGCTGCTCATCGACACCTACGACACCCTGAAATGCGCCAAGACTGTCGCCCGTCTGGCCCAAGCCGGTCTGCCGGTTAAAGGCGTAAGGCTCGACAGCGGCGATATCCCGTCACAAGCGCTGGCCGTCCGAAAAATTCTGGATCAGGCCGGCCTGCAGCAGGTCCAGATCTTCGTGAGCAGCGGCGTGGATGAATATTCGATCGATGACTGGTTGGCCGCCGGCCTCCCCATCGACGCCTTCGGCGTGGGTACGCATTTCATCACTTCCGCCGACGCCCCATATCTGGACATGGCCTATAAGTTGACGGAATATGAAGGGCAACCCAAAATCAAGACCAGCCCCGGCAAGGTCACCTTCCCTTACAAGCGCCAGGTGCTGCGATTCTATCAAGACGGGGGCATGGAACACGACGAAACGGTCCGCATCGGCGAAGAAAAAAGCGGCGAGCCGCTGGTCCAACTGATCATGGACCGGGGCGAGCTCACCGCTCCGCTGCCAAAAACCGAACAAATCCGTCAAACCTGCCGGCACGATCTGGAACAACTGCCGCCCGCGTTGCGACAGTTGGCCAAATCGGAGTATCCGGTAATCATCAATTAGGAGGTCTTTCCCATGAAAATTCGACTCACCGGCGCCGACGCGCTGATCGTCACCGATGTCCAGCTCGACTTCCTGCCCGGTGGCGCTTTGGCCATACCGGGCGGAGAAAAAGTGATCGCTCCCCTCAACGGCTACATCCAACGATTCGCCGCGGCGGGAAACCCGGTATTTCTGACCCGCGACTGGCATCCCGACAACCACCTGTCGTTCCGGGGACACGGCGGCGTCTGGCCGCCCCACTGCGTGGCCGACACTCCCGGTGGCGCGTTTTCGCCGGAGTTGCAACCGCCGCTGGACAACAAATACATCATTTCCAAAGGAACCGCCCGGGAATTCGACGCCTATTCCGGCTTCCAGGGCACGCTGCTGCTGTCGCTTTTGCAGGAACGCGGCATCCGGCGGGTCATGGTCGGCGGCCTGGCCACCGATTACTGCATCAAAAACACCGTGCTCGGCGCCCTGAACTGCGGGTTCACCGTCTTCGTACTACAAGATGCCTGCCAGGGGGTCGACGTCAACCCCGGCGACTGCGCTCGAGCCTGGGAAGCCATGCTGCTGGCCGGCGCCATCGCGATCACCGCGGAAGATTTCGCTTAGTCGAAGCGGTCACGCTTTTCGGGCTTTGCCGGTGATTTTCTCCACATCGATTCGCAGCACTTTGGTTTGCGCGTTAAACTTCGCGATGTACTGTTTGCCCGATTCCACGAAGTCCGCGGAATATTTGTCAAGGAAGGCCAGCAAAGCCTTCCTTTTTTCATCTTCGTCATCCACTTCGGTGACCTGGCCGAAAGCAATCGCGCTGGCATAGTTGGTCGCAAATTCATCCGCCAGCACGTCCACCGTTCCGACTACGCAAAAGGACACCCGGTTGTTGGCGTGAATCCGGTCGATCTTTTCGCCGACCGGCGCGCAATGAATATAGATGCGGTTTTCGTCCACCGCATAGCCGACCGGAACTCCGTAGGCATAGTCATTTTCATCCCGACCATTCAACGAAAGAACTCCATAAGTTCCTTCCGTCAGAATCTGCGTCGCCTCCGCCGGCGTCAAGAGCCGGTCTCTTCTGCGCATTTCCCTCATGATAATTCAAACCCCTTTCTCACAAAAGCCCTTATTACAAAACATTTTCCATATTTCGACATCCAGCCGCATTTTCCCTTTAGTCCGACTGACAAAAAAACCGGGACTGCGTCTGTCCACAGCCCCGGACTCGAATCCGCCTTGTTCAGTGATTCCGCCTTATGCCGGCCCCCACTTCATGATCTGCAGAATGGTGATGGCCACGAACGCTAGTCCCAGCTGCGTGACCAGGAAGGGCCAGAACCAGCCGACATATTTCTCATAGGAGATATTGGCGATCCCCAGGCAACCCATGACAACGCCGGCCGTCGGAATAATGCAGTTGGTGAAACCGTCGCCGAACTGGAACGCCTGCGTCGCAACCTGCCGGGTGATGCCGGTCAGATCCGCCAGGGGAACCATAATCGGCATCACGGTGACCGCTTGGCCCGAACCTGACGGGATGAAGAAGTTGATGATGATGTTGGCAGCCAGCATCAGATTGGCCCCCAATACTGGTCCGGCTTGGGCGATTGGCATCGCCAGCCAGTTGACGATAGTGTCGATGATCTTTCCATCTGTCATCACAACAGAGATTGCCCGGGCCATGCCGATGACAAAGCCGGCGTAAACCATCGTGCCGCAACCTTTTACGAAGGCATTGGCCGTGCCGGTGACCCCCAGGCCACCAACCAGGCCACTGAACACTGCCATCATGATGAACACGACCGAATAGTGCTGGATTCCCCAGTTCAGCTTGATCGAGCCGTAAATGATCGCCGCGAAGGAAACGAAGGCAATCAACAGGCAAAGGATCTGGCGCATGGTCAATTTTTCGTCCGCATCATGCGCAGTGTCTTCCGCCTTCTGAACTTTGTTCGGATCATACGTCAGGCTCTTGGTCGGATCCTGTTTGATTTTTTTGATGTACATGGCCACAAAACCAATCGACATCGCCAAATTGACCAGATGGAACAACACCCGGACCTCCATGCCGGAAAACATGGGCAATTCGGCGATGCTGTGCGCGATGCCGACGGTGAACACGTTGCCCCAGCCCACATTGAACCCGGCATAGGAACCCAGATAGATCATCCCGAAGCCGACCACCTCGTCATATCCCAATGCCTTCGACAGCATCAGCCCGATCGGCATCAGCGCAACCACCGGATTCGCAAAAACCCCCGTGGCGCCGCCGATCGACATGATGGTCATGACGATGCCCACCGCATAGAGTTCCTTGCCTTTCAGCCCCTTGACCACCTTGGCCAGCCCCACCCGGATCGCGCCGGTCTGTTCGAGCGTGGTAATAGCGGCGCCGACGAAGAACACCATGAAAATCATCACGGCCGACTGCTGCCAGCCCTTGGCTACCGACTCGAAGACCTGCCAAAATCCTTGCGGGTTGGCTTTGACCAGATGATAGGATCCGGCGACGACCTTGGTGATCGCGCCCTGTTTGATGCGGGTGAACTCGCCCGCCGGGACGATCCAGGTCAGGATGGCCATAAAAATTGTGATGATAAACATTAGAGCAAACACGTGAGGAAACTTGAATTTCATTTTCTTGTCCGCCATTTGCGAATTCATCCCCTTTTCATTTTTTTGCGATTCATTGACACTGCCGCAAGGCAAAAGCCGTCATGGCCGCTACGCCCTTGGCCAGGGCCTCGTCCGGAAAATCAAACCGGGGGTTGTGCAAAATTCTTCCCGGAGCAGTTCCCAACCCCAACCGGAAAATACCGCCAGCCGGAATCTTCTCCAGAAAGAATGCGAAATCTTCCGATCCCATTAAAGGCCGTTCCAGCGCAAACAGATTGTCCGGGCCCAGCACGTCGCCGGCAGCCTGTCGAAAGCTCTCCATCACCGCCGGATCATTGGCCACCGCCGGTATCCCGAAGTTATATTCCAACTTGTGAGAGCAGTTCAACCCGCCAACAATACCGCCGACAATCCGATCGATCCGTTCAGGCATGGATGCGCGAACTTTGGGATCGTGACAACGCACGCTGCCGTTGATCACCGCTTCCTCCGGGGTCACGTTGAAAGCGGCGCCGGCATGAAATTGGCATACCGAGAGAACCGCTTTGTCCACCGCGTCGATCTCCCTGCTGACGATCGATTGCAACGCGACAACCGCGTGCGCCGCTGCCAACAATGGATCCCGGTTGCGATGCGGGTATGCGGCGTGGCCGCCCGCGCCGGTGACGGTCACTGAAAATTGATCGGCGGACGCCATGAACGGCCCCGACCAGACCCCCACCTTGCCCAGCGGCGTTTCCGTACCGCCATGCAACGCCAGAATCATTTCCGGAACTGGATTTTCCAGCACTCCCGCCGCAATCATGCTCGTCGCCCCGGTCAAGCGTTCTTCCGCCGGTTGGAACAATAGCTTGACTGTACCGGAAAATCGATCCCGCATTTCCGACAACAGTCGCGCCACACCGATGAGCACGGCGGTATGTCCGTCATGGCCGCAGGCATGCATGACCCCAGCGCGTGCGGAGGCATGCGCCACGCCGGTTTGTTCCTGGATGGGCAGCGCGTCGATATCCGCCCGCAACGCGATGACTTTGCCGATTCCCGGTTTTGTGCCTCGAATAATGCCCAACACGCCCGTAGCAATCGACAGCGGCGCAATTTCGACGTTCAGTTTTTCCAGCTCACGCTTGATTAGAGCCGTTGTTTCCACTTCTTCGAAACCGATCTCCGGATTCTGGTGCAAGTGACGCCGAATCGCACTCAGCGATTCCTGCTGCGACTGCGCTCGCATTAGTATGTCCACGTTGTACATTCACCCCTTTTGTAGTTCTACAATGTAACATTCGAACGACTAATCCAAAAATCCTGCAAGCGCAATCTTCATTGTCGGAAAAATTTGAACCCTATCGCCGCATCAAGATCACAAAAAAAGCAACGAGAATTTTGAATCCCCATTGCTTGCACTGATACTTATGTCAGGGTTCTACCCATTAACAACGCGACTTTCCAGCCGCTTATGTTGATTCGCACTCGTATGACTTTATTGCCCCTGACTTTCCTCGCTGCCGCTCATATATGCCAAAAATGCATTCGCCAGCTGCGGATCGAATTGAGTGCCCTGCCCCGCCGCGATTTCCGCCAGGGCGGCATTATTGTCGACAACCGCTTTATACGGACGGTCATGGGTCATCGCGTCATAAGCGTCCACGATGCCGAACAGCCGCGCCCAAAACGGAATCTCGTCCGCCTTCAGGCCGCAGGGATAGCCGGTTCCGTCCCATCGCTCGTGCAGCGCCAGAATCGTATCGGCGAGGACGGGTTCGCCGATGGACTGCGCCATACGGAAGCCGATTTCGCTGTGCGTTTTGACGACTTCCCATTCGCCGGCCGTCAAGGACCGGGGAAGGGAAATGATCTCGGCGGGAATGGCGGTCATGCCAATGTCATGCAGCTGGGTCAATTGCTGCAACATCCCTTGATCGACGGTGGAGAACGGGATGCCGAGGAAACCGATGAAATCAACTGCCAGTTTTTGCACCCGTTCCTGATGGCCGGCGCTGCCGCGGCCGCGTTCCGTCAACAGTTTTTTCAATCGGGCGATTATGGCGGCCCGCATGGCCCGGCTGCGGATCAGCTTGTCGTTGTACATCCGGTGCTCGGCGGTACGCAGCATTTCCATGATGCGGGGAACGCCTGTCTTCTGGGTTTCAGCGCCGATTCCCGCGCTCAGCGGAATCGCCAGATCGGTGCGTTCGGCGCAAGCCTGCTGGATCGCCGCGCACACCCGCCGGCATTCATTCGCGTCGGTATTTGGCATCACAACCACAAACTCGTCGCCGCCCCACCGGGCGACAATATCCCGGGGCCGGCAAGCCGACTTCAAGGCGTTGGACATCGCCGACAAAAAGGAATCCCCCTGTTGATGTCCGAACACGTCATTGACCAATTTGAGGCCGTTCATATCGGCCATGATTACGCTGAACGGCAACAGCTCCGGTTTTTCCAGCCCGGGCAGCTTGGCCTCCACGTAGTCGCGGTTGTGAAGAGCGGTTAACTTGTCATGGTCGTTCAGGAATCGGATTTGATCCATCGCCTGCAATTTTTCCGTGATGTCCGTCAGAATCATCATGACGAGGACCGCCTCGCCATCGGGCAGAGGCGAAGCAATCATCTTGCTTTCCACATCGATCGTTTTGTCGCCGATTTGGAATTTCGCCGGCAGCTGGGCAAGTTTGGCGGACGCGTCGCTGGCGGCGCCGTCGAACAGTTGCCGCAGTTTCTGTTGTAGCGTGATCCGCAGCGATTCATTTTCCCGGCCAAGCAGTTCAACGATGGAAACGCCGGCGATTTTTTCGCCCAACATCTTCGTGCAGGCGGCGCTGTACTGGCGATCCACCTTCAAATCGCCGTCAAAGGTCAAAAATCCCTGGTTCGCATTATCCAACAGCAGCTGAATGTCCGTTTGCTGCCGCTGCAGCATAATCCCCTGGCTATCGCTGATGCGAAAAATTTTCCGGGTCACCGTCAGCAATTTCTGATACTGGGTCGCCAGCAGGCCATAACGAGGCGCAAGCTCATTCCCGTTGTAGCGTGGCTGGGCCAGGTCCGCCAGCGCCTCGTCCAAAATCGTCTGTTCCGTTTCAAACAAATGGTCTTTCGCCATTTTCGTTCGCTCCCGTCTCTAACTTACTGTGAAGCCTACAATCGTAATATCGTCCCGTTGCGGTTCGCCGTGCATATAGTCCCGCAGCGCCGCCGCAAACGCCGTTTCCTGGTCCGCCAGGCCGACTCCGCCCTGACTGGCGATCACCTCGGACAGTCGGTTGCGTCCGAACGGCAAGTCCTTCTCGCCGCCGTTTTGGTCGACATAACCGTCCGTAGTCATATAAAACCGGTCGCCGGGCCGAATCGTCCACTCGTGGGCGTCAAACGCCAGTGTGTCAGCGGAACGGCGATAGCCGACGCTTTTGCTGTCGCCCTTGATCCGGGTTACTTCGTTTTCGCGGCCGATATACAGGGAAATTTTGGCTCCGGCGAAAACCAGCCGCTGATTTCGGTCAATGCGGCAAATCCCGATGTCCAGACCGTCGTCGGTCATCTCGCCGGAATCGTTCCGGTGCAGCGCCGCCTTGATCTGACGGTTCAATTCCGCCAGAATATCCGCCGGTTCGGGTTGGTTCTGCTCCACGATGTGATGCAGGGCCAGATTCACCGCCATCGTCATGAGGGCGCCCGGCACGCCATGTCCGGTGCAGTCCGCCACGGCGAACAATACCCGGTCGGCATCCAGACGACGCAGCCAGTAAAAATCGCCGCCCACCACGTCGCGGGGCTGCCAAAGGATAAAATAATCCCGAAACGTGGCGGCCAACTCCGCCCGAGTCGCCAGGATCGATTCCTGCAGTCGCTTGGCATAATCGATGCTATCCATGATTTGTCGGTTGGTTTCGGCCAGTTCCCGCGTGCGCTCCCGGACCTGGTTCTCCATTTCTTCGGCGAGCAGCAAGGCCCGTTTCAACGGATCGGCGATCCGGCGGGAAACAAAATAAAAAATAAAGACCATGACGATCAGCGCCACCAGTCCGGCCACCATGGTATTCCATTTGATGCTGTCGAGCAGGCCGACACTCTCCCGGCGGGGGATTTGGAAAACCAGCTTCCAATCCGT
Organism: uncultured Veillonellaceae bacterium; assembly: GCA_964601085.1. GTDB lineage: Bacteria > Bacillota > Negativicutes > UBA1444 > UBA1444 > UBA1444. Next base: position 1,901 of record CAZRLN010000014.1, on the reverse strand, counting down.
CGTTTGGGTCGACTGATAGGCCAAGTCGACGGTCTCGCCGCTCTCGTCGGCATACTCGATGACTTGGGGCGCCGCCGGCGAAGCCACTCGATCTTGCACGATCCGCGAGGCAATCGTCAGCGGGATCAGTTCGCCGAGATATTTGCCATTGTCGCTCAGATTATCGGATAAATATATCTTGCCGGCCGCATCGATCAGCCAGAGGCGACTATCTTCCCCGAGCTTGAACTTCTTGAAATCCCGGCTGATATCCCGGAGACTCAGCCCCACACCGGCGACACCCACCGGTTGGGCCGGGTCGCCCATCAAGGCGTTCAGAAAAACGAAGGTATCCTGCCGGGCGATATTATAGTCTAAATTTAATTGCACCGGCTTGCCGGACTTCATGGCTTCAAAAAACCAGAGCGAGTTGGGGTCGCCCGGCGACATGACCTGGATCATCTGGAATCCTTCAGCCCAATAATGATTGGTAATGGCGCTGACAATAAACGAATTGGCGTAATCATAATGTTGGGCGATATTGTGGAGTCTGGCCTTGGTGTAACCGCCCAGACGCTCGTCCTGCTCCGCGCCGTTGACCCATTGGAGAATGGCGGGATCTTGGGCCAGCATGGAAGCCGTTTCTTTGGCCCGGGCGACGCGACCGTCGATCTTGCCGGCGATCGAGTCGACCACCACCAGCAGGTCTCGCGACTTCAGCTTGTCCACCACGGCTTTCCGGGTGATCTCATAATTGATAAACCCGGTCAAGGCGACGGAAACGACAATGATCACGCAGGCCCACGCCACAACCTTGATGGTTCCCCGGTCATAAAAGAGTCCCCGGTCGTTCAGACCATTCCTGTTCACGGACGGTCCGCCGCCGCCGAAATATGAAACGGCAACGTTAAATCCTCTTTGAATTCTTCCGCGCATTCCAACGCCATCTCATTTTCCGCATCGTAATACCAGCGCACCGAAACCGCCTGTCCCCGTTGATGCGCATTTTCCAGTTTTTCCAGCAGCATCATGATGCACTTGGAACTGCTGGTGTTGATATACGGCATGTAATAATAAAATTCCAGGACAACGCCCTGGCGGGCATCCTGCAGATACTCCTCCAGCCAGGTAAAAATCGGCTCATAAAACTTGAAAGCGTTTTCCGGATACGATTGCCCGTTAATCGCCAGTTTGTTGTTTTGCGGATCAAACCGCACTTCCGGGGTGGATTTCGTTTTTTCAATATATAATTCGCGCATCAAGCCGCCCTCCTAGATTGAAACCTTCAACGTAAAAAATGACAAATTCTCGTCCAACGCGGTAAAGGAATACGTCGGCGGGCTGCTGGCCCGGCGCGCCATGTCCAGAAAGCCGAGACCGGCGCCGTTGCTGCCGGGGGGAACGGCTTCCCGCAGCCGCTCCTTATACCGTTTTTTCAGGCCCGCTTTGTCCAGACCGGCGATCTCGTCCAGTATAGTCGTAAGCCCGGCTATATCACTGTTTTCCACGATATTCCCCGACGATACGAAATACCCGGTTGGGGTTTTGCCGATGGCGACAATGCCGGAGTTGGCGATTCGCTCCCCGAACGGGGATTCAGCCTTTTTCACATCATAATTGCGGATGTTCTGGGTTTGTTCGATAAAAACGGAAAACACGTTGTAAGTATCGGTTAGCGAGGTGGCTTCCGTTTCCAGGTATTGTTTTACGGCGTCGCCCAACTGCTCAATAATGGCCTGGGTAAATCGACCGGAAAAGTTGATCATCACTCCGTATCGTTGCAACGTTTTTTGCAGCTCCAGCATGTTAAGCTCCATCCTGCTCGTCCTCCCCCAAGTACAGACTATATTTACCCTTTCTTCGACACACTTGTCCGTTATCCTGCCCATTCCCGATATTGGCAGCTTTACGCTATCACAGCA
>CAZRLN010000013.1:54325-55893 GCA_964601085.1 uncultured Veillonellaceae bacterium | reverse complement strand
TGTCTGACCTCTTTGAAAAATGGTTGCGGCGAAGGCGCCTGCGGCGCCTGCATGGTTTTGATCAACGGGCTGGCCATGCGGGCCTGTCTGCAGACTCTCAGCCGCGTGGACGGAAAATCCGTGTTGACGGTCGAAGGGCTGACGGAACAGGAAAAACAGATTTATACCTGGGCGTTCGCGGAAGCTGGAGCAGTGCAGTGCGGCTTCTGCACACCAGGAATGGTGATCAGTGCAAAAGCACTGCTGGACAAGGACCCGGATCCGTCACCGGCTCGGGTCAAGGAAGCTTTGCGCGGCAATATCTGCCGTTGCACCGGCTATGTCAAGATCGAGAAAGCGATTTTGATGGCGGCGGCTGCCCTGCGGGGAGAAACGGTCGTGCCCTGCCTTGCCGCCGTGAAGGTCGGCGAACGGGCCGCCCGGGTCGACGCGGCGGCCAAGGTGCTGGGAACCGGTGTATATGTCGACGATATGAAAGTGCCGGACATGCTTCAGGCAGCAGTGCTGAGAGCGCCAGTTGCCCGGGCGAGGATCCTGGCGATCGATACGGCGGCGGCGCTAGCGCTGGAGGGTGTGGCGGCCATTATGACCGCTGCGGACATTCCCGGTGAACGGCTGTGGGGACATCTAAAGCATGACTGGCCGGCCATGATCGCTATTGGCGAGGAAACCCGCTATATCGGCGATGCATTGGCGATTGTCGCGGCGAAGACAAAAAAAATAGCCCGACAGGCAGTGCAAATGATTCGTCTGGAGTATGAAGAATTGCCGCCGGTGTTATCGCCGCAGGCGTCCATGGCGGCGGATTCGCCGAATCTGCATCCGGACGGCAATATTTTGAGCAAGGTGGAGTTTTCGCGGGGCAATGTGCAGCAGGCCATCGCCGGAGCAGCTCATGTGGTCACGCGGAGTTATCAGACGCCGCCGACGGAGCATGCTTTCCTGGAGCCGGAAAGCGCTCTGGCCGTACCGGGGGCGGATGGTCGAATGACGGTCTATATTGCCAGCCAAAGCGTATACGATGATTTTCACGGGATTGCCGCCACGCTGGGTTTACCGGAGAGCCAGGTCCGAGTCGTCAGCAAACTGGTTGGCGGTGCATTCGGCGGCAAAGAAGATCTTTCAGTGCAGCACCATTCGGCCCTGTTGGCGCAAAAAACCGGGAAACCGGTGAAATTGACATTGAGTCGGCAAGAAAGCATCCGTGTGCATCCAAAACGGCATGCGATGGAGATTTCGCTGACGACGGCGTCCGACCATGACGGAAAACTGGTGGCTATGAAAGCGAGGATCGTGGCGGATACCGGCGCTTACGCCTCCCTGGGCGGCCCGGTCGTGCAGCGGGCCTGCACGCATGTGTCCGGTCCATACTCCATTCCGAACGTGGAGATCAGCGGGGTGGCGGTGTATACCAACAATCCGCCGGCCGGCGCCTTCCGCGGTTTCGGCGTGCCGCAGGCGACATTTGCCAGCGAGATGAACCTGAACCTGCTGGCGGACCTGACCGGCCTGAGCCCTTGGGAAATCCGCTATCGCAATGCCCTGGAGCCGGGCGCGGTCATGGCGAC
>CAZRLN010000013.1:23571-54225 GCA_964601085.1 uncultured Veillonellaceae bacterium | reverse complement strand
GCCCTTGGGAAATCCGCTATCGCAATGCCCTGGAGCCGGGCGCGGTCATGGCGACTGGGCAGATCGCCGATGACAGCACCGCGATCAAAGATACATTGCTTGCCGTCAAGGACGAATATGAGTCCGCAAAAATCGCCGGGATAGCCTGCGCCCTGAAAAACACGGGGCTTGGCGTCGGCGTGCCGGATACGGGCCGGGCTATCTTGCGGATCCGCGAGGGCAAGGTGGAAATATTGACGGCCGCTGCCTGTGTCGGGCAGGGGCTGGCGACGATTTTGCGGCAGATTGTCTGTGAAACCGCGCCGGTCTCGGCTGAAGCGGTTGTCATGCATGCGCCGGATACCGATGTGACGCCGAATGCCGGCACCACTACGGCTTCACGGCAGACTTTGTTCACAGGCGAGGCGGTTCGTCAGGCGGCATTGGCTTTGGCTGATGCGCTTCGCGAGAGGGACTTGCCTGCTCTTGAGGGCCGTGAGTTTCGTGGTGAGTTTACGGGGAAGACAGACCCGCTGAATTCCGACAAACTCCATCCGGTCAACCATGTGGCGTTCGGCTATGCGACCCAGGTGGTGTGCCTGAATGAAACAGGCTGGCTTCGTAAAGTGGTGGCGGCGCATGATGTGGGGCGGGCCATCAACCCCGCCACGATTGAGGGACAGATTGAGGGTGCGATTGCGATGGGACTGGGGTATGCCCTGCAGGAGGACTTCCCGTTGAAACGAGGGGTGCCGACGGCCAAGTTCGGTACATTGGGCCTGTTTCGTTCTACCGATATGCCGGAGATCAAGATCCAACTGATCGAAAAAAATCCCTCGACGCTCGCTTACGGCGCCAAGGGGATCGGTGAGATTGCCACAATTCCGACCGCACCGGCGGTAGCCGGCGCCTATTATCATTTCGACAAAATTTTCCGGACGCAGTTGCCGTTGGGCAATACAAAGTACAGCGCAAACTATTGAAGGAAATCCGGAAACCGTTCGCACATGCGGCGATAATCTTCGCTCGTATCCACATCCAGGAAAACTTCCGGCGAATCCACGGCTACCTGGCATATTTCTTCAGGCCGGGCCGAGATAATGCTTCGGGCGCCCTGATCACCTGCCAACGTGGTCAGGGCGTCTTGCCATTTTGGAATCGCAAACAAGACCGGCATGCCGCGCTGTCCACCATGGACCGGACAGATGATGCTTTTTGCCGAAGACGCGAAGGCCTCGATCAGCGAGTTAATCAGCTCCGGAGTGACCAGAGGCTGATCCGCCAGCAGAAACATGACGGCGGTCGTTTCTGCCGGCAGTCCCCGCAGACCCGCCGACAGACTGGTCGATTGGCCGCGTTGCCACGCCGGGTTGACCACCACGGACAGCGGCAGTTCGTTTACTGCGGCCGAGACGGCGGCGAATTCGGCGCCGGTTACGATTCGGACGGAGTCCAGCCGGGAGCGGCAAGCCGCGTCAGCGACATGCCACACCATCGGGTTCCCGCCCAAAGGCAGCAACTGTTTGAGTTTTCCCATCCGCCGGGCAGCACCGGCGGCCAGAATGATACCAATAATCATGATAACTCCGTAAATTGATTTTGCTGGACGCTGCCGATCCAAACCGACAGGATCTGCGGATGCCTGATGGCTAGAATTTGCCGGGCGAGTGCGAAGCCAACTTCCGGCTGCGGCAGGGTGTCCAACTTGTTCAAAAAAGGAATGATGGTGGCTGTCTTCGGCACTTTCGCCAAATAACCCTTTGGGCCAAACAAAATTTTCATGATGGCGTCAGGGTTGATGGGCTTGCCGGGATTCATTCCGACCCTTTCGGCAAATAATTCCGGACGGTGTACATATCGGGAATCGAGCGGTTTTCCCAACACGTCGAGGCCGATCACCGGCGTCAGTAGTGCGGTGGCGGCAGGAACGACCGGTTCATGCGGCAAGTGGGCTTTGAGTGAACGACCGGCGGAACCATCGCCTTCGGCAAGAAAAAAAGTGGCGGGAAAATCCCGGCCCAAAGAATCCACCCAATCGGCTGGAATTCCGGCAAGCTTGTTTTCTGCGCCGAGGTAGTCGCCAATCAGTAGCGGAATTTCAGCGGCGGATTCCTGCAAAATGATTTGCGCCGCCGCCAGGGTGGCTGCGGGAGTGATCCGGAATCCCGGCGGGGTGTCGTTGCACATTTTGGTTGTGGTGGTCGTGACGACAGCAAAACCCTGTCCCCGTAGACAGCGGGCCCACAGGAACATCAGGCCGGTTTTGCCGCCGCCGCCGATCAGGGTGATGATCCGCGGCGCAGGAAGAGATTGGCGGGATAACTGCAACTGGCGGAAGGATAAGGATGAAATACTGCTCACCCCATTTTATTCTTTGCATGATCGCAAAAGGAGTTGAGGACTGGTGAACCGACTTGTCATCATCAAAGGCGGCGGCGATTTGGCGACGGGAATCGCCCATCGCTTGTTTCGATCCGGGTTTGACATTTTGATTACGGAGATTGCCCAACCGACAGTGATCCGGCGTTCGGTGGCGTTTGCCAACGCTGTGTTTGAAGGGCGAATGACGGTGGAAGGCGTTACGGCGGTTCGGGCAACGCCGGACGAGGTCGCCGGCTGTCTGCGGGAGCGGCTGATTCCGGTATTAGTCGATCCGGCCTGTCAAATTGTCCGGCAACTTCAGCCCTGGGGATTGGTGGACGCCATTTTGGCGAAAAAAAATCTCGGTACAGCCATGGATGACGCACCGGTGGTGATCGGCGTCGGTCCCGGTTTTACCGCCGGCGTGGATGTTCACCGGGTTGTGGAAACGATGCGGGGACAGGATCTCGGCCGGGTGATCGAGTCCGGGACGGCGACCCCCAATACCGGAATCCCTGGCGATATCGGCGGCTATACGTTGGAACGGCTGGTGACGGCGCCCTGCGATGGCATATTTCTACCGCAAAAACAAATCGGCGAGTTCGTAACAGCCGGCGAAATTTTGGGAACGGTGGAAAATACGCCGGTATTATCCTCTATCGCCGGCGTATTGCGGGGATTGCTGCGAACAGGCCTTCCCGTAACAAAAAATATGAAAATCGGCGATGTCGATCCTCGGGCAAAAGTGAAGCATTGCTGGACCATTTCCGACAAAGCCCGTGCGATCGGCGGCGGGGTGCTGGAAGCCCTGCTTATGGCAGAACCGTGTTTTCGACTTCCCATCGCTTCAGACGGCAATACCCCCAAGGCGCATAGAGACCCAGCGTGATAAACGTAAGTACCAGGATGAGCAGCCACTGGAAGAAAAAGCCGATTCCCGTGCCGACAAATTGCAGCGGCTGCCCATTCAGGTATGTGTTCGAAGCGATCCAGCGTTGCTGGGCGGAATAGGCCCAAGGGAAAAATAGCCCGCCGGTGATGACGGAGAGGAAAAGCGTCCAGGCTAGCAGCCAGATGTAACCGAAGCCGGAGCCGCGAAACTCAAACACCCCGCGATTCATGACAAAAACCTCCTAATCATAAGGCTTTCCTATAGCAGCGCGTTTATTTCCCCGACAGGGTGGCTCCCGTCAATTCTTCGCGATGGCGTTGGGCCGCCTGCAATTTTTCCGCATAGGTTTGGCCGGTTGACCAGATGTCCCGGAATTGGTCGGCGTTTTTGAAGCCGGTGCTCCACAGGAATGCTCCTTCGGCGGTATAGCAGGCGAGCATGAGGGGATCAGTCAATGCTTGCGGCAGACTGCCATTTTCGTCGGTGATCAGGACATATTCGCCCTCTGGGCTTTCTTCAAACGACAGAGCGGTAAGTCCTTCTTCAATGGGGATCTCTTCAAAACCCAGGGCGGTAAAATAGTCCAGAATGGGTTGCTGCAATTCTTCCATGACGGAACACTCCTCTCGCTGCCTTTTCTTTCATTGTATCGCATGTAGGGAGCTTTTACAAAATATTCAATTGTAGGCGGTTGATAAAGGCCCGCACCCAAGTAAAATTTAGTCGGCGAAAGAAACTTTGTCAAAAAAATGACTCAATGTTGCTTGAGTATTTAATTATTTTTAAAATATTCCGATACTATTGGTGATGTCACTTCATATATTCAGGAGGTGAACACCATGGTGGATGATTTTTTAGTGCCGCCGATAGAGAGAGGGCGACTGCCTCTGGTGATCCGGCGAACCGGAACCTGGGAAGAACATCAGAAAGATAAACAAGCGTACGACGAGCAGGAGCGGGAAAAAAAGAAACAGCAGGCGAAACCGCCGCGACAGGGACCGCCGCAGCCTCTGAAGCCGGGCTTGGACACGGAAGAACATAAAATTGATTGCAAGATTTAGATAGAGCCGCACCGGCTCTTTTTTTTTGCATTTTCCGGAAATGCCCGTTAATATTGCCATCTGACAAGATTAATCGGCAAACCCGAATAATTTTGTGCATTTATCCTGATAAAAAGCAGGAAAAGAAAGGTGGGAGAACGAATAAACATCAGTGTTATTGTTGTCCGAAGAGTAAACCGGAGGAGGCGTAGATGCATGAGAACACGAAGCCTGATTTTTTCGCTGTGTTTGCTCGTGCTTACCGGCGTGTGTTCCGCAGCGCCTGCCGGAGAAACATCGGAAGGACGGTATAAAAATTATTACGCCGATGGTTGGTTCGGCACCTATGCGCTCCGGGAGTTTGACAAGACGGCGCCGCCGCCGGGCGTGAACTGGTTCGTTGAAGATGCGCAGGATTGGCTGGCCCGCGCGCAGCGTGAAGGCTGGGTGGTCAAGCACAAACCGGCCGAAGCGTTGAATGGGTCGATCGTGGTCGGATATCATGAAGGATTGGTTTGGGTAGGCGTTGCTAGGGAAGTGACCGACAAAGGATTGATTTTTGAAACAGTGATGGGCGGAGAAGGCAAGCCAGCCCGTTATTGGATGAAATTCGCCGACATCTCTTCAGCCATCCACTTTCAAGGTTGCATTTTGCCGTTGCGTTCACCGGGCGCCAAACAGGTGAGTCCCATGCTCGATTACAAGAACATCCGGGGCGCCACCGGGTCCGCCTGGCCGGTGAAAGAATTTGACAAGAGTGCCCCCAAGCCGGGATTTAACTGGCAAGGCACGGAAAATGAATGGGCGGCTGAGGCCGCCGAAAAAGGCTGGGTCACAGGGAAGAAGCCTTCCCAGGTCAAGCGGGGAAGCTTGATGATTTTATACAACCGAGCAGTCAAGCGAACGAAAGTCGCTTTTGTGCGCGATGTTGCTGACTCCATCGTTGTGTTTGAATTTGTCGATCCCCCCTACAGCCGGGTGGTCACCGCCCGCCTGACCATGGATCAGTTGCTGGAGGGCGGCGCATTGGGCGGCTATATCTTTGATTCAGTCATATTGCCGGAAAGAAAAAAACGGTAATTGCGAGGAGGCGGGACTCCTTTTGTCAACCTACGTTTATAAGCGCATGTCGATTGATGACGTGGTTCCGGGGATGATCTTGGGAAAAATGCTGGTGACGCAGGACGGCAAAAATTTTTTGAATGAAGGCGCCGTATTGACGTTGCGGGTGATTCAGACTCTTCAGACGTGGGGCTTCCAGAGTGTCGACATTCGGGAAGAAGTTCGCGACAAGAGCCCGCTTTTTGTTGACGATGCGACGGATTTGAATCAACAGTCACTTTCGTGTAGCGAACCGGTGGCAATGGAACCGCTCGAAGAAAAGGCCGCCGAGGTTGCACCGGCGAAGCCGATGGCGCCGCCGGTGCCGGAAGAACCCGTGGATGTACCAGCGGGTTTTATGGCCTACTATCAGGCTGCTGTTCAGATTTTCAAAAAGAATTTGGGACGGGCCCGTTTTATCCGGGATGGTTTTGAGGTCGCGGACATCCGGCAGATGGTCACGGAATGCGTGCTGCCGCTGATCGAAGACCCGACGGTGATGGATCATCTGCAGATGATGCCTCATACGGAGGATTACCTTTATCACCATTCGGTGGATGTCGGCATAATATCCGGCTGTTTGGGCCTGTGGATCGGTCGGCCGTTTCGCGAGATTGAAGAAATTATTCTGGGCGCCCTGCTTCACGATGCGGGGAAGGCCCTGATCCCGTTAAAAGTCCTGAACAAGCCGGAAGCGTTGACGGAAGCGGAAATGAATCTGGTACGTTTTCATTCGATTCGGGGCTATAAATTTTTGAAAGAGAATTCGGAACTTCCCCGCAGCATTCTGCTTTGCGCCCTGCAGCACCACGAGCGCGGCGATGGCAGCGGTTACCCGCTTTCCGTGCGGGAAGACAAGATCCATCCCTATGCCAAGATCATCGCTGTGGCGGATGTATTTGACGCCATGACGTCGGTACGAAATTATGGCCGACGGGCAACGCCCTATGAGGCGGTCGAGGTTTTGCGCAATGAAATGGTGGACAAACTGGATACAGCCGTTTGTTCGGCATTTGTTGACAAATTGACCCAACGCTTTGTGGGAGATGTCGTGGAACTCAGCAACGGACAACGAGGTGAGGTGATATTCCTTAACCGGTTTGACAGCACCCGGCCAATGGTGCGAACAAACGATGGGGCGTTCGTTGACCTGGACAAGACCCGTAACCTGTCTATCTGCAAAATGTTGCATTCGTAAGAGGAGAAAAGGCTGCTTCATGGAGGAATCAGGGTAAGTGCTGAATAGGCAGGTTGAAAAATATAGTCTGAGCGAGCTGCAGGCAGGGATGATTGTGGCCGAGCTCATGACATCCGAGGATGGGAAAACGATCCTGGGGGAAGGAACCGTCCTGACGGACAATCGAATCCGTCTCCTGCAGCAGTGGGGGGTCGGACAGGTTTCTGTCCTCATTCCGCAAAGTAAAGCCGAAATGGATATCGCACTTCCCTGGTCGTTTGACCGGGCCGCTTTCAACGTTTATTACAAGGAAACGGTGGATCTGGTCAAGACTGCTTTCAAGTCGATCAGCTTGTTCCGCGAGGTTCCGGTGGCCCGGATGCAGGAATTGGCGAATGAAAAGATCGATCCATTGGTGGATGCGCCGGGGGTAATGAATCATCTGCTGATGATCCGGCATACGGATGACTATACGTTCGAACACTCCGTCAATGTGGCGGTTTTGTCGGGTGTGATCGGCAAATGGATGGGCGTGAAGGGACAGAACTTGCGGGATCTGATTTTTGCCGGATTGATGCATGATATCGGCAAAAGCCAGGTGCCGGCGGAAATCTTGAACAAGCCGGGAAAACTTTTGGCGGATGAAATGGAAATCATGAAACGCCACACGGTCCAGGGCTATTATCTGCTGAAGGAAGTTCCCCGCGTGCCGTTGGTCATCCTGTGGTCGGTTTTGCAGCATCATGAACGGATGGACGGCAGCGGCTATCCCTTGCACCTGCGGGGGAGCAACATTCACGAATTCGCCCGGATTATCGCCGTGGCCGACGTTTATGACGCCATGACGTCGGATCGGGTGTACCGGCGCCGGACAACTCCGTATCATGTGATCGAAGCGCTGTTCCGGCAGATGTTCGACGTCCTGGATCCGGCTGTTTGCGGCAAATTTTTGTATCATGTCAAGGATTTCATGACCGGAAACATTGTAATGCTCAGCGATGGCCGGCAGGCCGAGATTGTTCATCCCGGACCATTTCCGGCCGGACTGCCGCTGGTAAAAACCGTCGACGGGCAGTTTATCAACTTGGAACAGAAACGGGACATCAAAATCTATGGACTAATCAGCGCCTGATTTGTTACAATTTATTATCAGACCATGCGCATTGCAGCCGCCGTTGCTTCCAGCACGGTGGCTGCCTTTTCCGCTTTCTTTATACAATAAAAGGGGGTTCCTATGCGTATTTGCGGGCTCTTTCAAGCCAAAAAACCAGTCGTATCCTGCGAGATATTTCCACCCAAACATGATTATCCCATTGAGACCATTTTTACCACACTGTCGGCGCTCAGCGAATTGCGCCCGGACTACATCAGCGTGACGTACGGAGCCGGCGGAAGTTCCTGCGCCCGTTCGGTTCAGATCGCTTCCAAGGTGAAAAACGATTTTGGCGTGGAAACCCTTGCGCATTTGACCTGCGTGGGTGCGAACCGGCGGGCCACCGACGAGGTATTGACCCAGTTGAAGCAAGAAAACATCGAAAACGTTTTGGCGTTGCGCGGTGATCTGCCGCCGGAAATTCCCTGTGCCAGCGGCGATGAATATCATGAGTACGCCAAGGATTTGATCGCCCATATCCGGCAACGGCATGATTTTTGCATTGCCGCCGCTGCCTATCCGGAAGGGCATCCGCGATGCCCCAGCCTGGCGCTGGACCGGGAACGGCTAAAGCAGAAAGTGGAGGCCGGGGCTGATTTTCTCATCACGCAGCTGTTTTTTGACAATCGCTTCTTTTACGATATGCGGGAGCAGTTGGCGCGGCTCGACGTCCGTTGTCCGGTGACCGTTGGATTGATGCCTGTTCTGAATGCCGCCCAGATTCGTCGGATGACCGAACTCTGCGGCGCGTCGATCCCGGACCGCTTGACGAAACTGCTGGAGCGGTTTGGCAGTTCCCCGGCGGAGATGGAGAAAGCCGGCATCGATTATGCTGTAACCCAAATTAGGGATCTGGTGGAACAGGGAGTCGACGGAATCCATTTATACTCGATGAACAAACCGAAGCAGACGGCCGAAATTCTGCACCAGGCGGGCTTGCGGTGACAAGAATCAAAAGGAAAGGTTGGGATAATTCATGAATCAGACCGATCAGCTTTGCATCAATACACTGCGTTTTTTGGCGGTCGACGCCGTCGAACAGGCGAAATCCGGCCATCCGGGCCTGCCGCTCGGGGCGGCGCCGATGACGTACGTATTGTGGGACCGCTTTTTGCGGCACAATCCGGCGAATCCCGCCTGGGTCGACCGGGATCGCTTCATTCTTTCCGCCGGGCACGGTTCCGCTCTTTTATATGCGCTCTTACACACGTTTGGTTATGATTTGGCGGTTGAGGATCTGAAAAAATTCCGTCAGTGGGAATCCCGGACGCCGGGACATCCCGAGTTTGGGATGACACCCGGCGTGGAAGCCACAACCGGGCCGCTCGGACAAGGATTCGCCATGGGCGTGGGATTCGCCGTCGCCGAGAAACATTTGGCGGCGCATTACAACAAACCAGGTTTTCCGATCGTCGATCATTATACATATGCGCTGGTTTCCGACGGCGATCTGATGGAGGGCGTCTGCGCCGAGGCGGCTTCGTTGGCGGCGACCTTGGGACTGGGAAAACTGATTTATCTCTATGACGACAATCATATTTCCATCGAAGGCAGCACCGACATCGCCTTTACGGAGAACGTCCGGCTGCGGTTCCAGGCTTACGGTTGGCAAGTGGTGACGGTTCCGGACGGCAATGACATCAACCTGATCGAAGAAGCAATCCGGCTGGCTAAAGAAGATAAGGACCGTCCGTCGCTCATCGCCGTGCGGACACAGATCGGTTTTGGCAGTCCGAAACAGGGAACGGCGGCCGCCCATGGCGAACCGCTGGGAGCGGATGCGGCGGCTGCCACCCGGGAAACCCTGGCCTGGCCGCCGGAGCGGCGGTTCCATGTGCCGGCGGAAGCGGCGGCGCATTTCAAACAGGCGACAGAACGGGGACAGGCCGGCGAAGAGCAATGGAATGCGCTGTTCGCCGAATATCAGAAGCAGTATCCGGCGGAAGCTCTGGCGTATCACAATGCCATGGCCGGCATCCTGCCGGCGGGCTGGGCCGAAAAAATCGCCGCGTTTCCGGCGGGCGGAATGGCGACCCGGGAATCTTCCGGCAAGGTGATGAACCAGATTGCGGCGTTGACTCCAGCCCTCATCGGCGGGTCCGCCGACCTCGCCCCTTCCAACAAGACCTATCTGGACGGGCAGGGCGATTTTAGCGCGACCACTCCGGCCGGACGCAATTTGCACTTCGGGATCAGGGAACATGCCATGGGGGCGATGGTCAACGGGATGGCGCTGCACGGCGGAGTGATTCCTTACGGCGCCACGTTCTTCGTGTTTGCCGACTATCTGCGGCCGGCTCTGCGGTTGGCGGCTTTGATGCAGACCCACTCCATCTTCGTGTTCACGCATGACAGCATCGGCGTCGGCGAAGACGGACCCACCCATCAACCGATCGAGCAATTGGCAAGTCTGCGGGCAATTCCCGGCCTGACCGTGTTGCGTCCGGCGGAAGCCAATGAAACCCGGGCGGCCTGGAAACTCGCCATCGAGAGAAAAAAACCGGTAGTGTTGGTCCTGACGCGGCAGAAACTCACCACGATGGAAGAGTCGGAATACGCTTCGGCGGATGGCGTTCCCTACGGCGCCTATATCGTTCAGGAGGCCGAACAGAAAAAACCGCAGATCATCTTGCTGGCGACGGGATCCGAAGTGGAAATCAGCATCAAGGCGGCGATTCTTCTGGAACAAAAAGGCTATCGGGTACGGGTAGTTTCCATGCCGTCCTGGGAACTGTTCGACGAGCAGAGCGAGCAGTATCGGCAAGGCGTTTTACCGTCCGGCGTTCCGGTCTTGTCCGTGGAGGCGGGGATTACGATGGGCTGGGCCAAATACACCGGCAGCAAGGGCGCTTCGCTGGGAATCGACCATTTCGGCGCTTCGGGCCCAGGGCCGACAGTAATGGCCAATTTTGGCTTTACGCCGGAAAATATTGCGGCGCATGCCTTGCAGCTATTAAAGTAACGAACGGAAAATGACGGATTGACCCTGGGATGCTGAATAATTTTGGCGGTTGCGGTTAGTAGCTGCCATTATTCAGCATTTTTCCCAAGGGGACAGTGAACGTTCAGGAGGATGCCCTATGAACGCCAAATATATTATCGTCGACGGCAGTAGTCTGATTCATCGGGCATTCTATGCCTTGCCCACACTGACGACCTCCAGCGGACAGTTCACGAACGCCGTATTTGGCTTTACCAACATGATTGTCAAGCTGGTGGCCGATCTGCGGCCGGCCGGCATTGTGGTCGCTTTCGACAAGGGAAAGCGGACCTTTCGGAACGAGGAATATCCCGACTACAAAGCCCAGCGCAAACCTACTCCTTCGGAGCTGTCCGAACAGTTCCCGATGGCCCGGGAAGTGCTGGAGGCTTTGGGGATCACGGTTCTGGAGCTGGAAGGATTTGAAGCGGACGACATCATCGGGACATTGGCCGCCCAAGCTTCGGCGCAGCAGGAGTTTCTCATCGTCACCGGCGATCGGGATGCTTTGCAGCTGGTCAATGAACATGTCCATGTGCTGTTGACGAAAAAAGGCATCTCCGAGTTCGAAGAAGTGGACCCGATCGCCCTGACGTTCCAGTATGGGCTGACTCCAGAGCAAGTCATCGAAATGAAAGGCCTGATGGGAGATTCCTCCGACAATATTCCGGGGATTCCGGGCGTCGGGGAAAAGACGGCGAAAAAACTGATTGCCGACTTTGGGTCGATCGATGGAGTCTATGAAAATATTGACAAGGTGGCGGGCGAAAAACTAAAGGAAAAAATCCTGGCTAATCGTGAGTTGGCGTATCTGTCGAAAAAATTGGCCACGATCGATTGCAATACGCCGGTACCGACCGATATCGACCAATATTCGGTCCGGCCGGATCTGGAAAAAGTCCGCGCCGTGGCGGAAAAATTCGAATTTCGGGCCCTGCCGGGAAAACTGGCCGGCTGGTTTGCCGGACAAGAGGTCTCCCCAATTGCGGCTCCACCGGAGCCGGACCTCGTTGCCCGGGAGATTGCGACGGCGGCGGAACTTGCCGGGCTGCTGGATTCGGTTCGCCAGTCCGGGATGTTGTATTTCTGCGCTGTGACGGAAGGTCGGGTTCCCGACGGACGGTTTATCGGCGCCGGACTCCGCCTGACCGATTCCGAAACCTGTTTTGTGGCGGCCGGGACGCCGGCCTGGACAGTAGTCCTGGATTTGCTGCAGGATCCGGCCATCGCCAAGGTCACGCACGACGCCAAACCGGTCTACAATATCTGCCAGGCGGCGGGAATTCCGTTCGGTCCGTTATTGTTCGACACGATGGTTGCCGCCTATCTGCTGAATCCGGCCGGCACGGACTATCAGTTCGGCCGATTGCGAACGGAGCTGCTGGGCAAGGCGGCGGGATCGGCCGAAGCGGAAAAACCCGGCGGCTTCGCGTATGCCGTTCGGGTGGCGGCGGAATTGCCGGAACTCCACGCGGCGCAACAGAAGGCATTGGAGCGGATCGGCGCCGCGGAATTGCTGAAAGAAATTGAATTGCCGCTGGTGGAGACGCTGTCCGCAATGGAGGTTCTGGGCATCCAGGTGGATCAACCGGGCCTGGATCGCATGGAAAGCGAAATCGCCCGCCGGATCCAAATCTTGCTCAAGGAAATCTATGATCTTTCCGGGGAATCCTTCAATGTGAATTCCACCAAACAACTGGGCACGGTTTTGTTTGAAAAACTGGGTTTGCCGGCGGGAAAAAAGACGAAAACCGGCTATTCCACCGATGCGGAAGTTTTGGAAGGCCTGGCCGGCAGCCATCCGGTCGTGGACAAACTGCTGGAATACCGGCTGTTGACGAAGCTGAAATCGACGTATCTGGATGGCCTGCGGCCCCTGATCCGGCCGGAAACCGGGCGGATTCACACCCACTTCAACCAGGCGGTGACCGCGACCGGCCGCTTGTCCAGCTCCGACCCCAACCTGCAGAATATTCCCGTGCGGACGGAACTTGGAAAGCAAATCCGGACGCTGTTTGTGCCGGGACCGGGGTTTGATTGGCTGGTTTCGGCGGATTACTCGCAAATCGAGCTGCGGATTTTGGCCCATCTGTCGGGGGATGACGGAATGATTCAGTCCTTTTTATCCGGCGAGGATATCCATACGCGTACTGCGGCCGAAGTGTTTGGCGTGCCGCTCGATCAGGTGACCGGCGAAATGCGGTCCCGGGCCAAGGCGGTCAACTTCGGCATTGTTTACGGAATCAGCGATTATGGGCTGTCCCAGGGCATCGGCGTCAGCCGAAAAGAAGCGGCGGATTACATCGCCGGCTATTTCGCCCGTTATCCGGCGGTGCGCGCCTTTATCGACCAAACGGTACTCGAAGCCCGGATGCATGGTTATGTGAGCACGCTGTTCGGCCGGCGCCGTTATCTGCCGGAGATCAACAGTTCCAACTTCAACCTGCGGGCTTTTGCGGAACGCACGGCTATGAATACGCCGGTGCAGGGAACCGCCGCCGACATCATCAAAAAGGCCATGATTCAGGTGCATGCCGATATCAGGGCCAAAGGACTGCGCAGCCGCATGTTGTTGCAAGTTCACGACGAACTGGTGTTCGAAGCGACTGCGGATGAGTTGGAGACTGTCGTGAGCCTCGCAAGAAACGCGATGGAAAATGCGGTGGAACTTGCCGTGCCGCTGTCGGTGGATATAAAGCAGGGCCTGACCTGGGCCGAAACAAAGTAGGAGACGAAGAATATGCCTGAGTTACCTGAAGTTGAAACAATCTGCCGCTCTCTGCGTTGCCATGTGGAGGGCAATATAATCCGGGACGTGGAGGTTCGCCTGTCCCGCATGGTCAAGTGCCCCTCGCCGGAAGATTTCCGGGCGATCCTGGTGGGCCGGAAAATCCATTCTCTGGAACGGCGGGGAAAGTATATGCTGTTCCATGTGACAGATGGGTGGGTTCTGGTGATTCATCTCCGGATGACGGGTCGCCTGACTTACAAGACTGCCGAAACTCCCGGCAATCCGGCCGCCAGAGTGGTATTTCACTTCGTCGACGGCGATACGCTGGAGTATTCGGATGCGCGGACCTTGGGCACGATTTATCTGCTGAGACAGAATGAACTGGACCGGATTTACGGATTGGCATCCCTGGGACCGGAGCCTTTATCGTCATCATTCACCGTCAATTATGTTATGACGGAACTGGCGAAACGGAAGGGAAAAATTAAGATGATATTGCTGGATCAGCGATTTATCGGCGGTCTGGGCAATATTTACGTGGACGAGAGCCTGGCGCGGGCCGGCATCCATCCGGAACGCAAGGCGAATGCCTTGAGCGAGGAAGAAATCGTTCGCCTGCACGACGCCATCAATTCGGTGATCGAAAAAGGCATCAGCAGTGGCGGCACAACCTTTCGAGACTACCGGGACGGCGAAGGCAACAGGGGAAAATTTCAGGATGAATTAAGCGTGTATGGCCGCAAAGGGGAGGCTTGTCCGATTTGCGGGACCGCCATCATCAAAACCATTGTGTCCGGCCGGGGAACCCACTATTGTCCCCATTGCCAGCATAAACCATGAAAACGGAAAAAGTGTACCGGATCGGCCTGACCGGCGGAATCGCCAGCGGGAAGAGTACCGTGAGCGACATTTTGCGCGAGTTGGGCGCAATCGTTATCGATACGGACCGGATCGCCCGGGAAGTCACGACGCCGGGATCACCGGCGCTGTTGGAGATGAACCGGCGCTACGGACCGGAGATTCTGAACGAAGACGGCTCGTTGCGCCGCAGTGCGGTGGGACGGATTGTATTCAACGACCCGGCGGAGCGAAAATGGCTCGAACACTTGCTGCATCCTTTGATTCGGGCACGGGCCGAACAGCTGGCGAAGGAAGCGGCAGCGGCGGGTTACCGGATCGTTGTGTTCGACGTACCGCTGTTGTTCGAAACCGGTTGGAACGCCTGGGTCGATGAAGTATGGACGGTATATATTCCGCTGGATCTCCAGCGGCGGCGTCTGCAAAGACGCGACGGTTATACGGAAGCGGAAGCCGACAGCCGGCTTGCTTCACAGTGGCCCATTGATCAAAAGGCAGAACGCTCGGATCGGGTCATCGATAATTCCGGTTCCGTGGAGGAAACCCACCGTCAGGTGGAATCCGTTTGGCGGGAATTGGTAAACAAAATCGGAAAAGCAACAGGAGGAACCTTGTGAGAGGGGTCTTGAAACCAGCAGTCGCCGTCTTGTTGGTTCTACTGCTGGTATTGTTCGCCGGTTGCGGTAAAAAGAGTGAAAAAACGGATCCCGGCGCCGACAAGCCGGTGACTGGCGGCAAAATCGGCGTGGGCAGCGCGGTGGAGCCGGAAACCTGGAATCCGTTTCTCAGTGAACAGATGGCGGTGCAGGAAGTGGGTCGCTTGCTGTTTGCGGGGTTATTGCTGCAAAACGATAAGGGAGAATGGATCCCCGATCTGGCGGCGGTTGTTCCGACAACGGAAAATGGCGGAATCAGCGGGGATGGGCTGACAATCACCTATCGTCTGAAACCGAACCTGAAATGGCAGGACGGGCAGTCTCTGTCCGCCCGCGATGTTCAATTCACGTTTGATTTTATCATGCATAACCGGGGCAGGGTCGCCTGGCGCGAAGGGTATGAAAAGATCCAGTCGATTGCGGCGCCGGATGATTCCACAGTGGTCATCCGCCTATCGGAGCCTTTCGCGTATGTGTACCATTTGTTTCCCAACGTCCTGCCCCGTCATCGGTCGGCGGATTTTACGGATATGCAGACACAGAACTTCAACCGGCTGCCGGTCGGGTCCGGGCCGTTTATCCTGAAAGAATGGCGACGGGGCGACGCCCTGGTTTTTGCGCCCAATCCGCTGTACCACCAAGGAAGGCCGCTGCTGGAAACGCTCACCTATAAGTTTGTGACCGATCGCCAGATCGTGCTGAGCCAGCTGAAAATCGGCGAGGTCGATATCGTGAACAATATCAGCTTTGATCAACTGGACCAGGTTCGTGCGGTAACCGGTGTCAATACGTTCATTACTCCGGGAACTATTTGGGAGCATCTGGACTTTAATCTGGACTTGCCGCTGTTTGCGGATCTTCGGGTTCGGCAGGCCATCGC
The DNA here is from genome assembly GCA_964601085.1 of uncultured Veillonellaceae bacterium. Taxonomy (GTDB): domain Bacteria; phylum Bacillota; class Negativicutes; order UBA1444; family UBA1444; genus UBA1444. The sequence continues at coordinate 38,417 of CAZRLN010000013.1, read as the reverse complement.
CTTTTCGATCGACCGTCGGGATTTGATAGAAAAGACGCTGAAAAATGCAGCATTTCCGGCCTATACCGATGTTCATCCCCTGTCATGGGCTTATCTGGCGTTGCCGCAGCAACCGGTCAAAAACTTGCAACAGGCGAAAGAATTATTGACGGCTGCCGGCTGGAAGCCGGGATACGATGGGATCCAGACGCTGGCGGGCCGCCGCCTCTCCTTCACTTTGCTGCTGCCGGATGGAGATAAACCCCGGCAAGCGGTGGCGGAGGCCATCGCCCTGCAATTGCGCGAAGCGGGAATCGAGATGCGGGTGCAACGGATTGCCGCGAAAGCTTTTTTTGGCGACATCCTGCCAAATCGGCGCTTTGAAGCGGCCCTATTCGCCTGGGTCAACAGTACGGAACCCAATCCTTATGATCTCTGGCATTCCCGCCGGATTCCGGGCGCGGGAAACCGGGGTGTCGGCAAGAATTATGCCGGCTGGAGGTCGGCGGAAGTCGACGCCTTGCTGGAAAATGAACAACGGACAAGAAATCAGGATTCCCGGCGGGAGCTGCTCCGGCGGCTGCAGGAAAAACTGGTGGCGGAAACGCCGATTATTCCATTGTACTATCGGGCCGAAATCGCGGCGGCTAAACGAAGCGTCGCTAATTTCAAACCCAATCCGTTTTCGGGAAACTTCTGGAACGTATGGGAATGGGGGATCCGCTAAGCAGGTATGTTGAAAAAGTTGACAAAGTGATGAAATACGCAAAAACATTCTTGACGGGATGAAACCGGTGTGGTAATATATCACTTGTCAGTTAAAACGTGCGGTCGTGGCGGAACGGCAGACGCGCTAGCCTCAGGAGCTAGTGGGGGCAACCTCGTGGTGGTTCAAATCCACTCGACCGCACCATCAATTAAATTATCATTCAATTATGCGGTAGTGGCGGAACGGCAGACGCACCAGCTTGAGGGGCTGGCGGGGGCAACCTCGTGGTGGTTCAAATCCACTCGGCCGCACCAATACTATTAACGAATTATGAAGCAGCGCTTGCGGCGCTGCTTTTTTGTTGTCTGTTTTTGCAGTTAGGTTGCATTAAGAGGATTTTTTTAGGAATATAGCGAAAATATATGAAAATGCATAGTGGCAGGGAACTTTTCCAGGATCAGTGTTGCGCTGCGTGTTGAAGTGTCTTCGGGAGGGCCTCCGTGACGAATTCGCTGTTCGCAAGTTTCTTAAATAACATCACTTTATTGTTGGCTTTGGGCTTTCTGTATTCGTTCGGCGCGGCGCGCTGGGGCGACTGGCGGACGTTGCGCGGACGGATGGTTGGCGGAGTTCTGTTCGGCGCGGTCGCGATGGCTGGAATGATATTTCCTCTGCACTATTCGCCCGGACTCACTTTTGACGGACGCACGATTTTATTGGGCACAGTCGGGTTGTTTGGCGGCTGGCAGGCAGCGTCGATCACCGTGCTGATGACGGCCCTGCTGCGGATCTGGCAGGGCGGAGTCGGGCAGTGGGTTGGCCTGGCTACCATATTGACATCGGCGGGCCTGGGCGTGTTGTTATATCAGCTGCGCGCCCGGTATGCCTGGACACTGGACTTGAAATTGTTGTATGGATTTGGCTGGGCGGTTCATGTGGTCATGCTGTCCTGCATGCTGCCTCTGCCGGCTGAAGTTCGTTGGACGCTGCTTGCAGATATTTCGGCTCCGGTGTTGATCATTTATCCACTGGCCACTACGTTGTTCGGGCGTCTGTTGATGGGGCTGGAAGAACAGAATCGGGCGGCGGAAAGGATTCAGGAAAGCGAAGCGAAGTATCGTCAATTGTTTGAGATGGAGTCGGATGCGCTGTTTTTGATCGATAACCTGACCGGCGAGATTTATGATGCCAATCTTGCCGCCGTATCTTTGTATGGATATTCCCGGGATGAACTTCTGCGGATGAAAAACACGGACCTTTCAGCGGAGCCGGACGAAACCCGAAACGCATCCGTTAGGGCGATTTCAGCCAACACCGTGCAGATCCCGCTTCGTTATCATCGAAAAAAAGACGGGACGGTTTTTCCGGTCGAAATCATGGCGACTTCTTTGGTCTGGAAAGGCATTTCGGTGCATATTCCGGCGATTCGTGACATAACGGAACGGAAACAGTCGGAAATGGCGTTGCGGCGCAATGCGGAGATCCAGGCGGTGTTGCGGGAAATTGCTGAATCTGTGCTGGTGGCGCCGTCCCTGGACGAATTGTATGAGCGGGTTTACCAATTGATCGGCAAGGTGCTGCCGGCGCAACACTTCCATATCAATCTGTTGGATGAAGCAAACCAGGAGATCTTTGTGCCGTTCAATGCCGATTCGGGTTCGGTGATTGCCTCGCGGCGGCCGGTCGGAAAGGGAATGACCGAGTATGTGATGAGGTTGGGGCGGGCGGTGCATGTTACTCCGGCGGAACTGGACAGGCTGATTGAAACAGGCGAGTTTGCATTGGCGAAAGAACAAAAACTGCCGACCCGGCATTATCTCGGCGCACCCTTGTTTGACTCCGCGGGAAAACCGTTTGGTGTCGTTGCCTTGACATTGGCGGACGAGACCGCTGCTTTTCATCCGGAAGATGCAGACATTCTTTCGATTATCGCCGCGCAGGTTTCAATGGCGATCGGGATCATCCGCGACATCACCGATAAGATTGAGAAACGGCAGCGGATCGAGTATCTGAGCTTTCACGACCAGTTGACCGGTCTGTACAACCGCCGGTTCTATGAGGAAGAGTTGAAGCGGTTGTCAACCGATCGCAATTTGCCGCTGACGCTGGTGATCGCCGACGTGAACGGTCTGAAACTCACCAATGATGCGTTCGGCCATGCAGCCGGCGATAATCTTCTACGCAAATTGGCGTCGATTCTGAAGGAAGTATGCCGTCAGGACGACATCGTGGCCCGGATCGGCGGCGATGAATTCATTCTGCTGTTGCCCCGAACGGACGCTGCGGAGGCGGAACGGATCATCCACCGGATTTCGCAGGCTATTCTGCGACAAAAAAAAGAGTTGGTCATTCTGTCCGCTTCGTTCGGTTGGGCCACCCAAACGGCGGTTGGCAGGGAAATGCAGGATGTGTTCAAGGAAGCGGAAGACAACATGTATCGGAACAAACTTTCGGAAAGCGACAGTGTGCGCAACAATACAATTCATCTGATTGTTCGGACGCTGAACGAGAAGAATGCCCGGGAAGAAAAGCATTCCAGTCGGGTCAGCGAAATATGCCGGGCGATCGGCCGGGCCATGGCGCTGAATCCCCATGAGATCAACGGGCTGAAGACCATGGGCCTGTTGCATGATATCGGCAAGATCGGCATTGATGAAAAAGTGCTCAATAAAGAAGGGGAACTGACGGCGGAGGAGTGGCGGGAAATGAAACGCCATTCGGAGATCGGCTTCCGAATTCTCGGCGCTGTCACGGATTTTTCCCATCTGGCCCGGGCTGTACTGGAACATCACGAACGCTGGGATGGCAGCGGGTATCCGAAAGGGCTGAAAGAACGGGAAATCTGTCTGGAGGCCAGAATTCTCGCTGTCGCCGACGCATACGACGCCATGACCCAAGGGCGCCCCTATCGCAAAGAAATGTCACCGACCGATGCCGTGGCTGAATTGGAGCGACAGGCCGGCCGTCAGTTCGATCCAATGGTCGTACGGCTCTTTGTGGAGAAAAATGTGGCGGATCCCTGGGATTCCGCGAAAACGGAATCTGCGTGATTCATGACGCAGGAACTGGCGCAAAATTGGCGAAGGTATTCAGTAAACTGACCCGGGGAGGTGGCGGCGCGTGCGAAAAACGGGAATGATGCTCTTGGTTGCCTATGGTTTGCTACTGATCTGTCTGCCGGTCACGGAAGCGGCTCCGACCAAGGAAGCTCTGACCGAACAGTGTCGCAAGCATACGGAAAAATTCGAGTATCCGGAAGCGATCGACGCATGCGGAAAAGCCATAGGATTAGATGGCAAATATGCGGATGCTTATTTCTGGCGAGGAATCGCGCTGGTGGCAACACGGCAATATGACAAGGCTTTGGCCGACTTCACGCAGGTGATCGCTCTCAGTCCGACCGATGTGCAGGCGCTGAGCAACCGGGGCTTGGTATACCGTCGCCTGAAGCAATTTGATCTGGCGCTGAAGGATCTGAATCAGGCCATTGAGATCGATCCCGCCTACGCGCCGGGATGGCTCAGCCGAGGCACGGTCTTTGCACAGATGGATCAGTGGAACGACGCGATACTCGATTACAGCAAAGGGATCGAACTCGATCCCAAGAACCATACCGCCTATCATAATCGCGGAATCGCCTATGAACAAGCGGGTCAGGTCGCCGAGGCGCTCGGCGATTTCCGGACGTTTTTGCGACTGGCGCCAGCGAGCGACATTTTGCGGCCGTCCGTGGAACAGCGCATCAAAACATTGGAGGAGAAACAATGACCCAGACTTACTATCCCCAGGGGACCTGCTCTACAGAGATTCGTTTCGAGGTGGCGGACGGGGTGTTGCGCAAAGTAGAGTTTACCGACGGTTGCGACGGCAACCTGACCGGCATCGGTCGGTTGGTTGCAGGGATGAAGGTTGAGGATGTCATTGCCAAACTCAAAGGGATTCCCTGCGAAGGCCGTGACACTTCCTGCCCGGATCAGTTGTCGCGGGCTCTGGAGCACTGGCTGTCGGCCAACAAGTAGCGGCATTTCTTATCAGGTGGAAGAAAAAAGAGGAGGAATCAACATGTTTGAAAAAATCATGGTTCCGATCGATGGCTCGGAAATGGCCTGGCACGCATTGGAGAATGCACGGGCATTGGGAGAAAAGTTCGGCAGCGAAATCATTGTGGTCCATGTTGTTCAGCCTTACAACACGATCCCCAGCATCGATGGCTCGCCCTTGTTTATTCCCCGGGATATCGACGATATCCAGCAAACGGGACAAACCCTTCTCAAACAGGCGGAAGAAAAAATGTCCGGTTATCCGCATTCGCTCGTTACGAAAATTGAATTCGGTTACCCGGCAGAACGCATTCTCCATTTGCTCAAAGAAGGAAATTTTAATCTCATCGTAATGGGCAACCGGGGGTTGAGCGGCATCGCGGAGTTCCTGATGGGCGGCGTCGTTTCTCGCGTCACGCAACATTCTTCGGTTCCCGTATTGATCGTGAAGTGACGGGAGGAGGTGGCGGCGTGCCCGGGAAGAATCGGCTTCTTGGCGCATTGTTTTGTCTGCTCTTGTGCGTGAGCCCGGTTGGCCAGGCGGCCGGAGCCGAATATCGGCAAGGTGATAGCGGGCCGGTAGTTGAAGAGATCCAGACCGGTTTGAAAAACGCCGGCTATTTTGGCGGCCGTGTCGATGGCAACTATACTGTTCTCACAAAGCAGGCGGTCCTTGCATTCCAAAAAGCCAAGGGACTCAAACCGGACGGAGTCGTGGAGGAAAGAACTTTCCGGATCCTTACCGGCAAAAAACTGCCGTTCAAGCCAACTGTTCAAACAAAGCCGGCGGCAGGAGGAAAAAACGCGGCCGGGATCCTGAATACGGCGTTATCCTATCGAGGAGTGAAATACCGGTTTGGTGGCGCGACTCCCAGCGGGTTCGATTGTTCGGGCTTCGTGATGTATGTATATAACAGGCACGGAGTCAAGTTGCCCCGGACAGCCGACAAACAATACGAGGTTGGCAGGAAAATCCGGCAAAACGATCTGAAACCGGGAGACTTGGTGTTTTTCGAGACCTATGAGAAAGGCGCCTCCCATGTAGGAATCTATCAGGGCAACGGCCAATTTGTCCATGCGTCGTCGAGCCGGGGCGTCACGGTGAGCCGACTGTCGGAAACTTATTACGCGAAACGCTATTTGGGAGCAAGACGCATACTGTAAAGTGTAAGTATTTTGTATACACGGCGGAATTTTCCGCCGTTTTTTTCCGCACTTTACGCAGGAAAACTGAATGGGAAAATAGAATTACATCTTTACAATTTTATGAGGAGGGATCTTTTTGATTTGGGTCGGCGGATTAATTGTACTTTTGACATTTGTGGCGATTGTTAAAAAAATGGAGACGAGGTTGGCGCTGTTCCTTTCGGGTGTCATCATGGCGGCGCTGGCCGGCAAGCCGACGGCGGCGGTGGATGCTTTCAGCAAGGCAATGGTCAACCCTGGTTTGGTCACCGTCATTTGTACGGTAATGGGCTTCGCCTTCGTCATGAAACTCACGAAATGCGATTCGCATCTGGTGCATTTGCTGGCGGGCATTTTAGGACGTTTCCGGGTCATTTTGATTCCGGGCACGGTCATTGTCACATTTATGATCAATATTGCTCTGCCGAGCGCGGCCGGTTGCGGCGCAGCCGTTGGCGCCATCATGATTCCGACCCTGATCGGCGCGGGAGTGAAGCCGGTCATGGCAGCCTGCGCCGTATTGGCGGGGACCTGGGGCAGTGTGTTTAATCCTGGTTCGGCCCACGTGCCGGTGATCGCCAAACTCGGCAACACCGACGTGATGAGCGTCATTGCCGGACACACCCAGGCTGCGGTGATCGGTGTCGTCATCGTCGCCGTCCTGCTGACGGTCATCGCCCGTTTCCTGAAGGAAGACGGTTCGGGCGCAACCGCTTCTGGCGCAGCCATTCAGAAAGACGACTTCAAGGTCAATTATCTGAAAGCGATTGTTCCGATCATTCCCCTGTTGCTGTTGGTATTGGGCAGTAAACAAATTAAACTGATTCCGGAAGTGTCCGTGCCAACAGCGATGCTGATCGGGGTGGCGTTGGGATTCGCGGTTACTTTGACGAAAGTGGATGAAGTATCCAAACAATTCTTTGACGGCATGGGCAACGCCTATGGTAATGTTATCGGTATCATCGTCACCGCATCGGTGTTCACGGCCGGTATGCAGGTCATCGGCCTGACAGGGGCCCTGATTACCGCCATGAAGAGTTCGGAAGCCATTGCCCGGGTCGCGGCGACCTTTGGACCATTTATCATTGCGATCCTCGGTGGTTCCGGCGACGCAGCGACGCTGGCTTTCAACGGCGCGATTACGCCGCATGCTCCGCAGCTTGGGTTTGGCATCCTGCCGATGGGTTCGCAGGCCTTCATCGCCGGCGCTCTGGGCCGTTCGATGTCGCCGGTGGCCGGTGTGGCGATCGTTTGCGCCGGACTGGCGCAGGTCAACCCGATGGATATGGCCAAACGCAATGCCATTCCGATGATCGTCGCGGTCACCGTGTGCATGTTTATCTTGTTGTAAGTATTGGGAGGGTTTAGAATGGACAACCAAATTATTCAGGCGGCGAATTCACTCAAAGAAAAAACGATTGCCCGGCGGCGGGATTTGCACCGGCACGCCGAAGTCGCCTGGACGGAGTTCCGGACGGCGGCGTTTGTGGCCCAAACATTGACGGAACTTGGATACCAGGTCAGCACCGGCGCCGCTGTGCATGACGAAGGCTCGATGATGGGCGTTCCGTCCAAGGCGGAACTGGAGAAACACATGCAGCGGGCGATCGAGCAGGGCGCCGACAAAGCCTGGGTCGAACAGATGGCCGGCGGCAAGACTGGTGTAGTGGGCGTGATGAAGTTCGCCAAACCGGGTCCGGTTGTAGCCCTGCGGGTCGACATGGACGCCAATGATCTCACGGAAGCGGCGGAAGACAAGCACCGTCCGTTCAAGGAAGGCTTTGCCAGTGTCAATAAAGGCGCCATGCACGCCTGCGGCCATGACGGTCACACCTCGGTCGGATTGGCCGTCGCGGAAGTACTGGCTGGCATGAAGGATCAACTCGCCGGAACGATCAAAATGATTTTCCAGCCGGCGGAAGAAGGGGTTCGAGGCGCTAAGGCCATGATGGTCAAAGGTGTGGTCGATGATGTGAAATATATCGTTGGCATGCATCTGGGCGTCACATTGCGGAAAACCGGACAGGTCGCTTGCAAAACCGAAGGATTCCTGGCCACCACCAAACTCGACGCCACGTTCACCGGCGTGCCGGCGCATGCCGGAGCCGCTCCGGAAACCGGCAAGAATGCAATTTTGGCGGCTTGTACGGCGACACTGAATCTCCATGCCATTTCCCGCCACAGTCAGGGCGCATCCCGGGTCAACGTCGGCGTGATCCAGGGCGGCAGCGGCCGCAATGTCATTCCGGCCAACGCTGTGATCAAGGTGGAAACCCGTGGCGCGGTCAGCGAGATCAACGATTATGTTTACGCGGAAGCGGTGCGGATCATCGAAGCGGCCGCCGTCATGCAGGGTTGCAAAGTGTCGATGACGCTGATGGGCGGCGCAGCCGGCTGCGAAAACGATCCGGAACTGGTGGCGCGGATTCGTAAAGTCGCCGAGCGGCAAAAACTATTGCCGGACATCGTCGAGGCCGGCAATATCGGTGGTAGTGAGGACTGCACCTATTTCATGGAGCGGGTTCAGCAGAACGGTGGGCAGGCGGCTTTCGTCATGGTAGGAACCGAGCTGGCGGCCGGTCATCACGACAGTTTCTTCGATTTCAACGAGGAAGCGCTGGCTCCGGCGATTGCGCTCATGAGCGGCGCGGCGGCGGATCTCCTGACTCAGGGCTGATCCGAAAAATGGCTTGACATTCCCCGCCAAGGTTGATAAAGTATATACAAATCAAATCGACGACCTTTAAACTGGTCCCGTGAGGCCGGTAAGGGGATGCAAAAATTGCTGAGTTTCAGCAGCCTTCTTCTGTGCTTCACACAGAGGAAGGCTGTTTCTTTTTGGGATTCTGAGAAGTACTATGTAGTTTAATAAAGGAGGCGTGGAGATGGGAAAAAGCTCGGTGTCACTGAAAAACAAAGATATTCTCCAACTCCAGGGGATGCCGGAGACGCAACTGCGGCTGATCCTGGACACGGCCAAGGAAATGAAGGAAATCATCGACCGGGACATCAAGAAAGTACCGACGTTGCGCGGCAAATCGATCATCAACCTGTTTTATGAGCCCAGCACCCGGACACGGACTTCGTTCGAACTGGCCGGCAAATATTTGGGCGCGGACGTGGTGAATATCACGACTTCGGCTTCCAGTGTGGTCAAAGGCGAGAGCCTGCGGGACACGTTGCTCACGGTGGAAGCCATGGGAGTGGACGCGGTGGTCATGCGGCATGAGGTGGAAGGGTCGGCGCATTTTGCGGCGCAGGTTCTGAAACCAGTGCTGATCAATGCCGGCGACGGTGCGCATGAGCACCCGACGCAGGGTTTGCTGGACATGTTCACGATTTTGCAGTACAAGCAGCGGCTTGAGGGACTGAAGGTCGTCATCGTCGGCGATATCCTGCACAGCCGGGTGGCCCGGTCCGATATCTGGGGCATGAAGAGGCTCGGCGCGGACGTTCATGTGGCCGGTCCGACGCCCCTGCTGGCCCGGGAAATGGAAGTCATGGGAATCACCGTCCACAGTTCGGTGGAGGAAGCGATCCGCGACGCCGATGTCATCAACGTGCTGCGCATCCAGAAGGAACGACAGGGCAAGGGACTGTTCCCGTCCAGCCGCGAATACGCCCGCCTCTTCGGCATCAATGCGAAGCGGCTGCAATTGGCGAAACCGGACGCTTTGATTCTGCACCCGGGCCCGATGAACCGCGGCCTGGAAATTGCTCCGGATGTGGCCTACGGCGAACATTCCGCGATTCAGGAGCAGGTGAAAAATGGCCTGGCCATTCGGATGGCTATTCTGTATCTGGTGTTGATGGGAGGCGAAGAGATTGAAGTTACTGCTTAAAAACGGCCGGGTGATCGATCCGGCTTCAGGAATGGATACCGTCGCTGACGTATTGGTGGAAGACGGAAAAATCGCCGCGGTGGGTCAATCACTGCCGACGGCGGATGCGGAAACGGTCGATTGCACCGGTAAAGTCGTGGCGCCGGGCTTGATCGACATGCATGTCCATCTGCGCGACCCCGGTCTGGAGGCCAAGGAGGATGTCGCTTCCGGCACCCGGGCCGCCGCGGCCGGCGGCTTCACGATGGTCTGCTGTATGGCGAACACCAAACCGGCGGTGGACAGTTCCATTCTGGTGGAAGGCTTACAGGAGCGGGCCCGCCGGGAAGGCGTCGTGAATGTCGGGGTCATTGGCGCGTTGTCCAAAGGACTGGAGGGCAAGGAACTGGCCGAAATCGGCGACATGAAACTGTCCGGAGCCGTGGCGATTTCCGACGACGGCCACCATGTGACAAAAACCAGCCTGTTCAAGGCCGGGTTGGAATATGCGGCGATGTTCGACTGTCTGGTGATCAGCCACGCCGAGGATGAAGCACTGGTCGAGGGCGGCCATATGCACGAAGGCGCCGTTTCGGCGATTCTGGGGATTCCGGGGCGGCCGGCGGTCGCCGAAGACATTGCGATTTCTCGCGACATCATGCTGGCGGAATATACCGGCGCACCTCTCCACATCGCCCATGTCAGCACCAAGGGGTCGGTGGAGATCATCCGGGCGGCCAAACAGCGCGGCGTGAACGTCACCGCCGAAGCGACGCCGCACCACCTGACGCTGACCGATGAAGCCGTCTACGGCTACAATACCGCAACCAAAGTCAATCCGCCGCTGCGTTCGGCGGATCACATGGCGGCGTTGCGCGCCGGACTGAAAGACGGCACGATCGACGTCATTGCCTCGGATCATGCTCCCCATGCCTTTGAAGAAAAGGACGTCGAGTATCGGTATGCGCCAAGCGGCTTTGCCGGACTGGAAACTTCTTTGGGCGTTGTTTTGACGGAACTCTATCACAGCGGTGAATTTACCCTGCCCGAAATAATCGATCGCATGTCGACCCGCCCGGCCCGCGTGCTGGGTGTGGCCGGCGGTTCGTTGCAGGTCGGCGCCGCAGCCGATATCACGGTGTTCGATCCCGACCGGGAATGGACAGTGGATTGCGCCAAGTTTTACACACGCGGCAAGGCCAGTCCGTTTGCGGACCGCAATTTGAAAGGACAGGCAGTGCTGACCGTGGTGGCTGGCAAGATTGTGATGCGGGATGGGCAGGTGACAGCATGAGCGAATTTGTAGCCGGCAAGTTGGTATTGGCCGATGGGACGACGTTTGACGGGTTGTTGCTGAACGGATGGGAAGGCAACGGCGAAGTGGTGTTCAATACCGGGATGACCGGTTACCAGGAAGTATTGACCGATCCTTCGTATGCCGGTCAGATCGTGACTATGACGTATCCCCTGATCGGGAACTACGGCGTGAATCCGAAGTTTGACCAGGCCCGCCGGTCATTTGTCCGGGGCTTCATCACGGCGGAATTGTGCGAGAATCCCAGCAACTGGTGCGAAGAAGGGAGTATCGTCTGCTATCTGGAGCAGCGGAATATCCCCTGCCTATGTGATGTGGATACCCGGGCGGTCACGCGGAAGATCCGTTCCCATGGCGCCATGCAGGGCCGAATCGTCCGGGCGGAGCGGGATACGGCGCAAGTCGTGAAGGAAATCGACGGCCATGTTTCCGTCGATCTGGTGGCGGAAGTCACGACGCCGGAGATTTACCGGATCCCCCATGAAAAACCGGCGCCGCACGTAGTGGTCATGGATTTTGGCATCAAGCAGAATATCTTGCGGTCGTTGTCTCTGTACGGCTGCGATTTGACGGTAGTGCCCGCATCCACGGACGCGGCGACCATTCTGGCGTTGAATCCGGATGGGATTTTCCTGTCCAACGGACCGGGCGATCCGAAGATGGTGACCTATGCCATCGAGACGATCCGGCAGTTGCTCGGCAAGAAGCCGATGTTCGGAATTTGCCTCGGGCACCAGCTACTGGCCCTGGCGTTGGGCGGCGATACCTATAAACTGAAGTTCGGCCATCGGGGCGTGAATCATCCGGTGAAAGATTTCAGCCATGACCGGGTCTACATCACTTCACAGAACCACGGCTACGTGATCGACGAAGCGACAGTGGCCGGCATGGACGTTACCGTGACCCATCGCGCCGTGAATGACGGGACGATTGAAGGAATGAAACACAACCGTCTGCCGATCTTTTCCGTCCAATATCATCCCGAGGCCGCTCCGGGTCCGGATGACAATGTATATCTGTTCCAACAGTTCAACGATCTGATGAAAGGAGGCTGCTGAGATGCCGAAACGTCCTGATCTCCGAAAAATCATGGTCATCGGTTCCGGCCCGATCGTCATCGGTCAGGCAGCCGAATTTGACTACGCCGGCACGCAAGCCTGCCGGGCCCTGAAAGAGGAAGGGCTGGAAGTCGTCCTGGTCAATTCCAATCCCGCCACCATCATGACCGATGCCAACATTGCCGACCGGGTGTATGTGGAGCCGCTGTTGCCGGAATACCTGGAAGAAATCATCGCCAAAGAGCGCCCAGACGGGCTGCTGGCAACTCTCGGCGGCCAGGTCGGCCTGAATCTCGCCGTCAAAATGGCGGAACGGGGTACTCTGGAAAAATATAATGTCGAACTGCTGGGCACGCCGCTGGAAGCGATCAAAAAGGCGGAAGACCGGGAATTGTTCAAACAGGCCATGCAGGAAATCAACCAGCCGATCCCCGAAAGCGATATTGTCGAAACGGTGGAAGCGGCCCGGGAGTTTGCGCGAAAGGTCGGCTATCCGCTCATCGTCCGTCCGGCCTACACATTGGGCGGCACCGGCGGCGGCATCGTCAACAGCGAGGAAGAGCTCAACGAGGTGGTCAACCGGGGGCTGACCCACAGCATGATTTCGCAGGTTCTGATCGAGCGGAGCGTAGCCGGCTGGAAAGAAGTCGAGTATGAAGTGATCCGCGATGCGGCCAACAACTGCATCACGGTCTGCAACATGGAAAATATCGATCCGGTGGGGATTCATACCGGCGACAGCATCGTCGTGGCGCCGTCCCAGACCCTGACAGACCATGAATACCAGATGCTGCGGTCGGCATCGCTGAACATCATCCGCAAGCTTGGCGTCGAAGGCGGTTGCAACGTTCAGTTCGCTCTCGACACCAAGAGCACCGACTATATCGTCATCGAAGTCAACCCCCGGGTCAGCCGGTCCAGCGCCCTGGCCTCGAAGGCGACCGGCTATCCGATCGCCAAGGTCGCGACCAAGATCGCCATCGGCTATCGGCTCGACGAGATCCAGAACGCCGTGACCGGCAAGACCAAAGCCTGCTTCGAACCGGCCATCGACTACGTGGTCCTGAAATTCCCGCGTTGGCCGTTCGACAAATTCGTCGGCGCCGACCGGGAACTGGGGACGCAGATGAAGGCGACCGGCGAGGTCATGGCGATCGACCGGACCTTCGAGGCCGCGCTGCTGAAAGCCGTCCGCTCCTTGGAAATCAAGGCGCATCGGCTGCAACTGCCGGCAATTGCCGCTTTGACCGATGAACTGGTAGTTGAGCGTCTGTCAGTGCGCAACGACGAGCGCCTGTTCGTGGTCGCCGAGGCCCTGCGCCGCGGCGTGGATCCGGCGGAGATTGCCCGGATCACCACGATCGATCCCTTCTTTATCGATAAGATCCGACGGATTGTCGCCATGGAACAGCGGATCGTCCGCGAACCGATGACGCCGCAGCTGATGCGGGCCGCAAAACGGTGCGGCCTGGCCGACCGGACCATCGCCGAGCTGACGCTGGGGACGGAAGCGGAAATCCGCAGCCGGCGCAAGCGCTGGAACATCCTGCCCTGCTACAAGATGGTCGATACCTGCGCCGCGGAATTCGAAGCGATTACTCCATACTACTATTCCACGTATGCCCAGGAGGACGAGGTTCAGACTTCCAACCGGCGCAAGGTGCTGGTGCTTGGTTCCGGACCGATCCGTATCGGCCAGGGCATCGAGTTTGACTACTGTTCGGTCCATTCGGTCTGGGCGCTGCGGGAGATGGGGATCGAGTCGATCATCATCAACAACAACCCGGAAACGGTGTCGACCGACTTTGACACCTCGGACCGGCTGTATTTTGAACCGCTGACGATGGAAGACGTAATGAACGTCATCGAAAAGGAAATGCCGGAAGGCGTCATCGTCCAGTTCGGCGGCCAGACCGCGATCAACCTGGCCGGTCCCTTATCGCGCGCGGGTGTGCAGATCATGGGAACTTCCCTGGAAGCGATCGATACGGCCGAAGACCGGGAAAAATTCGATGAATTTTTGGGAAATCTCTATATTCCCCGGCCGAAAGGCGCCAGCGTGACGGATGCCGGCGCAGCCATCGCTGCGGCCAACCGCATCGGTTATCCGGTAATGGTGCGGCCTTCCTACGTCTTGGGTGGCCGAGCCATGGAGATCGTTTATAATGAAGGCGACCTGCGACATTACCTGACGTATGCCGTACAGGCGTCGCCGGATCGTCCCGTTCTGGTCGACCATTACATGCAGGGGACGGAAGTCGAGGTCGACGCCGTCAGCGACGGCAAGGACGTCCTGATTCCTGGCATCATGGAGCATGTCGAGCGGGCCGGCGTTCATTCCGGCGACAGCATCGCCGTGTATCCGCCGGTCACCCTGTCCGATGAAATCAAGAACATGATCGTCGATTATACGGTCCGGATGGCTCGGGCGTTGTCGGTCAAGGGGATCATCAATGTGCAGTATGTCGTCTATGACAAACAACTGTACGTAATCGAAGTCAATCCCCGGTCCAGCCGCACCGTGCCGTTCATGAGCAAAGTGACCAAGGTGCCGATGATCAACCTGGCGACCCGGGCGGCTATGGGCCAGTCGCTGGCTTCACTCGGTTACGGAACGGGTCTGCTCGAGCCGGTCGAATATACGGCGGTCAAGGCGCCGGTGTTCTCGTTCGCCAAGATCACCCAGGTCGATATCGCTCTTGGGCCGGAGATGAAGTCCACCGGCGAAGTCATCGGCAT